>CAJWVI010000080.1 GCA_913048115.1 uncultured Flavobacteriaceae bacterium | reverse complement strand
GGTCTTGAAAATACAGTTGTAGAAGATATTTGCGCCTTGCAATCTGGAATTGTTGTTGCTGCAAATTACAACTGCCCAGGACAATTGGTCATTAGTGGCGAGATAGAAGCCGTTAATAATGCTTGTGAAGCATTAAAAGAAGCAGGTGCAAGACGTGCTTTGTTACTGCCTGTTGGCGGAGCCTTTCATAGCCCACTTATGGAACCTGCAAGAGAAGAATTAGCCGCTGCTATACAGGCTACCCATTTTGCAAACCCAGGCTGCCCTATTTATCAAAACGTAAGTACAACAGGGGTTACAGATCCAACAGAAATTCAAAAAAACTTAATTGCACAACTCACAGCTCCTGTTAAATGGACCCAAAGCATGCAAAACATGATTGCAGATGGAGCATCTCATTTTACCGAAATAGGCCCAGGTAATGTCTTACAAGGATTGATGCGCAAAATAGACCGAAACGTAGAGACATCAAAGGGAGAAATTTAATTTTAAAAACAACTATATAAAAAAAGAGACTGCTTGAAAGCGGTCTCTTTTTTAGTTTGATAATATTAAATCTAATCTGTAATAAAATCAATCACGGTTTTAGTAATAAAGGCAATTTGCTCATCATCTAACTCTGTATGCATGGGAAGCGAAATAACAGAGCTACACAAATCTTCCGTTATAGGAAAGTCGCCTTTCTTATATCTAGCGTCCAAATATGCTTTTTGGAGGTGTAAAGGAATTGGATAATAAATACCACTTGGAATATTGTTTTGAGTCAAATGTTCTCGGAGCGCATCTCTATTTACACCATTCAATTTGAGTGTATATTGATGAAAAACATGATTTGAATATTCTGACCTTACAGGAATAGTTAATTTTGGATGTTCCTTAAATTTAGTGTCGTATTTTTGGGCAGCTAAAATTCTAGCCTTATTATAGGTGTCCAACTTTCTTAATTTTATTCTCAAAATTGCAGCTTGAATACTATCTAATCTTGAATTCACTCCAACTTCATCATGGATATACTGTACCGATTGTCCATGGTTTGCAACTTTTCTAATTTTGGAAGCCAGGTCATCATCGTTGGTGAAAATTGCACCACCGTCTCCATAACATCCTAAGTTTTTGGAAGGAAAAAAAGAGGTGCATCCAACAGTGCCAATGGTTCCAGCTTTTTTTGTAGAACCATCATTGGACTTATAATGTGCGCCAATAGCTTGAGCGGTATCCTCAATTACAAATAAATTATGCTTTTTTGCTAATTTTAATATTGCATCCATATTAGCACATTGACCAAATAAATGAACTGGAACTATAGCTCTAGTCTTTGGGGTAATTGCCTTCTCTATAGCATTAATATCAATGTCAAAGGTATCTGGCAACACATCTACCAGTACTGGAGTTAAGTTTAATAAGGCAATAACCTCTGCAGTTGCCACATATGTAAAGTCTGCAGTAATAACCTCATCTCCAGGCTTAAGACCCAACCCCATCATAGCGATTTGCAAGGCATCTGTACCGTTAGCACAAGGAATAACATGTTTTACCCCTAAGTATGTTTCTAATTCTTTTTGAAATTCTTTTACCTGTGGTCCATTTATAAATGCGGTATTATCAATAACATCTTGGATAGAGGTATTTACACTATCTTTTATTGCTGCGTGTTGATTTTTAAGGTCAACCATTTGTATTTTTCTCATACACAAAGCTTCTTATTATAGAATTAATTAAAATATTGTCTAAAACTGCGAAACAAATAGCCTTGACAGACTAGACATTTTTATAATGTAAAAATACAAAATTGCATGATATTAAAACCACTACAACACTCCTAGTTGAGTAATTGAGTTTAAGATATTTAATATCTACAGCACAGGTATATTGTAAAACTTCAATTTTGTATTTTTACACACATGAGTATACTTTACAACATACTGCTTTATATCACAATAGGTGTTTTATCTATAGCGCAGCATTTGAGTAAAAAACTGAAACTATTTATGGCGGGTAGAAAACAAACCTTCCAGATAATAGCACATGGTATTTCTCCAGAAGATAAAACGATTTGGTTTCACTGCGCTTCCTTAGGTGAGTATGAGCAAGGAGTTCCTGTAATACAATCACTAAGAACATCGCACCCCAATCACAAAATTGTTGTAAGCTTTTTCTCCCCTTCTGGCTATGAGAATAAAAAAAACACACCTCTTGCAGATGTTGTTGTTTACTTGCCTATGGA
>CAJWVI010000079.1 GCA_913048115.1 uncultured Flavobacteriaceae bacterium | reverse complement strand
CTTGCATAAACATAAGGGAAAAGAGAAAAACTCAATACCCAGATCAATCCATAGATATTCATCAGCTCTATTTTTTGAATAGAAAACCCAACGGTTTGTAAAGATTTAATTAGTGTACCTCCGTTACCTAATAAGCCAACATATGCATAGGCTACAATATAGGATGGAATTGCTAATGGCAGAAAAAGCAACCATTTTAATAATGATCTAAGAGGAAAATTGTAATTGGAAATAACCCAGGCTGAAGAGGTGCCAAGCAGGGTTGTTAGTATGCCGGTACCTATCAAGAGTATAATAGAATTTTGGATATACTCTAATAGAAAATAGCTTACAATATGCTCCCACATATTACCTACTCCATCAAATAAATATACAGTGATGGTTAAAATAGGTATCGCAACAAAAAAGCCAATGGCTGCTGTAAATAACGACCATTGGTTAAAATCTCTTCGTATTCTATTTAATTTATTGAGCATTTGGTCCTTTATCCCATGCTACTTCATCAAAAGTTATTACTGCTGCCTTATTCAATTCTCCAAGTTTGGTTAGCGATAGGTTATCTTCTTTAAAACTTCCCCAAGAGCTTAATAGTGTTGAAGTATTGGCTGAAGCGTTTACGGGATACTCATAATTAGCTTCTGCAAATATTTCTTGCACTTCTTTGCTTACTAGGTACTCCATAAATTTAATTGCATTAGCTTTATTGGGTGCATGTTTAGTAAGGCCAATTCCACTTATATTGATATGAGTACCTCTGTCGTCTTGATTAGGAAAAAAGAGTCCAACCGCATTAGCAGCATTTACCTCCACCAAATCTTTTGAATTAAGTAGTTTGCCTATGTAGTATGTGTTTACTATTGCAAGGTCACCTTCTGCTGCTAATATAGCTTTGATTTGATCTCGATCATTCCCCTTGGGAACTCGAGCAAAATTTTTAACGATACCTTCTGCCCATGTTTTAGCCTCTGTCTTGCCATTATTGGCTATAATAGAAGCTAGTAATGACTGATTGTAGATGTTGCTAGAGGAACGAATTAATATCTTTTTTTCCCATTTAGATTCAGTTAATGCTTCATAAGTAGTTAATTCTTCGGGTTTTACTCTTTCTTTTGAATACGCTATGATACGTGCACGCTTGGTCAATCCAAACCATTTATTTTCTTGATCTCTTAAGTAACTAGGTATGGTAGATATAAGTACTTTTGAATCTACGGATTGTAATAACCCTTTGTTTTTAGCTCTTACGAGTCTTCCTGCATCTACAGTAAGTAATAAGTCTGCAGGTGATTGTTTACCTTCACTTTCTAGTTTCTGTATAAGTTCATCTGCACTTGCTTTTACAACATTAATTTTTATTCCGGTCTCTTGTTCAAATTTTTCGAAGACGACCTTATCACTCTCATAATGCCTATGTGTATAAAGTGTGATTTCTTGTTTTTGGACTTGCTCTATTTTTTCGTTGCTATTTTTACAAGAGAACATAAAAAGTACTGTGAATAAAAAAAGAATTGAATATTTTGACATTTTATTTTTTTGAATTGAGATCTTATTAGCCCTGCAAAAATAGATTATTTATATTGATTATAAATAGTTTGACCAGATAATTTTGCTTGTTGAGTTTGTTATTTTAAGGAAAGTTGCTACTTAAGTGAACGGCAATTTTCCGCATGAATATTTTTAGTTTACAGAAAAGCAACGAGCTTTTATTTTAGCTAAGAACAGGCAAATTTTTATACTATGTTTTACACCCTTAGTTCTTTCAAGCTACCTTATAGATAGTCTAATGCGTAAGTTTTAGAGCTTTGTACTATTTTAAACTAGTCTAAATACAAATACCTCGTAATCAGTTATTTGTATTTGTTCTAAAGACCATACCCCGTATTTTTATGATGTAATAATAAAAACAAAATTATGTCAATAAGAATAGGAAATAGTTGCGTGAATTGTGGAAGTTTAACATCTAGTAATAATTGTAAAGTTCATGGGGTAACTGTCGACACAAGTTATACTTGTGATAGCTTTGAAATGAAAGCAGCTTTAAAAAACAATCCAAATTGTGGAACTTGCGCCCGATACGAAAAAGTATCTTGTGCAAACCCTCAAAAAGCAGCCTCAAATATGTTGTGTTCAAGTTGGGCACCACAAAATGCTTCGGCTTAATAATTTAAGCACCCTTAACTAAATTATAAAAATGTGTGGTTCTGGTTATTAACCATTTTTATTTTTTAATTACTATAGATTTGTTTGTGTTATACCTACAGATAATGTAATGCTAACAATTATATTAAATACTTAAAGCCTCTGGCTCTTCGTGTGACGTTTTTACTTGGGTGGGATGCAATAATAGGCTAAAAAACAGCAACATGTATTGCCTCTACATAGTGTACATAAGTTTTTTATCCAGCGTTCTTTTGTGTTTTTAATAAGCAACTATTATTAAGTGTTTAATTTTAGTCAACCTATTTTAGGAATGTACAATTTTCAAATGTTTAATAACAATGTGTAAGGATTTGTTGCATCCAGTAGGGGATTATCCAGCATACAGAATGTTCTTTAAAGGTCTTTGTTTTTAATTTGGAATGAATGTATGGAAAGTTCTTACTTTTTGAATTTTCTATCAATTATTTTTCTTTTCCATTTTTCTCCAAAGAAATCA
>CAJWVI010000078.1 GCA_913048115.1 uncultured Flavobacteriaceae bacterium | reverse complement strand
ATAAATTAGAAGAAGTTGTAATAACAGGACAGATTAATCCCCAATCTATTTCAAATTCTATTGTTGAAGTAAAAGTAATTACAAGAGAAGATATTGAACGCCAGGCTGGAAACACATTAGCAGACGTACTCAACACATCTTTAAATATTTCTGTTTCTCCAAATACCTCCACTGGTAAAAGCGGCGTTAGTTTATTTGGCTTGGATAGTCAATATTTTAAAGTATTGATTGATAACATACCAATTATTAACGAAGAGGGATTGGGTAATAATACTGATTTGACCCTTATTAACTTAGATGACATACAGCGAATTGAGATTGTTGAGGGTGCAATGGGCGTGCAGTATGGATCTAATGCAGTTTCTGGAATTATAAACATTATAACAAAAAAGTCCTCCCGCAACGATTGGGATATTACTACCTATGTTCAAGAAGAATCAGTTGGTAACGAGTATGAATGGTTTGAAAGGGGCCGTCATATCCAGTCGTTGAAGGTGGGGCACAATCTAACAGAGAGAATTTACCTAAATGGGGTATATACCCGAAATGATTTTGCTGGGTTTTTTAATAATAGAAAAGGAAAAAATCATAGTGTAAATGATAATTTAAGAGGCCACCAATGGCTTCCCAAATCACAACAAAACACCAAAGCTCTTTTTTTTTATAAAAAAGATGACTTAACTTTTTCTTACCGTTTTGAGTATTTAAACGAATCCATAGAAAGATATGCGCAGAATATTTCTATAAACGAAAACCCTTCAACTAATACAACAAACCCAACTGCATTAGATGAAATTTATACTAATAATAGATTTTATCACCATTTAAATGCACTTGGGACACTTTTTAGAGCAATCGAGTTTAATGTCTCTCTTTCTTTTCAAGAACAATCAAAAGATTTAGAGAGGTTTACCTATCGTATTGTTAGCCAGGAAAAAGAAAATATTAAAAAAGGGCAATACCAAAGTAGACGTGCTCTTTTTTCTCGGGGTACTTTTAGTAACATAATTAATACAAACACCACTAATTTACAATTAGGCTATGAGCTTATTAACGAATATGGGCTAGGTTCTTCATTAGCTATCGTTATAGGTCCAGGTGCTGATCTAGTTACACAGCAGTTATATAATTATGATTTTTTTGCTACATCAGAAATAAAAATCAACAAAGAGTTTTCTTTGCGTCCAGGGGGGAGAGTGTCTTTTAGTAATTTATTTAAAACCCAATTTATAGGATCTTTAAGTGCAAAACAAATTATTTCAGAAAATTGGGAATTACGAGCAATCTTGGGTTCAGCAAATAGAACACCAAACTATAATGAACTCTATACTTTTTTTGTTGATGTAAACCACGATGTTCAAGGGAACCCAGACTTAGATCCAGAACAAGGGCTATCTGTTTTTTTACATTTAAAGAAAAAGAGCGCGCTATATGATGGTAGATTAAAACTAAAAAATAAAGTTAGCCTTAACTATTTGGATATCACAGACCGCATTGAGTTAATTGTCGTAAATCAAAGTCCATTAGCATTTCAATACAATAATATAGATAGTTTTAAAGCTTTAGGTATTTTTTCTGAAAATGAAATTTATTTTCAGAATTTCAGAGCAAAATTTGGAGCTTCGCTTCAGGGTATTTCAAAAGTGCTGGATAGCAGATCTCAAAGTAACAACGATTTTCTATTCAACCTCCAGTATAATTGCAACCTTTCTTACTATGCCCCAAAATTTGACACTACGTATTCTATCTTTTTTAAACACATAGGAAAACAGCAACAATTCGTTGAAAAAACAAATGAGCAAGGCCAACAGGAATTTAGAGCAGGTACAACAGATCCATTTAGTTGGTTGGACACTACGATAAGCAAATCATTTTTTAAAGGAATTTTCAAAACCACAGCTGGTAGTAGGAATATTTTTGACATCACACAAGTAAATACAACAGCCCTTGAAGGAGGCTCTCATAGTGGTCCGCCATCCCAAATTCCATTAGGTTATGGTCGTTCTTACTTTTTAAAACTCACATATCACCTAACCTATTAAGCATGAACTTTTCAAATTATTATAAATCATTTTTTGGCGTATTGGTATTCTTACTTCTTTCCTGTAGTAATGATGACAGTTTAGATATGCCCCTTGAACCATTTGTTGTTGCTTTTGAAAGCCTTTCAGCTAATTTAAGTCAAATAAATGAAGCGCAAGATATCTCTCTTGTATATTCCAAGGCTGCTATACAAACAGGGAGTGTAACACTCTTACTAGATGTGACAAACGCAGTTTATGGTGTTGATTTTATTACCACACCTCCCATTAATAGCAACAATCTAATTATTCCAATACTGCCAACAGAAATTGAAACATCATTTTTATTTACCAAATTAAATCAAGCGCTAGATGAAACCGTTGAAATCCGTTTTAGTATTGTATCTGTAGATTATCCTAATGCTGTAATTCAAGGCAATACACAATTTACTATAAACAGTTCAGCTTCTCTAGGAAGAGGCTTTGAACCAAGTGTGGGTGGCCCAAATCAACCAAATCAAGTATACATAGATTTAAGTACAGAAAGCCAAACATCAATAAAAAGGGATTCTTGGGATCTTGGATTTTATGGTGGTTCTGATTTTCGCATTGGGCTTAATTCTTCCATATATATGGCAGCAGCAGCATTAGAGAGTACTGATATTGATG
>CAJWVI010000077.1 GCA_913048115.1 uncultured Flavobacteriaceae bacterium | reverse complement strand
ATAAATTAGAAGAAGTTGTAATAACAGGACAGATTAATCCCCAATCTATTTCAAAGTCTATTGTTGAAGTTAAAGTAATAACCCGAGAGGATATTGAACGACAAGCTGGAAATACATTGGCAGACGTGCTCAATACAACCTTAAATATTAATGTTACACCAAATACTTCTACAGGAAAAAGTGGTATTAGTTTATTTGGTCTAGATGGCCAGTATTTTAAAGTACTCATCGATAATATTCCAATTATAAATGAAGAAGGTTTAGGTAATAATACCGATTTGAGTCTCATTAACTTAGATGATATAGCGCGTATTGAAATTGTCGAAGGTGCAATGGGGGTTCAATATGGCTCCAATGCAGTTTCTGGTATCATAAATATTATAACAAAAAAGTCCTCACGCAACGATTGGGAAATCATTACAAGTCTGCAAGAAGAAACTGTGGGTAATGAATATGAGTGGTTTAATATGGGTCGTCATATTCAATCGTTGAAAGTGGGGCACAATCTAACACAGAATGTATATCTAAATGGGGTGTATACTCGCAATGACTTTTCTGGATTTTTTAATGGTAGGAAAGGGATTAACTATAGCCTAAATGATGGCTTAAGAGGTCATCAATGGCTTCCTAAATTACAGCAAAATATAAAGACACTCTTCTTTTACAAAAATGAAAAGTTGACATTTTCTTATCGCTTTGATTATTTAAACGAACGTATAGAGCGATATGCTAAAAATATTTCCCCTAATGAAAACCCATCTACAAACACCACAAATCCAACTGCATTAGATGAAATTTATAGAAACAATAGATTTTATCATCACTTAAACGCAGCGGGGGTTTTGTTTAAAGAAATTGAATTTAATATTTCGGTTTCTTATCAAGATCAAACCAAAGATTTAGAGCGGTATACGTATCGCCTTTTTACGCAGCAAAAAGAAAATATTGAAAAAGGTAAATATCAAGGTAGACGTGCTCTTTTCTCTCGGGGTACCTTTAGTAATATAATTAACACCAATAATGCTAATTTACAATTGGGTTATGAGCTAACCAATGAATATGGATTTGGATCATCGTTAGCAATTGTTATAAGTCCAGGAGTTGATGAGGTTACACAGGAGTTAGGAAGTTATGATTTTTTTGCAGCAGCAGAACTACACCTTAACAAAAGATTTTCTTTGCGTCCTGGGATGAGAGTATCTTTTAGTAATTTATTTAAAACACAACTAATTGGATCTTTAAGTGCACGACAAACCCTTGGTGAAAATTGGGAATTAAGAGCCATATTAGGCTCTGCAAATAGAACGCCTAACTATAATGAACTCTACACTTATTTTGTTGATGTAAATCATGATGTTCAAGGAAACCCTAACTTAGAGACAGAAAAAGGGGTCTCTGCTTTTTTACACCTAAAGAAAAAGAGCGCGCTATATGACGGGGATTTACTGCTAAAAAACAAATTAAGTTTTAATTATTTAGACATTAGAGATCGTATTGAATTAATTGTCGTTAACCAAAACCCTTTGGCGTTTCAGTACAATAATATTGATAGTTTTAAAGCCTTAGGAGTCTTTTCAGAAAATGAACTTTATTTTCAAAATTTTAAAGCTCAAATTGGAGGTTCATTTCAAGGAATTTCAAAAATACTTGATAGTAGGATTCAAAGCAATAATGACTTTCTTTTCAACCTACAGCTTAACAGTAACCTATCCTACCACATTCCTAAATGGAACACTACCTGTTCTGTTTTTTTTAAGTACATAGGAGAACAACAACAATTTGTCGAAAAAGAAAACGAGCAAGGAGAACAAGAGTTTAGAGCTGGAACAACAGATTCATACAACTGGATGGACTCTACTATAAACAAATCATTCTTTAATGGGGTTTTTAAAACCACCATTGGTTGTAGAAACCTTTTTGACATCACACAAGTTAATACTACAGCTCTTGAGGGAGGAGCTCATAATGGGCCGCCGTCACAAATACCCCTTGGCTATGGCCGCTCTTATTTTTTAAAACTTACGTATAATTTAACCTATTAATCATGAAATTTTTAAATCGATATAAATTATATTTTTGTGTATTAATATTTTTAATTGTCTCGTGTAGTGGTGATGACAGTAGTATTGATGGGGCTTCAGATCCATTTGTAGTTGCTTTTGAGAATCTTTCGGCCAACTTGAGTCAAATAGATGGTGATCAAGACATATCATTGGTATACTCTAAAGCTGCTATAGAAACCGGGAGTGTAACACTTTTGGTAGAAGTTACAAACGCAGTTTACGGTATTGATTTTATAACAACACCTGCTATTGAAAGCAATAATATCACGCTACCAATTCTACCAACAGAAAACGGTGTATCCTTTTTATTCACCAAACTAAATGAAGCCTTAGATGAAACTGTCGAAATTCGTTTTAGGATCATTTCTATAGACTATCCTGATGCTGTAATACAGGGAAATAGCCAATTTACAATAAATAGTTCAGCGTCTTTAGGAAGAGGATTTGAGCCAAATGTAGGTGGTCCAAATCAACCAAATCAGGTCTATATAGACTTAAGTACAGAAAGCCAAACATCAATAAAAAGGGATACTTGGGATCTTGGGTTTTATGGTGGTTCTGATTTTCGCGTTGGCCTTAATTCTTCCATATATATGGCAGCAGCAGCATTAGAGAGTACTGATATTGATG
>CAJWVI010000076.1 GCA_913048115.1 uncultured Flavobacteriaceae bacterium | reverse complement strand
ATGTCAATTTTCAGGATATTTATGTTCATCATTTATTTATTTAGTTCTTTTTTTTTTACAAGAATTACTTGTCACAATACCAATGATTAGTATTAATATAAATTTTACTATTTGCAAATTACAGGCAGCCTCTTTGTATATGGTTTTTTGCGTGTTTTAAGCAACTAATTTAGTAAATAATTACGAATAAAGAAAGTCCGTTTGGACTTTCGTAAATAGGCGATTGCGAAGCACGAAACTTTCGATTAAGCACAAATTTTAATACGATACAAAAACTTTATTTTCATACGATGTAGCCTATTTTTTATATACATTGTTGGCATTTCGTTATCTGTTTTTCCGTTTGTCCGTATGATAGATTAACGATTAGAGTTAAAACTAGCAGTGTTATTTTTTTATTTATTTATGTTTTTTTTGTTTTTTTTGATGATTGCCAAGCTATATGTATAGGTAATGGTGCTTTTATATGCAGACTATTCATTACTTATTCTTGTAAGATCTAGGTCTTGAAAGTCAAAACTAAAATCTATTGCAGGTGATATTCCTTTCATTTTAAAACTTTGAGCTACACCGTCTTCATCCAGTTGAAACATAACAAAAGCATCTGCATCCGTTAAACCAGATGCTGTCCATTTGACAACAAAAGTGTTAGCCTGGTAGTATTGCATTTGCCCTGATAATTTTGGAGATCGTAATGATTTGAACCAAAGTTTATTTTCCTTTTCGTAAATTTCTATTTTCCCAAACCAAGGATCTTTGTAAACACCAGTATAGATTGTTAGGTCAACAATCGTTTTATTAGCCGCTTCTAAAGTAGCGAGTATTTTAGCGACTACTTCATCCGCTTCATTTCCTCCTTGCTTTAAATTGTTTACATAGGTTGTTGTCCAATCAAAATTATCTAGCCCTAAATACTTATCTAAAATAGTTTGAGTCACAGCCGAAAACACTCCAGCACCATCTAAGTAGGTGTTCGTTAAAACAATAATCCCAAGATTTAAATCAGGAACCAGAATTGTTTTAGATAACATACCTATTAAGCCTCCAGTATGTGAAACTACCATATTCCCATTGACATCTGTTAATCCCCATCCTAAACCGTAGCCTGCAAAATGCGAATTGTATCGTGGATTTCTATTGACATTAGTGGTCGTATGTATTTTCCATATCTCTTGTTGGCTCGCTTCTGTGAAAAGTTGCTTTCCTAAATTAGTACCGTACTTCCCTTTATTAAGGTTTACAAGCATCCAGTTGGCGATATCATTTACATTTGAATAAATACCTCCTGCAGCTCCATTTATTTTTTTTGGATCCCATTGTTCTGGATCTGTAAGGGACAGTTTTTGGTCTTTGTTCAAGTGAGGCGAAGCAACGTTACTTTTGTCATTTATATAGGCAAGAGACGCATAAGAATTGTCCATTGCAAGGGGGGTAAAAATACGCTCCTTAATAAATTTCTCCCAAGTTAACCCGCTTACTCTTGCAATAACTTCTCCTGCAACTAAATAGAGGAGGTTGTCATAATCAAATTTTGTTCTAAAGGCCGAAACTGGTTTGAAATGTTGAAAGCTGCTAATGATATCGTTGATCGTGAAGTCTGAACCGTCAGGAAAAAACATCAAATCTCCAATCCCTAAACCGAGTCCACTTCTATGCGTTAGTAAGTCCTGAATGTTGAAATTTTGAGTAACATAATCATTGTACATCTTAAACTCGGGTAGGTGCTTTATTACCTTATCCGTCCATGATATTTTTCCTTCTTCTACAAGAATTGCTAATGCTGTAGTAGTAAATGCTTTTGAGTTAGATGCAATTCCAAAATTCGTATTTTCGTTTACTTTTTTATTACTATTTATAGATTGTATTCCGTAACCTTTTTGATGTATAATTTTGCCATCTTTAACTACAGCAACAGCAACCCCAGCTACAGTAAAATTATCCATAGCTCGTTCTACAATAGCATCGATTTCTTGTGATGTTACCTGTGAAAATAAGGCGCTTACCTTTAGTCCAAATACGAGCAATAGTATGAGGGTTAATTTTGAGTATCTGTTATTCATAATTCATTTGTTTTTGTTTGCTTATAATATTAATTTGTATGTGCCTTTGTCTGTCTGGGTGCGCATCATTAGACGCACAATACATCCAAAGATAATCTCGTAAGATTTTCTTTATGAAAACAGACTTCGCTATGTATTATATACCGTGTTACTTGCTGTTTATTTTATTTCTTTAAATTGAATATTTTGAATGCGATATGTTTCCCAACCTTGATAATCATAATGCCACCATTCATATTGATAAACGGTAAAACCATTGTCTTCCATTTTACTTTTAAGTACATCTCTCAGCTTTCGTTGTGCTGCTGTTCCGCCTGTATAATTTATATCAGAGCGTTCGCTCATTTCATCGTATTGCCCCGTCATTTCCACTTCTTTGCTAGTTTCAAGGTCGTATAGGCTCAAGTCTATTGCACAACCTCTATTGTGTCTTGAGCCTTCTTTTGGGTTGGCTACAAATTTTTTATTTTCAACAGATGTTATATCCCAAAATAATTTCGTGACACTCCAAGGACGATATCCATCAAAAATAAGCAGCCCATATCCTAGTGGCTTTAACTCTTTATTTATTTTTACCAAAGCTTCGGCTGCGGGTCTTTGTAAAAAAGCTCTTGCTTCTTTATAAACCGGACGTCCTACAAGATTGTTGGTGGTCGCATATCTAATATCCAAATGTATCGTTGAATCTAATTTTACCAACTCGACTAAATC
>CAJWVI010000075.1 GCA_913048115.1 uncultured Flavobacteriaceae bacterium | reverse complement strand
TTGTGACCCGGTGTGTCTAGGATGTTTATTTTAATGCCTTCATATTCAAAAGCTAAAACAGAGGTAGCCACTGAGATACCACGTTGTCTCTCAATTTCCATAAAATCACTGGTGGCGCCTTTTTTTATTTTATTACTTTTTACTGCACCTGCCTCTTGAATTGCTCCCCCAAAGAGTAGTAATTTTTCTGTAAGGGTTGTTTTTCCAGCATCTGGATGCGATATAATGCCAAACGTTTTTCTTCTATTTATTTCTTTTTGTAACGACATTTTTAAAAATTTTAAAACAAAGATACACCTAGTTTTTAGTTTACGATATAATATAAAGCAGCTCTTAATTTATAACACCAGTTTTATTTACTAAACTAACTTTTACAATGTTTTAGGTGTTTATTATGTGTGCTAAACGATTATTTAAAACACTTAGTTTTTTTTAATCCCTATTTCTATTAATAGTTCAACAGCTTATTTTTATTGACTTTATGTTAATATTGAGTGCGTATTGTCCTATAATAAAATATAGAAAATTGTAGCTAATTTGCTTATTTGTCGATAATACAAGTATTTGAACTAATTTTTAATGTGATAGTTTGAAAAATTTTCATGAAGTTCTTTGATAATTAATATTGTATATTAGTACTTCTTTGAAACTAATATAGTTTATTTTTGTAACCCTTTTAATTACATTTTAAATTACACCATATGGTATTTATATACTTAACAGCTTGCTTATCAAGAAATCTGTCTTTATTGACAATTACTCTTCTCTTGGGATTTACAGCGTTCTCTTTTGGACAGATAGGTATTCAAGACAGCAAGTCAAGTTCTTTGTCTATTACTGGTTTTGATTCCTCTTATGTAAATAATAACCTTAGTAGTTTTGAGACTTTTAATGGTGGTGCCAGCGGTGCTTTAATTGTAGCTATGGATAATAACCTTCAATCAAACGGTAGTGGTTATTTTAACACCTATTCTTACGGTCTTGTTGTAGCTTTATTACATGCAGATGTGCCTGTTAAATGGGCCATAAGCTCAACCAAAATTCAAGATGGTACAGATTTTTCAGCCAATGCCAAGAAAGTAGCCCCATCTGTTGGTAGCACAAATAACTATGATTTTAAATCTGGTCCAATACTTATCCATCCTGGTTATGAAGACCAAGCACTTTCAGTAATAAATACTTACAACAATAATTTATCTTCAACTAACAAAGTAAAAGTATACAGATTAACAACAACAACTTCAATAGAGATTCGTCATACACTTTTTCATAAACCAAAAGCAGCAATACTTAATAATGGTAATGAACAACAAATCCATGAAAATGTGTTTCAAGATGCTGGTTTAGTATCTGGGACGCATTATTTAACAAATTTAAATGCCTCTGATATTGATGGTACCTCTTGTGTTACTATGGTTTGTGAACCTCACGCAGATAACATTGATGCTCAAGATGTTATTGGAGTTAGGGACTTTGTAACCAACGGGGGTAATTTTTTTGCGCAATGTGCAGCTATTAGGCGTTATGAAGGATATGGAACTAATCAAAGACTTCTTACCTCAGGGGGTTTAAATGATGAAGACCAAGCCTCTGGTTCTATTTTCTATGACAACCCTAATGATCCTGTATTTCAAATTCAAGGTACTATAAGAGATGAAGGTGGTAGTATCCAGAATTTTAGAATACTTCCAAGCAACTTACAATCAGGAACTTCTACAAAAAGATATGCATATTTTAGTTCAGGCTCAGAAAATGATTTTAAATTTTATGGAGGTAAGGCAGCTAATGTGATCACGGTAAGCGGTGGAAATGTATTTTATCTAGCAGGTCATAAATATGAAAATGGTGCTGCAGATAAAATAAACGGTAGAAGGCTCTTACTAAATACGTTGCTTATACCCCCTTCAAGGCCACCCTCCTGTGGTTTGGTGATTTCTGAACCGGATATTGCCCTTGTTAAAACAGGACAATTTGTTGATGCCAATGCAGATCTATGTGCTAATGTAGGAGAAACTATTGCTTATACATTCACTGTAACAAATCAAGGAAGTGTAAGTTTATCAAATATTATTTTAACTGATGCTCTTCTTGCATCTTTTGTATTTGTGTCTGGAGATACAAATGGTGATTCAAACCTAGATATATCTGAGACCTGGAATTACTCAGGGGTTTACTCTATAACTCAGTCAGATATTGATGCTGGTTTGGTTACTAACACAGCAACTGTTCAAGGTGTCGATTTTAATGCAACGCTTGTTTCAGATGTTTCTGGAGATACAGTAACTAATAATATTCCAACGGTAACTGACCTATGTCAAGATGCTAGTATTGCACTTATTAAGCTTGGAACGTATAATGGACTTAATAGCAATGGTGATTGTATTTCTGCAGTAGGAGATACCATTGCCTATAGCTTTAGTGTTACCAACACTGGAAATGTAACGCTAACAAATACTGTTGTTAGTGATCCACTAGTCACTATGGTTGGAGGTCCAATTGCAAGTTTAGCCCCAGGAATTACAGATGCTACAACGTATACCGCTAGTTATGTTATTACCCAACAAGACATCGACGCAGGAGTGTTTAGCAATCAAGCTACCGCTACAGCAACTGCCCCAGACGCTACAAACGTTACAGATGTATCAGGAACGAGTATTACAAATGATACTCCAACGGATACTCCTATATGTCAAAATGATGCTATAGCTATAGTGAAGACCGGTGTGTTTAATAATATAGACGCAAGTGGCTGTTCAACCGCCTTGGTAGATACAGTAAGCTACACCTT
>CAJWVI010000074.1 GCA_913048115.1 uncultured Flavobacteriaceae bacterium | reverse complement strand
CAAAGTAAACCTAAAGACAGGAGTCTCTTTTGGCTATAAAGACTTTTTAAGCAGTGTACAATACACCTATTTGTCAAAACAATTTACAGACGCGACTAATTCACCCAGAGATTTGAGCAGCCAAAGCGGTGTAATTGGAGAGATCCCTTCTTATGATATTTTAGATTTGTCTTTGTCCTATACTTACGGTAGGTTTAAGCTAGAGTCTGGTATCAATAATATATTAAACAATAGTTATTTTACAAGAAGAGCTACGGGGTATCCTGGTCCCGGGATTATTCCTAGTCAGCCCAGAACTTTTTATGCCTTGTTACAGTTTAAGCTGTAGTGCTAATTTATAAATGTTAAGTTTTAAAATCATAATAAATAATAGTATATTTACACGCAATTAAACACTAATAACGTTGTATTCTTTTTCAGCGTTTAATCTTGATTGCAATGACTGCACACGAAAATAAAATTATTGGAGAAGGGCTTACCTATGACGATGTACTTTTAGTACCAGCCTTTTCTGAAGTTCTTCCTAGAGAGGTCTCTATAAAAACTCAATTTACAAGAAATATCACCTTAAATGTACCTATAGTATCTGCTGCTATGGATACAGTTACAGAAAGCGCCATGGCAATAGCAATTGCACGTGAGGGAGGTATTGGTGTGTTGCATAAAAACATGACTATTGCGCAACAGGCTGCAGAGGTTCGTAAGGTAAAACGCGCCGAGAGTGGTATGATACAAGATCCTGTAACTCTCAAGAAGGACAATACCGTTGGTGATGCCCAAAAAACCATGCGGGAATACAGTATTGGGGGAATTCCAATCATAGATGATGCAGGAAAGCTAATTGGTATTGTGACCAATCGTGATTTGCGTTTTGAAAAAAACTTTGAGAGAAGACTAGAGGATATAATGACCGTTGATAACTTGGTTACAGTTGCCAAGGGTACTTCATTACAGGAAGCAGAGGCAATTTTGCAA
This sequence comes from uncultured Flavobacteriaceae bacterium, assembly GCA_913048115.1. Lineage (GTDB taxonomy): Bacteria > Bacteroidota > Bacteroidia > Flavobacteriales > Flavobacteriaceae > Patiriisocius. The sequence continues at coordinate 1,952 of CAJWVI010000074.1, read as the reverse complement.
AAAAATAAAATTGAAAAGCTACCTGTTGTCCAAGACGATGGAACTTTGCTAGGCTTAATTACATTTAGAGACATTACAAAACTTACCTTAAAACCTACAGCCAATAAAGACACTTTTGGTAGGTTACGCGTAGCTGCAGCACTTGGTGTAACACCAGATGTAATAGAAAGAGCAGAGGCTCTTGTAAATGCGCATGTAGATGCTGTAATTATTGATACCGCACATGGACACACTAAAGGCGTGGTTATGGTGTTAAAAGAGGTGAAGAAAAAATTTCCAAATTTGGATGTAGTAGTGGGTAATATTGCTACTCCAGAAGCTGCAAAATATCTTGTAGAAGCGGGTGCCGATGCTGTAAAAGTTGGAATTGGCCCTGGCTCTATTTGCACAACACGTGTCGTGGCTGGTGTAGGGTTTCCTCAATTCTCTGCAGTGTTGGAAGTGGCTGCTGCAATTAAAGGCTCTGGCGTACCTGTTATTGCAGATGGAGGCATACGATACACAGGAGATATTCCAAAAGCTATTGCTGCCGGAGCAGATTGCGTTATGCTAGGTTCTTTGCTAGCAGGAACAAAGGAGTCTCCAGGAGAAACCATTATTTTTGAAGGTAGAAAGTTTAAGAGTTACCGGGGCATGGGGTCTGTAGAGGCTATGAAGCAGGGATCTAAAGACAGATATTTTCAAGATGTAGAAGATGATATAAAAAAACTAGTGCCAGAAGGTATTGTTGGTCGTGTTCCTTATAAAGGTGAGCTACTAGAGAGTATGACGCAGTTTATTGGCGGTTTAAGAGCTGGTATGGGGTATTGTGGGTCTAAAGACATCAATACACTAAAAGAGACAGGAAGGTTTATTAAAATAACCGCTAGTGGTATAAATGAAAGCCATCCACATGATGTAACCATTACCAAAGAAGCACCTAACTACAGTAGATAGAGGTAAAATATTAATATTTAAAAAAAAAGCCTAGAAAATTAATTCTAGGCTTTTTTTATTTGATGTTGTTATAATTATTTTTTTGCTGCCTTACTAAAAGTAGTGGTAGCAATAACATGACCCCATCCAAGGTGCATGTCAACCCCTGTTTTTGTTTGATTAAATGCAATAGAAAAAGCTTCTGTTTCTCCTTTTGAGACAGCTGCTGTTATACGTGCTACATCGTTTTTTTGATTGTAAGCATAAGCACCCCAAAGATTAAGTTCGCTATTTAGTATTATAGTCCAGGTTTGCTCCCCTGGAATAGTAAACAGAGAATATGTACCTGGTTCTATACGTGTGTCTCCTGCCATCATTGGAGTGTAGAATGTGATTTGTGCAGCTTCATTAGCTCCTGTTCTCCATACTTTTCCATTAGGGATTAGTTTGGATAACTCTCTTCCTTTTAATTGTGGCCTGCTGTATATTACTTTTACAGCTTTGTTACTAACTTTGTAGCTTGAAGGGTATGAAGCAGCATCCATTGGGCTTTTATCTAGACCACTAAAGTCTTGTGCAAAAGATAGTTGTGTTGCAAACAATACTAGGGTGCATACCAGTGTAGTTAATCTTACGTTTTTCATATTTTTTTTTAAGAGAGTTAATTTCAGGTCTTTTAAAAGGTCTGAAGAAATTAAAGTAGGATATTATTGATCTATTAGTTGTCTTAAAACAACATCAATAACACAAAGTTGAAAATTACATGTTTTATCCAAAAAAAACAGGACGGTTTTTCACAATTATTTGTTAATAACTTAGTGGCTAAAGCCACCCCCTTTACTAGGTATTCCTATCGGTTTGGTTATATTTGTTTGGGTTCGAAAAATAGAGTAAAAACACAGTGTTTTTCTGGTGTTTTTTTGAGGCCATTATACAAACATTTTCAATTTAACTATTTATGAGCGAAGAACAAAATAAAGGTAATTACGGTGCAGATCAAATCCAGGCCTTAGAAGGTATGGAGCATGTGCGTATGC
>CAJWVI010000073.1 GCA_913048115.1 uncultured Flavobacteriaceae bacterium | reverse complement strand
CCAACAACAAAAGCTATCTCAACTTCCCAATCTAATTTTTTAGATAATTTAGGTAAGATAATATTATCATCTGGTCCAACTATACAGTTTGAGGCTTTATTAAAAAGAATAGGTTCTTTAGGAATTTCCGCATTTGTTTCTGCTGCGTGGTCAGAATAATTTAATCCAATAGCAAGAAATTTTCCTGGTCGTGCAATACATGAACCAATACGTGTAGAAGATAATACTTCAGGCAAGGTATCTAAATCTAATTTTTGTAATTTTTCTAAAGTTTCAAAATTTAATGTTGAGGGATTAAGATCAAGCACATGTTGTGATAAATCTCTTATTTTACCGTCTTTACCCAAAGCTGCTGGTTTTTCTTTTCCAAACTCTCCTACTCTTAATAATTTCATTTTGCTACCTTTCTATTAATTAAATTGTCATTCCACCATCAACAGAAAAAGTATTCCCTGTTGTGAATCCGGACTCATCACCAGCAAGATAAACAGCCATTGAAGCAATTTCATCTGCTGTTCCTAATCTTCCCATTGGTTGTCTAGCTATAAAGTCTTTCTTAGCTTGAACAGGATCTTCACTTTGTTTAACTCTATCCTCCCAAGAAGGAGTAAATACAGTTCCAGGTGCAATTGCATTACATCTGATGTTTTGTTTAACAAAGTCGGCTGCTATAGATTTAGTTAATCCAATAATTGCTGCTTTCGAAGTGCCATAAGCAAATCTATTTGGAACTCCTTTAAGACTAGAAGCGACAGAAGCAATATTAATAATACTACCTTTTTTTTGATCAAGCATTTTTGGAAGTATTGCTTTGCACATAAAATACATAGATTTAATATTCACATTAAATGAGAAGTCCCAATCTTTTTCTTCACAATCTAAAACAGTTCCATGATGTACAAAACCTACGGCGTTGAATAAAACATCAACCTTACCTATACCATCCACAAATGTTTTGATGGCAGCGTTATCAGTTGAGTCTAGAGTACAAATTTTTATTTCAGGAAATTCTTTATTTAAATCAATTAAAGTTTTTTCATTTAAATCTGTGGCTGTAACATTAGCTCCTTCTTTATGAAAAGCTATTGCAGTGGCTTTACCAATCCCTTGTCCAGCTGCTGTTACAATAATATTTTTATTTTCTAATCTAGTGCTCATTTTTTATTTATCCTTTCAATCTCTTTATATATCGAACTGTGATCGTCTTCGCCATGTCCATTTTTTACTAAGTTATTATACATATCTTTCACTAAAGTCGAAATAGGTAGATGTACTTTAGAATTTTTTGCGCAACCTAATATATTATTCATATCCTTTAAGTGTACTGACGTCCTGCCTTTAGGAGTAAAGTCTTTATCTATCATTCTGTGACCATGAGTTTGTAAGATCTTACTATCTGCCCAACCACCCGAGAGAGCTTTAATCATTTTTTTTGGATCTGCCCCAGCTTTTTCACATAACGTTACTGCTTCGGCGACAGCTCCAATCGTTAGACTAACTATGATTTGATTTGCTAGTTTTGAGACTTGGCCACTTGTTAACGGACCAACTAGAGTTGGGTTACCCATTACTTTTAAAACATCTATATTATCATCAAAAACTTTTTGCTCCCCCCCAACCATGATAGCTAGTGTGGCTTCCTCTGCCCCAACAGTTCCCCCTGAAACCGGAGCATCTAAATAATTTACATTTTTGGATTTTAAATTTTCACCATGAAATTTTGCTGTTTCAGGCTTTACCGAACTCATATCAATTACTGTAGAGCCAGGTTTTATATTATCTAAAAAACTCTCATCCTTCATAACTTGATCGACAGATGTGTCGTCAGTCAGCATAGTGATAATAATATCATTATTTGAAACTACCTCTTTAATTGATTGAGAAATTTCAGCACCAAATTCTTTTAAAGGTTCAGCCTTTTTAATTGTCCTATTAAAAGCCTTAAGCTCATATTTTGCTTTTAGTAGATTTTTAGCCATAGGCAGACCCATAAGGCCAATGCCAATAAAGCCAATTTTTTTCATAACCTACTTTCTATGGGTTTTTGAATTCGTGAAAATTCTGAGTTACTTCAGGAAAGAACATTACAATAACAACTACAATTAATTGCAAACATATAAAAGGTGCAAACCCTCTAAAGATATCAATTAGCGAGATATGTGGTGGAGTTACAGATTTTAAATAAAATGCTGCAGGTCCAAATGGAGGACTTAAGAATGAAACTTGCATATTTACACAAAATAATATTCCAAACCAAATAGGATCAAATCCCATTGTTAAAACAATAGGCAAGAAAACAGGCATTGCTAATAAAACAATCCCAACCCAGTCCATAAAAGCTCCTAAGATTAAGAACATTATCTGCATCATAAATATTACATACATAGGTTTTAGATCGTAAGCTAAAATCAACTCCGCAACATAAGTCGGACCCCCAGCCAATGAGTAAGCTCCAGCTAAAGTAGTTGCACCGAATGTAATTGTTAAAATTGTTCCTGTGGCTTTAAATGTTCTTGTTAGAGCATCTTTAAATAAAAACCATGTTAATTCTTTTCTTCCAAAAATTATTATCAATGTTGCAACAACACCCATTCCTGCTGCTTCAGTAATACCTGTGATACCAGAATAAATTGAACCTAAAACAATTGTAACAATAGCTATTGGTGGTAGTAAGCCTGGCAGATATGACATCTTTTCTTTAAATGTTAAAGCAGGCTCATCACTTAATGGTGCAAGATGAGGCTGTAATCTTGTTCTAATAAGAATATAAGAAATAATTAAACCTGAAATCATTAACCCAGGGACTATTGCTTCTTGGAATAACATTGTGATGGAAGTTTGAGTGGTTAAACCATAAATAATTAAGACAATTGACGGTGGTATCATTGTTCCCAAAGAACCTGACGCACAAATAATACCAATGGACATGTCTTGGTCATATTTTAATCTCAACATCTGAGGAAGCGCTATCAATCCCAATAAAACTATTTCTCCTCCAATAATTCCGCTCATCGCAGCCATAATTGTAGCCATGATAGCTGTTACAACACCTACTCCACCTCTTGTTTTTCTTAACCAAGCATTTAATG
>CAJWVI010000072.1 GCA_913048115.1 uncultured Flavobacteriaceae bacterium | reverse complement strand
CGTTAGTATTACACACATCCCAAGTTTAGAAAACCAGTAGCACTATGCCTGTCCAAAAAAAATACATTCCTTTACTTCTAGGGGTTGCCGTTGCCCTCGGGATTTTTCTTGGGGCAAGGCTAAATTTTAACAGCCCTGGTGATGTTATATTCTCCTCCAATTCAAAAAAACAAAAGCTTAATAGGCTTATAGATTTCATAGATTTTGAGTATGTAGACCAGGTAAATACAGACAGCATTGTAGATATTACCGTAAACAGCATCCTTGAAAATCTAGATCCCCACTCTGTATATATTCCAGTAGACCAGTATGAGGATAGCGTCAATGATATGCGCGGAAATTTTACAGGCATCGGCATTAGTTTTTACCTACACCAAGATAGCATTGCCGTGATACGCACCATCAAAGATGGCCCTGCACAAAAGGCAGGCATCATACCAGGCGATAGAATTCTATACGCAGATGACCAGCAATTGTTTGGAGACACCCTTGATAGGTATGAAATTTCATCCTACATAAAAGGACCGCGCAATAGCCAGGTGGCCTTACAAGTAAAAAGAAAAGGGGTAGACTCTTTGTTAACGATATCTGTAACCCGAGAAAAAATACCGCTGGTTAGTCTAGATGCAGCATACCTTCTTACCGGCGCCATAGGGTATATAAAACTCAACCGTTTTGCAGATCCTACCCATGATGAGTTTAAAAAGGCGCTTAGTAACCTTAAAGAAAACGGAGCCGCCAAATTGGTGCTTGATCTTCGAGACAACCCTGGCGGGTATATCGCTACTGCCCAAGCAATTCTAGATGAGTTTTTGCCAGATAACACTCTTATGTTGGTAACAAAAAACAAAAACGGAGAAGAAGAAAAAAGCTACGCTACAAATAAAGGCAGTTTTAAAACCGGCAGCCTATATGTGTTAATTAACGAAAACTCTGCCTCTGCCAGCGAAATTGTTGCCGGCGCATTGCAGGACAACGATAAAGGGGTTATTGTAGGTAGACGCTCTTTTGGAAAAGGTCTGGTGCAGCGCGAGATGGCCCTTGGAGATGGCAGCGCCGTGCGCCTGACCATTGCAAGGTATTACACCCCTACAGGAAGATCCATTCAAAAACCCTATGGAGAAGGAAACCAGGCGTATTACAATGAGTATGAGTCTAGGTATGTAAACGGAGAGCTGCAAAGTCAAGACAGTATCGTGGTTAATGATTCCTTGCGTTTTGTTACTCCAAAAGGAAAGGTGGTCTATGGCGGTGGCGGGATCATACCAGATGTATTTGTTGGCAAAGATACCAGTCAAGAAAACCAAGCTATTAATTATATTGCCAATAATGGCTTTATGAGTTATTTTGCTTTTGAATACCTAGACTCGCATCGTGAAGATTTTAAAGATCAAACAGCCCTTGAGTTTGTGGAAAATTATGACCTTCCTGATGCAATTGTTATGGCTTTTTTAGCCTACGCAAAAATCAATAACGATGCTATATTTCAAGGATATAAAGACACTCTTAAATTGGCAATTAAGGCAACTCTAGCACAGCAGTTGTATGGCACCCAAGCCTCACAGATGATTTTAAACCAACAAGACCCAATGATTAAAAAGGTGCTGGAGCTGGAAGCAAGGCATCCATTAAACTAGGCACAAGACTAGCTTTGCTGTCTTACTTTTTCTGAAATTTTATTAGAAATCAATAAAATAACAAGCATCACACTAACGCAAGCTGCGGCAAGCGCACAAACCCCTGCAGTAGAACTATCTCCCTTAAAAGGGGCCGAGAAGTCTATATTGGTGGTGTTAAAAACCATCATAAAAACAGAAATAGCGAGTAATAAATAAATGAAAATTTTCATAAGATGTGTGGGTATTTACCTGGCTACAAAAATACCTTTAATTGAATAATTCTTGAATGTTTGAGGTAAATAGTTTTACCGCAATAGCAAGTAAGATAACGCCAAATATTTTTTCAATAATTTTAATTCCATTTTTACCCAAAAAGCGCTGGAGCTTGTTTGAGGTTCTTAAAACAATAAACACGACAACTACATTTACAATAATTGCGATTATAATATTCTCTAAAGCGTATTCTGCGCGCAAAGATAATAAGGTCGTTAAACTTCCAGGACCCGCAACAATAGGAAACGCAATAGGGAACACCGTTGCCATCTCTAGGTTAGATTCATCTTGTTTAAATAGGGTAACGCCCAAGACCATCTCTAAGGCTATAAAAAATAATATGAGCGAGCCTGCTACCGCAAATTCATTTACATTAATACCAATAAGGTTTAGAATTTCTTCTCCAATAAACAAGAAAATAATAAGCACAAAGGCTGCAATAATAGAAGCGCGTCCACTTTTAATGGTGCCGTTTTTTTCGCGCAGTGAAATGATAATTGGAATACTCCCTACTATATCAATCACGGCAAATAAAACCATCGTAGCTGTAGCAATTTCTTTAAAATTTAAACTCATAACACCTATCTTTAGCTTACAAAATTAGGTATTTAAACACTATTGAATGTTTTTTTACAGTTTTATGTTGCCAAGAGGTTTAAATTTTAAAACCAGGGGCTAAAACATGTATATTTGTTGCCATGTTTCAATTAGGAAAAACCATTATATCTGAAGACATTATTGAAAAAGACTTTGTCTGTAATCTAGGCGCTTGTAAGGGCGAGTGTTGTATCTCTGGATCTGCAGGAGCTCCCGTAACCAAAGAGGAAGTGGCTATCTTACAAGAGATCTACCCAAAGGTAAAACCCTTTTTACGCCCAGAGGGTATTGCGGTTATAGACTCGGGGGGCACCCACGTTGTTAGTGATTTAAATGAGCTAGAAACTCCCTTGGTTGATGGTAAAGAATGCGCCTATGTTACCTTTTCTAAAAACGGCACCGCAGGGTGCGGTATAGAAGATGCCCATAACGCAGGAGTTATAGATTTTAAAAAACCTATTTCATGCCACCTATATCCTGTTCGGGTTCAAGATTACAGTGAGTTTTCTGCCGTTAATTACCATAAATGGCCTATTTGCAATGATGCCTGTACTCTGGGTAATGAGCTTAAGGTACCTGTGTATAAGTTTGTAAAACAAGCGCTTATTAGAAAATTTGGAGAACCATGGTACACAGCCCTAGAAAAGGTAGCAGCATCTTACGTATAAAAAAATCCCTACCAAATAATAAAGGTTTTTAGCATATCTTTTTTCGTGTATAAATAAAACGGAAATACACTGCCGTATATTTGACAAAAAAATGGTCCTTAACAAATTTTATAATGTTAAGGACCAAATAATTTATTGTCAATTAATTAACCTTCACAACTAGCGCAATCTTTCTTTTGTTTAAAT
>CAJWVI010000071.1 GCA_913048115.1 uncultured Flavobacteriaceae bacterium | reverse complement strand
AAAACCCTTTTGGTTCAAATTTTGACACTACATTTGTATATGGTCCAATTTTTGGAAGTAATTATTACGCAGGATTAAGATATAACATAAACTAAAATTTAAGCAGTATGAAAAAGGTATTAGTAGTATTAGTGCTTCTTATGGGAGCCACCTCTTTTGCGCAAAATAAAAATGCAAAAGCAGTTATTTCAGTAGACGGAGTTTGTATGATGTGTAAAGATCGTATAGAAAAAGCTTCTATCAAGACAAAAGGCGTGAAGTCTGCGGTTTGGAGTCTAGAGACAAAAGAACTTCGTGTAATTTACAACGAAGAAAAAACAACATTAGCGGCTATCAATGCATCTGTTGCAGCAGTAGGACATGATACTGAACAAATAAAAGCAACAGCCCAGGCCTACGCAAGTGTGCATCCTTGTTGTAAATACAGAGATGGCAATGTACAAGAAGACCATAATAAAGACAATTAGGGAATGTACAGATAAAGTATCTTAAAACCACTTTCCTTGAGAGTGGTTTTTGTATTTTTATACCATGATATTAAAACCAAAAATCTTATTGTACATTATAACAGTGGTGGTTGTTGTCGCGGCTATTGTTTGGGAGTATTACATGCAGCAGTGGCTGTCATACCAGCCCGATGACGGAGCCAATGTTTTAAGGGTTGATCTTTTTGTGATTTGGCCACTAGTACTTACTTTGGTTGGAGTGTCTTTGTTTAGGATACTGGAAACAAAAAAATAAAAAAGAGGCTGCACATATGTGCAGCCTCTTTTTTATTTATTCAATAATGCGAAAACTATCCCTAGAGGTTACTAATTCTCTGTAATTTTCACAATACTTCTTATAGTGCTTTCTAAAGCTTTTTAATTGCACAACGTGTTTTATGGAATTATTCCTTTAAACCGGATATTTTCCTGATAAAATATTGGATATATTCCAAAAAAACGTATATTTGGATATGGATGTAAATTTATCTATTGAAGCCAGACGCTTTAAAAAAGTGCGTGAAGAACAAAATCACACCCAGCAGGTTTTTGCTGAAATTTTAGGAATTGGAGCAACCACGGCAGATATTGAACGTGGTAAAACCAAATTATCTGGAAAGGTAGTGATGGAGTTATTACGCCAGTTTAACATAAACCCTTTGTGGTTATTTGGTGAAAGCTATAATAAGATTGTTAATATTAATGGGGGTGATGTAAGCCCAAAGGTAATCACCCTTGATGTAGATCAAAATGACACCATCGCTTTGGTGAATCAAAAAGCTGCTGCTGGATATCCTCACAATGTTCAAGATGTAGAGTGGTATGAAACATTGCCTGCATTTAATATACCTCTTCCCCAATACAGAAATGCAACCTACAGAGGTTTCCAAGTAGAGGGAGATAGTATGTTGCCAAGTATAAGACCTAATGAATGGGTATTAGGGAAGGCTGTTCCTAGCATTACTGAAGCGAGTGATAGTAAGATCTATATTGTAGTGTTACACGATTCTGTCTTAGTTAAAAAGCTGCAAAAAGTACCTGGATCTCCAGATCGCGTTCGACTCATTTCATTAAATCCACAATACATTCCTATTGAGGTTGCTGTTAAAAATATTCAAGAATTATGGCTAGTGAATAGCAAACTTACCTTTGGTATTGATGAGCCTAGTGAGAGCTCTCTATTAAGAGAATTACAACAGTCTATGGAGGAGTTAAAAGGACAAATTAATAGCTTGAATGCCTAGTTTTTTTATGCTATTATGAGTTTTAATCATCTCTATAAATTTCTTTCAACACTTCAAAAAAACAATTCGAAAGACTGGATGGACTCCAATAGAAAGGAGTATCATGCTGTCCGTGATTTTTATATAGCCTGGTTGGATGAAATGAACCAAAAGCTAGCAGTCATTGATCCAGACTATTTTGATACACCCGGTAAAAAAGCCATCAACCGTATTAATAATAATTTGATGTTTCAGCCCTTAAAGCCGGTATATAAAAATCATTTTGGCGCGGGTTTAGATCAAATAAGCAAGCAAGGTGATTTTTATATACATATTGGTGTTACCGAAAACTTTATTGGTGGAGGCTATTGGCACCCATCTCCTAAGGTGTTAAAAAGTATTCGTGATGCCATAGATTATAATGGCGAACAATTAAAGGCTATACTAGAAAAGAAATCTTTTAAAAATACCTTTGGCACCTTGATAGAAGGGGTGTCTTTAAAAACGGCCCCAAAAGGCTACTCTCAAGATCATGTGCATATAGATTTGTTGAGAAGAAAATCATTTGCAGTAGGAAGGATATTTTCCAAAGAGGAGGTTCTTGCTATAGATTTTGATGCTAGAGTGATCAAGGTGTATAAAGAAATGTTGCCCTTTAGAAGGTATTTAAACACTGCGGTAACAGTCTAGCTTTTCTGTTTTAACAGCCTGTCTATTATTATTTTTGTTGCCCCCGTATTACTATCAACAAAATGACCAGTAATCATACCTGTTTTATTTCTTAAGCTTGAATCTTCTACCAGTTTGGTAAATACTTCTTTACAATCTTTACTCGTGTTTACTGAAAATAAACCAGCCAAGGAGCGTAGCTTTATGGCTTCTGGGAAATTACTATAATTCTTACCAATTATAATAGGAACACCAAAAGTGGCGGGTTCTAATATATTATGTAAGCCTGCTGTTCCCATGCCACCACCAACATAAACAATATCTGCATAACTATATATTTTGGTAAGCAAACCAATGGTATCAATAATAAAAACCTGAGCCGTTTCAATTTGATCTAGTTTCTTTTTTGCAACGGTTTGTGAGTATTGGATGGTTTTCTTATTAATTTTTTCTATAAATGTTGAAATTTTATGAGCATGTATGTTATGCGGTGCAATAATAAACTTTATTTGCGCTGGTGCCTGGTTTATATATTCTATTAATATGGCTTCATCTTCTGGCCAAGTACTCCCGCAAACAATACATAAATGGGCTTTCTTGAAACGGGCTATAAAATCTATAGTGTTATCCATTTCAATTTGACGAGATACTCTATCAAATCTAGTGTCTCCGCTAACACTTGTGTTTATTATACCGATGGTACTTAATAATTCTTTTGAAAGATTGTCCTGTAAGAAAAAGTGATCGAAGCTATCTAGTGCGCTTCGCATAAAACCTGCGTAGGGTTTAAAGAATATTTGTTCTTTCCTGAAAACTCCTGAAATTAAAAGAGTCTTTATTTCTTGGCGCTTAAGTTCTATTAAGTAGTTGGGCCAAAATTCATATTTCACAAAAAACGCAAGAGATGGATGTACCTTGTCTATAAACTTTTTTGCGTTGCTTTTGGTGTCCATAGGCAAGTAAACAACAACATCTGCAAGAGGTGTGTTTTTTTTATTCTCAT
>CAJWVI010000070.1 GCA_913048115.1 uncultured Flavobacteriaceae bacterium | reverse complement strand
TCACTCTTTTTTCCTGCATAAATTGCAGTACCCTCCACCTCTCTTAATTGACGTAGTGCGAAAACTCTTTCTTTACGCTTAGTAATAACAACCTCACTTAATGTTTCTCCTAAGGTTGGCAAAATAAAAGTAAGATTCGTGTTTTCTGAAATTCTCTTTGTTGCCTCTACCACTTCGTACTCAAAAGAAAAAGCAACAAAATCATAGATACCTGTAGAAACATCTTCAAACTTAAACTCTCCTAAATTGTTTGTTTTTACTGAAGTAGAAAGTGTTGTATTATAAACTTGTGTATTGGCAATAGGAGCTTTTGTGTCTTCAGAAATTACAGTACCAAAAATTGTGAATTGTGCTTGAACATGCATAGAAATTAACAAAAAAACTATGACCAAATAATGGGTAATATGCTTCATATATTATAGTCCTTGTATGGTGTCGTTAAAATCTAAAATCCAATTTTTATGCTTAAAAGTATCTTCCATTTCTAATAAGTTAACTGTTGGGTCAACATACTCTTGGCTTAATCTTCCGTTAAGTGCAACATAGCTCTCCACGTGTATGGCTATGTTTTGATGCCCTTGACCTGCAAAATGGTCACCCAAATAATGCGCATACTGTAGAATAAAATCTGGTTGCGTACTCATTTGTTTCTCTTGAAATGAAGTTAAAAAATCACTATTATTTACAGCAAATTGGCTGCCTGTTTTTGTGTTTTTAACAATAAACTGTGCATATCCTGCTTTTTCCATTAACATAACACGCCAAGAAAAACGGTACCCTTCTTCAGTCCAAAACAACTCTCCTGGATACATTAAATAACGAAGCGGCAAAAGTAATTGAACTGTAATAAAAAGACCTACAACGTAAGGAGCTATTTTATAATTAGTAGCGCGATTTACCTCTAAAAAACTCACTCTATTAAATATGCTTAATCTCTTTAAAATGGCAGAAAAGAACAAAAGAATGCGCTCGTGAAAATTCGCGTTGAAAAAAATCAAAGTGCTAATTATCATGATGTACGGAAACATTCCTATTGGAAATAAAACACGTGTTAATAGATGAAATATAACTACTAAAACAAAAGCAATGGACCGAGTGGGCTTATAAAGCAATAAAAAAGGAATGAATAGATCATAAAAAGCACCGCCCCAGCTAAAAGCATAATGCACCCATTGCTTTTGTAACATGCTACCCAAAAGAGGAATATCATACTTAGAGGGAAGCCAAATTTGTAGCGGCATTGCCTCTAGTAACCAATCACTGTTTAACTTAGCTAAGCCTGCATATAAATAAACAATACAAAGCAATGCCTTAATACTGTTTATCGTCCAAGCAGAAACATTTTTAGCTCGTATTTTTTTTAAGCGCAGCGCATCAATTGAATAATAACAATTAGCAGGTAAAAAAATAAGTAGAAAACTTAAGCAACTTATAAAGTAATAATGATTGAGGTACGTTGTTTTATCAAGTAACTCTATGTAGGTGAAACTCAAGAAAAAAACTATAATAGCAATCCTGTACTGATACCCTATTGCAACACTAAAAGCCGCGAAACCACAAATGAAAAATAACAAATACGTGTAGTTCCCCAATAGGGGTAACCAATCAAAACCATAATAAGAAAAAGCAAAGGTAGGTTCAATATATAGAGTCTGTATCCAACCATTAGCCCAAAAACGAATAATACTTGCTAGCATCATAAAACCAAACAAGACACGAAAGACCGCCAATGGGGCGGCCTTTGTTTGCTTGGTGGTATATGTATTATAGGTTGCTTGCATTAATCGCCATCTGCATCAATATAGTCAACATCAATACTTAAAGCCTGTAGCATATCTACTTTCATCAAAATTACATTGCGTTGTAATTCATCATAAGCTCCTAGCATTTTTAAATTGTCATTTGAAATTTGATTAACAAAACTATCATCTAAAAGATTTATTTTATCAAATGCAACAACAAATTGGTTATTAATTAGCACACTTAAATCACTGCCATTTTTAACTGAGTTTAAAGTATCTAAATAAGTGTTTAAACCAAAACCGTTGCCTGGAAAATCTGATGAAAACCCTTCACCATTAAAAAAGCTTACAGTTGCAGAAAGCGATTCTGATAATAATTGTTTTGAAATAAACTCATTGTGAAGTGATTCAACGTTTTGAGGAAGTGGCGTTCCAGAAAATACACCCGCTGGTATTCCTACTTTTCCTGCACGTAAGGATTTTTCATAATAATATAAAAATACATTTACAGTTTGATCTACAGCACCAGAAGCAGAAGAGCTTGTGTTGGCAATATACGTTTCTCTATATCCGTTTTCCCAATCAGAGGTTACTTCATTGGTTAATGTCTGCATGGTAGTAACTAGATCCATGAGGTATAATTTGTAAATAGATGCATTTGCACCTGTGGTGTATAAATCAAGAAGCTCTTGGTCTGTACCCAACCCATAAAGCAAATAATCCATGGCTGGAAAACCTTGAGAATCTATGGTAGATGGTAATTCTAAATTCCAAGAATTTGCTGAAATATATCCTTCAATTTCAGAGGTATTCGTTGGGTAAACATTTAATCTATTTCTATAATTAAGTGTTTCGGCCCTACCTATTTCAAACATTGATACCCTCTGAAATGCCATATAAGAAGCTAACCAAGAAGCACGAACTTCTTCCAAGCTAACAGAAGTAGGAGCATCGATAAATCCTTGTGTGGAACCTTCTAATGTAGTTAGGGTAATGGCTAGGTTATCATAACCTGGTATTATAATATTATCAGCCCAATTTATTAACAAATTGCTGCGATCAAAGTTATCTGAAGCTACCTGCCCTGAAGAGTCATCTTCTCCACATGCGGTGACGATAAGTAAAAAACAAGATAAAACGTAAATAAAATTATTCTTCATATCCTTTTATTTTACAAAAATAAGAAAAGCAACTGTTTCTTTTAACATAAAAACAGTTGCTTTATAAATTTTAACAATTAATTAATTAGTTATTCAGTAACCTGGGCTACAGTAAAATCAAATCTTGAAGCAATGTCTTCAGAAATAGCATCTAGCGTTTGTGGAGTAACATTCCACAGACCATTAGGACCATCAGACATAATATCATTTAAATACCCATCTACGTCAGATTTTGTGAATATCGAAGAACCATTTTGAGTATCTCTTGTAAAGCGTAGGCTAGTTAAAAAACCGTATCCTTCAGATAAATCATGGAATGCACCACCAAAATCATTAGCTTCTAAAGCTGTTTTACCACCTTGTAAGTAGTAGATTGCACGTATCGCAATCACTTCAGATATTTTTTGTTTAAGAATCACTGCTTGCTCATCTCTTACCTGGTAATTCTTTGCAACAATAGCAGCACGACCTAATTTAAAAGCATCAAAAATATCTT
>CAJWVI010000069.1 GCA_913048115.1 uncultured Flavobacteriaceae bacterium | reverse complement strand
CACTCTGCGTACATGCCGCACTTTAGAGCACAAATGAATTGTGTTCCTGGAATGATTACACAATTTGCATTTACACCTTCTGTCACTACAGAAGACATGAGATTGGATGACGATGTTATTGGTAAAGTAAGTAGAATTAATACCATACGAAGAAAGAACAGTTTAGAACTAGCGGCCAAAGGTGAAGAAGCCTTAGAGCCTTATGAGTTTGATTATCTATTACTTTGTAATAAAATTTGTGGTACCAACCACTATAATATGCAGATGAAAATTATAGTAGAAACTCAAGAACAGTATGATGCTTGGATCGCAGAACAAGCAACGATAGCCACATCCCTAAATTAATAAAAAACTAGCTAAGACATGTCAGCACACGCAGAAGAACACGCAGTAGATGATCACGGGCATCATCACAAAGAGACATTTATTACTAAATATATATTTAGTACAGATCATAAAATGATTTCTAAACAATACCTAATTACAGGTTTGTTTATGGGTATTATTGGAATAGCCATGTCTATTTTAATGAGAATGCAGCTTGCTTGGCCAGAAGAGCCATTTGTAGTTTTCGAATTATTATTAGGTAAATGGGCAGAAGGTGGCGTAATGGATCCTAGTGTATATCTTGCACTGGTTACCATTCATGGTACTATCATGGTCTTCTTTGTGCTAACCGCTGGCTTGAGTGGAACCTTTAGTAATCTATTGATTCCCTTGCAAATAGGCGCAAGAGATATGGCTTCTGGATTCTTGAACATGGTCTCTTATTGGTTATTTTTCTTATCAAGTTTAATTATGCTTATGTCTTTGTTTGTTGAAGCAGGTCCTGCTTCTGCAGGTTGGACCATCTATCCTCCATTAAGCGCATTGCCTCAGGCAATTCCGGGTTCTGGTGCTGGTATGACACTTTGGTTAGTCTCTATGGCAATATTTATTGCATCCTCATTGATGGGGTCATTAAATTATGTAGTAACAGTTATTAATTTAAGAACAAAAGGAATGCGCATGACGCGTCTTCCACTTACTATTTGGGCGTTTTTTGTAACTGCTATTATTGGTATTGTTTCTTTCCCTGTATTATTATCTGCAGCATTAATGCTTATTATGGATAGAAGTTTTGGTACTTCGTTCTTCTTGTCAGATATATTTATAGCTGGAGAAGTATTACATAATCAAGGTGGATCCCCGGTATTATTTGAGCATTTATTTTGGTTTCTAGGCCATCCAGAAGTATACATTGTTATACTACCAGCAATGGGTATGGTTTCAGAAATTTTAGCTACAAATGCTCGTAAGCCTGTTTTTGGATATCGCGCCATGGTAGCATCAATACTTGCTATTGCATTTCTATCAACCATAGTTTGGGGTCACCACATGTTTATCTCTGGTATGAATCCATTTTTGGGATCTGTATTTACATTTACAACCCTTTTAATTGCAATACCATCTGCGGTAAAATCATTTAACTGGATTACAACTCTCTGGAAAGGAAACCTCCAGATGAATCCCGCTATGTTATTTTCTATTGGTTTTGTATCTACATTTATCACGGGAGGTCTTACAGGAATTATCTTAGGAGATAGTGCATTAGACATTAATGTTCACGATACTTACTTTGTAGTAGCTCACTTTCACTTAGTGATGGGTATTTCTGCACTTTATGGTTTATTTGCTGGAGTATATCACTGGTTCCCTAAAATGTTTGAAGGGCGCATGTTAAATAAAAACTTAGGGTTTGTTCATTTCTGGATCACCGTAATTGGAGCTTATGGTGTGTTTTTCCCAATGCACTTTATTGGAATGGCAGGACTTCCTAGACGTTATTACACCAACACAGCATTTCCTTACTTTGATGATCTAGCAGATGTTAATGTTGTGATAACAATTTTTGCTATCATAACCGCAGCAGCACAAATAGTGTTCTTATACAACTTTATTCATTCTATGTATTATGGAAAGAAAGGGCCTAAAAACCCATGGAGCTCCACAACACTAGAATGGACAGCAGAAGTAAAACACATTCACGGAAACTGGGATGGACCACTTCCTGAAGTACACCGTTGGGCTTATGATTATTCTAAGCCAAACAATGATGATACTGATTACATGATTCCAGGCCAAGATTTCATCCCACAGGATGTTCCAATGCTTGAAAATGAAGAGGAACTCCATCATTAGCTGCAGTAGACATTAAATAAAAAAAGCTCTTTCTAATTGAAAGGGCTTTTTTTATTTAATGTCATTTATGCTTTACTTTTGTGGAATTAAAACCCTGTTGAGATTTTGACTCTTGTTATATTGCTTTTTTAAAGCTGTTTTGTTTATATCTTAGTTTTGTTGACTTCTCTTTCTAATAAATCCCTTTGTATATTTGTTACATGAACGAACATCTGGATCCATCTGAAGAGCATTTAACACCTAAAGATGTTGAAATTGAAAAGAAGTTACGACCTCTTAGTTTCGATGACTTTACAGGCCAAGACAAAGCCTTGGAGAATTTACAAGTATTTGTTCAAGCTGCCAATCAAAGAGATGAAGCATTAGATCACACATTATTCCATGGCCCTCCTGGATTAGGGAAAACCACCTTGGCACATATTTTAGCCAATGAGTTAGAGGTAGGTATAAAAGTCACTTCTGGCCCTGTTTTAGATAAGCCTGGAGATTTAGCGGGTCTACTCACAAATCTTGATGAGCGTGACGTTTTGTTTATCGATGAGATACATAGATTAAGCCCTATAGTTGAAGAGTACCTATACTCTGCCATGGAGGATTATAAAATTGATATTATGATAGAATCAGGACCCAATGCGCGTTCTGTTCAAATTCATTTGGCACCATTTACTTTGGTAGGAGCTACCACACGTTCGGGACTCTTAACAGCCCCTATGAGAGCGCGTTTTGGGATAACATCTAGATTACAATATTATACTACAGAGCTTTTAACAACCATAGTTCAAAGAAGTGCAAGTATTCTTGATGTGCCAATTTCTATGGAAGCTGCTATTGAGATTGCAGGTAGAAGTAGAGGTACCCCTCGTATTGCTAATGCATTATTACGCAGAGTTCGTGATTTTGCTCAAATTAAAGGCAATGGTTCTATTGATATATCGATTGCTAAATTTTCATTAGAGGCCCTCAGCGTAGACGCACATGGTTTAGACGAAATGGATAATAAAATTTTAAATACCATTATCGATAAATTTAAGGGTGGTCCTGTAGGAATCACCACAATAGCAACCGCAGTCTCTGAAAGCCCTGAAACTATAGAAGAAGTGTATGAGCCTTTTTTGATTCAGCAAGGGTTTATTATGCGCACCCCAAGAGGTCGTGAGGTTACAGAGGCGGCCTACAAACATTTAGGAAAAGTAAAAGGGCCTTCTCAAGGAGGCCTGTTTTAATACATTTATGAAGAACTATACTATCCCAGAGGTCTCTAGCCTTGAATTTCTCAAAAATGCTGCCAAGATTTTAAAAAACCCATTGCCTTTTCATGCGGCTAATTTTAAAAAAAAAGGAGCTACTTTTCGTCTTAAATTGGGCTTTGGAAACTCTATTGTTTTTAGTAAGGATGCTGGGTTTTTACAACATG
>CAJWVI010000068.1 GCA_913048115.1 uncultured Flavobacteriaceae bacterium | reverse complement strand
TTATACAAGTGTTTTTTTAGTAAAAAAACAAGGTGTTTTCCTTGCAATCAACTAAAAATGCACATAAAACAACATGTCCAAATTACCAGCACAGTACAAGTTTCTTGATATTTCAGACTATGGTCGCCCTGTTGCAAGATATATAGCTAAGGCATTTCAAAACACAAGCATCACTCCAGTACATGTAACATGTATGTTTATCGTTTCGGGAGTATTTGCCATTCTAGCCATGGTTTATCAACAGTATTGGCTAGCACTTTTTCTATTAGTATTAAAATCTGTACTGGATGCGGCAGATGGAGAATTGGCTAGAATTAAGGAAACTCCTTCATATACAGGGCGCTATTTTGATTCTATTGCCGATATCCTCTTAAATGCTGGTATATTTTACACCTTATACAGTATATCAACAAGTTCATTATTAATGGCTGTCATAGCCTTTGCATGCCTACAGTTACAAGGCACACTCTACAATTACTATTATGTTATTTTAAGAAACAAGGTAGAGGGTGATACCACAAGCAGGGTTTTTGAAACCGAAACCCCTACAGCCTTGCCTGGCGAGAAACAACAAACAGTAAGCTTCCTATTTGCTATATACCGCATGCTATATGGTGCTTTTGACGCCGTTATTTATGCCCTAGATCGTAATGCGTATTCGGGAAGCATACTTCCAAATTGGTTTATGACGTGCCTATCTTTTTTTGGTTTAGGGTTTCAACTCTTATTAATAGGAGTGCTACTTGTTGCAGGACTTAAAGACTTTATCGTCCCTTTATTTATTATGTTTTCATTTTTAGTATTTGTATTTATTGGTATAAGAAGAACTTGGTATTCCTGCTAATTATAGCGTTTAAATAGCACAATACAGATCTTATCTTTTACCTTATTTTACAGCCTAAGTGTAACAATTTTAACATTCTTTTGTTTTATAATTGAAATTAATACAAAATACTAGTTGTGCATTATGGAACTCGAAAATAAAATAGCCATAGGCGCTGCATGTGCCTATTTTCAGGAAGTCTTGTTGGTGTTTTTATCGATGAATCAGGTCTTTGGATAAGTGTAGGTCTCGCCATAGGCTCAGGAGTTGAGACGTCTTTGCATAAAAAGCAGCCAAAAGGGTTCAAAGATAAAAGTTAGTAACTAAAGAAAGGTCCTTTTTATTTCATACTCTTTTAAAAGTCTGCAGGCTGTAATTAATAAGTAGTGTTACAATTAAACTAGTACAAAACATTAAATATATCACAAAGCCTCTAAATAACTTGCTTTTCTGCTTGTTCTCGTATATCTTTAAGTATAATTTTTAAATAACAGCCCATGAATATCAACTTTGAATACAAAGACGTTTCTGCCAGTAAAAGATTAGAAAATATGGTTTCAGAAAAACTTGACAAATTAGAGGATAAGTATGATTTTATCGTAAACAGTGATGTCTACTTTAAGAAAGAAAATACCAGTTCTCCAGAAACTGGCTTGATTTGCGAAATAAGAATCAATGTTCCAGGTTCAACAATTTTTGCAGCATCAAACAGTCCCTCTCTAGAGGCCTCAATCGCAAAAGCCTCAAGTGATGTAAAGTCTCAACTACAACGTAAAAAAGAGAAAATGCAAATGCATTAATTTATATACGTTTAACTACCTACTAAAAAAGGCTTTGATTTATAAATCAAAGCCTTTTTTAGTAGGTAGTATATATATTAAAATTGATAATAGCCGCATTTTAAATAAGCACCTTCCGGGAATCCTATGGGATGATCTATATCATGATAAGATTCATGCGCTATAGTATACCCTCTCTTTTGAGCGTCTAATACGGTTGTGTTTATTTTTAAAAATACATCGGCAGTAATTCTTGAACTACAGGAGGCCAACACTAACATTCCTTTTTTTGCAGTTAATTTTTCTCCTAATTGGGCAAGTTGCTTGTATTTTTTTCTAGCAATTTGCACCTCTTTTTTACTTTTAGCAAAACTTGGAGGGTCTATAACTACAATATCAAAACGAATATCTGCATCAATAAGTTGTTGCATTTCTAAAAACGCATCTCCTGCTATAATTTTATGCTTTCCCGTATGCTTGTTAAGCAAGCCGTTTGCTTTTGCTAGGTCAAGTGCCTGTGCGCTAATATCTAGGCTAGTTACTTGTTTAGCACCATTGGCCAATGCATGGACAGAAAAGCCTCCAGCATAACTAAAAACATCTAATACCGTTTTTTGGTGGCTTAATTTTCCAACACGACGTCTGTTTTCTCTATGGTCTAAAAAATATCCAGTTTTATGACCTTTAATAACATTTGCAGAAAAATTAATACCATGCTCTTTAAACACAATTGTTTGCTTAGGTAATTCGCCATACAGTACTGTTCCATCCTCCAAAATTGTATTTTGGTCTTGTTGTAACTTTCTACTTAAACGAACAACTACCGTATCTACTCCAGAAACTGTGATGAGTTGATCAACAATCATTTTTAAATATGGAAACCACATAGCGCTGTATAGTTTCACGACAAGCACCTTTGCATATACATCTGCAATGCATCCAGGAAATCCATCATTTTCTCCAAAAAGTAATCTATAGCTATTTGTTTTTGTTCGCAACAAAGAAGCGCGCAAATCATATGCCTTTTTAATTTTTTCTCTAAAAAAAGCGTTGTTAAAGGTTGCTCCGCTACCAAAATGAACCATTTTTATTCTAATTGGAGAGTCTGGATCATACAGGCCAACCCCTATGGCTTTGTTTTTTGAATGACTAAAAATGATTGCAATATCACCAGCAACCCCTTTTTTATTTATTTTTTCTATACTGTCTGTAAAAATCCATGGATGTTTAGAACGGACACTTCGTTCTCCAATTGTGGTGAGTTTAACAGCTAAAACTTTGGGAGTGCCTTCTGGCAATATATGGGTATACACTAAAGATGTTTGTTAAGGTTTTTTTGGTATTTACTTTGCACCAAATCTACAATCACTAAAACTGCTATCACAAAATAAAAGGTTGTTTTACTCATAGGGGTGATATGATTCCCAAAAAGAGTAAGATTAGCAAGGTGTCCTGCTTCAGACAAGAGCATAATACCTACAATTAGTAAGATAAAAAGCCCTAGAACTTCATACATGCGGTTCTTTTTAAGAAACTCGGTTACTTTACCACTTAGCCAAATCATCATTAGACCTCCAATTATAATAGCGGTTGCCATTACCCAAAAAACGTCTGTTAATGCAATTGCCCCTAGTATAGAATCAAAGGAAAACACCAAATTCATGATAATAATTGATGTGATAATCATGCCCAAAGATTTTGGTTTTGATTCTATTTGATTGTGAGCATCCATAGCAAGCATATGCATAATTTCTCTTACGGCGGTCCACATGATAAAAACACCACCAAAAAGCACAATTAAACTATGTACGTTAAAAGCTCCTTCTATGACACCAAACCAATGAATACCAAATAAAGGATCTTGAAATAAGTCAATGACTCTTAACAACACAAAAAGTAAAAGTATGCGTAAAACAATAGCGCCAATAATACCTATTTTACGAACCCTTGCTTGAGCATCCAATGGTGCACGTTTAGACTCTAGAGATATGTAAAGTAAGTTGTCTAAGCCTAACACAGCTTGTAACAAGGTTAGCAGCCCTAGGGTTATAAAGTTTTCAAGAGTAAAAAGCGTTTCCATATGTTGTACCCCGTGTTGCAGGCATGCTGTTATTGATTAATAATATATTACTACGTGTTTTGTTTTTTTTGAATAATA
>CAJWVI010000067.1 GCA_913048115.1 uncultured Flavobacteriaceae bacterium | reverse complement strand
AACAACAACACTTCTTTAAATCAAAAACAACATGATCACCCACAAATTAACAGTACTTATTCTAGGTGCTTTTATAACTTTTAGTGCTTGTAAAAAAGATGACAATACAAACACGGCTATTATTGCTCCTGGAAATGATCCTAATTTTACAATTGTAGCACATACCGATGCGGGTTTTACGGCAACCAACAGAAAAGTAACTGTTTTTGGAGTTCCAATCTACGCCTACTCAGATGTTGAGGATATAAAATTACTTCATGCAGCAAATATAATGGCTCAATATTTAGACAATAATGAAGATGGAACACCAGATAACATGACAGTATTAACTGCGCTAACAGCAAACAATGCAGCCTTATTTATGTGGAAGTCTGAATCTCAAATAAACCTTAACGCGCAAGATCTAGGCGCCGATGAATCTATTCCTAACTGGCACACAAATGGCCATACAGGTCAATTTGATGCAGCACTTGAAGAAGTTTGGCATGTCATTACACATACTGGATATGCCAATGCGTATCCAGCAATATTTGGAGAAAACACAGACACATCATTAACAAAGGCTATGGACATTGCAAGGGGTGGATACTTCACTACAATTCCAGATCCATATCCAGAGAATGCCTGGTATACCTATGATGATCAAACCTGTGAGTATGATTGTATGGCAACAGAGTATATCTATTGGGCAATGACCTCAATGCTTGGTGCGCAAGAAAACAGATTAAATGAAATATCTCAAGAGTGGGATTTAAACACTAGAGAATTAGTACAAAACATAGATACCACAATCTATGGACTACTTACCGGCATACAGTATATGTTTCCAACAGTGTTGCCTGATGGAACATACAAGCACTAGAAAAAATAAAAATGATGGATATTAGCCTTTTTAAACATAAAACAGCTTTAAAGGGCATCTAAAAAAGCTGAAATATTAAAGAGGTATTAACCCTCCAGTATATGAAGCTGTTATACTAGCTCCTGAATTATCTAGAAGATTTACCTGTATCGTTGTATTAGTTCCAGATCCAGAAATTACAACTGTACCTTCAGATGAAACTAAGGGTCCAGATGCACAGTTAAAATTTGAGGTATTAAAACTTGTACACGCATCAGCATAAATCCAAGTAAATGGTGCTCTTTCATTTGCGTAGGTATACGTTCCTGCTGCAAGACCATCAGCGTTATTTGTGTTTAGATCTAAGTAAATAGTTGCACCTTGACCAACTGGAGTTGAGTTATTTATCGTTATCCCATCTCCTAATAAATAAACATCCCAATCGTAACTACCATCAGAGTTTTCTCCATAATTTTCTAAACCTGCAAAGGCTATGTCAAATTCTTCTCCTGCTATTTCCATTACATTGTTTACTACTGTGCCGCTATCACTATCGTCATCACTACAAGAAATTGCAAGAAAGCTTAAAGACAAAATAAATAAATAGGTAAGTTTAAAATTTTTCATTTGTATTTGTTTTAAATTATTTTTTTAAATATACTAAAAATAAAAAAAAAACACTAAAAAGTGTAAATTTACACCAAGTCTAATAGTCTTAATATGGAAAACAATACAGTACTAAGGTTTATAAAAAATGTTTTAGAAAATATGCCCTCAGGATGGTTAAGCACGACAACACATCGGCTAGACATCTATGATGAATCTCTGGCTAAAACCCAGTTCTTAGATAGGTTTGAAAGCTTATTTAACGATGGGGTCTTTGAAACTTCCGCATTAAATGAATTACCTACTGCTTATGACTATATAAGACTTGGGCACCCACTTTCTTGTATTTTAGAATGGGCAATCGCAAAGACACATACGCTAGATTCAAAAAATATAATTAGTTTTTCCTCAAAGACAATACCTGTATTTGCTATTTTAAGAAAAAACCTATTAGAAAACAAAAACACTCAAATTATCTACACAGCAAAGACACTAGATGTTTTTGATGTAGACCTACTAAAACGTGTGTATGGATACACCTTTAACATAAAGCGTGTTGAGAATCTAGAAGAGGTTCCAAAATTTGATGGCAGCACCATTTTTATTTCAAAGCAGGAGGATCTCTGGAATGTGAACCTTAACAAAAACATTGACTTTATAGTGAATATTCACTCACACCTTGGAAGTATCTTAGTTGTCAATGGCGCACAAAACCAAGCGTATATTTCAGAAATACAACACGTTAGAAGAAGAGAAACTATTGCCATGACACCTGCTAATTGTTTTACTGTCTTTAGCTTGCTTTTAAACACCTTATCTGTTGCTAGTAAGGATGATCATATACAAACCAACAAAGCATCTGTCTTAACATCTATTAAAGCTATTACTGGCGCTAATACTAAAGCATTAGTTGCCTCTAGTGGGCTTTCTATTCAATATGCAATAATGATGGGGCTCATTGATGACGCACTAAGCCAACATAAAGGAAAAGCTATTAAAATTATTGTTCCCCCAAACTGTTATGGAGGAACCAACGATCAAGCCAGAAGAGTAGCTGCCTGTATTGATGCTGTTGAAATAGTAGATCTACCCGTAGATGGTCATAACAATATGGTAAAGAGTATTGATACTGTCTTGGCAAAAATCGCTCATGAAGATGCAATACCTTACATCATTGCAGAAATCCCAACAAATCCAAGAGTTGAAGTGCCAGATCTTGTAGAATTAAAAAATGTTTTAAGCGCTAAGCGCACAACCAGCAATGGCAAAAATGCCATCGACCCTGTATTTATTTTAGATCAAACCTTTTGCCCCAATGTTCACTTTTTAGGAGAGACACAACTACTGGCTCGCGTAAGAACAATATCGTATGCTAGTGGATCAAAGTTTCCAAGTGGCGGGCAATGCACCGCTGGCTATTGTATTGGAAACAAAAAAGCAGGAGTATTGATGGAGAACATAGAAAAACATCTTAAGCTCTGTGATAATGAAGCTACAGCGCTTCAGTATGAAATATTAGCAACACAATTGCCTTCCATGAACCAAAGAATTAAGGATGCCTATAAAAACACTCAAGAATTTGTAGACTATATTCATGAAGTTTTACCAGAAGCAAAAATCAATTTTGTTTCTTCAGATCTTGTAAATAAAGGGTTTACCCCTTCTGTTTTTTCACTAGACCTGCCCACCAAAGGAAATACTGCTGCAGAAAAAGAAACCTATAAAAGGGCATTGAATCATACCTTAATCAATGCAATGATCACTAAAATTCCACAAGAAAGTAAGTATTGTGTGAGTTATGGGCAATTAAAGGGCTGTTACTGGACAATACCAGCAACATCCACCCAAGGAACTACAAAAGAAGGAGATAAGGATTACATTGCTCGTGTGTCTGTTTCTGCCAACATGGATCTAGAGCTTCATAAAAAAGTGTTTTTAGACTTTGTTGCTGAAATATAACTCTCTCATTAACACAGGTGCAGATTAAATCACTATAAAATGTTATGCACTTTCTCATTGTGCAAAACCATGGTGGTTTGCGTACTCTGTATATAATCTAGAGTAGATAGCCGGTCTAGAATAAAGACTCTCAACTCATCAGAATCTTTTACTGCAACATGCAAAACAAAGTCATGATCTCCTGCAATGTGAAACAATTGAATAACACCCGGCAATTGAGATGCCTTTTTTATAAAATCTGCAATTACAGAGCGGTGCTGCTTGTTGAGTTTAATGGCTAGCATAACCTCAATATTAAGCCCTAGTTTTTTTTGATCAATCTGGACTGAGGTACCCTTAAAGTATCCTTTTTGAGTTAGTTTTTTAATTCTTTCATGGGTGCTAGATTGAGCAATACCAATCTTAGCAGCAATCTCTTTGTTTGATAGCCGTGCATTATTCAGTAATAGGT
>CAJWVI010000066.1 GCA_913048115.1 uncultured Flavobacteriaceae bacterium | reverse complement strand
ACGCTGCTATTGTTGTTTTTATTTTTCAAAGAACTAAAGGTAAGCACCTTTGATGCGGGTTTATCTTCAGCCCTTGGTTTTTCGCCAGCTATTATGCATTATGGCTTAATGTCTGTTTCTTCTGTCACCGTCGTAGGAGCTTTTGACGCCGTAGGGGCCATATTGGTCGTTGCGCTGATGATCGCTCCCGCTGCAGCCGCATATTTACTTACAGCAGACCTCAAGAAAATGCTATGGATTTCTGTTTGCTTTGGGGTTTTTGCAGCCATTAGCGGCTATTGGTTAGCGCATTGGCTAGACGCGTCTATTGCTGGGTCTATTACTACAATGCTTGGCCTGGTGTTTTTAACGGTATATCTTTTTGCCCCTAATAAGGGCTTGCTTTCTGTGATGTATCGTCAAAAACAACAACGCACAGAGGTGTCATTACTTACGTTTTTATTGCATTTAAATAATCATCAAGAAGAAGAGGAACGGCACATCAATCATTTAAGAGAGCATATTAATTGGCAACAAGTAAAAGCAAAAACAGTTCTAAGTTTGGCCCTGGCTAATAATTTAATAACCATCACTGATGACGTTATTTTCTTGACTGAGAAAGGGCTCAGTTTTACTCAAGCTGCCTTGGCGTATATCATTACAAACAAAGATGAAAAGATTGAACACCTAAAGGACGACTTCTTTTTATTTAGGGGGTAAACGCATCATCTTAAACCAGCCAATCATGAAAAAACTCCTTCTCATACTTAGTGTTATTAGCACGATAGCTTCTTGTCAAACTTTGGCTCAAAAACCGCAAAGGGTTCCAAACGTTGTGTTTAAGATTCCTTTAGGAGAAACCATTATTAGTGGAGATGTTTCTATAACTTTTTCTGAAATTATAGAGGATTCTAGATGCCCAATCGATGTAACTTGTGTTTGGGCGGGTAAGGCTAAAGTTAAGGTGATGCTCTCTATACTAGGAGAAGAAACTAAAGAAATTAGCGTGGTTTTTGAAAAATCAATCCAACCTAATATAGCAAGCAAAAAAGGCTGTGTTTTTACCGCTATGGAATTGTTGCCCTATCCAAGCAAAACAAGTAATAATGCATTAGTATATGAATTGCTAGTAACTAAAAAGTGTACTATTGTTGAATAACATTAATGAAGTGCAAGGGTCTTAGCTACATCCACAATTGTCGTTACCGCATTTTGTGTTTCCTCCATCTAGGGTGGCTACCGCCTTTTTCTTTTTGTCTGAGATAGGAGACCACACAAACTTGTTAACTAAATAACCAGCTGCTAATAAAAATGTAAAAATCACAAAGAGTTGTTGCATCATATATTATTTAAACCATTGATATGCGCCTAAGGCAGTTATATAAGCAATGGCAGTCATTATTATTAATTGCCACATGGGCCATTTCCAACTATTGGTTTCGCGTTTTACCACAGCAAGCGTACTCATACACTGCATTGCAAAGGCATAAAACAGCAATAAAGAAACACCGCTTGCAAAATTAAACAGGGGTTTTCCTGTTT
Source organism: uncultured Flavobacteriaceae bacterium (assembly GCA_913048115.1). Taxonomy (GTDB): domain Bacteria; phylum Bacteroidota; class Bacteroidia; order Flavobacteriales; family Flavobacteriaceae; genus Patiriisocius. Next base: position 2,536 of record CAJWVI010000066.1, on the reverse strand, counting down.
TTACATTGACTTCTGCTGCCATTCTATTTTTTATAGTTTCTACATCGTCGTTTCCAACACTATAAATAGTCGCCAAGGTACCCACAAATACTTCTCTGGCGGCAAAAGAGCTTATCAGGGCAATACCAATTTTCCAGTCGTACCCTAATGGCCTTACGGCAGGTTCAATAAATTTACCTGCGTGGCCAATATAACTATGTTCTAGTTTATAGGATGCTATTTTGGTCTCTAATGCTGCTTGTGTAATGTTGGCACCTGCATTTTCTTCTTTTACAATGGCTGCTGCGTTGTTAAAATCTCCAGGACCATAAGATGCCAATACCCAAAGTATGATAGAAATGGCTAGTATAATTTTACCAGCACCTAATACAAACGATTTTGTTTTTTCTATTACAGTAATTCCAACGTTTTTAAATAGAGGTAATTTGTAGTTAGGCATCTCTATCACAAAAAAGGTCTTGCTGCGTATTTTTAATATTTTATCAAGTATCCAAGCAGAGCCAATAGCTGCTCCAAAGCCCAGCAAATACATAAACATTAGCGTAAGTGCCTGTAGGCTAAAAACACCTATAACGCGTTGCTCTGGTATCACCAATGCAATAATGATGAGGTACACAGGTAATCTTGCAGAACATGTTGTAAACGGAGTTACTAAAATGGTGATAAGACGTTCTTTCCAGTTTTCTATATTACGGGTAGCCATAATTGCCGGGATAGCGCAGGCAGTTCCAGCGATAAGCGGCACGACACTTTTACCACTCAGCCCAAAACGGCGCATGATACGATCCATTAAAAACACCACACGGCTCATGTAACCACTTTCTTCTAGAATAGAAATAAAGAAAAACAAAAAGGCAATTTGTGGTATAAAAATAACAATTCCACCCAAGCCAGGAATAATACCTTCTGCAATGAGGTTGGTAAAATCACCAGGCGGAAGCCCATTTTTAGCCCACTCACTTAGAGAGGCAAAAGTGGTGTCAATAAAGTCCATGGGGTAGCTGCTCCAATCAAAAATTGCTTGAAAAATGAGCATTAAAATGCCTAGGAAGATTACATAGCCCCAAACCTTATGCATTAGAATGCGATCTAATTTACCGCGTAAATCTTTTGCATTGGCTTTGTCAACAACGAGTGTTTCTTTAAGAATCTCGTTGATAAACTGGTATCTTTTAATGGTTTCTTTTTGTTGTAGCCTTTTAAGGTTACTAGCGCTTTCTGTTTTAAAACTAGCCACACCCTTCATTTCGTTCCTGTCTAGTTTTCCAAAGTTTACATCTTGGGTAATGACAAGCCAAAGTTTGTACAAATCCTGTTTTGGGAATGTTTTGCGCAATCTGTCAAAATATTCTGGCGCGATGGTTGATGCATTTAAGCAAGGTGTGACAGGAAGGTTTTTGTAGTTTGTAATTAGCTCTTTTAAGAATTCAAAACCATCATTTTTCCTAGAACTTATAAGGGCAACCTTAGTCTCCAAACGCGCTTCTAATGCAGCAACATCTAGTGTTATGGCTTTTCGCTGCATGCGGTCTGCCATATTAATTGCTAAAATGGTTGGGATTCCTAAGTCCTTAATTTGTGTAAAGAGCAGTAAATTTCTTTTGAGGTTTTCAATGTCTGTAACCACAACAGCAACATCAGGAAAATCTTTATCATTTTTATTGAGTAGAAGCTCAATAACTACATTTTCATCTAGCGAGGAAGCGTTTAGACTATAGGTGCCAGGCAGATCGAGTATGTGCGCCTTTACACCGCGGTCTAATTTGCAGACTCCCTGTTTTTTTTCGACGGTAATGCCGGGATAGTTTCCCACTTGTTGGTTTAAACCAGTGAGTCTATTAAATACAGATGTTTTTCCTGTATTAGGGTTCCCAATCAATGCAACGTTAAACTGTTTTGCCATCTTTAGTTTCCGCGAAAGCGGAACTTTTATTTGTTTACTTATTATTTGATGATTTCAATTTCAATTTGGGCAGCTGTTTCTTTACGAATTGCCAAGTGACTTCCATTTATATTAAGATACAAAGGGTCTTGAAAGGGTGCTGTCTGCACGAGTGTTACCTCGTTTCCTGGCAGGCATCCCATCTCTAAAAGCTTAAGCGGGACAATATCTATAGGAAACTCCTTTATAATACCGCGTTGTCCTTGTTTTAGTGATGCAATGGTAGCCATTTTTATTTGGGTTGAATGTATATAACCAAAAATAATTATTTGAAATCGACCCACAAAGCTTTGCCTGGTGTATTGTGAAACTTTAACGTAACAATCTGTCATTGGCGGCTTTGCAACTCAACAAACAGAATACTTTTTTAGTAGCTAATAAGACCAAAGAACATTGACTTCTTGCCTTCGTTTTGAAGTACGGAAATATCATGCATCACCCGGTCCATGTCTTGTGCTAGGGTGCCGTCATAAAAGCCGCGTATTCTTTTTTGGGTGTCTACCAGAACAAAGTTTTCTGTATGGACAAGCCCTAGGGGGTCATCTGGGTTTTCTTTGGCAGCAAGGTATTGTTTTCTGGCTAGGGTATAGATTT
>CAJWVI010000065.1 GCA_913048115.1 uncultured Flavobacteriaceae bacterium | reverse complement strand
TAGCACCTTTAGAAATAAGAATATCTTCAAATTTCTTTACTGTTTCCTTTATCTGATCTTCAGATAAAACGGGATTTAAGATGAAAACAGTTTCGTAATGATTCATTTAAAATCTTTTTTGATTAATATTAATTCTCATAGCATTATGCTAAGAGTTTGCAAAAATACTACATATTTTACAAATAACAAACGGCTTATTAAACAAATATTATTTATAGATAAAATAGATTAAGTGCAAATTTATTACGATAAAAAATAAAAAAAGTTGCATTTCATCGATAAAACACTTATTATTGCTGTTATAAACATGACCCAACATGGATAAACCTTTATTAAATTGTGCCGTGGTAGATGATTCTACATTACAGAGACTTTCTATCGTAAAGTTAATAGAAAATCATCAATCTCTAAACCTAGTTGCAGAATACAACAATGCTATTGAGGCAAAGATTGGATTGGCTACCTCAGATATTGATTTAATATTTTTAGATATTGAAATGCCGATACTTTCGGGTTTTGATTTATTGGATGATTTAATTGTCAAACCACAAATTATTTTTGTGACAGGAAAGACTAAATACGCTTTTAAGGCATTTGATTATGATGCTATTGATTATTTACGTAAACCAATCTCTAAGGAGCGTTTTTTAAACGCTGTACATAAATCTGTTACAAACTTCAAGTTAAAAAATGAAGATGGTTTTGATGAGGAAGATTTTATTTTCGTAAAAAGTAACTTAAAAAAACGTAAAGTGTTTTTAAATGAATTACGATATATTGAAGCCCTTGGTGATTACGTTAAATTGGTTACAGAACATGATTCTTTAATAGTACTATCAACCATGAAGGCTTTTGAAGCACTTTTGCCAAAAGATCGTTTTTTACGTATTCATAAATCCTATATCGTAAACCTCGATAAAGTGATACGCTACAACAGTAAAGTTATAGAACTAGAAAAAGAAGAGCTTCCTCTAAGTAGAAATAGAAAAACAGATCTTGTTGAAGCACTTGCCGCCTCAAAAAAATAATATATAAATATTAAGATATCCAGATTTTTTGTTTCAATGTAATATTGAAGTAAAAAATCTGGTTTTTTTTATGCCTAAAGGTATCGTAGCATTAATAATTATCTACATCAATAGTTATACGTATAGATCCAAATTCTTTAGCGGCATTAAAACTACGCTGCACAGCGGCTATATATGTCTTTGTTTTCTGTAGGGATTGTTTTTTAGGAATCTTTACCAGTATCGCTGTAATATATAAATTTCTTACCCTTGCAATAGCAGGGGCTTCAGGACCCAAGACGTTATCCTTAAGGTGTTGCTTTAGAGCCATAGCATACCAGTCTGCTCCTTTTTCTACTTTTTGTAAGCTTCTGTCTTTAAGTATGATTTTTATAGTTCTAAAAAATGGCGGGTATTTAAACTGATACCGTTCTTGTTTTTGAAGTGTATACATTTGCTGATAATCATTAACACTTACTTGCTGTAAAATAGTATGATATGGATTGTATGTTTGAATTAGCACTCTTCCCCTTTTTTGAGTGCGCCCAGCCCTACCTGCTACCTGAAGTAATAATTGAAAACTACGCTCATGTGCTCTAAAGTCTGGGAAATTTAAAAGGTTATCTGCGTTCATCACTCCTACTAATCCAACATTTCTAAAATCTAAGCCTTTGGCTAACATTTGTGTACCAATTAAAATATCTATTTCTAAATTCTCTAACCTGTCAATTAATTTCTTATACGCATGTTTGCCTCTTGTAGTGTCTTGATCCATCCTTGCCACTGTATGATTTGGAAATAACGCTACAAGTTCTGTTTCAATTTGCTCTGTACCAAAGCCTTTATTATCAAGTGTTTCTAATCCACAAGCCATACAGCTTATTTGCATGGGAGTGTTATAACCGCAATAATGACATCGTAATTGATTTTTGTATTTATGAAAAGTAAGACTTACGTCACAATTAGGGCATTGCGGAGATATGCCACATGTTTTGCATTCTATTATTGGAGAAAAACCCCTTCTGTTTTGAAATAAAATTACCTGTTCTTCATTTTTCAAGGATGCCTCTATCTCTTCTAGCAAACGATCACTAAAATGACCAGTCATTTTCTTTTTTTTATGCTTCTCTTTGATGTCTACCAACTCAATGGAAGGCATTTGAATATTCCCGAAGCGTGTTTTTAACTCCACCAATCCATATTTACCTTCTTTAGCATTATGATAACTTTCTAACGAGGGAGTTGCCGACCCCATAAGAAGTTTGCCTTGGTGAATATTTGCCAAAACAACCGCACTATCGCGCGCATGATATCTTGGTGCAGGATTGAATTGCTTAAAAGATGGTTCATGAGCTTCATCAACTATAATAAGCCCAAGATTGCTAAATGGCAAAAATAAAGAAGAGCGTGCACCAATAATAATTTGCGCCTTGGCTTTATTTTGTAATACATTATTCCATACCTCTACACGCTCATTAACAGAGTATTTTGAATGATAAACAGAAATTTTTTCACCAAAATAAAATTGTAATCTAGTGATAAGCTGTGTTGTAAGGGCAATTTCAGGCAACATGAACAGTACTTGTTTTCCGCTAGTAAGCTGCTGCTCTATAAGAGTAATATAAATTTCTGTCTTACCGCTAGCAGTAACCCCATGCAAAAGGACTACATCTTTTTGCTTAAAAGAAGTTCTAATTTCTTGACATGCTTTTTGTTGTGCAGCACTTAATTGCATGATTGCTTCTCCAGCCTCACCATCATACTCAACTCTGTCTTTTTTTAGATAAAACTCTTCTAAAACTCCTTTGTTTACTAAAGATTTAATTGAGCCTGAACCTGCGTCACTAGCCTTTAGCAAAGAAGCTACAGCTACTGCTTTTTTAGTCTTTGCTTGCAGACTAAATAAATGTATTAAAATTTCTTTTTGCTTGGGCGCTCTTGTAAGAGAATCCAACAAGGTTTCTAGGTTTTGTTGTTGTTGATATGTTTCAGATATTTTAATGTACTTTTTTAACTTAGGAGCGTACTGCTCATAAACCTCTTCTTGAACCTCAATGATCTGTTTATCCAAAAGGCCTTTTAAGGCCTTAACTACCTCCCTGCTATCAAGTACTGCTCTTATATCATTAATATGGAGAGGAGATCGCTGTTGAAGGGCCTCAAGCACCAAAAACTCTGCATCACAAAGCGCTGCATTATCAAATTGAGCATCAGCCTTAAGAGAAACAATGGTTTCACTTTCTAGCAAGAATGCACTTGGCAGTGCAGCCTTTATGACTTCACCCAAAGTGCACATATAATAGTCTGCCATCCACTCCCAATGCTTTATTTGAAAAGGAGTAATAATTGGGGTTTCGTCTAATATTTGATCTATGCTTTTAGTTTGATAACCCTGAGGGGCCTGGTCATGAACCTGATACACAATTGCCGTGTAGACTTTAGACTTTCCAAAAGGAACAGCAACCCTATGACCTTGTTTCAAAAAAGCAGCCTCATCCTTATTTACACTATAGGTAAAGGTTTGTTTTAAAGCAATGGGCAATATGACATCTATATAATACAATGTGCGCGTTGGGTGTGTTTGTTATGCTGTAAAAATAAAAAAGGCTGCATGATATCTAAGCGGCTTTTATTGATTTTATACACAAGTTATTATGCACTTAAAATACAAGAATTCCAAAAATAAAAAAATCCAGATAGCTTTATGTACACATAAGGCTATCTGGATTTAAGATAATGAAAAGAATGTAAAAATTATTTCCCTAACATTCCGCTTTTAAGTTTTGAATCTGCCGGTTGTTTTCCTAACCAGATACCGAAAAGTGCTTTTTTGAAATCCATTCCTGAAATGGTTCCTAGCTCTTTCTTGTTTTTGTAACACACTACTCCTTTACCTGTTTGGTAGGTAATATCATAGGTGTCTCCTTCAACGATTTCTGCACTAAAAAAGCCTGTAAAGGCCTTAATCTCTGAAGCAATCACCTCGGTTTCTCCACGAGTTGAAGCTTCAAAACCGTCTTCTACTGCTTCGCTCATAGCCTCACTAGAAACAAAGCTAGAGGTAATTACTAGGCGTATTGCTTGGTTTTGATCTGCATTTATAATTTCTGCAGCGTTTTTACTTTTACTTGGCAAGTAAAGACCTCCAGAATACAACTTAAGCACCATAGCTTTTGTACGGATTCCACCACCATTAAGTAGTAAGGTTTCACTATTAAAATCTAAGGTGTTTGGTAATGTTACTTCACCTACCTGAGTCTGGGCTGTTGCCATGTTTAGTGTGAACACTGAAATTGCAAGAAGAATAAATTTTTTCATTTTTGTTTGTTTAAAATTAATTTGATTCATTTTGTTTGTTGCGTAAACGCTGTAATGTAATATTAAGCTCAAAGCCTAAAAGTAATAAATTAC
>CAJWVI010000064.1 GCA_913048115.1 uncultured Flavobacteriaceae bacterium | reverse complement strand
TTAAATTTCGCGAAGACAAATATACATTATTATTTGATTCACCCAACACAAACAATGATTTTTTGCCCTCAAGACCTAAAGTCTTTAATACAGCAGTAAAATCTTTTGTTTTAGGTGTGTCAAATTTTAAGTCTTCTAACACAACGATTGCCTTATCATTTGCCTTCATTGTGAGGGCAGATTTACGAGCTAAACGCTTCAAGTTCTTATTTAATTTAAACGAGTAGTTTCTTGGTCTAGGACCAAACATACGACCACCGCCTCTAAAAACACCAGACTTGATACTTCCCGCACGGGCAGTACCAGTTCCTTTTTGTTTTTTTATCTTTCTTGTAGATCCTGAAATCTCTGCACGTTCTTTTGATTTATGCGTTCCCTGACGTTGGTTTGCCAAGTACTGCTTTACATCAAGATATACAGCGTGATTATTAGGTTCTATACCAAACACTTCTTTAGAAAGTTCAACCTTTCTACCTGTGTCTTTTCCTTTACTATCTATTACAGCTACCTTCATTATTTCTCAATGGTTACGTAAGCGTTTTTATGTCCAGGAATACATCCTTTAACAACAAGTAGGTTCTTTTCAGCAACTACTTTTAAAACTCTTAAATTTTGAACTTTCACCTTTTCGTTCCCCATTTGTCCAGCCATCTTCATACCCTTGAATACTCTCGCAGGATAAGATGCTGCACCAATAGAACCTGGCGCTCTTAAACGGTTATGTTGACCGTGAGTAGCTTGACCTACACCGGCAAAACCGTGACGTTTTACAACACCTTGAAAACCTTTTCCTTTAGAGGTGGCTGCCACATCGACAAACTCTCCTTCTGCAAAATGTTCTACAGTGATTGTATCACCTAATTTAACTTCCTCATCAAAACCTTTAAATTCGGCGACTTTGCGTTTTGCAACGGTTCCTGCTTTCTTAAAGTGCCCCTGGGCAGCTTTAGTAGCAGTCTTCTTGTCATCGAAACCAAGCTGAAGGGCTTCATAGCCATCAACTTCCATAGTTCTGACTTGGGTAACAACACAGGGCCCACACTCAATAACGGTACACGGCATGTTCTTACCGTTCTCGTCAAAGATGCTGGTCATCCCTATCTTTTTTCCAATTAACCCAGACATAATTTATTATTTATTGATTATTAAAATTTGTTGCTCATGCAACAGTTTTTCTTTTTTAAAACAAAACGGGGTCAAAATAAATTCGACCCCGAATGTTACTTTGTTTACCGTTTTTCCTTCGCACGCAGCTTAGGACATTTTTATCTTTTGCACTTGCAAAAGCCTCATGTATATGAGAAACCTGCAAAGCAGGAACCCACTTAAACCTTAATCTCTACCTCTACACCACTTGGTAACTCTAACTTCATTAGAGCATCAATTGTTTTTGAAGAAGAACTGTAGATATCCAATAATCTCTTGTAAGAACTTAATTGGAACTGTTCTCTACTCTTCTTGTTAACGTGTGGTGAACGCAATACAGTAAAAATTTTCTTGTGCGTTGGTAATGGAATAGGTCCAGTTACTACAGCGCCAGTTGACTTTACTGTCTTGACGATTTTTTCAGCAGATTTGTCTACTAAATAATGATCGTATGACTTTAATTTAATTCTTATTTTTTGACTCATTGCTGTAATATTAAGCGTTAGTTCCTCTTGCTGCAGTAATTACTTCTTCTGATATATTAGAAGGAGTTTCTGCATAGTGTGAAAATTCCATTGTTGATGTTGCACGACCTGATGATAATGTTCGGAGTGTAGTAACATATCCAAACATTTCAGAAAGTGGCACTGTAGCCTTTACAGTCTTCGCGCCTGCACGGTCTCCCATGTCACTTACCTGACCTCTTCTTCTATTTAAATCTCCTACAATGTCACCCATATTTTCTTCAGGTGTAATCACCTCAAGTTTCATGATTGGCTCCATAATAACTGCTTTTGCAGCTTTTGCAGAATTTTTAAATCCAAGCTTAGCAGCTAATTCAAAAGATAACTGATCTGAATCCACATCATGGTATGAACCATCACGCAAAGTCACCTTCATAGAATCAACTTCATATCCTGCTAGTGGACCATTTACCATGGCCATCTTGAATCCTTTTTCAATAGATGGAATAAATTCTTTAGGAACGTTACCACCTTTAATTGAAGATACAAACTGAAGACCTACCTCACCTTCGTCTGCTGGTTCAATCGTGAACACGATATCAGCAAACTTACCACGACCACCAGATTGTTTCTTGTAAACTTCTCTGTGATCTGCAGATCTTGTAATAGCTTCTTTATATTCAACCTGTGGCTGTCCTTGGTTCACTTCTACGTTAAATTCACGTCTAAGACGATCAACAATAACATCTAAGTGAAGTTCACCCATTCCAGATATAATAGTCTGTCCTGAAGCTTCATCTGAACGAACCGTAAAGGTTGGATCTTCTTCAGCAAGTTTTCCTAGACCAATACCTAATTTATCAACATCTGCCTTAGTCTTAGGCTCAACCGCGATTCCAATTACTGGATCAGGGAAGTCCATAGATTCTAAAACAATAGGATGTTTTTCTGAAGTAAGTGTATCTCCTGTTTTGATAGATTTAAATCCAACAGCAGCTCCAATATCTCCAGCTTCTATATAGTCAATTGCATTTTGTTTGTTAGCATGCATTTGGTAGATACGTGAAATACGTTCTTTTTTTCCAGAACGGTTATTTAACACATAAGAACCTGCATCCAAACGACCAGAATATGCTCTAAAAAATGCCAAACGACCTACAAAAGGGTCTGTAGCAATTTTAAATGCCAATGCAGCGAAAGGTTCGTCTACACTTGGCTTGCGAATTTCTTCTTTTTCTGTGTCTGGGTTCATTCCAACAATTCCTTCCTTATCCATAGGAGAAGGCAGGTAGCGACATACAGCATCTAAGAGAAACTGTACCCCTTTGTTTTTGAAGGCAGAACCACAAATCATAGGAATAATAGCCATATCCATTACAGCAGCTCTAAGGGCAGCGTGCACCTCTTGCTCTGTAATAGAATCTTCATCTTCCATGAATTTTTCTAAAAGATTCTCGTCATAACTTGCAACTTCTTCAATAAGGAGTGCACGATACTTGCGAGCTTCTTCTTTCATATCCTCAGGGATGTCAACAACATCAAATGTTGCTCCTTGAGTATCATCATGCCAAATAATAGCACGGTTTTTAATTAAATCAATAACACCTTTAAAATCCTCTTCATCTCCAATGTTTAAAACAATTGGCACAGCGTTAGATTTCAACATGTCTTTCACTTGTTGACAAACTCCTAGAAAGTCTGATCCTTGACGGTCCATTTTATTAACAAACCCAATTCTTGGAACTTTATAGTTATCTGCTAGTCTCCAGTTAGTCTCAGATTGAGGCTCTACACCATCAACTGCACTGAATAAGAAAACTAGTCCATCCAGTACACGAAGAGATCTATTTACCTCTACAGTAAAATCTACGTGACCTGGTGTATCAATAATATTAAAATGATATCCTTTAGTGTCTGCTAGTGTTTCTCCATTTTCTAATGGAAATTTCCACTCACAGGTAGTAGCAGCAGAAGTAATGGTAATACCACGTTCTTGCTCTTGTGCCATCCAGTCCATGGTAGCAGCGCCATCATGTACTTCACCAATTTTATGTGAAACTCCAGTGTAATATAAAACTCGCTCAGTTGTGGTAGTTTTACCAGCATCAATATGAGCAGCAATTCCAATATTTCTTGTGTATCTTAAATCTCTTGCCATTTCTATTAGAATCTAAAGTGTGAGAATGCTTTATTTGCTTCGGCCATTTTGTGCGTATCAGTACGCTTTTTAACCGCTGCTCCTTCTTCTTTAGCTGCTGCTAGAATTTCTGAAGCTAGCTTTTGAGCCATAGATTTTTCGTTACGCTTTCTAGCGAAACCAATTAACCACTTCATTGCAGTAGATATTTTACGATCTGCACGAATCTGATTAGGTATCTGGTACGTTGCACCACCTACTCTACGACTTCGTACTTCTACGTGAGGCATTACGTTTGAAAGGGCGTCCTTCCAAATCTCTACACCTGTTTTTTCTTCGTCTGTTTTCTTCTCCTCTACAATGTCTATTGCATCATAGAAAACTTTGAATGCCACCGACTTCTTACCATCCCACATCAAGTTGTTCACAAAGCGTGTAACTAACTGATCGTTGAATCTAGGATCCGGTAAAAGCGGTCTTTTCTTGGCTGCTCTTTTTCTCATGTCTTCGTTTTAAAAAAAATTAAAATTACTTCTTAGGGCGTTTTGCTCCGTACTTAGATCTACGTTGTGTTCTACCCTCAACACCAGCGGTGTCTAAAGCTCCACGAACGATATGATATCTAACTCCAGGCAAATCCTTCACCCTTCCACCTCTAACCAATACTATCG
>CAJWVI010000063.1 GCA_913048115.1 uncultured Flavobacteriaceae bacterium | reverse complement strand
GGCAATGCATTACCATCTAGTGATTACTGGTTTAGAGTAGCGTACACAGAGCAAGGCATACAAAAAGAATTAAAAGGACATTTCAGCTTAAAGAGATAAGAAAAGCACGGCTATTATTGAGGCGATATAAACCTAAGTAATAGATTCAAAAAAACCCCGCTATGAAATACATAGCGGGGTTTTATATGTCGTTAGGTCTTAAAAGTTAAATACAAAGGTTAGTACAGCTCTATTGGTATCAATAGCATTAGTATATGTTTGTGAAAGACCAAATACTTGCTGTTGGTTAGTGTCTTGAGAAACTCGAGAATATGCCAAATCAATAGTGTAACTACCTAAACTATAAGCTCCTCCAAAAGAAAACCCATGGGTATCTCTAGCTATCTGACTGTCATTGTATGGGCTTTCTTCGAACTGAAGTCCTGCTCTAAGGCTTATGTTTTTAATCCTATACTCTCCACCAACTTTGATAGCAGAAGCTGCTTGTAGCCTATTGTTTATTGAAGTATTAAGTTGTTGAAATACATTTGATGATGTGTTCGTGCTAAAATCTATGCTTGCATAATTTTTGTATGAATAATCGATACTTATAAGTCCACTTTCACCAAAAATGTATGCAGCACTTCCAGTTACTTTTCCAGGAGTTCTTAAACGGTACTGTTCAAAAACATTAAGTACGTTGGGGTTGATGTTTATAATGTTACTGTTCTCTTGGCCAATAGTCTGGATACTTTGTGATGTTTCCTCATTGATTTGATACCAAGTAGGAGTATCTATGGCAATACCAACTCTTAGATTATTATACGTAGCAATAGTTCCAAGTTGGGCAGAGAATCCAGTACCATAAACAAAAAGATTGTTTTGAAATCCTATTTCTGTGATCGTGCTTGCTGTGTTGTTATTAGTTTCTTTAAGATAGGTGCTTTCTCTATAAAAAATATTGTGAGAATTTAAATTTCCGCCAAAATAGAGATGATCTGTGTATTGTGCTCCAAGATTAATAGTTCCTTTGCTGTTATTACCTGTAGTTGTTTTTAAATATTTTTGATTCACTGGACCGCTTCCTATGCTTGAAATATAACTTGTGTTATTAGGGTCTAGTGGGTCTAAAGGGCTAATAATATAAGATTGATATCCCAAAAGAGCATTTTGAGCAGCAGTACCTTGCGATTGCCCTAAAAAAGAATATAAATCGGCAATAGTTTCTGAGCCTTGGGGTTCTAGAAGGTCCAAGGATATACCACCTGCTTGGTCTTTGAAAAAAGTAGCGATAGAATTTTGATTTGTTCCAGAGATAAATACTTGTGTGCTATAATTACTTTCTACTTGGTAATTAAGTGCAATTGTAAACTTTTTCCAAGGGGATGTTTCATCGGTTGTATTAATAACAAAAACACCTCCAAGTTGGTTTATATTTGCGTCTGTATCAAAACTGCTGCTGTTGTTATCCTGGAAACGAAATCTGTTTTCAGTGTCTTGAATGCCTATTGAAAAACTACTACTAGCATTTAAGTAAACAGCGCTACTAGCGGGGTTAATACTTATAGCAGAAAGATCTCCACCAAGAGCTCCAAATGCACCACTCATGGCTTGAAAACGAGCAGTACCGTAATTAGAGGTAGATGCATACCGAAGCCCGTCTGTAATTGTTTGTGCGTTTGTGACCGTCATTGAACTTAGTATAGTTATCAATGATAAGACTCTTTTCATAGTATTTTGTTTTAGCAATTTAGGGTCGTGTTTTACCCTTTTTAATCTAATCCACCACCCCTTTTCGAGGTAGTTCTTGGTCTACTTACACCAGAGCTTCTCGAAGTACTAGATGTTCTTCTTGGTTTGGATGAGCTGGTATTGCTTCTAGTATTTCTAGAGGTATTTACCCGTACAGCAGGTTTGCTAGTATTTCTGGTATTTCTTGATGTGTTATTTGACTGTGTATTATTGCTTCTAGAATAGGTACTAGGAGTTCTTCTAGTGTTTCTTATGTTTCTAGCAGACTCTTTTCTTTGGTTGCTTCTTATACTTCTATTGTTTCTAGGAATTCTATTGGCTGTAAAATTGTTTGAATTTCTACGGGTGTTTTTTGTTCTAGCAATAGAAACTCCTCGAGCTGCGTCTCTCATAGCATATCGACTTGATCTTAAAGACGAGCTACCGTTATAATAATCTGAACCTCTTCTACCTCTACTAAATGCGTATCCATTATATCCATTTCCGTAGTATGGGTTATAGTAATTATTGTAATATCCTCCATAATAGTATGGATATCCCCAACCGTAATATCCATAATAAGGGTAACCCCAGCCGTATCCAATGCCCCAAAAAGGGCTACACCAGTTGTTTGAATACCCCCAACCAGAACCGTACCACCAGTAAGGGCGGTTCCATTGTGCGTTACTGCTATTGTTATAAATGTTTATTGTTGTTTGTTTACTGTTTTCACCCCAAGCACCATAAGGCTCCTCTTCTTGGGTTTGCTGCTCAACGATATATCCATCTTTGTCTATGGCTCCACTTGTAGTGTAGGCTTCTATATCTGTAAAGATGGTGCCTTCTTCCAGCTTATCATAGGTCTGTGTTTTTGAATTAAAATATTGTTTGTAATAGCTATCATTAGGTGTTCTCTCTACCGAAACCTGTTCAGGTTGTGAAGATGCTTTAGAGTTATAGATACCATCCTGCTCATTGAAGTTGGTTTGGTTATATGTCCCACAAGATGATAATAGAAGCAATAAAACGCCAAAAACACTTATAGATAATATTTTTTTTACTGAAATGTTAGAACCTTGCATAACTGTGGTATTTTAATTGTTGAACATGGTAAATTTAGTTAGTTTTGTCGAGGTAAACTAATCTATACATTACACACAATATTTGTGCCAAACTTAAACCTATGGCTAAGAACTTAACGACTCGTGAAGAGGATTATTCAAAATGGTATAACGAACTAGTTATCAAAGCAGATCTTGCTGAAAATAGCGGTGTTCGTGGCTGTATGGTTATAAAACCATATGGTTTTGCTATTTGGGAAATGATGCAAGCAGAATTAGATAGAATGTTTAAAGAAACAGGACATCAAAATGCATATTTCCCCCTTTTTATTCCAAAGTCATATTTCAGTAAAGAAGCAAGTCATGTAGATGGCTTTGCCAAAGAGTGTGCAGTTGTTACACATTATAGATTAAAAACTGCTGAAGATGGAAGCATCGTAGTTGATGAGACGGCTAAGCTAGAGGAAGAGCTTATTGTACGTCCAACCTCTGAAACCATAATTTGGGATACCTATAGAAAATGGATACAATCTTACAGAGATTTACCACTATTAATTAACCAATGGGCTAATGTAGTACGCTGGGAAATGCGTACCCGCTTATTTTTACGTACCACAGAGTTTTTATGGCAAGAAGGACATACCGCGCATGCAACAAAGGCCGAAGCTATTGCTGAGTCTGAGCTAATGATGAATGTGTATGCAGATTTTGTTGAAAATCATATGGCGGTTCCTGTAATAAAAGGTTTAAAGACAGAAAGCGAGCGTTTTGCAGGCGCATTAGAGACTTATTGCATAGAGGCATTAATGCAAGATGGAAAAGCCTTACAGGCAGGAACATCACATTTTCTAGGTCAAAACTTTGCAAAGGCCTTTGATGTAAAATTTGCAACAAAAGAAGGAAAGCAAGAATATGTATGGGCAACTTCTTGGGGAGTCTCCACACGTTTAATGGGCGCTTTAATTATGACACACAGTGATGATAATGGCTTGGTTTTACCTCCAAAGCTAGCTCCAGATCAAGTTGTTATTGTTCCAATATACAGAAATGACCAGCAGTTTGATGCTGTAAGTGAGGTTGCTACTGAGTTAATGAAAGATCTTCGCAGCAAAGGAATACGCGTAAAGTTTGATAAAAGAGATACACACAAGCCAGGTTGGAAATTTAATGAGTATGAATTAAAAGGTGTGCCCTTACGCATAGCTATTGGACCTAAAGATTTAGAAAAAGGTACTGTAGAGATGGCACGACGCGATACACTAACAAAAGAAATTGTAGAGACACCTCAGGTTGTAGAGAGAGTTGCGGTTCTTTTGGATGAAATTCAAGAAAACTTATTTACCAAAGCAATTAACTACAGAACAACACATACTACCGTAGTTTCTAGTTATGATGAATTTAAAAAAGTGCTGGAAGAGAAGGGTGGATTTATTTCTGCTCACTGGGATGGTACATCAGCCACAGAAGAGAAAATTAAAAAAGAAACGAAGGCAACTATTCGTTGCATACCATTAGATGCTGATAATGAGCAGGGCACGTGTATTGTTACAGGAAATATTTCAGCTAGAAAAGTATTGTTTGCAAAGGCGTATTAATTTTTTTTAAAAAAAGTCTGTAAAGGGTTTGTAGCATATAAAAATGTTTGTATTTTTGCACCCGAATAAAAAACAAACGGTCCGTTCGTCTAGGGGTTAGGACGCATGGTTTTCATCCATGTAACAGGGGTT
>CAJWVI010000062.1 GCA_913048115.1 uncultured Flavobacteriaceae bacterium | reverse complement strand
TAAACTTTCTGTTTCCTTTATTGCTGTTAATGAATAGTGATTATAAACGTGTTAATTGGTTTGTAGTTTTAACAGGTATTGTAATATTAGTTGGACATTACATAGATATCTTTGTAATGGTTATGCCCGCAACAGTTGGAAAAAGTTGGTTTATTGGAATTCCAGAAATTGGTTCTATGTTATTTTTCCTGGGTCTTTTTATTCTTGTTGTTTTTACAGCATTAACAAAAGCACCATTACTATTAAAGAACAATCCTTTCATGAAAGAAAGTAAGAATTATCATTATTAATTAATTATTTAGAAGACCAATAACGATGACCGCATTTTTAATTGTATTAGTAATCATTCTCTTCGGAATCACTGTATTACAGATGGGTAAGATTTTTGGAATGTCAAAAACACCAGAAGAATTAGGCGAGTCTTCAGAGATAGCTTCAGATAAAGACAATAACGTCAACGGGTGGTTGATGCTCATGTTTGTGTTTGTTACCTATGCTATATTAATTGTTTCATTCTGGAAATGGGGCGAGGTTTTATTACCTAAAGCCGCTTCAGAACATGGACAAGGAATTGACGATTTATGGTTAATTTCTATGGTACTTATTTTCTTTGTAGGGTTTATTACACTTTGGTTGTTAAGCTACTTCGCTTTCAAGTACAGAGGAAATAAAAACAACCGCGCTTTGTATTTTGCAGATAATGATAAGCTAGAATTTATCTGGACCGTTATTCCTGTAATTGTTTTAGCAGGACTTATTATCTATGGTCTATTTACCTGGACAGACATCATGAATGTTAGTGAAGATGAAGATCCAATGATTGTTGAGTTGTATGCATATCAGTTTGATTGGAGAGCTCGTTATAGTGGAGAAGATAATACACTTGGTGAGGCCAATGTGCGTTTAATAGAAGGAGCAAACCAATTGGGTGTAGATACCTCAGACCCAAACGCACAGGATGATGTAGTTGTTAATGAGCTTCACTTACCCCTGGGGAGAAAAATATTATTTAAAATGCGATCTCAAGATGTACTTCACTCTGCGTACATGCCACACTTTAGAGCACAAATGAATTGTGTTCCTGGAATGATTACACAATTTGCTTTTACTCCCTCTGTTACTACAGAGCAAATGAGATTGGATGAAGAGGTTATGGGTAAAGTGAGAAGAATTAACACCATCAGAAGAAAAAACTCTATAGAATTAATTGCAAAAGGAGATGAAGCATTAGAGCCTTATGAGTTTGATTACCTATTGCTTTGCAACAAGATTTGTGGTACCAATCACTACAATATGCAGATGAAAATTATAGTAGAAACTCAACAACAGTATGATGCTTGGATTGCACAACAAGCAACCATTGCTACATCCCTAAACAAATAAAAAACGAGCTAAGATATGTCAGCACACGCAGAAGAACACGCAGTAGATGATCACGGGCATCACCACAAAGAGACATTTGTAACTAAATATATTTTTAGTACAGACCATAAAATGATTTCTAAGCAATACCTTATCACAGGTTTGTTTATGGGTATTATTGGAATAGCGATGTCTATTTTGATGAGAATGCAGCTTGCCTGGCCAGAAGAGCCATTTGTAATATTTGAAATGTTACTGGGTAAATGGGCAGAAGGCGGCGTTATGGACCCTAGTGTATATCTTGCACTGGTTACCATTCACGGTACTATCATGGTCTTCTTTGTACTAACCGCTGGTCTTAGTGGTACTTTTAGTAATCTATTGATTCCCTTGCAAATAGGCGCAAGAGATATGGCATCAGGATTCTTGAACATGGTTTCTTATTGGATGTTTTTCTTATCAAGTTTAATTATGCTTATGTCTTTATTTGTTGAAGCAGGTCCTGCTTCTGCAGGTTGGACTATCTATCCGCCATTAAGCGCATTGCCTCAAGCAATTCCAGGTTCTGGAGCTGGTATGACGCTTTGGTTAGTTTCTATGGCAATATTTATTGCATCCTCATTAATTGGGTCATTAAATTATGTAGTAACGGTTATCAACTTAAGAACAAAAGGAATGCGTATGACGCGTCTTCCTCTTACTATATGGGCGTTTTTTGTAACAGCTATTATTGGTATTGTATCATTCCCCGTACTTTTATCTGCAGCGCTTATGCTTATTATGGATAGAAGCTTTGGTACTTCGTTCTTCTTGTCAGACATTTTTATTGCTGGAGAGGTGTTACACAACCAAGGAGGGTCACCCGTATTGTTTGAACATTTATTTTGGTTTCTAGGACACCCTGAGGTGTATATCGTTATACTTCCTGCCATGGGTATGGTTTCAGAAATATTAGCTACAAATTCTCGTAAGCCAGTATTTGGATACCGGGCGATGGTAGCTTCCATTCTAGCCATTGCATTTCTATCAACCGTAGTATGGGGTCACCATATGTTTATCTCTGGTATGAATCCATTTTTAGGATCTGTATTTACTTTCACAACCCTACTTATTGCCATTCCATCTGCGGTAAAATCTTTTAACTGGATTACAACTCTCTGGAAAGGAAACCTGCAGATGAACCCTGCCATGTTATTTTCTATTGGTTTTGTATCCACCTTTATCACTGGAGGATTAACAGGTATTATCTTAGGAGATAGCGCACTAGATATTAATGTTCATGACACCTACTTTGTAGTAGCTCACTTCCACCTTGTGATGGGTATATCTGCACTCTACGGTTTGTTTGCTGGGGTGTACCACTGGTTCCCAAAAATGTTTGAAGGGCGCATGCTCAATAAAAACCTAGGTTTTGTTCATTTCTGGATTACCGTTATTGGCTCTTATGGTGTGTTTTTCCCTATGCACTTTATAGGAATGGCGGGATTACCAAGACGTTACTATACCAATACTGCTTTTCCATATTTTGATGATCTAGCAGATGTTAATGTTGTTATTACCATATTTGCGATTATCACAGCAGGGGCACAAATAGTGTTCTTATACAACTTTATTCATTCTATGTACTACGGAAAGATAGGGCCTAAAAACCCTTGGAGATCTACAACCCTAGAATGGACCGCTGAGGTAAAGCACATTCATGGAAACTGGGATGGTCCTCTTCCAGAGGTACATCGTTGGGCATATGATTATTCTAAGCCAAATAGCGATGATACAGATTACATGATTCCAGGTCAAGACTTCATACCACAAGATGTTCCAATGATGGAAAATGAAGAAGAGTTGCATCATTAATTATAAGACTATAAAAAAAAGCCCTTTCTGTTTAGAAAGGGCTTTTTTTATTTAATGTCATTTATGCTTTACTTTTGTGGAATTAAAACCCTGTTGAGATTTTGACTCTTGTTATATTGCTTTTTTAAAGCTGTTTTGTTTATATCTTAGTTTTGTTGACTTCTCTTTCTAATAAATCCCTTTGTATATTTGTTATATGAACGAACATCTGGATCCATCTGAAGAGCATTTAACACCAAAAGATGTTGAAATCGAAAAGAAGTTAAGACCCCTTAGTTTTGATGACTTTACAGGCCAAGACAAAGCCTTAGAAAATCTGCAAGTTTTTGTTCAGGCAGCCAATCAAAGAGACGAAGCTTTAGATCACACACTTTTTCATGGACCACCCGGATTGGGTAAAACTACCTTGGCACACATTCTAGCCAATGAGCTAGAGGTAGGCATAAAAGTTACTTCTGGCCCCGTTTTAGATAAGCCTGGAGATTTAGCGGGACTTCTCACAAATCTTGAGGAGCGCGATGTCTTGTTTATTGATGAGATACATAGATTAAGCCCTATTGTTGAAGAGTATCTATACTCTGCCATGGAGGATTATAAAATCGACATCATGATAGAATCAGGACCCAATGCGCGTTCTGTTCAAATACACTTAGCTCCATTTACCTTGGTGGGAGCCACCACTAGATCTGGACTTTTAACAGCTCCTATGAGAGCTCGTTTTGGAATTACATCTAGATTACAATATTACACCACCGAGCTTTTAACAACTATCGTGCAGCGTAGTGCTAGTATTTTGGATGTGCCAATTTCTATGGAAGCGGCTATTGAAATTGCAGGTAGAAGTAGAGGAACTCCTCGTATTGCGAATGCACTTTTGCGCAGAGTACGAGATTTTGCTCAAATTAAAGGAAATGGCTCTATCGATATATCGATCGCTAAATTCTCATTAGAGGCCCTAAGTGTAGATGCCCATGGTCTGGATGAAATGGATAATAAAATTTTAAATACCATTATCGATAAATTTAAAGGAGGCCCTGTTGGTATTACCACCATAGCAACCGCCGTTTCAGAAAGTCCAGAAACTATAGAAGAGGTGTATGAGCCTTTTTTGATTCAGCAAGGCTTTATTATGCGTACTCCAAGAGGTCGTGAGGTTACAGAGGCGGCTTATAAACATTTAGGAAAAGTAAAGGCCCCCTCACAAGGAGGCTTGTTTTGATACATTTATGAAGAACTATACTATCCCTGAGGTATCTAGCCTTGAATTTCTCAAAAATGCTGCCAATATTTTAAAAAATCCATTGCCTTTTCATGCGGCTAATTTTAAAAAAAAAGGAGCCACTTTTCGTCTTAATTTGGGCTTTGGAAACTCTATTGTTTTTAGTAAGGATGCTGGGTTTTTACAACATG
>CAJWVI010000061.1 GCA_913048115.1 uncultured Flavobacteriaceae bacterium | reverse complement strand
CCATAGTGTGACTGTGTGTTATTTATTATTTAGAATATAATTCAACGATAAACTGTGTGTTGATGTTTTCTGGAATCTGTATTAACTGAGGAATAGAAACAAAAGTTCCTTCTTTCTTATCAGAATTCCAAGTGATCCACTCATACACATTGTTAGCGTTTGATAATGAAGCGTCGATAGCCTCTAAAGATTTTGATTTCTCTCTTACAGCAACAACATCTCCTGACTTTAATTGATAAGAAGGAATGTTTACTTTTTCACCATTCACGGTAATGTGACGGTGAGAAACAAGCTGTCTTGCTGCAGGACGACTTGAAGCAATACCCATACGGAATACTACATTATCAAGACGCGACTCAGCTAATTGAAGCAATACCTCTCCTGTAATTCCAGGAAGTGCAGTTGCTCTTTTAAACATGTTTCTAAACTGCTTTTCTAAAATACCATAGGTATATTTTGCTTTTTGCTTTTCAGCAAGTTGAATTGCATATTCAGATTTTTTTCCGCGACGACGGTTGTTACCGTGTTGCCCTGGAGGGTAATTTCTTTTTTCGAAGTTTTTGTCATCTCCGTAAATCGCTTCACCAAACTTACGAGCGATTTTAGTTTTTGGACCAGTATATCTTGCCATTTCTAGTAAAATTTTGAAGAAAAAAACTAAATTAAGGTCTTACGTTAATCCTTTAGTTTTTAATATCTTCAGATTGATATTTATTATTTACAACATAAGATGCCCGAGGGCATCTTGAATTTTTGTTCTTATTACAGCCTGCAAAGGTAGCAATAAAAATGTAAAGAGTTGTTTTTAAATAACACCTCTTTACAAGTGTGATTTATACACGACGTCTTTTTGCAGGACGGCAACCGTTGTGTGGCATTGGAGTTACATCGATAATCTCTGTAACTTCTATACCTGAATTGTGAATACTGCGAATTGCAGATTCTCTACCATTACCTGGTCCTTTAACGTATACTTTACACTTTCTCATTCCAGCTTCATGTGCAACTTTTGCACAGTCTTCTGCAGCAAGTTGTGCCGCGTAAGGAGTGTTTTTCTTTGATCCTCTAAAGCCCATTTTACCGGCAGAAGACCAAGATATTACATCTCCACCTTTATTTGTTAACGAAATAATGATATTGTTAAAAGAGGCCGTAACGTGAGCTTCACCCACAGACTCTATAATCACTTTACGTTTTTTTGTGCTTTTCGCTTTTGGATTTGTCTTTGCCATAACGCTATCTATTATTTAGTTGCTTTTTTCTTGTTAGCAACAGTTTTACGTTTCCCTTTTCTTGTTCTTGAGTTATTCTTAGTACGTTGTCCTCTTAAAGGAAGACCCGCTCTATGACGAATACCTCTGTAACAACCAATATCCATTAAACGTTTAATGTTTAATTGAACTTCCGAACGTAATTCACCTTCAATCTTAAAAGACCCAACAGCATCACGAATGTTCCCGATTTCTTCATCGTTCCATTCACTAACTTTTTTGTCTTCACTGACTCCAGCTTTTTCCAATATATCTTGGGCACGGCTTCTACCGATACCGAAGATATATGTTAACGCGATTACACCCCTTTTTTGTTTAGGAATATCTACACCTGCGATTCTTGCCATAACTTATCCTTGTCTTTGTTTGAACCTAGGGTTCTTTTTATTAATTACATATAATCTACCTTTTCTACGCACAATGACGCAGTCGGCACTTCTTTTCTTAACTGATGCTCTAACTTTCATTTTAGTATCTGTATGTTATTCGAGCCTTAGTTAAATCGTAAGGACTCATTTCTAATTTTACTTTATCTCCAGGTAACAATTTAATGTAGTGCATACGCATTTTACCTGAAATATGCGCGGTTACTATGTGTCCGTTTTCTAGCTCTACACGAAACATGGCATTACTAAGTGCCTCTACTATGCTTCCGTCTTGTTCTATTGCGGGTTGTTTTGCCATAATTATACTACTGCTTTTCTGTTTTTACCAGTTTTCATTAAACCATCATAATGACGATTCAATAAAAATGAATTGATTTGTTGCATCGTATCTATGGCTACTCCTACCATAATTAACAGTGAAGTACCTCCAAAAAACAATGCCCATCCTTGTTGAACTCCTAAGAACTTAACTACAATTGCAGGAAATATTGCTATGAGTGCTAAAAACACAGAACCTGGTAATGTAATTTGTGACATAATTCTATCTAGAAACTCTGCAGTCTCACCTCCAGGTTTGACACCGGGAATAAAACCACCACTTCTTTTTAAATCATCGGCCATCTTATTTGTAGGAACTGTAATTGCAGTATAAAAATAAGTAAACACAATAATAAGTAGTGCAAAGGTAATGTTGTACCAAAGACCAAACATGTCACTAAAACTTGTTTGCATCCACTGTCCTACAGAAGAATCTTTCATAAAGCTAACACCACCTAAAAAACTAGGTACAAACATGATTGCTTGTGCAAAGATTATTGGCATTACACCAGAGGCGTTTAACTTTAATGGAATAAACTGTCTTGCTCCAAATATATTCTTCTCATACTCCCCAGAGGCAGTTCTACGTGCATACTGGACGGGTATCTTTCTTACAGCCATCACTAACAGCACACTTAGCAGTATAATAACAAACCAAATCACAAGCTCAATAAGTACTAACATCAATGAAGATGAAGCCAATTCTTGCGCAAACGATAAAGGTAATGTAGCGATAATACCTACCATAATTAATATAGATATACCGTTACCAATTCCTTTGTCTGTAATTTTCTCTCCAAGCCACATTGCAAATACACAACCTGTCACTAGAATGATAGTAGAAGAAACAAAGAACATTGGTGTTTTACCAAGTATAAAAGCTGCAGAAGGAACTCCTAAAGCCTCTAAACCAAAAAGGTAACTTGGCGCTTGTATCAAACAAATACCAATGGTTAACCAGCGTGTAATTTGATTGATCTTCTTTCTACCACTTTCCCCTTCTTTTTGTAATTTCTGTAGGTAAGGAACAGCAATTTGCATTAATTGAACCACAATGGAAGCAGAGATATAAGGCATGATACCCAATGCAAAAACAGAAGCATTTGCAAAAGCACCTCCTGTAAAGGCATTTAACAAACCACCAATTCCACCAGCATCAAATTTACCAGAGAATTCAGCAAGTCTTGAGGCGTCAATACCAGGGAGTACTACTTGTGCTCCAAAACGGTATACAAGTAATAGACCCAACGTTACCATAATACGGTTACGTAGTTCCTCTATTTTCCAAACATTTTTTAAGGTTTCAATAAATTTCATCCTTAGTTTTTATTATAATGTTACAACTTCACCACCAGCAGCTTCAATAGCTTTCTGAGCAGTTCCCGTAAATTTATGAGCAGTTACTGTTAATTTAGCTTTCAATTCTCCTCTTCCAAGAATTTTAACTAATTCATGCTTACGAGCAAGACCAAGAGTAACTATTGTATCAAAATCAATAGCTCCTTTAATTTTCTTGTCGTCAACCAACTGTTGCAGGGTATCTAAATTGATACCTTGGTGTTCTATACGGTTTATGTTGGTAAAACCAAACTTAGGTACACGACGTTGTAATGGCATTTGACCTCCTTCAAATCCTAATTTCTTAGAATATCCTGAACGAGATTTTGCTCCGTTGTGACCACGTGTTGCAGTACCACCTTTTCCAGAACCTTGTCCACGACCAACGCGCTTACCTTGTCTTTTAACCGAACCTTCTGCAGGTTTTAAGTTATTTAATTCCATGTGTTTTTATCTTAAACGGTTTCCATAGAAACCAAATGTTTAACTTTATTTACCATACCAAGAATATTTGGCGTGTCATCATGCTCAACTGTTTGACCTATTTTTTTAAGTCCTAAAGCTTCAAGCGTTCTCTTCTGGCTTAGAGTACGATTAATCGCACTTTTTACCTTTGTTACTTTTATCTTTGCCATCTTAGTGTTGTTTATCCTTTAAACAATTTTTCTAATGAAATACCACGCTGCTTTGCAACAGTTTGTGCACTTCTCATTTGCAGTAAAGCATCAAAAGTTGCTTTCACTACGTTGTGTGGATTAGAAGATCCTTGAGATTTTGATAATACATCATGTACCCCAACTGCTTCTAATACGGCACGTACAGCACCACCAGCAATAACTCCTGTACCAGGAGCTGCAGGTAATAAATTTACTCTTGCACCACCATACTTTCCTTTTTGCTCATGCGGTAATGAAGCCTTATTCAAAGGAATACGTACTAAGTTTTTCTTTGCATCCTCAATTGCCTTAGCAATTGCGCTTGCAACATCCTTAGATTTACCCAATCCTTGTCCTACAACACCATTCTCATCTCCAACTACAACAATTGCTGAGAAACCAAAAGCTCTACCACCTTTTGTAACTTTAGTTACACGTTGTACTCCTACCAAACGATCTTTTAAATCAAGACCACTAGGTTTTACTAATTCTACGTTTTTATAATTCTGATACATACTACTTAGAATTTTAAGCCACCTTCACGGGCACCTTCTGCTAATGATTTAACTCTTCCGTGGTACAAGTAACCTCCTCTGTCAAAAGAAATGGTGTCAACACCAGCCTTTACGGCTTTCTCTGCGATTGCTTTACCTACCAACTTTGCTGCTTCAACTTTATTTG
>CAJWVI010000060.1 GCA_913048115.1 uncultured Flavobacteriaceae bacterium | reverse complement strand
CTATGGTTTGGTGTTTCTTTTTTTCCAAACATCATGTACATAAGAAACAGACAACAGCAGTCCTATTAAAATTAATGGAACTAACAAATAAGGAGGTACTGTAAAAAACAAGTTAACACCTATTGTTCCAAAAATTAACAGTAAACCAGCAGCACTTTTTATCTGCATTTTCTTCATAAATCAATTATTATAAAACCCGACAATCGCTTTGATGTATTATTGCAATGAACCTATTTAAGGACGTAAAAATATACCAATCTGAAAATAACATAGCCTATGGTGGCTATCAAGATTTTTTTTCTGTGTTTAAGATACCACTCCATTTGCTGCTTGTTTAATTTTAGATTTCCACAATTTACTAAATTTAGTTTTTACTTAAACAATCTACTACAGCAAAATTAAGGCAGCAGAATATGCCTGTGGTTTGGTAAATAAGCAATACGCTTTTTTTAGAGTTCTTTAATTTTCTTTTAAGGTGTCGTAAATACCTTCAGTTACGTCAGAGTCTGAGGTTAAAATTGAGTCCATGTACTCTCTAAACTCGACAAAAAAGTGAGATTTCCTATTCTCCCAATATTCTTGCCAGCCTGGCTGGTTTTTTACGGCGCTTATAGAAGCCGTAAGAGATTCTTGTACATTCTGGTCAAGAGTCCCTTCATTTGCTAAATAGTAATTGTTTTGGAACGACAATATTAAGCCGTGCATTAATATCGTAGCTTGATATTTTTCTGCAGGTGTTGTTTTACTTTTTGGCCCCTTTATGTAATCCCACATAAGCTGGCTTGATTGTGCGCTATTACCGGTTTCAGTATACCAAGAAACAGTTATTGCATTTGCAGCATTTGCTGTAGCAGATTTTGTTGCAATCGTATTTTCTCTAAACTGTACACCAACAAAAATTAATGATACAAGTAGCGCAATTCCTCCTGTTATTTCAGTTATTAAGGCAATTTTTTTTAAGGTGTATTTCATTATTAAATAGTTTTATTCAAATATAAGGTTACCCTCTTAAGAGGTTTAGAAATAGCTGAACTGAAAGAGGATAATATGCCTATGGTTTAGTTATTAATACTATTTGTTAAATATAAATAGATCTTCAATTGTTGTTTTAAATAGGCTTGCCATCTTGAATGCTGTAGGCAAACTAGGGTCAAATTTTTCTTTCTCAATGGCGTTTATAGCTTGACGCGATACTCCAATTAATTCTGCTAATTCCTCCTGAGTTAGTTTTTGATTTTTTCTTAATTCCTTAACTCTGTTTTTCATTTATATTTTCTTGAGTTAATGATAGTCGAAGTTATATATATAAAGCTAATAAAGATGATTAAATATTCAAATTCAGGTTCTGAGTTAATAACTCCAAAATCAAAAGAAATTTCATATGTGAGGCCAACAACAACAGCCAATCCTAATGTGATAGCCATTGCTTCAAATTGAATTTTCTTTTGCAGTTCATCATAAGTCTTAAATAAATTTTTATTTGCGATTATCATTCCAATTCCAATAGCAAGGTTTATTGTTAATCCTATTGTAGTTATTAATAGGCTATCCCAAAGTGAGTTTTTTCCAAATGATAAAAAAGCTAGACCTGCGACCCAAGCAATTGTCCATCCCAGCATAATTTTTGTTTGTTTTTTCTGTTTTTTCATAATACGGTTTTGTAATGTTTACTTTACAAAGGTATGGAAATAACCACAGAAATGTAATGTTTTGTTTACTTTTTATAAATATTGAAAAACCTTACGTTAAGTTGAAGTTTAGAAACAGCTGAGTTGATAACAAAGAAATTAGACATACACCAAGAGAGTGGTTTATTGCTTCTTTGAAGGCCATTGAACAAGCTATATCTTTATTAGATAGCGAAGGGGTTGTTAATTATAAATATAGTCAGGAGGATGAGGTTATTGTGAGTAATATAAACCACGTGCGAATTGAAATTAAAAACTACAATGTAAATGAAAAAAGTATTTTTACTTGGAATAATTTTGTTCTTGTGTATTTATTTTTTGCTGTATTATGTTATCCAGTTTTAATCCTAGGGTTTCTATCATTTACTTGACAGTAAAGCCTCTAAAAAATTATTGACGAAAAATCATTTTTATATTTTTTAATTTCACCATTTGCCTTTATTGGATTTATTCTTTTTTTTAATATTAAGAAATGGAATAGCTGGAATGATATGGGTGCTATTTTTTGGTCATCCAATTTATCTAATATTGAGATGGGGAAAAAATTAATAACCCCCTATAGTATAAAACCTTTGCAGAAGTGTGAGGGTTTTTTCTTTTTAAAATTCCTCTTTAGAACAGATCTGTTTGCACAACACAAGTTGTTAAAGAGTGTAAAAGGCAAAGGAACATAAGTGTCTGTAAAAAGCCTGTCAATTTTTAGTAGTTTTATTTTGTTCTTTGAGTTGTGTGTTGTTTAGGAGATAAAAGCTAATTGTGCGTCAAAAGCCCATAAAAAAGCCCCTACATCTCTGTAAAGGCTTCATTTTTCTTGTGGTCCCACATGGACTCGAACCATGGACCACCTGATTATGAGTCAGGTGCTCTAACCAACTGAGCTATAGGACCGGCATTGTGGATGCAAAAATAGTGTGTTTTAGTCTCTACACAACCTTTTTTTAACTTAATTACGTTCTTGACATAATTCTACCAATACACCATTGCTAGATTTAGGGTGTAAAAACACGACCCATTTATTGTCTGCTCCTATTTTTGGTTCTTCATTTAAAACCACAAACCCCTCTTTTTTAAGGCGCTGGGTTTCGCTCTTAATATCATCTACCGCAAAGGCAATATGATGCATCCCCTCCCCTTTTTTGTCAATAAATTTTGCAATTGCGCTGTCTGGATCTGTTGCTTCCAATAATTCTATCTTGCTCTCTCCGCAGGTAAAAAAAGCAGTGTTTACTGCCTCCCCAGCCACTTCTTCGGTTTTATAGTGGGGATGCCCAAGTAGGGTGCTGTAAATTTTTGTGGCTGCCTGCATGTCTTTTACGGCAATACCTATGTGTTCTATTTTGCGCATAATTGTTGTTTTTTTCTTCTGAAATGTAAACGCCCAACCAGTACTTTAGAGAATTAATTGCTTGCAGACATTTTAGAAACGTTTCAAAAATAACAATTACCCAGCAACCAAAATAGCTCCAATACCATTAATTGTAGTACTTTTGCCATATGATAGAAAGTAACAGACAGAAAAAAATTGCAGGAGTGCTTCAACAAGACCTTGCTAATGTATTGCAAAACAAGCTTAGAGAAGCAGGGCAATCTGGAATTTTAATTTCAGTAAGCAAGGTGAGTGTCACCACAGATTTATCTATTGCAAAGGTGTATGTAAGTGTTTTTCCGTCCACAAACGCCAGAGAGATCACCGCAGAGCTCAATGCCATTAAGCCAAAAATCAAACACGAAATTTCCCAGCTCACAAAGCACCAGCTTCGCAGAATGCCAGAGCTTACGTTTTACAACGATGACTCTTTAGATTATATAGAGAAGATCGAAGATGCCGTAAAAGGAGAAGAAAACCCAATACAAAATCCAGACTTACTTCCAAAAAGAAGAAGATCATAAGCCATTGAATGTCTCGCTGTACATCGCTAAGCGGTATCTTTTTTCATCCAGCAGCAGCAACGCTATAAACATTATCACCCTTATTGCCGCCACAGGAGTTGTGGTTGGCTCTTTGGTACTATTTATTGTTCTCTCTGGGTTCTCTGGGCTTAAAGAGTATAGCCTTGAGTACACCAACATCTTTGACAGCGATTTAAAGGTATATCCAGCCACCGGCAAAACAATCTTATTTACACAGGCACAAAAAAAACAGCTTGAGGCTATTCCAGAAATATTCGCAGCCTCTAGAGTTGTAGAAGAGCGTGTATTTATACAGTTCAAGGGCAAGAATGACATGGCCTATATTAAAGGGGTTGACGCCCAGTATGATTTGGTAAACCCAACAGATAGTATTCTTATTACAGCCTCTTGGCTAGCTCCAAACAAAAATGAAGTTGTAATAGGGTATGGCATCTCACACAAGCTAGGGCTTGGCGTAAGAGATTACAGCGGGCTATTGGAGCTGTTTGTCCCCAAGCCAGGCAAGGGGCAAATTGATGTCTTAAACCCTTCAAAAGATTTTAGTAAAGAGCGCGCAGTTGTTTCTGGGGTTTATTTTGTAAACGAGGAACTCAACAGTAAATACATCTTTAGCGATCTTGCCTTTGCAAGACGATTGCTAAGCATGGACAGCACTAAAATTTCTGCACTAGAGATTAAACTCGCTCCCGAGGCATCAGAGATGGCGGCAAAGAAAAAAATTATAACTGTTTTTGGAGAAGATGTTGTTGTAAAAACACGCATACAACAAAATGATGCGCTCTACAAAATGCTAAACACAGAAAACATAGCGGTGTACCTTATCTGCACCTTGATTATGATTATTGCCTTGTTTAATGTCATTGGCGCCATTATTATGATGATTCTTGACAAGCGAAAAAACATCAAAACCCTGTATAACATGGGGGCAAGCATCAAAGAAATAAGAAAAGTGTTCTTTTTACAAGGTGCGGGTATAACATTTTTAGGAGGGGTGCTTGGTATTGTTTTGGGCGTATTTGTGGTTTGGTTACAGGTACACTTTAAGTTTTTACACATAACGCCCAATCTGCCCTATCCCGTTAGCCTTTTATTCTCAAATGTCATTATTGTATTTGTTACCATTTCTGTATTAGGCCTTTTAGCTGCTAGAATTGCAGCCAGCAGAGTTCGTGAAGAGCTTTTAAACTAGTGCTACACAAATTGAAAATCTCCAAAGGTTTCTAACACCTCGTCAAAGGCCTTAAAGACGTCTTGGCTTTGATCACTGGTGACCATTTTCATACGGTATTCTT
>CAJWVI010000059.1 GCA_913048115.1 uncultured Flavobacteriaceae bacterium | reverse complement strand
CTCCTGGAGCAACATTCATTACAACTTTACCAAGAACGTCATATACAGTAACATTATCTACTACATTAGCACTGTTGATGTTTAAAACATCTACAACCGGGTTAGGGTATACACTAAATACATCTGCAGTGAAGTCTTCAGCACCTAAAGAACCTTCAACAAAAACATACTCATCCATGTAAAAATCTGCACCACCATTGTCCCAGATATCAGCAGCTACAAGGCCATTTCCTTCTAGGCCTAATAAGCCGTTATAAACTTCAGTTCCGTCAACTAATACTGACATAGTATCAGCATCAAGATCCATAGCCATAGTTACTGTTACCCATTGATCTTCTGGGATTTCAAAGAAATCACCTTCAACGGCTCCTCCAATAAAGATTCCTGATCCTGAGGCATTGTTAGGTTCGTTAATGTAAAGTCCAGCTCCAAATACAACATCGTCTTGAGGTCCAGAAGACATTAGACCAAGAAATCCTGTACTATCTTCGTTTAAGTATAGTTTATATTGCCAAGTGTGAGTACCACCACTTACGCCTCCGTCAAAATCAAAAATAAAATCATTTCCTGCAGAAACATACATTGATTTTGTTCCGTTTGATGCTTGTTCAGTTGATACTGTACCGCTTTCTGCACCACCTCCATCACCACTCCAGTTAGTGAAGTTAGCTGACTGGTCAGTAATAGTTCCTTCATCATACCCTTCAAAATCATCAGCGAATTGCGCATTCATGTTAAAGGTTAATGCAAAAGCTGCAATAGCTAAAATGTAAATTTTCTTCATAAATAATTAATTTTAATTGTTAAATAAATTTTTTGAGCCCACAATATACTGAGTTTTATCGATTTTTAATGAGATTTTCATAAATAGATTAAGATATTTTTTTGTCATTTTGCTTCTATTATGGAGCCTTTGTAGTTACAAAACTCATTTTTAACTAACTTTGCATTAAGAATTTATAAAAGCAAAAATGCAACAACAAAAACCCTATACCCCAAAATATAAAGTACGTATTGTAACTGCAGCATCATTATTTGATGGGCATGACGCAGCCATCAATATCATGCGCCGCATTATACAGTCTACTGGAGTTGAAGTAATTCATTTAGGCCATGATAGAAGTGTAGAAGAGGTTGTTAATACAGCTATACAGGAAGATGCCAATGCAATTGCCTTGACGTCATACCAAGGAGGACACATAGAATACTTTAAATATATGTATGACCTATTACAAGAAAAAGGTGCTGGACATATAAAAATATTTGGTGGTGGTGGTGGTGTTATTCTTCCTTCAGAAATCAAAGAATTAATGGACTATGGTATTACTAGAATATATGCCCCTGATGATGGTCGAGAGCTTGGTTTGCAGGGGATGATTAATGATTTGGTAAAAACGGCAGACTTTGCTGTTGGAGATGTATTAAATGGCGAGCTTGACTTATTGAAAGATAAAAACTCGGGTGCTATTGCAAGAATTATCTCGGCTGCAGAAAATTTTCCAGAAATAGCTTCTGAAACATTAAACAAAATTTATAAAAATAATAAAACATTAAAAACACCTGTGCTCGGTATAACAGGAACTGGTGGTGCTGGAAAATCTTCATTGGTGGATGAATTAGTACGCCGGTTTTTAATTGATTTTCCAGATAAAACCATTGGTCTTATTTCTGTAGATCCATCAAAACGCAAAACAGGTGGCGCTCTACTAGGAGATAGAATTAGGATGAACGCTATCAACTCGCCAAGAGTGTACATGCGTAGTTTGGCAACACGTCAATCTAATCTAGCCTTATCAAAATATGTAGCACAAACCATTGAGGTTATTAAAGCTGCAGGATATGATTTAATTATTTTAGAAACCTCTGGTATTGGACAAAGTGATACAGAGATTATAGAACACAGTGATGTTTCTTTGTATGTGATGACGCCAGAGTTTGGAGCGGCAACACAACTAGAAAAGATAGACATGCTTGATTTTGCAGATTTGGTAGCCATCAATAAATTTGATAAGCGCGGGTCTTTAGATGCGCTTCGGGATGTAAAAAAGCAGTACATGCGTAACCACCAATTGTGGGATACTCACCAAGATAACTTACCTGTTTTTGGTA
Organism: uncultured Flavobacteriaceae bacterium; assembly: GCA_913048115.1. Lineage (GTDB taxonomy): Bacteria > Bacteroidota > Bacteroidia > Flavobacteriales > Flavobacteriaceae > Patiriisocius. Next base: position 3,011 of record CAJWVI010000059.1, on the reverse strand, counting down.
CGATAGCTTCTCAGTTTAATGATCCTGGGATGAATAAACTATACGGCGCTATCATGGCCGAGTTAGAAGAAAAAACTCAGACAGATTTAAAATCTACATTTCAGATTACAGATGAAATGTCTGAAAAAATATTTGTGATTCCTCCAGCCAGAACAAGATATCTCTCTGAAATTTCAGAAAGCAATAGAGCCTATGATAAAAAAGCAGGAGCACAAGCAGAGGTAGCCCAGAAACTCTATGGAATTTTTAAAACAATAGAGTCTGTTACTGGTGTTGTTCCTTTGTTTGACAAGACAGGAATTAATATAGATGCTGTTAATATTACTGAGGATAATCGAGATCTAGCACCAATGCTTTTGGCTGAATTTGATCGCGTAAAGTTAAATTTAGATCCTTATAACTGGGAAGTAATTATAGGGTGGGAGCAAAAAGTAAATCGATATAAAAACCCTGTCTACACATTTAAGGTGCGTGACAAAGAAATTAATATAGACACACATACAGAAAGTTTGTCTCACTCTCAAATTCCAAAAGTAGCACTACCTAAGTATAAGGCTTGGGGTGATATTTTAAAATGGACCTTACAAGAAAATGTACCAGGAGCATTTCCATACACCTCAGGGCTGTATCCCTTTAAAAGAACTGGAGAAGACCCAACCAGAATGTTTGCAGGTGAAGGTGGCCCAGAGAGAACCAATCGCCGTTTTCATTACGTATCTCTAGGTATGCCAGCCAAGCGTTTATCTACTGCTTTTGATAGTGTAACTCTTTATGGTAACGACCCAAACCTTCGACCAGATATTTATGGTAAAATTGGAAATGCAGGTGTTTCAATATGTTGTTTGGATGATGCAAAAAAATTATACAGCGGGTTTGATTTAAGCCACCCTATGACATCTGTTAGTATGACTATAAATGGTCCCGCGCCAATGTTGCTTGGCTTTTTTATGAATGCTGCCATTGATCAAAATTGTGAGAAATACATCAAAGAGCACGGACTAGAAAAAGAAGTAGCTTTAAAAATTAACGCGATCTATAAACAACGCGGTGTTGATCGGCCAGCCTATCAAGGAGACTTGCCAGAAGGAAATGATGGTTTAGGCCTTCTATTACTTGGTGTTACTGGAGATTTAGTGTTGCCAAAGGACGTATATCATATTATTAAAGCAGATACGATGATGCAGGTGCGTGGAACCGTGCAAGCAGATATATTGAAAGAAGACCAAGCACAAAACACTTGTATTTTTTCTACAGAATTTGCACTAAGGCTCATGGGTGATGTGCAAGAGTATTTTATTGAAAAGCAGGTGCGTAATTTTTATTCGGTGTCTATTAGTGGGTATCATATTGCCGAGGCAGGAGCAAACCCTATCACGCAGTTAGCCTTTACATTATCTAACGGGTTTACTTATGTAGAATACTACTTAAGCCGTGGGATGGATATCAATAAGTTTGGACCTAATTTATCATTCTTCTTTAGTAATGGTATAGATCCAGAGTATTCAGTTATTGGTCGTGTTGCCCGTAAAATTTGGAGTAAGGCACTAAAAGATAAATACGGCGCTAATCCAAGAGCACAGATGCTTAAATATCATATCCAAACATCTGGCCGCTCGTTGCATGCTCAAGAAATCGACTTTAATGACATACGTACCACTTTACAGGCTTTATACGCCATTAATGACAACTGCAATTCTTTACATACAAATGCCTATGATGAAGCCATTACAACTCCAACAGAAGAAAGTGTACGTAGGGCTATGGCCATACAGTTAATTATCAATAAAGAATTAGGACTGGCCAAAAACGAGAATCCAATACAAGGGTCCTTTATTATTGAAGAACTTACAGATTTGGTAGAAGAGGCAGTACTCAGAGAATTTGACAGTATTACTGAAAGAGGCGGTGTTCTAGGTGCCATGGAGACCATGTATCAGCGCAGTAAGATACAGGAAGAAAGCTTGTATTATGAAACCCTTAAACACACAGGAGAGTTTCCTATCATTGGTGTAAATACCTTTTTGAGTAGTAAAGGGTCCCCAACAGTGCAGCCAGCAGAGGTTATTAGAGCAACAGAGCAGGAAAAGCAATATCAAATACAAACGCTCAATAACTTACATACCGCTTTTGGTAAAAAAGCAGAAGAGAGTATTAAGAAGGTTCAGGATGCTGCCATTGATAATGAAAATATGTTTGAGCAACTCATGGAGGCAACCAAAGTGTGCTCTTTGGGTCAAATTACCGAGAAGTTGTTTGACGTTGGTGGGCAATACAGAAGAAATATGTAAGTGTGCTATTGCTTACATAAAACATTACAAAAATTTATAAGAATGGCCTGTTTTTAAAAAGCAGGCTATTTGAGGTTTCTACTAATTAAAAATACAGGGCGCTTCTTAAATGAGGCGATAATTAACATAAAGCCTAGAGAGGGATGTTTATAAAGTCAACATCCAGCTATGCTGCAATGTTCTAAATTTTTTAAGTTCTTTTCTTAAAATAGGTAAAAAATCTTTCCCGTTACTATGCGTTTTTTCAAGACGCTCACAATTAATATATAATAAACTGGCAAGTCTATCTACACTTTCGATGTGCTTGTGTTTGTCTTCTTGAAATAGATGCTGTTCTGCCATAAGAATCTCTGGCGCCAGAGATATAGATTGTTGTACCATATCACCCGTTACATATAATGATGGGTCCTCATAATTGTGAGAGTCTTTAAATGTAATGTCCTCAATTAGATACGAAGCAATACCTCTAGAAAGCATAAATATTTCTAGTGCCTTGATGTAAAAAGGCGATTTAGGAAAGGTATGCAAACAACTGGTTTTCATTGCAACAAATTAGAGGATGACAAGCAACTCAAAAGTACTAAGATGTTGTAATATTTGTATATTGATATTAAAGTAAAATTGTATATTTGATTTAATAATTAAAGTAAATTAAAATAATACGTTACAATGCACATAGATTCTTTAAACTGGAACATATTAAATTTATTACAGCAAAATGCA
>CAJWVI010000058.1 GCA_913048115.1 uncultured Flavobacteriaceae bacterium | reverse complement strand
ATGCTGTTATTGATTAATAATATATTACTACGTGTTTTGTTTTTTTTGAATAATAGCAATAGTATCATTGATGGTGCGTAATTGCTCCATGTCTTCATTGGTAAACTCCACATCAAAAGCATCCTCGACATCTAGCACAACGTCTACAAGATGTGCAGAATTAATATTCAATTCTTTTGTTAAGTCACTATCTAGGTTAATTTGTGTGGCATCAACATCATCAGGAAGATAGGTTTTTACAATAGGTAGTAATTGCTCGAAGATTTCTTTGTTGGTCATAAAATAGAATTATTTATAGGTTCTAAAGATAATACACGCATTGACATCACCAAAGCCAAAGCTAGCTTTTACTGCAGTTTTTATGGACGTTTGTACCAGGGTGCGTGGAATGCTTTTTTCTGAGATGTTTGCCAAAATATCTGGATGAATGACATCACAGTTGCTATTTGGAAAAATAAATCCATGATACATCTGTAAAACCGTTGCAACGCTTTCAATACTACCGCTTGCTGCCAGACAATGACCTGTCATTCCTTTTAATGAATTAATGTATGGAAAATCATCACCACGCCTATCCAAAGCCTGCACCCAGTTGTCTATTTCTACTGGATCTTTTATGGTTGCTGTTAAATGCCCATTAATATAATCAATTTCTTTTGCGGTGATATTTGCATTTACCAAGGCTTTACTAATACAACGTTGCACTGCTTGGTTATTAGGGGCTGTCATGGTACCACCATTACGTTGTCCACCACTATTAACTTCACCCCCCAAAACTTCAGCATAAATCTTTGCGCCTCTTGCTTTGGCGCTTTCTAAAGATTCTAACAACAATGCTCCTGCTCCACTACCAGGCACAAAGCCACTAGCACTAGCACTCATTGGTCTTGAGGCTTCTTCTGGCGTGTCGTTGTGTTTGTATGTAATTACTTTCATAGCATCAAAACCACCCCAAGTATAGGGGCCGTCTTCTCCACAACTACCACATAAAACTTGTTTTGCATGTCCATGGGCAATACGCTCATAGCCCATTAGCACAGCTTCTGTACCCGTAGCGCAGGCAGAGGAATTTGTGGTTACTTGATTACCAGCACCAATCATACCACTGAGGTACGCACTTACTCCACTGGTCATGGTTTGTGCAACTGCAGTGCTTCCAAGCCTGCGTACGTTTCCTTTATCTATCTTATAGATAGATTCTCTAAATTTTTCAACACCGCTTGTAGCAACACCAAAGATAACCCCTAAATCATAATTTGTTTCAATATCTTGATTTTCAAAACTTAAGCAGGCGTCTTCTAAAGCATCTATACCAGCAATTACACCATATAATATACCACTTGCATTAAAGTTTCTTAACTGTAATTCTGAAAAATAGTTTCGTTTTTTCTCCTCTGAAATGCTAGGAACACCTCCTACTTGACAAGAAAACTGTAAGTCTTTTAATACACGGTGATGTGTGATTCCAGAAACTCCTTCTTGTATGGCCTTTGTAAAGGCCTCTAGCCCTACTGCATTTGGAGCGCAAACCCCCATTCCTGTTATAACGACACGTTGCTTCATGATGTTTGAAATTCCTATTTATTGTATTATTTGTTTTACGATCATTCCATCTATGGTTCCTTTGGCTATCAATTCTTGTTGGGATGACATCATTGACACTTTACAGCGTAGCTTTCCAAATCTAAAATAGATTTTTTCTGACTTTACCGTAACGCTCTCTCCGGGGCTTACAGATGCATAAAAGTCTATGGTGGTGTTACTCATTGCAATTCTAGGCTTTAATGTAATGTCAATATTACCTTTAGCTTCTTTTTGTATTAAAAATAAACCTAAAGAAACCACCCCAATTTGAGCCATACATTCTGTAAGCAACACACCGGGAGTAATTGGGTTGTTTTTAAAATGACCTTTATAAAAATAAGAATCTTCCTTAAATTGATAGGTGCCCACTACCCCATCTTTATCTACCTGTTCAAGGCTATCTACAAATAGAAATGGTGCTTTATATGGTAATTGTGCTATAATTTCTGAGTGTTTCATTTGTTAAAATACTTGAGCCTTGTTAATGAATAATTAATTAATGCTTTCGCCACCATCAATTTTTAAAATGGTGCCGTTAATCCAATTGGCTTCTGGGCTGCATAACAAATAAACCCCGTTTGCAACGTCTTGTGGAGTTGTCATTCTTTTAAAAGGATTTCTTTGTACTGCTATTTTTGCTAGTGCTTCACTACCTGGTATCATTGTAAAAGAAGGTGTTTGTGTTGCCCCTGCTTGAATACAATTGGTTTTAACGCCCAAAGGAGCCAGTTCTATAGCCATTTGCCGCATTAACGCCTCTAAGGTAGCTTTTGCCGCAGAAACTGCGCCATATCCCTTCCATACCCTTGTATTACCCTCGCTAGTAAATGCAATGTTACGAACATCACTAGAGAGTTTATTTGCCTTCAACAAGGCTTGTGTCCATTGCCACCAGTTGGTACCCATTGCGTGTATAGTAATGTCAAGATCTTCTTTGGCAAGTGTTTGATCTCCAACAAGAGGCTGTAAAGTACCTTTTGCAATGCTGTGCAGTAGTACAGAGACGCTGTTATCTTGAAGTGTTTCTATAATTTCTGAAATGTTCTCTGCCTTTAATGCATCTTTATTATAAGAAAGCACTGTCACCCCATGAATTTTCATGGCTTTAATTTCTAGAGACAAAGCGGTTAATTCACTTTTGCGCGTTCTGTGAACCAATACAATATGATATCCAGAAGCTGCAAGTTTATGTGCAGAAGCTAGGCCAAGACCGCTACTAGCACCTAAAATGATTGCAAAAGTGTTTTTTATCTTAGTCATAACTTTATTTTTTTCTATTGGCTTTGTACAGGAAATTTTGTCAAATACGTTTTATTAAAACTCCAACAATACCCGCTGAGCAGAAAAACCAGGTCCAAAACTCAACATCAACCCAAGTTCTCCTTTTTGCACTCCTCTGTCTAAGAATCGCTCCAAAACATAAAGTACCGTAGCACTACTCATATTTCCGAAGAGACGGAGCACTTCTTTGGTGTCGTCAATATTTTTTCCTAAACTTCCAAAGAGGTCTTCTACTGTTTGTACAATTTTCTTACCTCCAGGGTGAAAAACCAAATGGTCTATATCTTCAATGGTCTTACCAGATTTTTCAAGAAAAGGATGTACAATCGCTGGAAAATGATCGCTAATTGTTTGCGGCACCTCTTTGTCTAAAATCATTTGTAGACCAGTGTCTACCAATTTAAAGCCCATCATCTGTGTGGCATCATAGAAATGATACATCTGCTCATCAACTATACGCACACCTTTATCTGCATCACAAGAAGATAGCAGTACACATGCCGCTCCATCACCAAAAATAGCAGCACTAACGATGTTTGTCATAGAGTAATCTTCTAATTGAAATGTAGCTGTAGGCGCTTCAATTGCAACAACTGCAGCGCGCTTTCCAGGATTGGCTTTTAAAAATTGTTTTGCGTAAATAATTCCAGAAACTCCGGCTGCACAGCCCATTTCTGTTACGGGTAAGCGTACAATGTCTTGGCGCATTTTTAAATCATTTATAAGATATGCATCAACAGATGGTATCATAATCCCTGTACAGCTTACCGTAATAATAAAATCAAGGTCTGTTGCTTGCCATTGTACCTTTTCTAATGCTTTTTGAACAGCCTGTTTCCCTAATTTTTTTACTTCACGGATATAAATATCGTTCCGGGCTTCAAAACTAGGATTTGTAAACACCTCAATAGGATCCATAATACTATAGCGTTTATCTACTGCAGCGCCTTCAAAAAGCTTTATTACTTTGCGTTGAAAGCGACTGTCTTGATCTTTCATCCACTGTTTTACAAATGGAATAATTTCCTTAGTCTCTCTTGAGTAAGGTGGTAATTGTGTGGCAACTGTTGTTATTTTTACAGACATGTATATTTTCTTATTTAACTAAAAGCCATTGGTATCTAAAGGCCCACCTCCAAGTAATTTGATGTTTTTTTACGGAAATATCTTTTGAAAGATCTTCCAAATCTTTTTTTCTAAATCCTCTAGCAACTGATACTAGACCGTCATGCCTAGCAGTTTTTGTACGTATAAAGATAGCACTAAATGCTTTGAATAATTGAAAAGCCAGCTTACTTCTATGCAGATCATTAACAACCAATCCTATGCGAGATTGAGCTAGGAGCGTGTTTAAAATTTTAATAATATCTTGATTTTTAAAATGATGTAAAAACAGCGTACATAGGCAAATATCAATATCAAGTGTTTTTATTTCTTCAGAAAAAATATTAAGGACACGGTACTTAATTTCAGGATACGTTTTTGAGCGTGTTTGGGCCTCTTTTAGAATATGTGGATTTGCATCTATACCAATTAACTCAACTTTAAATTTATTTTTCCTTGACCACAAAGCACATTGCCTTAGAAGTTCCCCGTCACCACACCCTAAATCTACAATACGCACTTTTTTATCTTTAGGATGGTGTTTTAATAATTCTTTAATACCACTTGTGGTAACACCAACACCACCTAATAAGGTGTTGACGCGTTTTAAATCAGTGAGTAGAGATTCCATTTCTTCTCCTTTCAAAGAAAAGGTATCCATAATCTCTGTTTGTGTAGAACGTATATGTTTTGAAAAGGATATCATACTAATAGTGTTCCATGTGTTTGTTTTATAAGCCTAGGTAGTATTCCAGGAATTATTTTAGCTATGCTAAAACCTACCTGTGTTGCCATTGGTTTTAATAACATTTTCTGTATGAGCGTGCCTGTTTGTAATCTCCCAGAAAAAGAAGCTTGCCAATTGGAGGTGTACCGTGCTTCAATTGCTTGTCTAGACTGTCCTGTTTTTTTTGATGTTATAAAGATTTCAGAAAATAATTTGGCGCTGTGTATGGCCATGGCCATTCCATTTCCACAAAGTGGATGGATAAGCCCAGCAGTGTCTCCTAGCATAATAACATGATTCATGACAGTTTCTTTTTTACTAAATGAAACCTGACTAATGGTTAAAGGCGCGTCAAAAAGAAGATTCGCGTTATTAAAAAAGTGTTTTAGATGTGGGTTTTCACAAAGTACTTCTTTTTGAAAGACCTCGATGTTTTTATGTTTTTTAAAGGCTGCGTAGGTCGTTAAATAACAAGCATTTACTGCGCCTGTTTCTGTTTGAGAGAGACCACAGTAGCCACCATTAAAATTATGAAGCGCTACGATATCTTCTGGCATATTAAAATCATAATGCGCCTTGACTCCTAACCATTGAGAAGGTTTTTGAACAAAATCACGTTTCCATTGTATGTCCAGATTACTTCTTTTGCCATAAGCTCCTAGCACAAAATCTGCGGTATACTCATTGCCGTGTTGTGTTTGCACTTCAAATATTTCGTTTAAAAAACAAACCCCAGACACGGTAGCAATTTCCACAGCTGCTGTTTCTAAGAGTTTTTGGTACAGTATGTTATCTAGGTGGTATCTGCTTATGCCAAACCCACCCAATGGTAGTTTTGTAGAAAGGAGTTCCCCTTTTGTATTTGAAATTTCAAACAAACTAATGTTTTTCGCACCCTCTTTTATTGGATCAACTCCTAGCCCATTGAGATACGGCAATACTTCATTAGAAACATACTCTCCACAGACTTTGTGGTGTGGATAGGCATATTTTTCTATTAGTAATACCTCAAACCCATGTTGAGATAAGTGTATGCCTGCCGTTAGTCCGGCAAGACCCCCACCAACAATAAGAACTTCAACATGTTTGCATTTTGCCATTATATAAAGAACGTCATAGTTTTTACAACAAAAAACCCTTTCACAAAATTTTATGAAAGGGTTTAATAATAGCTTTTACAAACCCTTATTAATATTCAATTAAGTCTTGTAAGGCAGCATCAAA
>CAJWVI010000057.1 GCA_913048115.1 uncultured Flavobacteriaceae bacterium | reverse complement strand
TTTCTAAAAAAGCCTCTGTTTGGGCATCATTCCAAACGTATTCAGCAAAATCCCATCCATCTGCTTTTTTTACCATCACCCTGGTTTCTATAATACGTGTTGTATTTTCGGGCAGCACATTGTTGTAATAAAACATCTTTATAAGCGCACTACCTATTGGAAAATCTAGTGATGTGTTATCTGCGGTAAAGGTTGCTATTTCACCCACGGGCACCCAAACAAATCTTTCTTTGATAGCATAGTCTGTAAACAATCCACTGATAGGCTCATATGGAAGTACACCGTAGGCTGGTTCTATAGCACTTAGCGCTCCGTTAAAAAAGTTGTATTGAGAAAGAGTTGCGTATGGAAAATTTTCTAAGACCAATGTAACCGTTGTGTCTTGAAATACAATAATAGTGATGTTTTCTGTTTTGCAGTTTGTTCCATCTTCAAGACAAATGGTGTATTGCAAGGATTCACTACCTACAAAATTTAGGTTTGGATCATACACAACAACATCATCACCAATATCACCAGGAGTGTTGTTGTCATTTACATCAACAGACCCATTAATTGGGCTTGTTAACGTTAGTATTCCACCTGCTGGCACATTTGTATCATTAGAAAAAACATCGATGGTAATTGTTTGTAATGTTGAGACTTGCACAAGATCTTCTTGTGTTTCAATCTCTAAAGCAATAAAGCTATCATCATCATCTGAACCACAAGAAGTGATTAAGACCATAACAAACAATAAATATAAAATTTTCTGCATCAACTTTTTTGATTTCAAAAAACCCGTTAAAACTGGGCCTTAATATGATAATTTTAGCAATGTAACAAGATATTTACTGTTATAGCGCACAAAATGAGACAATTATTAGAAATTTAATAACTATCTGCCAAGCAATAGTGTGTGTTCTAAAGGCGGTAAATTTTTATATGTAAAGTAATTAAAAACCACCAAGGGTTCACTGCCCACAAAAGAGTTAAGCTCAGAAAACAAGAAAAAAATTAACACAGAAACTCACTTTAAAACACCTCTAGTCGTTTTTTTTAGCACATGCAGATCCACATAAGGGCAGAAAAAGAGCTACGTAAGTCCATGTTTTGCTAGGTGTTCTGCAATTTGAACAGCATTTGTTGCAGCACCCTTCCTCAAGTTGTCGCTCACAATCCACATGTTTAGTGTGTTTTTTTGCGTATCATCTCTTCTAAGCCTCCCTACAAACACAGCATCCTTACCATGTGCAAACATAGGCATTGGGTAGGTGTTTGTGGCGGGATTATCTTGTAGTATAATGCCAGGTGTTTGATCAAGGATTGTGCGCACCTGATCGATCGTGAAGTCCCTAACAAATTCTACATTTACAGATTCACTGTGCCCTCCAGAGGTAGGTATTCTAACGGCCGTTGCAGAGATAGAAAAGCTACTGTCGTTTAATATTTTTTGCGGCTCAAGAGCCAACTTCATTTCTTCTTTGGTGTATCCATTTTCTTCAAACACATCACACTGAGGAATAACATTTCTATGAATTTGATGAGGGTATGCCATAGCTCCTTGAATACCATTTTGCTCATTTTCCATTTGCTGTACCGCTTTTGCCCCTGTTCCTGAGACAGATTGATACGTAGAAACAATCACGCGGCGCATGCTATATTTTTTATGCAAAGGCGCTAAAGCCATGACCATTTGTATGGTAGAACAATTAGGGTTTGCTATTATTTTATCTTCTTTTGTTAGAATGTTTGCATTTATTTCTGGAACAATTAATTTTTTGCTTGGATCCATACGCCAAACAGAAGAGTTGTCTATCACAGTGGTGCCTGCTAGGGCAAACTTTGGCGCCCATTTTAAAGATGTGTCACCCCCTGCAGAGAATATTGCAATGGCGGGTTTGGCTGCTAAGGCATCCTCAATGCTTATAATTCTAAGGCGGGTATCTTTAAACAAAATTTCTTTTCCTGTAGACCGCTCTGAGGCTACTAGCAATAATTCTGTAAGAGGGAAGTTACGTTCTGCAAGTATTTTAAGCATTACTGTGCCCACCATTCCGGTGGCACCTACAACAGCTATTTTCATTGTTTTAGTTTGGGTTATTTTCTTTTATAAAGGTAAACTTTTGTTTGAAAATGGTCTTGTCTTTAAACTAAAAAAAAACCTGGCTAGGTTTTTAAAGCTTGCTCTAGTTTAAACGGCTCTATGATAAAATAGTTATGATCTTATTACAACTCTTTGTATGCGCTGAGAGATTGCCGTGAGTGTTTCATAAGAGATGGAGCCTATAGCAGTTGCTAGGTTTTCTGCAGTTGTATCCTTTCCGAAGATAATTACCTCATCTCCTTCCTCACACTCAATACCCGTAATATCAACCATGATCATATCCATGCAAACGTTCCCCGAAATTGGTGCTTTGTGGCCCTTAATGCTAACCCATCCCACTCCATTTCCATAGGCACGCGCGATGCCGTCAGCGTGTCCAATAGGGAGGGTAGCGGTTTTAGTTGTTTTTTGAGCCTTAAAAGCTCTATTATATCCCAATGTATCTCCTTTTTGAAGGGTGTGAATTTGAGAAATTACCGTTTTAAGCGTTGCAACAGGTTTTAACCCTGAGGTTGTTTGAGCGTCGTTGGTAAAGCCGTAGAGCCCAATACCGCATCGGACCATGTCATAATGTGCTTTCGGATAATTTAAAATCCCAGAAGTGTTTAAAGTGTGTAGAAAAGGAGTGTAGGATAGGGCTGTTTTTATTTCTTTTGAAATTTTCTGAAATGCATCCAATTGTTTTAAGCTAAAGACCTCTTCCTGTTTGTCTTCACTAGCCGCTAAATGCGAAAACACAGAGCGCAGTTTAATAGCCTTTGAGCCCTCAAGGGCGCTAAGGATTTCTTGGACATCATCTTGAGCAAGCCCCAGTCTATTTAGCCCGGTATTAAACTTTAAATGAACAGGATATATTTTTTGTTCTTGCTTTTCTGCAAATCCAATAAAGGCATGAAGCATTTTTTGTGAATATAAACAAGGTTCTAGGCAGCGGTTGATAATAGTTTTAAAGTTTACCTCTTGAGGGTGTAGTACTAAAATAGGGGTTTGAATGCCCGCATCCCTTAATTGAACCCCTTCTTGGGCATAGGCAACAGCAAAATACGCAACACCTAACCGCTCAAGCTCTTTTGCAACGGCAATGGCATCACTTCCATAGCCAAAAGCCTTTACAACAGCCATAATCTCTGTGCCCTCTTGAAGTTGAGATAAGATGTACTGGTAGTTATGACCCAATGCATTGAGGTCAATTTCTAAAATAGTTTGTGTAGCTTTTGGCATTGGGTAGTATTATGCTTATTTCTTTTTTGAAGTAATTTCTTCAGGCTCTTGCACATCAATCTTGCGTACTTTTTCTCGTAATCTAGCTTTATAAAAAGCGGCACGGCTTAATGGTTCATATTCTTCTGTTTCTCCTAAGAGCACCAAATCATCACTCTGTGATTTTCTATAGCTAAAGTGCGCTAAGTTACCTGTTCGGGGGCAAACGGCATGCACCTTCGTTACATATTCTGCAGTTGCCATAAGCGCCGGCATAGGGCCAAATGGGTTTCCTTTAAAATCCATGTCTAACCCAGCTACAATAACACGAACGCCACGATTGGCAAGATCATTACATACCTTGACAATTTCATCATCAAAAAATTGAGCTTCATCAATCCCTACCACATCGCAGTTATCTGCCAAAATAGGAATATTAGCGGCAGCAGGAACAGGTGTAGAGCGTATCTGGTTTTTGTCATGAGACACCACCTCATCATTGTCATAACGGGTATCTACAGCAGGTTTAAAGATTTCTACTTTTTGACGGGCAAATTGTGCGCGTCTTAAACGCCTTATGAGTTCTTCGGTTTTACCAGAAAACATAGAGCCACAGATAACTTCGATCCATCCAAATTGCTCTTTTTGATTTACAGTGTTTTCTAAAAACATAGTTACATATTATACCAAAACATAAAAGGCTTCCGTTTTACACTTAGGTTGCGTAAATTTATAAAAACAAAAACAGAGCATACAAGATAAACCGTAAAACTTATAGCTGAAAGTTTAAATACCTTTAAAAGACAATGGAAAAGACACTGAGACTAGAAATTGAAAAACTAGCAAAGCAGCTATTGGTAGCTAATGGTGGTTTTAATGTTTCACAAATGAAATTGGTTGTAGGGAAGCTACATGAAACATTAATAGTGTTAGATCATCTAGACCAAAAACCAGACGCCAACGCTCTTGATTCTAAAAGCTACCGAGAAGAAAATTGGTTTAAAGAGCCAGAACCCCTCCCTACATCAGAGCATAAAGACGATTTGACAGAGCCTTTAATGGAGAAGATTAAAGATATAATTGCGCAGTTACCGCCAGAAACACAAGAAGTAGACACATTACTAGAAGAAATTTTACCCTCAAAAATCCAACTTAAAAACGATGTTGAGGTCTTTGGAGAGGACTATCAAGGAACACCTGTTTTTGAGCGAAAAACAAAGATAGATGAAGAGGCTCAAGGGGCAATAAAAACAAAAATTAACAACAAGAATATTTCAGAAAAACCTATGGCAATAAATGACCTTGCCCGAGACACCCCTGTTGGTTTGAACGATAGAATTGCATTTATAAAACATTTGTTTGAAAATAGCACAGAAGATTATGAGCGCGTATTATCACAAATAAGCACTTTTGAAAACCACACACAAGCCACTCACTTTTTAACCCACCAAGTGAAGCCGGATTATCAAAACTGGACGGATAAACAGGCCTATGAAGCTCGATTTATGGAGATGATAGCAAAACGGTTTAACTAAAAAAACAGCGCGCATCTTATTAAGCGCATTATATCAATTCTTGGTTCTTGATATTCATGTTATTGATTCAAGGAATTCTTATATTGCTCGAAGGTATTTTACGCCTCTTTTTATATTACACACATGTCAAAATTATACTTAGTGCCCACACCTATCGGAAACTTGAAAGATATTACATTTCGTGCTGTTGAAGTTTTGCAAGAGGCAGATTTAATTCTTGCAGAAGACACCAGAACTAGTGGGAAGCTATTAAAGCATTACGAGATTACGACCCAAATGTATTCACACCACATGCACAATGAACATCAAACCACACAGGGTATAGTACAACGCATTAAAAGCGGCCAAACAGTTGCTTTAATTAGCGATGCAGGTACTCCTGCCATTAGCGACCCAGGGTTTTTGTTAACCCGAGCCTGTGTTGAGGCGGGCATTGAAGTAGATTGCCTTCCTGGCGCTACAGCTTTTGTTCCCGCGCTTGTAAACAGCGGCTTGCCCAATGATAAATTTGTGTTTGAAGGGTTTTTGCCTCCAAAAAAAGGACGCCAAACCAGACTTCAATTACTTGCCCAAGAAACGCGCACTATTATTTTTTATGAATCTCCCCATAAGCTGATAAAGACCCTAGGGCAAATCATAGAATTTTTTGAAGCAGATCGTCCTGTTTCTGTTTCTAGAGAAATCACTAAGCTTCACGAAGAAACAATAAGAGGAACAGCTCAGGAGGTCTTAGCTCATTTTGAAGCTAAACCCCCAAAAGGAGAAATAGTATTAATTGTTGGAGCAAAAAAGTAATCTATTTTTAAAACTAGAGATGCTTTCCTTTTTCCCAACCGTATTTTCCTATATATCGCTCTGCGCTTTCTACAGCACCAATTTCAATAGATGTCCCCATGGAGTCGTTCCAGCGATTTAGGTATCCAAACAAGGAGATCACTCCCAACATTTCTACAATTTCACCTTCATCCCAGTACTTGTAGAGGCGCTCCTTAATTTGAGCATCAACACCGTTAGGCACTTGAGATGCTTGCAACGAAAAATCTAGCGCAGCACGCTCTGCTTCACTAAAAGCAGGATGCGTTCTATACTCCCAAATATTATCAAGTTGCTCTTGCTCTGCTCCATATCGTTCTGCCGCTCTAATAGCGTGCGCTTGGCAATACCTGCACCCTGTTGCGTTGCTACTCACCCATGCAATCATACGCTTTAAGGCAGAGGTAACACTACCTTCATTGGCCATCACAGCCTTGTTTAAGCTAATAAACGCTCTGCTTATGGCAGGCCTGCGTTGCATGGTCAATACGCTATTAGGACAAAAACCAAGGGTTTCATTAAAAAAGGCAGCAAGTTCTTTGGTGG
>CAJWVI010000056.1 GCA_913048115.1 uncultured Flavobacteriaceae bacterium | reverse complement strand
TAGTTCCTCCGTCTACACGAATTTCCTTTACAAAAAGATCTGCATCTTCTATAGATGCATCTTCGTTTTTAGCTTGCCAGTTTGCAATTGCAGACAGTAACAACTTCTCTAAACGACGCGATGCTTCTTTTGAACTAAACTTTAAAAGGTTTAGTGCTTTATCAATTTTCTCACCTCTAACCAAATCCGCCATAAGACGCATTTTTCTTGGTGATGTAGGACAGTTATTAAGCTTAGCGAAGTACTGAGTCTTCCTAGCTTCTTTCATCTGTTCTGCTTTTTCTCTTTTACGAACTCCCATGGCCTATTATTTTTTACCTTTATTTTTTGCACCTGCGTGACCACGGAATGATCTTGTTGGTGAAAATTCTCCTAGTTTATGTCCTACCATATTCTCAGTTACATATACTGGCACGAATTGACGGCCATTATGAACTGCAATAGTTTGTCCTACAAAATCTGGAGTAATCATAGAAGCCCTTGACCAAGTTTTGATCACTGTCTTTTTATTAGTCTCCACATTGTCTTGTACTTTCTTATCTAACTTGTAGTGAACGTACGGTCCTTTTTTTAACGATCTTGCCATAGCTTATTTCTTTCTACGTTCAATTATGTATTTATTACTCTGCTTTGTCTTAGAACGGGTTCTGAATCCTTTTGCAGGGATACCGTTTCTAGAACGAGGATGCCCTCCAGAAGACTTCCCTTCACCACCACCCATTGGGTGATCGACTGGGTTCATCACCACTGGTCTTGTACGAGGTCTTCTACCTAACCATCTAGAACGTCCTGCCTTACCAGATACCACTAACTGGTGGTCACTGTTTGATACAGCACCAATGGTAGCCATACAAGTAACTAAGATTAAACGTGTTTCACCAGAAGGTAATTTTACTGTTGCAAACTTTCCATCACGCGCCATTAACTGTGCAAAAGCACCAGCACTACGAGCTAAAACAGCTCCTTGCCCTGGACGTAGCTCTATACAAGAGATAATAGTACCTAAAGGAATCCCTGATAGGGTTATTGCGTTTCCAATTTCTGGAGCCACAGTATCGCCTGAAACGATATTTTGACCTACTTGAAGACCGTTTTGAGCAATTACATAACGTTTTTCACCATCTTGATAGTTCAATAACGCAATGAATGCTGTACGGTTTGGATCATATTCGATAGAAGCTACAGTTGCAGGAACTCCTACTTTCTCGCGCTTAAAATCAATAATCCTGTATTTCTTTTTGTGACCACCACCAATATAGCGCATGGTCATCTTTCCTTGACTGTTTCTACCACCAGACCTCTTATTCGGAGCTAATAAACTTTTCTCCGGCTTATCAGTTGTAATGGCGTCAAATCCATTTACAACTCTAAAACGCTGTCCTGGGGTGATTGGTTTTAATTTTCTTACTGACATTTTTGTCTTTGTTTTAAATGAAAAGCTTATTCAGCTCCTCCGTAAAAATCTATTGTATCACCTTCCGCCACCTGTACAATTGCTTTTTTATAAGCGTTTGTTTTACCAGTTTGAACTCCCGTTTTTGTAAAACGAGTTTTTCTGTCAGGGCGGACATTTAATGTGCGAACTTTAAGAACAGAAACTTCATAAGCAGCTTCAACTGCTTTTTTGATTTCTACCTTATTGGCCTTTCGGTTCACTACAAATCCGTAACGGTTATTTAATTCCGCATCGGCTGTAGCTTTTTCCGTAATTATAGGTTTTATTAAGATACTCATCTAGTTTCTATTTACTTAAGTTTGACTCAATTCCTTCCAATGAACCTTCAAATAGCACTATGCTATTTGCATTCAAAATTTTATAAGTGCTTAATTCTGAGTTACTTATAACTTCAGTACCTATTAAATTTCGCGAAGACAAATATACATTATTATTTGATTCACCCAACACAAACAAAGACTTTTTGTCTTCAAGACCTAATGTCTTTAAAACAGCAGTAAATTCTTTGGTCTTTGGAGCATCAAATTTTAAGTCTTCTAATACAACAATTGCCTTATCATTTGCCTTCATTGTAAGGGCAGATTTACGAGCCAATCGCTTCAAGTTCTTATTTAGTTTAAACGCGTAGTTTCTTGGTCTTGGACCAAACATTCGACCACCGCCTCTAAAAACACCAGACTTAATACTACCCGCACGGGCAGTACCAGTTCCTTTTTGTTTTTTTATCTTTCTAGTAGATCCTGTAATCTCTGCACGTTCTTTTGACTTATGCGTTCCTTGGCGTTGATTTGCCAAGTATTGCTTTACATCAAGATATACAGCGTGATTGTTAGGTTCAATACCAAACACCTCTTTAGAAAGTTCTACCTTTCTACCTGTGTCTTTTCCTTTACTATCTAATACAGCTACCTTCATTATTTCTGAATGGTTACGTAAGCGTTTTTATGTCCAGGAATACACCCTTTCACAACAAGTAGGTTCTTTTCAGCAACTACTTTTAAAACTCTTAAATTTTGAACTTTCACCTTTTCGTTCCCCATTTGTCCAGCCATCTTCATACCCTTGAATACTCTCGCAGGATAAGATGCTGCACCAATAGAACCTGGCGCTCTTAAACGGTTATGTTGACCGTGAGTAGCTTGACCTACACCGGCAAAACCGTGACGTTTTACAACACCTTGAAAACCTTTTCCTTTAGAGGTGGCTGCCACATCGACAAACTCTCCTTCTGCAAAATGTTCTACAGTGATTGTATCACCTAATTTAACTTCCTCATCAAAACCTTTAAATTCGGCGACTTTGCGTTTTGCAACGGTTCCTGCTTTCTTAAAGTGCCCCTGGGCAGCTTTAGTAGCAGTCTTCTTGTCATCGAAACCAAGCTGAAGGGCTTCATAGCCATCAACTTCCATAGTTCTGACTTGGGTAACAACACAGGGCCCACACTCAATAACGGTACACGGCATGTTCTTACCGTTCTCGTCAAAGATGCTGGTCATCCCTATCTTTTTTCCAATTAACCCAGACATAATTTATTATTTATTGATTATTAAAATTTGTTGCTCATGCAACAGTTTTTCTTTTTTAAAACAAAACGGGGTCAAAATAAATTCGACCCCGAATGTTACTTTGTTTACCGTTTTTCCTTCGCACGCAGCTTAGGACATTTTTATCTTTTGCACTTGCAAAAGCCTCATGTATATGAGAAACCTGCAAAGCAGGAACCCACTTAAACCTTAATCTCTACCTCTACACCACTTGGTAACTCTAACTTCATTAGAGCATCAATTGTTTTTGAAGAAGAACTGTAGATATCCAATAATCTCTTGTAAGAACTTAATTGGAACTGTTCTCTACTCTTCTTGTTAACGTGTGGTGAACGCAATACAGTAAAAATTTTCTTGTGCGTTGGTAATGGAATAGGTCCAGTTACTACAGCGCCAGTTGACTTTACTGTCTTGACGATTTTTTCAGCAGATTTGTCTACTAAATAATGATCGTATGACTTTAATTTAATTCTTATTTTTTGACTCATTGCTGAAATATTAAGCGTTAGTTCCTCTTGCTGCAGTAATTACATCTTCTGATATATTAGAAGGTGTTTCTGCATAGTGTGAAAATTCCATTGTTGATGTTGCGCGACCTGATGATAATGTTCGGAGTGTTGTAACATATCCAAACATTTCAGAAAGTGGCACTGTGGCTTTAACAGTCTTTGCGCCTGCACGGTCACCCATGTCACTCACTTGGCCTCTTCTTCTATTTAAATCTCCTACAATATCACCCATGTTTTCTTCAGGTGTAATAACCTCAAGTTTCATGATAGGTTCCATAATAACAGCTTTAGCAGCTTTTGCAGAATTCTTAAATCCTAGTTTTGCAGCTAATTCAAATGATAATTGATCTGAATCCACATCATGGTAAGAACCATCACGCAAAGTTACTTTCATAGAATCAACTTCATAACCAGCTAAAGGACCATTGACCATAGCCGTTTTGAATCCTTTTTCAATAGATGGAATAAATTCCTTAGGAACGTTACCACCTTTAATTGCAGACACGAACTGAAGACCTATTTCTCCTTCATCTGCTGGTTCAATCGTAAATACGATATCAGCAAATTTACCACGACCACCAGATTGTTTCTTGTAAACCTCTCTATGATCTGCAGATCTTGTAATAGCTTCTTTATATTCAACCTGTGGTTGTCCTTGATTTACTTCAACGTTAAATTCACGTCTTAAACGGTCTACAATAACATCAAGGTGAAGTTCACCCATACCTGATATAATAGTTTGCCCTGAAGCTTCGTCTGAACGTACAGTAAATGTTGGATCTTCTTCAGCTAATTTCGCTAAGCCCATACCCAATTTATCAACATCTGCTTTAGTCTTAGGCTCAACCGCAATACCAATTACAGGATCAGGAAAGTCCATAGATTCTAAAACAATAGGATGCTTTTCTGCAGAAAGTGTATCTCCTGTTTTGATGGATTTAAATCCAACGGCAGCACCAATATCTCCAGCTTCTATAAAATCAATTGCATTTTGTTTGTTTGCATGCATTTGGTAAATACGTGAAATACGTTCTTTTTTACCAGAACGATTATTTAACACATAAGAACCTGCATCCAAACGACCAGAATACGCTCTAAAAAATGCAAGACGACCTACAAAAGGATCTGTAGCAATTTTAAAGGCCAATGCAGCGAAAGGTTCTTCCACACTTGGCTTACGCGTTTCTTGTTCATCTGTATCTGGGTTAATACCTACAATTCCTTCCTTGTCCATAGGAGAAGGCAAGTAACGACATACAGCATCTAATAAGAACTGAACACCTTTGTTTTTGAAGGCAGAACCACAAATCATTGGAATGATAGCCATGTCCATTACAGCAGCTCTAAGTGCAGCATGCACTTCATCTTCTGTAATCGAATCTTCATCTTCCATAAATTTCTCTAAAAGATTCTCGTCATAACTTGCAACCTCTTCAATTAAGAGTGCACGATACTTACGAGCTTCTTCTTTCATATCCTCAGGAATATCAACAACATCAAATGTTGCTCCTTGAGTATCATCATGCCAAATAATAGCACGGTTTTTAATTAAGTCAATAACACCTTTAAAATCCTCTTCGTCACCAATGTTTAAAACAATTGGCACCGCATTAGACTTTAACATGTCTTTTACTTGTTGACATACACCTAAGAAGTCAGATCCCTGACGGTCCATTTTATTAACGAAACCAATTCTTGGTACTTTATAGTTATCAGCTAATCTCCAGTTAGTTTCAGACTGAGGTTCTACACCATCAACTGCACTAAACAAAAATACCAACCCATCCAATACTCGAAGAGATCTATTTACCTCTACGGTAAAATCAACGTGACCTGGTGTGTCAATAATATTAAAATGATATCCTTTTGTCTCTGGTAATGTTTCTGCATTTTCTAGTGGAAACTTCCACTCACATGTTGTAGCAGCAGAGGTGATAGTAATACCACGTTCTTGCTCCTGCGCCATCCAATCCATTGTTGCAGCACCATCATGTACTTCACCAATTTTATGAGAAACTCCTGTATAGTAAAGAACACGCTCTGTTGTGGTAGTTTTACCAGCATCAATATGCGCAGCAATTCCTATGTTCCTTGTGTATCTTAAATCTCTTGCCATTTCTATTAGAATCTAAAGTGTGAGAATGCTTTATTTGCTTCGGCCATTTTGTGCGTATCAGTACGCTTTTTAACCGCTGCTCCTTCTTCTTTAGCTGCTGCTAGAATTTCTGAAGCTAGCTTTTGAGCCATAGATTTTTCGTTACGCTTTCTAGCGAAACCAATTAACCACTTCATTGCAGTAGATATTTTACGATCGGCACGAATTTGATTTGGTATTTGGTATGTTGCACCACCTACTCTACGACTTCGTACTTCAACGTGTGGCATTACGTTTGAAAGGGCATCCTTCCAAATCTCTACACCTGTTTTTTCTTCGTCTGTTTTCTTCTCTTCTACAATGTCAATTGCATCATAAAAAACTTTGAATGCCACCGACTTCTTACCATCCCACATCAAGTTGTTCACAAAACGTGTAACTAACTGATCGTTGAATCTTGGATCCGGCAAAAGCGGTCTTTTCTTGGCTGCTCTTTTTCTCATGTCTTCGTTTTAAAAAAATTAAAATTACTTCTTAGGGCGTTTTGCTCCGTATTTAGATCTACGTTGTGTTCTTCCATCAACACCAGCGGTGTCTAAGGCTCCACGTACAATGTGATATCTAACTCCAGGCAAATCCTTCACCCTTCCACCTCTAACCAATACTATCG
>CAJWVI010000055.1 GCA_913048115.1 uncultured Flavobacteriaceae bacterium | reverse complement strand
CAGCATTAAAGAGAATTAGAAGTAGCGAAACAAAACGTTTACTTAATCGTTACCAACATAAAACTGCTCGTAATGCGATGAAGCGTTTTCAAGAACTTGAAGACAAAAAAGAAGCAGAAAAAACATTGCCTTCTATCAACTGTTTGATTGATAAATTAGCAAAGAAGAATATTATACACAATAATAAAGCTTCTAACTTAAAATCAAATATGGCTAAGCACGTCGCTGCGCTATAGGTTGATTAAGGTATAGAATATTAACTTCACTAGGAAACTAGTGAAGTTTTTTTGTGCCCTATTTTTTTGCCTCTGCCCCTTTATTAATAGTAATTACTTTAGATGCCTTGTCTTTTACAGATGGAGGTAATGCTTTTGGTTCTGGGATCTTTGTGCTTCTCACATCTTACCCTTCTCTTGTTTTAATTTTAATAGGTAGTATGCTCACGTTAATAAAGAGAAGAAAAACAAATAGCTTAAAATAAATAGTGTCAATGTTAAACAAAACATTGCTCAATTGATAGATCATCAAAAATGTTTTATTTCATTTTTCATGGATGTAAGCCTGGTGTATTAAAAATGAGCTTGTCTCCGAAATTTTTAAAATGGTGCTTATTTGGTTGACAGTGATAAAATACTACTATGGAACTAGTGCGCTAAAGTCACCATTGTTTCTTGCAATATCTCTTACAATAGAAGAAGAAATAAAACTATGTTCTGGACTGGATATTAAAAACACACTGTCTACTGCATTTACCTTGTCATTTGCTTGTGCAATGTTTTGCTCGTAAGCAAAATCTGTTTGGTTTCGTAGCCCTCTTAAAATAAACTGTGCGCCTTCTTTTTTACAAAAATCAGCAGTTAGTCCTTCATAGGTATCCACTTTTATTGCTTGATTATTTGCAAATACCTTTTCAATAGCAGCTTTGCGATCCTCTAAAGCCCACATGTGTTTTTTGGCTGCATTAGAACCAATAGCAATTATGATGGTGTCAAAAAGCGGGAGTGCTCTATTGATGATATCAACATGTCCAAGAGTAATAGGATCAAAAGATCCTGGAAATACAGCTATTTTTTTTGTGGTGTTTGACACGTTTTTTAATTTATAACGTAAAGATACAGATTTTATACCTTTTTTTGAGCTTAGCCTGGATTGGCTAGGATTTCAAAGTTATTATAGCTTAGCTTCTTTTAATGTATTTTCAATTAACAATGCGTAAAAATCTGTCAATGTTATTCCAGCATCATTTAATTGTTTTGGGATGATACTTTCTTTTGAGAGTCCAGGAATGGAATTAATTTCAATTAAATAAGGCACACCGTTTTGTATAATGAAATCACTTCTAGTGATGCCATTCATGTTGAGTACTTTATATATTTTTTTAGTTATTTCCTGCACCGCTTTTGTGTCTTTTTCTGAAATTCTAGCAGGTGTGATTTCTTGAGACTTTCCTAGATATTTAGCCTCATAGTCAAAGAAATCGTTTTCTGAAATTATCTCCGTTGGGTTCAATACTTGAATTAAACCTTTATTTCTATAGGCGCCCACAGATACTTCAGTACCTATTAATTCACTCTCAATAATTACTTCGGTATCTTCTTTATACGCCTTAAGGATAGCCTCTGATAACACTTCAGCAGTTTCTACACGACTAATACCAAAACTAGAACCAGCTCTATTAGGCTTCACAAAACAGGGCAGCCCAACAGTATTTATAATTTCTGAAGTATTTATAAAATCTCCTTCATTAATGTATACCGAGGTTGCACACCGAATGTCAAAGTTTTTTAATACACTCAAACAATCACGTTTGTTAAAACTTAATGCTGCTTGATAATATCCAGAGCTTGTTTGAGCAATGCCTATAAGTTCTAGATAAGAAGCAAGAATGCCATCTTCTCCTGGGGTACCATGAATGATATTAAACACTACATCAGGAATAATAGTTCTGCCCTTATGGATACATCCAAAATTCTCTTTGGTAACAACCGTATTGCTTCCATCAGGAAGAATATAGTACCATCGATCTTCTAAAAGATGCACCTTATATACTTCATAGATGTTTTTATCTATAGCATCATAAACAACGCCTCCACTTTTTAAAGAGATTTCAAACTCACTAGAATAACCGCCCATGGCGATGGCCACTATTTTTTTACACATATAAAATATACATTACTTAAAATATCATAAATAGATGTTTGCTGTCGTTTGCAATATAAAGCTTTCGCAAAATATTATTTAAAGGTAGAAAGATACTAACTTTAGGTTTCATATTTTTGCAGATTAATAGTCAATGTGTCAAATTTATGAAGTCTTCGTTTTCGGGAACATTTGTTAAGCAATTATTATATGCGTTATTAACGCTTATTATGCTTGCGTTTTTGTTGTTCTGGTGGTTAAAAACCACCACCAATCATGGGCAGCAAATAGCGGTTCCAGATGTGTCAAAACTTACGGTTAGTGAAGTAGAGGATGTTCTTGGTGAACTTGGGTTGCGACTAGAAATCATGGACTCTGCAAACTATAATCCAGAGTACCCCAGGTATTCAGTAATAGAACAGGTTCCAAATGCGGGCCATATGGTAAAAAAAGACCGTAAAATTTATTTGGCTTTAAACCCATCTGGTTATGTGAAGATTAGTATTCCAAAAGTTTTAGGTCGTACCTTGCGCCAAGCGCAACCTACGCTATTGGCAGTAGGATTTAATATAGGTAAAATCACAACGCGTGCACACATAAGTGACCAGGTGTTAGAGATGCGTCACAAGGGTTTAAAAATTAGAGCTGGAGATAGGGTTCAAAGAACCTCGATTATAGACATTGTAGTTGGAGATGGTTCTTTAAATAGAATAAAAGCAAAACAAAAAATTAACACTCAAGATAAAGATAACGAAGATGGAGCAAATTAATGGGCCGCAAAATATTGGTCGAGAGAGTGATGATTTATATGAGCATTTTAGATTTGTAGCAGATAAAGGGCAATCTCCTCTGCGGGTTGATAAATACCTTATGAATAAGGTAGAAAATGCTACTAGAAACAAAATACAAAAATCTGCAAAAGAGGGTAATATTTTTGTGAATGACATTATTGTTAAGTCCAATTATAAAGTAAAGGCTAACGATGTTGTGACTGTTCTTTTTGAACATCCACCCTATGAAATGCTGCTCACGCCAGAAGATCTTCCTATTGATATTGTATATGAAGACGATGCGCTTTTGGTAATTAACAAGGCGGCAGGGATGGTCGTACATCCTGGACATGGAAATTATAGTGGTACTTTAATTAATGCGCTTGCATTTCACTTTGATAATTTACCAAATAACAGCAGTGATAGACCAGGGTTGGTTCACAGGATAGATAAAGATACAACAGGTTTGCTGGTAGTTGCCAAAACTGAAGAAGCGATGGCTCATCTAGCAAAACAGTTTTTTAACAAGACCACAGAACGTGAATACGTAGCTATTGCTTGGGGGACTATGCAAGAGGAGCATGGAACTATAGAGGGGCACATAGGGCGTCACCCAAAAAATAGATTGCAAAACACAGTATACCTTCACGAAGATGACCTGCATAAGGGAAAGGCTGCTGTGACGCATTATAAGGTTCTAGAACACTTGGGCTATGTAACCTTGGTGTCTTGTAAATTAGAGACAGGGCGTACTCATCAAATACGGGTTCATATGAAACATATTGGACATACCTTATTTAATGATGAGCGCTACGGAGGAAGCGCTATTTTGAAAGGAACCACCTTTAGTAAGTACAAGCAATTTGTAGACAATTGTTTTAAGGTACTACCTCGTCAAGCACTCCATGCAAAAACCCTAGGTTTTATACATCCAACAACCAACGAGTTTATGCGTTTTGAAGCTCCAATCCCTGAAGATATGGAGGCCTGTTTGTATAAATGGCGTAATTATTCAAAAAATAGTATTTCTTAACTTTAGTGATCGTAAGGGCTTGCTTTTTTTTGATAAAAAAACAAGCTTTAGAGCCATAATTAGTTTATCAAGAAAACAGTAGTTCTCTGGATTTTAGATTTATAAAACAGTCTACAGGGTGCAATTTCTTTTTTCTTGTTATTTTTGTACAAAATATTCTTTACATGAAAATTGTTGTATCACCAGCCAAATCTCTAGATTTTAAATCTAAGTTACCTACTACACGAGCTTCACAGCCACAGTTTTTGGAAGCTGCAGAAACATTAAACAAAAATTTAGAACGTAAATCTAAAAAAGCTATCGGAGAATTAATGCATATTAGTGAAACACTAGCCATGCTAAATTTTCAACGCTATAAAGAATTTTCTTTACCTTTTACCAATCAAAATGCGCGTGCAGCGGTATATGCCTTTGCGGGAGATGTTTATACGGGTTTGGATGCCTATTCCTTACCAGAAAATAAGATAGACGCTCTTAATGATACATTGCGCATTTTGTCTGGAATGTATGGTGTTTTGCGCCCCTTAGACTTGATGCAGCCATATAGATTAGAAATGGGTACAAGCCTACCTGTAAATAGCTCTAAAAACTTATATGAGTTTTGGGGTAGTAAGATAACAGACGTGCTTAATGCAGAGCTCAAAGAAGGGGAGCTACTAGTTAACCTTGCCAGTACCGAATATTTTAAAGTAATCCAGCCCAAAAATATTAAAGCAGAAGTGATTTCTCCAGTTTTTAAAGACTTTAAAAATGGGAAACTCAAGATAATCTCATTCTTTGCTAAGAGGGCAAGAGGTAGCATGACGCGTTATGTTGTAGATACAAATGCACAGACCCTAGATGATATCAAGGGCTTTGATTGTAATGGGTATCGATTTAGCGATGAACATACTATAAAGCAACACGAGCCTGTTTTTATAAGGTAATGTAAGTTGCTTTTTAAAACACTACATATGCACCCAATTTTTTATGATTTTTTTGCCCAAAGGTGTTAATACACTCTCTGGGTGAAATTGTAGACCTCTTATGTCTAATTCTCTATGGCGTAGTGACATAATTTTTCCTGCATCATCAATCGATGTAATTTCCAAACTCTCAGGAAAATCTTCTTTGCTTACCACCCAACTATGGTATCGTCCAATTTCTATTTCTTTGCCAATTTCTTTAAATAAGGGTTCATTGTCAACCAAAATATGCCCTCTTGTAGCTACACCATGGAATACTTCAGGAAGGTTTATAAGACTGCCTCCAAACACCTCAGCTATAGCCTGATGGCCAAGGCATACCCCGAGGATAGGTATTTTTCCGCCATAGGATGTTATAACTTGTTTTAATAGCCCTGCTTCTTCTGGTATGCCTGGTCCCGGTGAGAGTAATATTTTATCATAAGAGGCCAA
This sequence comes from uncultured Flavobacteriaceae bacterium, assembly GCA_913048115.1. Taxonomy (GTDB): domain Bacteria; phylum Bacteroidota; class Bacteroidia; order Flavobacteriales; family Flavobacteriaceae; genus Patiriisocius. The sequence goes on along the minus strand of CAJWVI010000055.1, from coordinate 1,474 downwards.
TGCATCTATATGAAATTGATTGTTTCTAACAACGGTTACTTTACAATCTAATGCTTCTAGATAATGAACCAGGTTGTATACAAAACTATCATAGTTATCTATTACTACTATATTCATTTTTTAATTTTTGTTACTTGAAAAAAGAACTATAAACACCGCTTTAATTCTTTGTTAATTCAAAGATAGCAAAGAATTTTTGATTGAAATAGTTATTGAAATTTCAATCTCTAGTATCTTTTTTTAGCTTTTTTCTTATTTGTGCAACCTTTTGAATTTTTTGGCGTTTATGTACTAGGTAATTATTATTTTTAAACAAAATGTAAATAATAAATGAAAGATTTAACACAAGCACAATGGGCAGAGCAATTAGCTGCAGATACAGATGCTATTCTACTAGATGTGAGAACTCAAACCGAAGTAGAAGCGGGGTATATTCCTAAGGCAATACACCTTGATATAATGAATGCAGGGGCTTTTATGGAGGGTGTTAAGGGTCTTGATACCGCAAAAAACTATTATGTGTATTGTAGATCTGGTGCAAGAAGTGGTCAAGCTTGCATGATTATGAACTCTATTGGCTTTGAAAATGCTTATAACCTTATGGGTGGCTTTATGGGGTGGCAAGGAGAAAAAACAATTTAATAAAACACTATGAAAAAATATTGTTCTATACTTTTTGCAATGCTAATCACTTTGGTAAGTCTGTCTTGTGATAATGCTCAAAAAACAAACAATCATATAGTGCCTAAAGCCATTCATTCAATCGCTCCTAAAGCCATGTACGATGTGTTGATAAGTGATAGTAATGCACAACTAGTAGATGTAAGGACACAAGATGAATATGCGGTAAGTCATCTTAAGGACGCTCAAAACATATGTATTACAGATAATGACTTTAAACAAAAAGTTGTTAAGCTAGATAAAGATAAACCGGTATACGTGTATTGTGAAAAAGGGGGGCGAAGTGCTCAAGCAGCAAAAATATTAAAGAAATTGGGTTTTACTCAAATTTTTGATCTCCAAGGCGGGATCACGAACTGGGAAGCACAACAGTTAGAAACACAACAGTAAGTCTTATTACTTGTAATTCATTAAAAAAGGTGCCTCTAAAGAGCACCTTTTTTAATTTTAAAACTCCTACTAGGCTATAGAAAGAGAAGTTTTTAACAAGTTTATTGTTACTCTTTTATAAATTGTATGGTTGCTTGTCCCTTTGGGGTATGTACTCTTAAAAAATAAACACCAGTAGGCAATGTTGTTGTATTTATGGTAATAGCTCCAGTATTAGTGTTTATAAATTCTGGTTTTTGTATTGTTTTTCCTTGTACATCGATAATAGCAAGCTTTTTGATAATTACTCCCGGTTCATGTTTTAGGGTAAACATTGCATCTACTGGGTTTGGGTAAAGCTTTAGTTTATCTTTTAAAGCAATGTCATTGGCTCCTAGAAATTGATTGTATAATATTTGTAAAG
>CAJWVI010000054.1 GCA_913048115.1 uncultured Flavobacteriaceae bacterium | reverse complement strand
GATTGCGAAAAACTTCTCGACAAACAGGTAAACTATATGTACCTAGGGCCCTTTAGAGCAACAACAAAGGGTGTCAACCTACCCGTTTTGGGTTTAAAAGGGTTTACAGCCATTACAGATATATTAAAAACAGGAACACCCATTATGGGCCTTGGCGGTATCATCACACAAGATGTAAAAGCAATACTAGAAACAGGGCTTTCTGGAATTGCTGTTTCTGATGAAATTACGCACGATTTTAACACGATTCGTACGTTTAATATGCTGCTAAATGCATCTGCATCTGCAGAGCAGCGTCATACCTTTACATCGTAAAAAAACAAAGTCTAGGTTTTTGAATACTTTTTAACACATAGGTTTAACAGCAATACCGTACCTTGTGTAGATTAATAATATCATTTTCACTACCTAGATGCTCAATTCTACTTCAAGGATCGTACATTAAAACATTACTACTATGAAAATAAACTTATTGTCTTGTAATGCTCAAAGGCCCGACAAAAGAGCCATTGCCAAATGTATCGTAGAGATAGCATCTTCCATTAGTGAGTCCTTAGCAAATGAGTTTACAGAGATACTTCTGGAAGGAGACGCCGTTGATATTGAACTTCAAGACAGAAACTCTGGTTCTGCGCTAAGAGCATTGCGAAAGCTAAGTATTGATTATGAGATTATAGAGTAAGCACTAAGGCTTGTTTTTAAAATATGAACTGCTACCAATCTATAGGAAAATAATCTTTTAAAAACTTACCACACCAATGCTTGCCGGTATTTATACCGTCAATTAAAGGATCCATTACTCTTGCTGCACCGTCCACAATATCTAAAGGTGGTTGGAAATCATGTACTTCTACTTTCTTTTTTGATAAAGCTGCAGGATCTTCGTCGGTTACCCAGCCCGTATCAACAGCATTCATATATATTCCAGATTTAGCAAAAGTAGCTGCAGAGGTATGCGTTAGCATATTTAATGCCGCTTTTGCCATATTTGTGTGTGGATGCCTATCTTCTTTTTTAAATCGATGAAACTTACCTTCCATGGCAGATACATTAATGATATGTTTTTTACCTGTATTTTCTTTCATCATTAAATTAGACAATCGATTGCACAATACAAAAGGTGCCACTGCATTTACTAATTGAACTTCTACCATTTCTGTAGTTTCAATTTCACCAAGTGTTAAGCGCCAACTATTTGTTTTTCTTAAATCTACCTGCTGTAAATCTGCATCTAGTTGTCCTTCAGGAAAGACTTCAGCAGTTTGTAAAGAGTTGTCGAAACTGTACGGGATTTGAGAAAGTGCTGCAGAGTTGCGCAATCCTATTCCTGGCTCTGGTCCATGCCAAGTAACTGGTAACACGTTGTTTTTACTAGTTTTTGATGTTCCAACACTCAGGTCTGTTAGTTCTTGCAGACACAGTACATGTTCTTTTAATAATTGTTGAGCGGCTTTTGGAAGTTGATCAACAGGTAGCTTTTCATTCTCCATTAGGTGAAAATAAAAACCTGAAGGCCTACGTACTGTTTGTGCTGCGTTGTTAATTAGAATATCCAATCTTGAATACTTTTGTTCTATGTAATTACAGAATATTTCTACACTTGGTATGTGCCTTAGGTCTAGACCGTGAATGTGTAATCGATCATTCCATTGTTTGTAATCATCTTCTTTAGAAAACCTAATGGCAGAGTCTGCTGGAAATCTAGTAGTAGCGATAACAGTTGCTCCAGAGCGCAACAACATTAATGTAATATGATAGCCTATTTTTAATCTAGACCCCGTAATAACTGCTATCTGATCTTTTAAATCTGTGGTTTGAAAACGTTTTGCGTAATTTAAATCACCACAAGAGATGCACATCGTATCATAAAAATGATGCAGCTTTGTGTATACTGTTTTACAGACGTAACAGTTTCTTGGAGATTCCAATTCTAGAGTCTGTTCTGCAACAGCAGCAGGTGCCAGTAGTTTTGGAGCAACAAACAAGGCAGCATCCCTTGCAGACCTTATTCCTGTTGTCTTTCTTGCATGTTTATCTTTGGCAATCATTTTACGTTTTGCCGCTTTTTTTGCATCTTTCCTTCTGCGTTGATGCTCATCTCTATTGGGCCGAGAAAGCATGCCAGAGGCCTTAAAAAGTGCAGTTCTTTTTTCTTCAGAAAGATCAAAGATTTGATTTGTATCTGTAACTAATTGTTCTAATATAGAAATGCATGTGTCTATCTCTTCCAGAGAGATAATACGTGTATTGTCTGGTTTTTTTTGATCTTCAGGCATATAGCTATAAATGAGATAACAGGAAAGTAATTGCTTTTAATTACCCTAGCGAAGATAACCATACCGCTACAGAGAAATGGGTATTGTAGCTGTATAAATATATTGTTTAGAAATTGGTATTATTGATACTGAGCCAATAAAGTGCTTAAACAGAATTGCATTAGAGAAGACTATTGATTTATACAGTATAAGTTTCTATAGTACATGAACAAATTGTACCTTTAAAAATATGATTTTATTAGACGTACTCTCTATATTTTCTGGAAGCTGTTTTCTGTTTTACGGGTTCAGTTGTTTATTCTCAAAGCACATGGTTATAGAGTTTGAGCGCTTTGGTATTCCACAATTCTTAACCCTTACGGGAAGTCTGCAAATACTCGGGGGCTTGGCGATACTAGTAGGAGTTTGGATGCTACCACTTTTATCATTTATAGGTGCCACAGGACTATCACTCTTAATGCTTATGGGGTCTATAGTACGTATTAAAATAAAAGATAGTTTTCTACAATCAGCACCTGCTTTTATATTTACAGCATTAAACGCTTATCTAGCATACGGTTATTTTATTTTATTATAGCTTATAGATATATAATAACTAAACAAAACACTAAAAACAAGAATGCAGGTAAAGACTTCATTAGCGCGTCCTTGATTTTAATATGCATAGCAATTGAACCAGAAAGCATAATAATAAGCGCGCCAGCTGCAATGTTTTCTAGAATTGGAAACCATATTGATGAAAGTAACATTAAAGAAAATCCAACTTTTAAAGAACCAATAACATAGCAAAACCAGGATGAAAGGCCATAGGTTTTAAATTCTTGTAAAATTGTTTTTGCAGAACCACCACGCCATCTCGAGGGTTTATTATAATTAACAAGCCAAACATTAAGCAGGCTTAGACTAACTATAATTTTTAATGCAATTATTATTTGTTCCATGGTATTTATTTTTTTAGCGTTTAAAAACTATTTTAAGTAGTCAAATATTGTGTTAATTTTAAAGGTAAAAAAATAAACAGAATTAAAAGAGATTAAAAGAGATTATCATGAATCTCTATGCAAAAGCGCTATTTAATTGAACGATAATTATTCAATTAAATAGCGCTTTGCTATATGTATCAAAAAGGTATTATTACTTTTCTAACTTTACTTTTACAGCATTCATTCCTCTTGTTCCTTTTTCTAGTTCAAAGGAAACTTTATTTCCTTCTGTAATTTCATCAATAAGTCCACTTACATGAGTGAAATATTTCTCTTGATTTTCAGAATCAATAATAAATCCAAAACCTTTTGAAGTATCAAAGAAATTTACAACACCAATACGGACAGGGTTAAATGCCTCTCTCTCTGAAGCTAGAGTTTTAGGGATGCTAATTGCAATATCTTCGATCTCTATTTCAACTTTTTGAGATGGATCTGGTGGAGTGTCAACAAGGTTACCGTTATAATCTACATATGCAAATTCAATACCGGTGCTACCGTTTTCTTGCCTATCAACCTTTCTGGCCTCCATTTTCTTACGCTTGTCTTCTCGTTTTTTTAAACGTTTCTTTTCTTTTTCTACTTTACTAAATGTTTGTTGTGATTTTGCCATTCGTTATTTTGAATATATACTTTTACTTAATAATCTACAATTTCTGAAAAAAATGCCATTTTCTAAAGAAAATTTGGACTTCTTTCTGTTTTTTTTATGAACTATTGTTTCTTTTTCTTCTTTGGAGTACTCGTTTTTGTTGCAAGAATATTTGATTGCTGTACTTGATTTGCCATCAGTTTTTCAATCAATTCATCCTTAGTAAGGTGGTGAAATACCGTTTTAATTGCCGTTTTTAAATCTCCAGAAATAGCAGTATTTGGTTTTGTTTTAAATATTTTTCTTGCCCAAAGAATCGTGTTGTTTTCCTCAATAGCCAGTGCGTCGACTTTTACCATTTTCGAGAAGGTGATGCTTAATTCCTTTTCAAGGTCTGGAATATCGGCAATTTCTTCTTCTTGAATAATACTTAGTGATAGCCCCTTTGCTCCTGCCCTTGCCGTTCGACCACTTCTGTGAACATACGCATCATAGGTGTCTGGCAAGTGATATTGCACTACATAAGATATTTCTTTAACATCAATCCCACGAGCCGCTAAATCAGTGGCGATTAATATATTGATATGGCCTTCTCTAAATTGACCCATTATTCGATCCCTAATACCTTGGCTTAGACTTCCATGTAAGGCACCAGATGAAAACTTATTAATGGCTAATTTCTTGGCTAATTTGTTGACAGCGGCTTTTGTTTTACAAAATATGATACCTCTTTGACCCTCTTTTGTATTTAAGAAGTGCATGAGCACCTCTAGCTTTTCAATAGCCTTGACTACAACATACTGATGATCTATACCTTGATGCCCTAATGTTTCCATGTCTGCCTCAATATGCACAACATGTTTTGATAAATAATTTTGAACCATTTGTTTAATGGTTCCTGGCATAGTTGCCGTGAACAAAAACGTTCTTCTTGCCTTTGGAAGTTCTGCAACAATAGTATCTAGCCCCTCTTTTAAAACAGATATCATTTCATCTGCTTCATCCAGCACTAAATACGATGCGTTTTTAATATCTATAGCCTCACGCTGTATCAAATCTATAAGTCTCCCTGGAGTTGCTACAATGATGTGTGTGTCTTGTTTTAAACGCTCTATTTGAGGCTTAATTGGAATCCCACCACAAATAGACACAATAGAGATTGCGGGTTTCTTAGCAGCAAAATCAGTGAGGTTCTTGAAGATTTGTTGTCCAAGTTCTCTAGTAGGTGCCAATATAACGGCTTGAATTGTGTTATTTTTTATATCTATATGTTGCAATAAAGGCAAACCAAAGGCTGCAGTTTTACCCGTACCTGTTTTAGCTAATGCAACAACATCTTCCTTTTGGTTTAAGAGCACCGGAATAGCCTTTTGCTGTATGCTTGTAGGGTTTTTAATATCTAAAGCAAGTATTCCTTCGACTAAAAAAGCCTCTAAACCTAAATCTGAAAATGTAGTACTCATATGAAAGTGTTAGGGTATTGTATTAAGATTCCTGAAGAATTCTTTTTGATTTCCTGTAGCTAAACTTTGGGTAAATATTTCGTTTAGCATACCTATTTAGATTTCCAGCATTCACCATTTTAAGATATACAGGTTTCGTAATCCCAAAATACTCATAGGTTGCACCATCTGTAAAGGTAATCTCTAATAACAAGCCTTTATGTTGATAATCAGAAATACCAGAATTTGTAATAGTCTGTGTATATTCTGGCAGGTTTTTTTCTTTAGTTTCTGGAGCCATGCTTACTAAAAAATGGTATCCATCAATAATCTTACGGCTTTGTACCTCCGCTTGTTCTTGTAATGCATCTCCATCTTGAAACTTATCAGGATGCCACTCTTTTACTAGATTGCGGTAACTTTTCTTAAGAAATTTAAGATCAATCTCTTTTTCTACTCCAAATAATTTCTTGTACTCATGTATGCGCTTCATAACCAGGGTGTTTATTAGGGCGCGAAACTACTTCTTTTTTATGGATATACTAGTGAGTATAGGGTAATAAAAAAGCCCATCTATAAAGATGGGCTTTGTTTGAAAGTATTTGGATATTACTTAGACAACTTTTACGTTTACCGCGTTTAATCCTTTGTTTCCTTCTTGTAGGTCGAATGTAACCTCGTCACCTTCTCTAATCTCATCGATTAATCCTGAAATGTGTACGAAGTGGTCTTTCTCAACTCCTTCTTCTGTAATGAATCCAAAACCTTTAGTGTCGTTGAAAAATTTTACTGTTCCTTTACTCATTGTAATATAATTTAATGTTAATATTTTATAATGTGCAAATATCATGCTATTAAACTGATTAAAAAAATTTATTTTCAAATTTCAACGATTTATCTTCACAAAAAGGTGTCAACCCCTCTATTGCGCTGACTGTAAATACATTTACTTGTTTAAAAAATATTAAAAAAGATGTTATCACATAGTAAATCAATGTTATTTAGGCGTTTTTAATATTCGGTTAACTCCTTTAAAATGTAAAATACCTCCTTTCTATTGTTTCCAGCCCCAAGGCTCACTAGGTAATGCTATTGGGCGTGTAAGATCCATTACTACTTTAAACACGCGATTGGTATCTAGCCTTCTTAGATTATATGTAAATGTAGTATCGTCTATGGTTATCCACCATACGTTTGAAGCGGCAGCGGGAATCATTGACTGTGTTCTAGTATCTGCAGAGAAAACTTGAATACCAGCCTTACCCATATTTGTGGTAATTCCTCCATAGAAATTTATTTCGTCCTCTGTTCCATCCTCAAGCCTATGATCATGTTGTAGGCTAATCTTATTATCCTTGCGGCTAAGTATCCATGTGCGTGACTTGTCTTCTCCAACAAAAAAAGGAATTTTAATTTGATTCTCACCACAAGAACGAACATGCATGACCAAGGGTTTGCCGCCAAAATCTTCATCATCTTCTGGCAGTTCTAACACCCCTTGATAGGCCTTGCCACAGTGTGATTGTAATGCATTCCAAAACTGTGTATTAGGTGTTTGCTCTTGTGCTATAATTTGCAGCGGTAATACTAAAATAAAAAATAGATACCCTAGGTGTTTAATCATAATGAGTTTTTAGTACTTATTGTAGAACCGTAATTCTTACTTTCTTTTTTTTCAAACGAGTGTTGCTTGTTTTCTCAACCACGGCACTTGCTTTATCTTTTGGTACAGACACAAAAGCACAATCTTGCTTTAATTCTA
>CAJWVI010000053.1 GCA_913048115.1 uncultured Flavobacteriaceae bacterium | reverse complement strand
ACGGGTATCCATCAATGATAGATATTCCCAGCTTTGTAGATTATATGCTAATGGCTGAATTTGCTTCAAATCCTGACTCCTATCAATTTAGCACCTACTTCCATAAAGATAGAGGTGGTAAACTCAGGGCAGGTCCTGTTTGGGATTATAATTTATCATTTGGTAATGATTTATTTGTTTTTGGATTTGATAGAAGCTTTTATGATGTATGGCAATTTGATTTTGAAAATAGGGGTGCTAAATTTTGGAGAGATTTATTTGATGACTCCACCTTTAATTGCTACTTGACCAAACGTTGGTTTGAGCTAACAGAGGCAAATCAACCCTTAAGTTATCTCACAATTTCCAATCTAATGGACGGGTATGTTGCTATACTAGCCGAATCACAGCAAAGAGAGCTACAACGATGGCCGCCTGAGGAGGGTTGGCCTACCGTTGCCGATCAAGCGCAAAATATTATCGAGATGAAAGGTTGGATTCAAGAGAGAATTAGTTGGATGAACACTAATATTGGTTCTTCTAGTAATTGTTTGGATGTTCCTGTTCCAGCTTTAGTGATTAGTAAAATACATTACAACCCTTTAGAGGATGCAGGGTATTCTAGTAAAGAGCTTGAATTTATTGAAATAACCAATACCTCTAATCAAAGTGTTGACTTAACAGGTTATTATATTAGAGAATTAGGAATTTCATATCAATTTGCTGCTAATGCTGTAGTTGATGCAAATCAAAAAATGTATTTAAGTAGTGATCCTACCATATTCGAAAATTATTATGGTTTTACCCCCTTTGGTGCCTTTACCAGAAATTTAAGCAATCGTTCTTACAACATTATTTTGTCTGACGCTTTAGGCAACACTATAGATCAGGTAAATTATATGGATAGTGATCCTTGGCCAGAACAGGCCGATGGAGAGGGCCCGTATTTACAATTAGTTGATGTAAACTCAGACAACTCCTTGGCAAGTAACTGGATAGCAAGCAGTCAGTCTCTATCTACAGAAGATGTCGCGACAGCACAAACCCAAATAATAGTGTATCCAAATCCTACAAAGGGCATAGTAACTATTGAATATGATTTTTCAAATACCGATGCTTTAGAATTTTCAATTTATAATTCTTTAGGGCAATCTGTAGGAAATTTTCAACTAAATTCAAGCAATTTACAAATTAATTTAAGTCATTTAAGCAGTGGTTTTTATTACTACAAGATTAAAAACAAAGGCGTAGTGATTTCTAGAAATAAAATTATTAAAAAATAAAATTCAGTATTAAAAATAACTTTTGGAGCCTACAGGAGTTAGCTCAAATTATTTTTGTAAGGCGTTAATAAATATTGATCGTTTTACTTGAATGTTTTACAATGTTATTGCATAAGGTTAGTTTTGTTTTCTTAGCCATATCCTAATTTCTTTGCGTAAAGAAACTTCAGGTTTTGGTAATGGAATTGTCTGTCCAAATTGTTTACTTCTCTTAAATTTTGAAAACGTAATTTTATGTTTTTTCCAAACGTCGGGATACAATTCTAAGAACGTATTAAAAAAACTTTGTTCATTAATTTTTCCTTGTATTTTAGAAAGTACTTCTTTAAATTTTTGCTCTTGTTCTAAAATCATTTTTTTCTTATTGAGTAATAAATAAACATACAAACAACTGTAATTCAATTAAGTAATAATGCTATTTTGATAATTTAAAGGTGTCAAATGCTTTTAAAAATTGCTTAAGGTTGCTAGAAAAATTTTCTAGGAATGAGTTTTCTATTAAAGTAAAAAACATGTCTTTTATAAATTAAACAACTAAATTAGTTGTTTTGACTCTATTTGTGTGTTAATCACTACTATAAATTGAGCCAAAATAATTCCCAACATTTTTTAAATATAACTTTTCTTTCGAATAAATTTTAAAATCATCAAATAACATGGCTGATGAAGCTTTGAACTTATCGGTTTTTATCATTTCAAAAATATATTTCTCATTAGTGAAAGTCGAAAAAGAACATTCGTCTGAATAGCGTATTTCTATCATTCCAACTATTTCTCCAACGGAATATTTTGTAGCCGTTAAAACATGATACACTCTTCTGGTTGTTATATCTATTACCCTGAAGGTAAGTCTATGTTGAAACTTGGTTTACTAGCTTGACCGCTTCCAAAATAATTGAGGCAATTAAGACAAATATTATTTTTTCTCATACAGGTTAAATTTAGTAAAAAGATCTCTCCAAAAATAAAATTTATTTTTGGGAATAATCTCGTGGAGAGTTACATCACACTATGTTAATGAAGATTTGGATGTTTTTGTAATAAATTATCTTTAAGAAAAACGTTGGAGAGTAGTCGAGAAGTAAGCAATTAGTTTTATAAGGTGTTGGCAACTGTATTTTTCTTCTTTAGATTCTATCCAGTATTACTTTTTACCATTTTATTAAAAAATCCCCAATCATTTTTAATGGTAATAAAATTGAATTAATAAAATTTTCTCTTTGTTCAACATTCATTATTTCATAATCTTTTGAGAATTTATTTTCATAATATTGATATGAATCACACATTGTGTTTTTCGCATTGTTAACGTCAGATTGTAATGTTTTTCCTGTATTCATTGCTCTCAATGTGGTTACAACGTATGCATAGCCAGCTATTTGTGTTCCTAAAACAGAACTTTCTTCAAATGATAATTCGGCTAAATTACTTTGTAATTCATTATTAGTGCTAACCATAAAATCTTGAGCAATTCCCTGCATAGCGGTCATTACAGCCGTTTCTCCCTGTTTTAATAAATTTGCGTGATACATATCACTTAATTTGGAAACTTGTTGTTCAATCATTTTTCGTGTTTTATATAATTCTTAAAACAGTATTGTTTTTCTATTGCGGTCAACACTTAAGAACTGTTATATTGTTAAAATATAGTTACTACTATTTAGAAATATTGTTCTCTTATTTCTATTTAGGCTAATGCTGCCAACATTGATAATCATCTTGATTTGAAAAGCAGTGTTTGTCTCTATTTCCAGTAGCTTTGCATTGCTTTATTTAGTGTTCAAAAGTTTCAATTTTTGCTTGTTCACCGGTTTTTTTATTATCGGTTGTCAAAAATGAGATTGTTACCAAAGAAACTAGCGTAATAAATTTTTCATTTCATTTAAAACGTTACTAAAATAAACAACTATTTTAAACGAATTAACTAATGTTTGATGCACCTATTTGTACTCACGAAAACATCCTCAACAAAAAAAATAATTCATAGAAACATTTTTACGGGTGATAGTTCAAATATAAAATAAATAATTAGTTGTAAAAACAATATATATAATATATATTCATATCATCTATAATATATTTTTAAAACACTAAATAACAACGAAATATAAGTTTTTACATTTAATATATTAATTTTTTATTTTAATTAGTTGTATAATAAAGTGTATGTATTCGGTTCTTTTAACTATTTTTATGAGGATATTAATATAACTTTAAAATAATTTTCATGAAAAAAACTACATTCTTACTTTCCCTTATAGTGTGCTCCATTGGTTTTGGCCAATCTCCTTTTGCGACTAAGGCAGACTATAGTAATTATATTTCTTTGCAGGAAAAAAACCTAAGTCAAGCGACACCTCCTGTTGACCTTCCAGAGGAGATCCTTCAAGATCCTTCAATTCTTGGAAACTGTATTTTTGAGTATTTTGATGGGTATATTCTTCCGGTAGGCGGCGCAAATTTTTTGCCAGATGTTACTATGCTCGATGAGACTACCGTTGTAAATGGTCAAGGGCCAGGTCTTGTCGAAGATGGCTGCGTCTATATGTCATTGGCTGGTCCCTTACAGTGGAATGGCGTAGGTTTTTATGGACAAGTAAACCAGACTATTATTGCAAGCAGTACCGACGCTAGTTTGACTTTAGAATATGACTTAACCGTTGATTATGTTGAGTTTCAATTGAGTGCTTTTGATGGTTTTCCAGACTCTGTTACTATTGATGTATTAGATGATGCAGGTATTTCTTTAGGTATTTTAGGGCCAGTGGCCGTACCAGAAAGCTCACTAGTTCTTCTTGAAATTGATTATCCAGGTATCAAAACAATCAAGATTGTAGGGATATATGATGGGGTTAACGGTTTTAGCCCACTACTTAATAACCACGTTTTTTGTCCAGATGGCAGTGCACCTAGTAACGACCTATGTGAAGATGCAGTTGCTGTTACGTGTAACGATACTTTTATACTAGACACTTCAATAGCTACAGATACAGGTGGAAACGCTGCTCCAGATGTGTGGTATTCTTATACAGGTACTGGCGTTGAACAAAATGTAACGTTTTCATTGTGTGATGGAACATCAGATTTTGATTCATACATTAGAGTTTTTGATGCTTGTGATGGTACACAAATCGCAGAAAATGATGACTCGTGTGGCCTACAGTCTGAACTTACATTTGTTTCTAATGGAACGGCTACGTACCTTATCATGATAGAAGGATTTAGTTCTGACTCGGGTATATTTAGTTTAACCATATCTTGTGATCCTGAAAACCCAGCTGAAAACGATCTTTGTGAGAATGCACTCCCAGTGGTCTGTGATGCTATTGTTTTAGGAAACACTTCTTCTTCTAACGATACGGGAGGTAATGTTGCTCCAGATGTTTGGTACTCTTTTACCGGTGATGGTGTGGTGCAAAATGTAACGCTATCACTTTGCGGTGGGGCTACTGGCTATGACTCATTGCTAAGAGTTTTTGACGCCTGTGATGGTGCAGAAATTGAAGTAAATGATGACTCGTGTGGCGTTCAGTCTGAGCTTACATTTACCTCAAACGGGACCTCTACATACCTTATTATGGTTGAAGGTTCAGGGAGTGAAAGTGGTTCATTTACCTTGGCGGTTACCTGCGCATTTATTACTCCAGTAAACGATCTTTGCCAGGATGCAACTGCATTAGCCTGCGGCGATAGCCTTACAGGAGAAACAAACTCTGCTACAGATACAGGTGGAAATCCTATTTCACCAGATGTTTGGTATTCATATACTGGAGCTGGGTTTTCAGAAGATGTGACGCTATCACTTTGTGATGGAGGTACAAACTATGACTCTTACATTAGACTTTTTGATGCTTGTGATGGTACAGAAATCGGAACAAATGATGACTGGTGTGGTGTACAATCTGAACTTACATTTTCCTCAAACGGTTCCTCGACATACCTTATCATGATAGAAGGGTTTGGATCTCAATCTGGTGAGTTTAGCTTAGTGGTTACCTGTACTACTACTGGTCCACAGAACGATCAATGTGTTGATGCAATTGCACTAGATTGTGGTGATACTATAACTGGAAATACCTTACAAGGAACTGACTCTGGAGGTAATCTTGCCGCAGACCTTTGGTACTCTTTTACGGGTCAAGGTATAGCGCAGGATGTTACGGCTTCTTTGTGTGAGAGTGATTATGATACTCTTATTCGTGTATTTGATGCTTGTGATGGTACAGAAATTGCAACAAATGATGACTCTTGTGGAATTCAATCTGAACTTACATTTACTTCAAACGGGACTTCTACCTACTTTATTATGGTAGAAGGATATGCCTCAGGTGCAGGAGAGTTCACTTTAGAGTTGACTTGTACTCCAGACAACCCAGAGACAAACGACACTTGTGAAAATGCAACACCAGTTGCCTGTGGAGATGTAATTATAGATACTACTTCTGACGCAACAAATACAGCTGGAAACGCTGCGCCAGATCTTTGGTATTTATTTACTGGTGAGGGTCTTGAGCAAGAAGTTAGATTGTCACTTTGTGATGGGGCTACAGACTATGATTCTTACATAAGACTTTTTGATGCCTGTGGTGGTGCAGAAATTGCCGCAAATGATGATTTTTGTGGAACACAATCTGAACTTACATTTTTGTCTGACGGTACGTCAACATACCATATTATGATAGAAGGTTTTGGAAGTGCTTTTGGTGACTTTAGTTTAGCGATTACTTGTGAGAATACTGCAGGTATTAATGAGAACGATTTTTCAAACTTTACTTTCTTTCCTAACCCAGCAGCAACCATGATTAATTATAATGCAAATCATAGTGTTGAATATATTGTTTTATATAATATGTTAGGTCAAAAAGTACTTCAGCAATCAGGAACGACTATTTCTGGCCAAATAAATATTGAATCACTTACAGTTGGCAGCTATATTATGCAAACAACCATTAATGGTGCTACGCAGTCATTTAATGTGATTAAAATGTAAATAAGTATATAGCATTATATATAGTAAAACATATGTTTTTAAACCAGTAAAGTAAAAACTTTACTGGTTTTTTTATGTTTTTACTCACATTATTTTATGAGTATGATGGCCAATAGGAGGGTTAAATTATACTGTTTCGCTGAGGATTTAATAGCATTAAACTCTATTGGCTCACTGTTTTAAAGCGCTGCGGATAAAGGCAGTAGGGGCCATGGAAGCTATTGATGTTCTAGATGTTGTTAGGCCAAAGTTTCTATTTAATTTATGCTAGTATAAGCCGTGCAGCTTGCCCCACACCCTTTAAATTTATTAATATCCACCTATTTTTTAAATAGTGTTCTATGCGCTTCTAGTCTTATTGACCATTTCTATCTTAAAACCATCACTCGTTTATTAATCTGTGCACCATCAGCTAATTCAATTTTTAGTATGTAAATACCACTGCTTAGTGTGGTTACATCAAGTATTCGATCTGCTTTTTGATACTCTTTAACTATCTTACCGTCTATCGAGAATACGTATAAGTTTTCTATTTTAAGACTACTATCTATCACATCAATATGGATTTCTGTCAAGGCAGGGTTTGGGTATATCCTTATTCTTTGTAAAAGCTCTTCTGATAAACTAAGGATTGGAAATTCTGCCGTGGCCTGGCAGCCATCAAAATCTATTACAGTTACTGTTTGAGTATCACCATTTACATCAATTGTTATGTCATATGGTTCTACGCCTCCTATCACTATGACTTGTTCATTTACTATATCGATACTCATGGTATCTAGAAGGCAACAAACATCTGGAGTGTCATTAGAAGGTTCATTATCTGGATAATAGAGCTCCATGATGTCTTGAAGAATTTCAGTTCTCTCTTGCGCTTCGCCAGCATTGTAAGTCAGCGATTTTTGGTAATGCCATCCTACACCATAATCTGGTGTTGCGGTAGGTCCACCTGAGTATAGATTTGGATATACACTTAAGGCATAATCAACAAATGCCGAGTTATCCTCAGGAATCAAGGCAAAATAATCTTGCAGTCTATTGTAAATGGTTTGAGATGGAACAATCTCAATTTGATTCAATGAGTTTTGTAATGCGATAGGATCTTGTGGTAGGATTCCAAAAACATGAAATAAGGGACGTAAATCCACTTGCGCAGCGGCCGACATTCGGAGAATTCTACTATCAATATCTTGATTATTAACACCATGGTCTATTCCGTTTTCGAAGT
>CAJWVI010000052.1 GCA_913048115.1 uncultured Flavobacteriaceae bacterium | reverse complement strand
TAGCTTTTACAAACCCTTATTAATATTCAATTAAGTCTTGTAAGGCAGCATCAAAACGATGATTCGCTAAGTATTCTCGCTCTAAATCGGCAGCAAAAGGAATGGGTGTTTCTAGTCCTGCAACTCGTTTTATTGGTGCATCTAGAGCTTCAAAACAATGCTCAGATATTAATGCAGAAATATCACTAGCAATACCTCCAAACATAGAGTCTTCTTGTAAGATGATAACTTTCCCGGTCTTTCTTACTGAGGTATATATAGATTCTGTGTCTAAAGGTGATAATGTTCGTAAATCGATAAGATCTGCATTTATTGTAGGGTTATCTCCTAGTGTTTTTAAAGCCCAATGAACTCCCATGCCATAGGAAATTATAGTTACATCATTACCCTGTTGAAGCAGCGCAGCTTTTCCTAGTGGCAATGTGTAATAATGCGTAGGTACTTCTTGACGAATACTACGATACAAGGCTTTATGTTCAAAAAATAATACTGGGTTTGGGTCTTCAATAGCCTCGGCAAGCAATCCTTTAGCATCATACGGAAATGCAGGATAGACTACCTTCAAACCTGGAGTATGTGTAAACCAAGCTTCATTTGTTTGACTATGAAAAGGTCCAGCACCAACACCTGCACCACAAGGCATGCGTATTACCACATCTGCTTTTTGAGCCCAGCGATAGTGAGATTTTGCCAAATGGTTTATAATAGGATTAAAACCAGAAGTTACAAAGTCTGAAAACTGCATTTCCATAATAGATTTATACCCGCTAATGGAGAGCCCCATTGTTGCCGAAACAATGGCAGATTCACAAATAGGAGTGTTTCGGACTCTGTCTTTTCCAAAGGCTTCTAAAAAACCTTCTGTAATTTTAAACACACCGCCATATTCGGCAATGTCTTGTCCAAAAATTACCGTATTGTCATGACGCTCCATAGCCTGTCTTAATCCTTGAGATATTGCATCTATTAAACGTAATTCTTCAGTCTGTGTATTAGGGAGCGTTTCTTGATAAGTGTATGGATGATATACATCTTTTAGTTGTTCAGCTATATTTGCTGTGACGCTTGGCTCATTAAAGGCTAAATCCAAACCATCATCAATTTCTTTTTTAATAGTACTTCTAAAAAGTGCTATGTCTTGCTGGGTGATATGTTGTTGCGCTACTAAGAAATTTTCAAAATTAACAAGTGGGTCTTTGGCCCCCCAGGTATCCAATAATTCTTGCGGTACATATTTAGTACCACTTGCCTCTTCATGTCCTCGCATTCTAAAGGTTTTAAACTCCAACAATACAGGGCGAGGATTCTCACGCATATCCTCTACAAGTGCTTTTACCTTGGTATACACTTCTATAATATTATTTCCATCAATAATGTGGGCTTCCATTCCATAGCCTTTTCCGCGGTCTGCAAGGTTTTCACAAAAATATTGTTCGGTAGAGGGTGTTGAAAGTCCATACCCATTGTTTTCAATACAAAACAATACAGGCAATTGCCATACCGAAGCTACATTTAACGATTCATGGATATCTCCCTCACTTGTGCCACCTTCTCCAGTAAATACTGCACAAACTTGTTTATTGTTCTTTAGTTTGTTGGCCAGGGCGATACCATCTGCAACTCCAAATTGAGGTCCTAAATGGCTGATCATTCCAACAATATTAAACTCTTGGGTTCCAAAATGAAAACTACGATCACGACCTTTAGTAAAACCATTAGCCTTTCCTTGCCACTGTGAAAATAAACGATGCAGTGGTATATCACGTGTTGTAAATACCCCCAAGTTACGATGCATAGGTAAAATATATTCTTCTGCATCCAAAACTGTTGTAATACCTACAGATATTGCTTCTTGACCAATACCGCTAAACCACTTAGATATCTTACCTTGGCGTAATAAAATAAGCATTTTCTCCTCAATCATTCGAGGCTTTAGCATGGATTTATACAAAGAAACTAAAGTTTCTTTAGTTATATTTTTAGTGTGGTAGTCGAAATTAATTTTTGGCGCCGATTGCGAACTCATAGAAATATATATAAGATTTCAAATGTATAAAAAAAGAAAATGTTCAAATTGAATAAATACATTTTTTTCAAATACTATATTACCCTTGTATTTTAATATATTTGTATGTAAATTCTTTAATCATGAATAATATTCCAAGTGTAGATTTAGCAGATTTCTTAAGCAATGACCCTAAACGCAAACAAAAATTCATAAATGAAATAGGTAGCGCCTATGAAAACATTGGTTTTGTTTCGCTTAGAAATCATTTTTTGGATGATGTATTAGTATCAGACCTCTACAGAGAAATAAAATCATTTTTTGCTATGGACCTAGCAAAGAAAAAAAAGTATGAAATACAGGGTCTTGGTGGGCAACGTGGCTATGTGTCCTTTGGTAAAGAACATGCCAAAGGAAAAAAAGAAGGGGACCTAAAAGAGTTTTGGCATTTTGGCCAAGAACCTACTGCAGACGCAAATCTTACAGAAACCTATCCAGACAATGTTCTGGTTGACGAACTTCCTAACTTTAATACAACTGGAATGCAAGCATACCGATTGCTTGAAAAAACTGGGGTGTATGTATTAAGAGCACTAGCATTATATATTGGCGTAGATGAATTTTATTTTGATCACTGGGCATCAAACGGAAATAGTATTTTAAGGCCCATACACTATCCTCCTATTTCCAAAGAACCTGAAGGAGCTGTAAGAGCTGGAGCCCACGGTGATATTAATTTAATAACACTATTAATGGGTGCGTCCTCTGGAGGACTTCAAGTACTTCATAAAGATGGAACCTGGATTGATGCAATTCCTCAAGAAGATGAATTGGTTATTAATGTAGGAGATATGTTAGAGAGACATACCAATAATAAATTACGCTCTACCATACATAGGGTTGTAAATCCACCAAAAGAACAATGGGATAGCCCACGGTTTTCAATTCCATTTTTTATGCATCCAAGAGGTGATATGAACTTAGATTGCATGGATATGTGTGTAGATGAAACACATCCAAAATCATTTGATGACATAACAGCGGGTGACTTTTTACAACAACGCTTGGTTGAAATAGGGCTTATAAAAAAATAATTGTGGATTTAAAAGACCAACTTAAAAACCTATACCCTGACCATGTGGTATCTGCAGACCCTGACCTTATCAAAGAGGATACTATCTGGATTCAACAGGACCCATTAATTTGTAAGTACGAAAAACGAAAAGGCAAAGCAACAACAATTATTGAGGGGTATACAGGAGCTAGTAGTGATTTTAAACAACTTGCAAAAGAGATCAAGCAACTTCTTAGTGTGGGTGGTAGTTTTAAAAATGAACAAATTATTATACAAGGTGACTACCGAGATAAAATAATGATGTTCCTAAAAAACAAAGGATTTAAAACCAAACGCGTTGGAGGTTAACATAACAACCATATAACCTTGTTATATATACGTGCCGTTTCTTTGAAGCGTAATCATTAAAAAAACAACTCTTGAAAGCTATTGCTAACAGTGAACTTATTATAAATAAAGATGGTAGTATATACCATCTAAATCTTAAACCAGGTGATATAGCAAATACTATAATCACTGTAGGAGATCCAGATCGTGTTGCTGAAGTATCAAAATATTTTGATACAATAGAGTTCTCTACCCAAAAAAGAGAGTTTAAAACCCAAACAGGAACCTATAAAGGAAAAAGGATTACTGTTATTTCCACTGGAATTGGTACAGACAACATAGATATTGTTTTTAATGAACTAGATGCTCTTGTCAATATAGATTTTAAAACAAGAACCATTAAAGAAAACCTCACAAAACTAACTCTCATAAGAATTGGAACAAGTGGGGCCATTCAAAAAGACATTGCGGTTGATAGTTTTTTAATTTCTGAGAAAGCTGTTGGGTTTGATAATCTTCTTCATTTTTATAACACAGAAGAGCTGCTAGATACTGCCTTTTCTATAGCGCTTAAAAAACACTGCAAATACAACCCAAACAATGCGGCTCCATATTTAGTTCATGCTAGCCAACAATTACTTCAAGATTTTAATACTATGCATTTTCAAAAAGGATGCACGGCAACCAATGTTGGTTTTTATGGTCCACAGGGTAGGATACTAAGGCTTAAAACCAAAGATAAAGATCTAAACAACAAGCTTGAATCTTTTGAATACCAAGGTACTAAAATCACTAATTTAGAAATGGAAACCTCAGGGATCTATGGATTGGCAAAACTATTGGGGCATGACGCTATTTCTCTAAATGCTATTCTAGCCAATAGACCTTTAGGTACCTTTAGTAAAGACCCTAACAAAACAATAAATCAATTAATTATAACGACACTAAATGTTATAGTAAAAAATACATAAAATCTGTATTTTTACACGGCAATTATATTTCCTAAAAATGAAGCCAGGTATTGTATGAAAAATTTTAAAATTGGTGGTGTTCCAGAGCACTTCAATCTTCCTTGGTACCTAACTTTAAAAAACAAAGAGTACCAAAAAAAAAACATCAACCTAAGATGGAAGGATTATCACAGTGGTACAGGAGAGATGTGCAATGCTTTGCGTGCTGGTGAAATTGATATGGCCGTAATACTAACAGAAGGTATTATTAGAGACATTAGTAAAGGAAACCCATCTAAAATAGTGCAAGTCTTCATCAATTCACCTCTTATATGGGGGATTCATGTTTCTAAAAATAGTGCCTACCAAAAAATTTCTGACTTAAAAGCAACAAAAGCCGCCATTAGCAGATATGGTTCTGGTTCTCACTTAATGGCCTATATTAATGCAGAAAATCAAGGATGGAACACAGAAACAGAGCTCGATTTTGAGGTTGTTGAGAACTTAGATGGTGCATTAAAAGGTCTTCCTAATGGAAAAGGTGATTATTTTATGTGGGAGAAGTTCACCACTAAGCCTCATGTAGACAATGGCCCTTTTAAGCTTATTGGAGAATGCCCAACCCCTTGGCCTTGTTTTGTAATCGCTGTGCGTGATGAAGTCTTAGAAAAAGACCCTGGAGCGGTAAAAGATATTTTAAACATTATTAACGCCACTACCCTAGAATTTAAGGTAACTGATGGTATAGATGTAATGATAGCTAATAGATACAAACAAAAGTTAGAAGATGTACAACAATGGCTTGCAATAACCCAATGGAGTCAAAAACAACTTTCTACAAAGGAAGTAGCTCGTGTACAAGAAAAACTAATACAACTAGAATTGATAGTAACAAAAGTTTCAGAAAAAAACATCTTATTTAATTTGTAGCCTATACAGTTGATAATTAAACAACTAATTATTAAAAATAAGTGTCTCTATTGATTCTTAATCCTTTTTTAATACTCGATACGCAACCCTTTAAGAAATTTGTCATCTCTTAAAAGTAAATAGCAAAAATATGACGACATTTCTTATAGTTTTAGGTTCTCTTTTGGTCACTAACGTATTTCTTTTATATTTTAGCTGCAATGAAGCTACAGAGCCCTCTACTAAAGATAAAAAGTAAGTTTTTTTTAAGTAAGTATGGTTTTATGACTACCAACTATTCACTTTTTATTTTATAAAGTGAATAGTTTTTTTTTGTCTAGTTACCAAGAAATAGGCTTTTTTCCTTGAGACTCCAAATAAGAGTTTACACTACTAAAATGTTTATTCCCAAACCAATAACCCCTATTAGCGCTAAGAGGAGAAGGGTGCCCGCTGCTAAGTACATAATGTTTTGTTGTATCAATTTTAGCGCCTTTCTTTTTTGCATAAGCACCCCATAATAAAAACACAACTCCTTTTCTTTTTTCTGAAATTGCAGAAATAATAGTGTCTGTAAAAAGCTCCCATCCTTTTTTTTGATGGCTGCCTGGCTCCTGCTCTTTTACTGTTAATGTAGCATTTAATAATAACACACCTTGTTTTGCCCAGCCCTCTAGGTTTCCAGAAACGGGAATAGGTATTCCAAGATCGTTTTCAATTTCTTTAAAAATATTTTTAAGAGATGGAGGATGCCTTACATTATCTGCAACAGAAAAGCATAAACCATTGGCTTGACCCAAACCGTGATATGGATCTTGCCCTATAATAACAACACAGACATCATTAAAAGAAGTATTGACTAAGGCGTTAAATATCTCTTTTTTAGGAGGATAGCAAACACTATCATGATAGGCCTTATCAACAAACGTTTGTAAAGACTTGAAATAATCTTTCTTTAATTCTTCTTGTAAAATAGGTATCCACGTTGGGGAAATATTAACATGCATTATGTGTATTTTTGTGTTATAAAATTACTTCTTTTGTTAGTCAATAGAAAGTATTCAATAAAAAATAAAACAAGCCATTGGGCAAGAAGTATGATTAAAATTGATGTCAAAACCCTTGAAGATTTAGAATTTCCTGCTGTTTTGCAGCAAGTTTCAAGTTTTTGTATCACTGCTCCAGGGAAGGAGCGTGTACTTGCTATAAAGCCCTTTGATGATGTACAATACATTAAAACAGGCCTAGAGCAAGTAAAAGAATTCACAGCATCTTTTGGGAGTGATTCTCCTATACCTAATCATGGTTTTGAACCAATCTTTAGAGAATTACAATTACTTGATATTGAAAATAGCACTCTAGATGTATCTGGCTTTAGAAAGATCTTAACCATTACAGATACCACTCATAGATTACAAGGCTTTTTTAAAAAGTTTGAGGAGTTTTATATTTGTCTACATGCAAACGCAAATACCGTTGAGTACCGTGCAAATATTTCGGCAGAGATTCAAGCTATTTTTGATAAGTATGGTGAGGTTAGAGATGATGCATCCCAACAACTTTCTCAAATTAGAAGACGTCTTAATGTAGTAAAAGGACAGGTTAACTCTTCTTTTGGAAAGGCATTAACCCGTTACATTGGTAACGACTACCTTGACGAAATACGTGAGTCTGTAGTAGAAAATAGACGTGTGCTGGCTGTTAAGGCAATGTATAGACGTAAAGTGCGCGGTACTGTTCTAGGGACCTCTAAGACGGGAAGCATTGTATATATGGAACCCCAAGAAACTTTCGAGTTTACCACAGAGCTAAGTAACCTAGTGTATGAAGAGCTTGAAGAGATTAAACGTATTTTAAAAATGCTTACAGAGTATGTAAGGCCTTATACTCCTTTACTTGCTGCCCATCAAGACTATTTAATACATATAGACACTGTCTCGGCAAAAGCAAAATACGCTGTAGAAATTGATGGTGTTCTACCCCTTATAACAAAACAGCGAAGGCTTTCATTAGTTGATGCCTATCACCCACTTTTATTTTTAGCTAATAAAAGACGTAAAGAAAAAACATTTCCGCAAAGTATTGCTCTAGAACAGGATGGGCGTATTATTGTTATTTCTGGACCCAACGCAGGAGGTAAAAGTATTACTTTAAAAACTGTGGGGCTATTACAAGTCATGGTTCAAAGTGGGTTTCTAATTCCAGTGCAGCCTCAAAGTGAGGTGTGTTTGTTTGACCGTATACTTACTGATATTGGTGACAATCAATCAATAGAAAATCATTTAAGCACCTATAGTTACCGTTTAAAAATGATGAATCACTTTCTTCGGAAATGTAATAAAAACACCCTGTTTTTGATTGATGAATTTGGTACGGGTTCAGACCCAGAATTGGGAGGAGCATTGGCAGAGACCTTTTTAGAGGTTTTTTATGAAAGAGAAGCTTTTGGAATCATTACCACCCATTATGCAAATTTAAAATTATTAGCAAACGAGCTTCCACACGCCATTAATGCTAATATGTTGTTTGACAGTAAAACACTTGAGCCATTGTATAAACTCCATCTAGGAGAAGCAGGAAGTTCTTTTACCTTTGAAGTAGCACAAAAAAACGGCATACCCTATAGCCTTATAAATAGGTCTAAAAAGAAAGTAGAAGGCGGTAAAATACGTTTTGACAAATCTATAGCAGATTTACAAAAAGAACGTTCTAAGCTTCGTAAAACCTCAGAATATCTTGAAACCTCTGCCCAAAAGGCACAAAAGAAAGAAAAAGAATTAGAGGCGGTTAACATAAAAGTAAAAGACAAATTAGAAAGCTACCAAGAACTCTATGATAGCAATCAAAAATTAATTGCCATTGGAAAGAAGTTTGATCAAGTCTCTGAGCGGTATCACAATAATAAAAAGAAAAAAGTGTTACAGGAGGAGTTATTTAAGCTTGTAATGATAGAAAATAGTAAGCGCAAGAAAATAGCACCAAAACAAAAAAAACAAGTACAGACCAAAGAGCGTATTACCCAACAAGAAGTAGATCAAAAGGTAGCAGAAATACGTACCCGTAAAAAAGAAGAAAAAGCGGCAGCAAAAAAAGCTCCACCTCCAGCACCTAAAGTAACCTTAAAGGTGGGTGATAGAGTACGTATGCTAGACGGTAAGGCTATTGGCACTATTGATACTATAGAAAAGAAAAAAGCCATTGTTAACTATGGTATTTTTACTACTAATGTGAATCTAGACGCTTTAGAAAAGGTGTCGTAATATATTGAATATAAAATACATACTCATTTTA
>CAJWVI010000051.1 GCA_913048115.1 uncultured Flavobacteriaceae bacterium | reverse complement strand
CAAAAAGACGTAATGCTAGAATTAAATTTTTTAATAGTATAAAATTAGTTTTCTCTACTCTACGGAAAGCTATCCTTTACAAAAAACATAGAGTTTGGCTTTTTTATTACATTTTAGAACTAAACTACTTGAAGGCGCACCTAAAAAAAATCTAATTACAAAATTAGAGTTTATTTTTGTCTGTTTTTCCACCTCAAGCTATATTAAAACACCCATCACTCACTTTACTAAATAAAAGAGTCTTACTTTTTTACCCTTCACGACACATTGTTATTTATTTGTTTATAAAATAAATGTATTGCCTACAAACAATACAGGGTTTGGTTATCTCACTATGTAAAAGACATTAAAACGTTGAAACGAAGATTTAAAAGACAAAATTAAAAATGCTTGTTACATTAGATTTAGTTTTTGTTTTATTCTTGTAATAGCAAACTCAAGATTTGTGAAGTGACACTTATAATATGGTGTACAGAAAATGTCTTACTATATAAAAGAAGTATTTTTGTAATATGAAAAACAGAAAGTTAAAGAATAGTGAATTAAAAAGGATTACTACTCAAACCTTTAAAGACTCAGAAAAAACCCCACTTATTATTATACTGGATAACATACGAAGTTTAAATAATATTGGGTCTGTTTTTAGGACGGCAGATGCCTTCTTAATTGAAAAAATATACCTGTGTGGCATTACAGCACAACCTCCTCACAAAGACATTCAAAAAACAGCTCTTGGCGCCACCGATAGTGTGCCGTGGGAGTATGCAGAAAGCACGATGGAGCTTGTTATAAAATTGAAAAATGAAGGTGTTTACATTGCTAGTATTGAGCAAGCAGAAGATGCTATTTCTTTAGAAAATTTTAATACAAAACCTCATCAAAAATATGCTGTTATTATGGGGCATGAAGTAAAAGGAGTGCAACAAGAAATAGTAAGTGCTAGCGATGCCGTGATTGAAATACCACAATATGGAACCAAGCACTCCTTAAACATATCTGTAAGTTGCGGTGTGGTTGTTTGGGATTTGTTCTGTAAACTAAAAAAATAACATCTCACCCAGCTTTAGCATTAAAGCCCTAAGATTTGATCAAGAATTAGCACATAGTCTTTTCTGTTTTCTACAAAATCTAGCTCAGATATATCAATTATCTTAATGGTGTCGCTGTGTTGGTTTTTAATAAACTCAAGGTATCCATCATTTATTTTTTGTAAATAGCTAGCTTCAATTCCTTTTTCAAAACTGCGGCCACGCTTTTTAATATTTTCTAAAAGGCGCTCTGTATTTTGGTAGAGATATACATACACATCTGGTTTAGGAAACTCTTTGTGCATGAGATGAAATAATTTTTTATACAAACTATACTCCTCCTCTTGAAGGGTTACTTTGGCAAATATGAGAGATTTATAGGCGTCATAATCTGCAACTACACATTGGTTAAACAAATCAAATTGGGTGATGTCTTCTAATAGCTGTTGATAGCGATCTGCCAAAAAAGACATCTCCAGAGGGAAGGCATACCGCTGTTGATCCTCATAAAACTTAGGTAAAAAAGGATTGTCTTTAAAACGCTCTAAAATTAACTTGGCATTAAAGTCTCTAGAGAGCATATGACACAAACTTGTTTTTCCAGCTCCAATATTTCCTTCAATTGCGATGTAGTTTAACCTTGAGAAATCGTACTCTTTTTGAGGATTAGCCAACTTTCTTGATTGTTTTTCAATGACACTATTATCTTGGGTGTCTAAAAGGAGTGTTGCTAGTGTTTTTTGAAAAACCGGATGCACCGTCTCAGCAATTAGGTCTACTAAGGGTTGTAATACAAATTTTCGGTGCTTAATTTCAGGGTGTGGAACCTGCAAATGCGCTTTATTAATTATAGCATCATCATATAGCAAAATATCTATATCAATAGGACGTGACTCATACCCCTTTTTGGTAGATCGATGTCTCCCTAATGATTTTTCAATGTTTAAAATTTTAGACAAAACATCTTGTGCCGTGCAATAGGTTTGCACTTCAATAACACAGTTTAAAAAAGAAGCTCCTTGAAAACCAATGGCAGGAGTTTGATATACCGCAGAGATGTTGGGTATCGCTCCTATTTGCTGAAAGATAGCAGTAACAGCATGCTGCAAATGCTCAAATCTGTCCCCGAGATTAGTGCCTAAACCTAAATATAATGTATGCTCGTTTTTGATGACCTTATATAATTTTATTACTCAATTAATAAAAGAAAATGATTAGAATATTGAAGTGTCAATTTATAACATATTAATAGATACAACAAACCCCTCGTTACTTCTCACGTTAAAAACAGTATCATCTTCAAAAATGAGGTATTGCCCTTTGACACCTTTAAGAGTGCCAGTGTACTCTGGGGTTTTAATAAGGTTTAATGTTTTAAGTTTTGTTGGGTATTGCAATACAGGAAACTCAAGGTTTGTCTCTGTATTGTCTTCTATAAAATAAGGCAAGGCTTCTTGAGGTATGTACTGTTTTAATTTATCACGCCAAGCCAATAGGTCTTGTTCTTGAATTTCATTTTTAAGCATGGTGCGCCAGTTGGTTTTATCTCCTACGTAATTTTTAAGAGCAACCTCTGTAATACCTGCTAGATATCTATTTGGCACCTCTACAATTTCTAGTGCCTCATGTGCTCCTTGATCAATCCAACGGGTTGGAACTTGTGTTTTGCGAGTAACACCAATTTTAACATTACTGGTGTTTGCTAGATATACTATGTGTGGCTTGAGTTGGACAGCCTTCTCATACTCCAAATCACGATCTTCAATGCCCAAATGCGCTTTGCTTTGTTCTGGGTTTATAATCCAGTCTGCGGCTTGAGGGATTTCAAAGAAACAGTCATAACAAAACCCTTGACGGTATATTTTTTTCTTCTTTTTACAATGTAAGCATTGATACCCAAGAAAGGAAATATTGATTTTTTTATCAAGAAGTTGATTTACATTTAAGAAATCATTTTCAAATACCAAATAATATTGGATTGGACTCCCTATTTCGGTTTTCATTTTTGTTAATGTGCCCTGGAATTGCATAAAATAAAATTGTACATTTAGATCTTAAAGATAGGTCAAAAATATGCCAATACCCATAGTAAATTCTCTAGCATCTTGGTTTTTAAAGAAACGTTTTCATCAAATAGAACTTTTCTTAAAATACCCTATTGATGTTCAAAATGAACTATTAGAACATCTATTACATACCGCCAAAAATACTGAGATTGGAAAACAATACGATTTTGCATCCATTGCAACGTATCGAGAATTTGCTGACAGAATTCCAGTAACCTCTTACGAAGACAATCAAGAACGAATTGAACGCGCCAGAAGAGGAGAAACAAATATTTTTTGGCCTACCCCTATTAAATGGTTTGCAAAGTCAAGCGGTACTACCAGCGCCAAAAGCAAGTTCATTCCTGTAAGCTCAGACTCACTAGAGCATTGTCATTATGCGGCAAGTAAAGACTTGCTATGCATGTACCTCAACAATAACCCTGATGCTAATTTATTTTTAGGTAAAAGCTTACGCCTTGGTGGTAGCAAAAAACTATACACAGAGAGTGGTACTGTCTTTGGTGATTTATCTGCCATATTGATAGACAACATGCCCTTTTGGGCAGAATATAGCAGCACACCAAATAATGAAGTTTCGCTCATGGCAGATTGGGAGGTGAAAATGCAAGCTATTGTAGAGCAAACCACTCAAGAAAACGTGACTAGCCTAGCGGGTGTCCCTTCTTGGATGCTCGTTTTACTTAATAATGTACTAGAAACAACAGGAAAAGGTAACCTCTTTGAAGTCTGGCCTAACTTAGAGGTTTATTTTCATGGCGGCGTAAATTTTGATCCATACATAGAGCAGTATAATGCCATACTACCAAAAGA
The DNA here is from genome assembly GCA_913048115.1 of uncultured Flavobacteriaceae bacterium. Classification (GTDB taxonomy): domain Bacteria; phylum Bacteroidota; class Bacteroidia; order Flavobacteriales; family Flavobacteriaceae; genus Patiriisocius. The sequence continues at coordinate 4,658 of CAJWVI010000051.1, read as the reverse complement.
AAATTTCAGGTATTATGAAATTTACAATGCTAGTGAAGGGTTTTTTGCCATTCAAGATAGAAATGCCAATAAAGAGCTGCTATTAATGCTAGATTACGGCATCTTTTATGAGTTTATACCCATGGACACCTATGGGAGCCCGTTAGAAACAATTATAGCATTAAGTGAGGTAAAGCTTAATAAAAATTATGCTATAGTAATCACCACCAATGCAGGGTTGTGGCGCTATAAAATTGGAGATACCGTGCGGTTCACCTCAATTAGCCCCTTTAGAATAAAAGTAACGGGGCGTACAAAGCACCATATTAATGTCTTTGGAGAAGAACTCATTATTGAAAATGCAGAAACAGCCTTAAAAGAGGCTTCAAAACACACACAATGTGAAATTGTAGACTACACGGCTGCACCCATTTTTATGCAGGCAAGAGAAAAGGGGGCGCATGAGTGGATGATTGAATTTAAAGTTCCACCAAAAGACCTAGCTCTTTTTACAAAATGCCTAGACAAAGCTTTAATGGACGTCAATAGTGACTATGAAGCCAAACGCTTTAATAACACAACACTCAATACCCCAAAAATACATATAGCACGCCAAAAACTATTTTATGATTGGCTTAAAGCAAAAGACAAGCTAGGAGGACAACACAAAGTACCTAGACTCTCAAATACCCGTGATTTTATAGAAGAGCTATTACACTTAAATAAATAACACCATAACAAAAAAAGTAGCTTCATTTTCATGCCTTTACAGCAATTCTTGTATGGTAGAGGAAGGTTTGTAGAACAAAAAAAACCGTACCATCATAAAGATGGTACGGTTTTTCTATTCTTAATTATATACTTAAGAAACCGCTTTAAGTTTCTTAATGGTAGATTTGTTTAATTTCTCTTCTGCGTACTGCTGCGTTACGCTTAAGAATTTTTCATCTGTACCTGGCAACTCGAACATTGCGTCTGTTAAAACAGCTTCACAAAGTGATCTTAAACCCCTAGCCCCTAATTTGTAGATTATGGCTTGGTCAACAATAAAATCTAAAGCCTCTGTGGTCATCACAAGCTCAATGCCATCCATTTCAAACAACTTCTTATATTGCTTTATAATGGCATTTTTTGGCTCTGTTAAGATAGCTCTTAAGGTTCCTTTGTCTAGAGGGTTCATGTAGGTTAGTACCGGTAAACGCCCTATGATTTCTGGAATCAAACCAAATGATTTTAAATCACTTGGTATAATATAGCGCAGCATTTGATCTTTTTCTAGCGTGTTTTCTTTTTTAGAAGCGCTAAAACCAACAGCTTGCATATTAAGTCGTTTTGAGATATGTCTTTCAATACCATCAAAAGCACCTCCAGCAATAAACAAAATATTTTCAGTGTTTACCTCAATGAATTTCTGATCTGGGTGTTTTCTACCCCCCTTTGGTGGCACATTAACTACCGTACCTTCTAGTAATTTTAATAAGGCTTGTTGCACTCCTTCTCCACTTACATCTCTAGTGATAGATGGATTGTCACTCTTACGAGCAATCTTGTCTATTTCATCAATGAAGACAATCCCGTTTTGAGCTTTTTCTAGGTTGTAATCTGCAGCTTGTAATAAACGTGTTAAAATACTCTCTACATCTTCTCCTACGTAACCCGCCTCTGTTAATACAGTTGCATCTACAATAGCTAGAGGGACATTTAACATTCTAGCAATAGTTTTGGCTACCAATGTTTTACCAGTTCCTGTTTGCCCTACAATAATGATATTACTTTTTTGGATATCAATATCATCATCCGTTTTTGGTTGTAATAAACGCTTGTAATGATTATAAACTGCCACAGACATAACTCTTTTGGTATGGTCTTGACCAATTACATAATCATCCAAAAATGCCTTAATGCTTTTAGGCTTTTTTAACATCACATCTTCGTTCAGGTCCTCATCACCTGTATGTGAGGCCTCTTCTACTACAATCCCGTGGGCTTGTTCTATGCAACGGTCACAAATATGAGCGTCTATTCCTGCAATAAGCAAGCTAGTATCTACTTTTTTTCGACCACAGAAAGAACACTCTAAAACCTCTTTTGACATGATATACTTTTTGTATTATCCTCTTTTTAATATTTCGTCAATCATACCGTATTCCAGCGCTTTGTCTGATTTCATCCAGTAATCACGATCACTATCTTCATACACTTTATCGTAGCTTTGACCACTATGGCTTGCTATAATATTATATAGTTCTGTTTTTAAAGTCATGATTTCACGCGCTGTAATTTCTATATCACTTGCTTGACCTTGAGCACCTCCTAGTGGTTGGTGAATCATCACTCGCGAGTGAGTTAAACCACTACGCTTTCCTTTTTGTCCTGCACATAAGAGTACAGCTCCCATTGAGGCGGCCATACCGGTACAAATAGTAGCTACATCTGGCTTTATAAATTGCATGGTATCATAAATTCCTAATCCAGCATACACACTCCCTCCAGGAGAGTTAATGTAAATTTGAATATCCTTAGAGGCGTCTACACTTTCTAAAAAGAGTAATTGCGCTTGCACGATGTTAGCTACTTGATCGCTTATTCCAGTCCCTAAAAAGATAATTCTATCCATCATTAGGCGTGAAAAAACATCAAAAATTGCAATATTCATCTGGCGCTCCTCAATAATGTTTGGAGTAAGGTTGCTAGGGTACATACTACTCATTATTTTTTCATAATAAGTGCTGCTAATTCCTTGATCCTTAATCGCGTATTTTTTAAATTCTTCTCCGTAGTTCATAAAACAGTTTATTCTTTAAATTTAAAAGTAATTGTATTTGATATTTCAAAAAAGATGCCCAGATATCTAACATGCCAAATTGACCCTTAACAATAGTAAACACCGGGGGCGCTATTGTTTATATAAAAGGTAGATACATAAAGTGTGCTTTAAAAACATCAGTAAAGCACACTAAAGATACCTAAATTTTTAAAGAGTTATGCGTAAGCGTCTTTAATGAATTTATCATAAGACACTTCTTTTATTTTAAGCTTTGCGTTTTGCTTAAAGAATTCTAATAGTTTATTAGAATTTAATTGCTCGCTTAAACGCTTTACCTCTTCTTGATTTGATAGAATTCTTGATGCTATATTGTCTAGTTCCTCTTCACTAGGATCTAGTTGTCCAAATTGCGCCATTTGCCCCTTAATCATTTCACGGCTATAGGCTTTTAATTCCTCAAAGGTTACTTGCAAATTATTCTCTGCTCTTAGCTTGCCTTCTATTAACTGATAACGCAGCCCTTTTTCGCTTCGAATATATTCTGCCTTGGCCTCTTCTTGTGTCATTATCTTCTCTCCAGAAACTTGAATCCAACGTTCCAAAAAGTCTTTTGGTAAATCAAATTTTGTATTTTCTATTAGAGACTCTACAACATCATTCAACATTTTTTGATCACTTTGTTGTGCAAATTGTTTCTCTGCATCTTCTTTGATCTTTTCTTTCAATGCCTTTTCTGAAGTTACAACACCCTCCCCAAATAGCTTATCAAAAAGCGCTTGATCCAATGCTGCCATCTCACGTGTGTTTACTTCTTCAACTGCAAAAGAAACATCTACTGCAAGACCCTTAGCGTCCTCTGGAGATACCTCGAAGTGCTTTTGGCTTTCATGATCTTCTGCAAACATACCTTTTGTTTTCAAGACAATTACGTCTCCCTTTTTTGCTCCTACAAGGGCTTTAACTTGTGGCTTTCCTTTTAAGCTATCCAACTCAATGGTGGTGCTTTTGTTAATGCCTTTTTCCTCGTTGGTAAAGGTTCCTGTTATTTCATCTCCTTTAGCAGCAATCGTTTTTGAAGCTAGTTTTCCGTATTGCTTACGTATAGTTTTTACTTGATTGTTAAGCATCTCTTTATCTGCCACAACTTTGTAAGCCGTTACTGATTTTTTAGCGACATCTACTTTAAAAGATGGAGATAGGCCTAAATCAAATTCAAAGGTGAATTCTTCGTTATCCCAGTTTATTTCTGTTACGTTTTTTGGAAGTGGATTTCCTAAAACATCTAATTTTTCTTGTGTTAAATAATTATGCAATCCTTCTTGTAGCAGTTTATTTACTTCTTCAACCAAAACTGATTTACCGTACTGTTTTTTAACCATTCCCATAGGGATATGTCCTTTTCTAAAACCCGGTATGTTTGCTGTTTTTTTGTAATCATTTAAAATCTTAGTTACCTTCTCTTGATAATCATCTTTTGAGATTACCACGGTCACTACTGCATTTAGCGCATCAACATCTTTCTTTTTAATATCCATTGTATTGTAAATTTTAATTTAAATAGCTCATAAATAAAGAGATATAGCCTGTATTTATGAGCGTGCAAAGATATAGCAAATTAGTAGATGTTACAAGCTAATCACCTAACATAAAGCAAACGCAAAAAAACATCTGTTATGCTATTTACAGAGGAATCGCCTCACAAAAAAAGAGGCTTATTAGGTAAATACTAGCTTGAAAAATAGTTGCAATATTTGATGATATTATTTTTGGTGTTGTCGCTAAGATTTTAGCCTGTTTCTAAAAAGCTAGGTTTCAAATTTATTAAAAACAAAAAAAGCACTGAATAAAATTCAGTGCTTTTAAATTTAAGTGCGGATGACAGGAATCGAACCTGCACGCCTTGCGGCACTAG
>CAJWVI010000050.1 GCA_913048115.1 uncultured Flavobacteriaceae bacterium | reverse complement strand
GCCTTAAAGACGTCTTGGCTTTGATCACTGGTGACCATTTTCATACGGTATTCTTTAAAGTGTGGGATGCCTTTAAAGTAGTTGGTGTAGTGTCTTCTAGTTTCAAAAACACCTAAAACCTCTCCCTTCCAGTCTATCGCCATTTGCAAATGACGTCTTGCTGCCTCTACTCGCTCTTGCATGGTAGGGGGCGCGGCATGAGTTCCTGTTTCAAAAAAATGCTTTACTTCTTTAAAAAACCAAGGGTAGCCAATACTTGCGCGGCCAATCATGGCGCCATCCAGCCCATATTCATCGCGCATAAGCAGGGCTTTTTCTGGGGTGTCTACATCTCCATTACCAAAGACAGGAATGTGCATGCGCTGGTTGTTTTTTACCTCAGCAATAGGGTGCCAATTAGCCTCTCCTTTATACATCTGTGCTCGGGTTCTGCCGTGTATAGAAATAGCCTTACAGCCCACATCTTGCAGGCGTTCTGCTACCTCAACAATTCTTATAGAGTCATCATCCCAGCCTAAACGAGTTTTTACCGTAACAGGAAGTTTGGTGTGTTTTACCATGGCCTCTGTCAAAGAAACCATTAAGTCTATGTCTTTTAAAATACCCGCACCTGCGCCTTTGCTAACTACTTTTTTTACAGGGCACCCAAAATTAATATCTATGATGTCTGGACCACTGGCTTCTACAATTTCTACGCTTTTAAGCATTGACTCTAAAACAGCGCCAAAGATTTGAATGCCTACTGGCCGTTCTTTTTCATATATATCAAGCTTCATTACGCTTTTTGCTGCATCACGAATAAGGCCCTCGCTAGAAATAAACTCTGTGTACACTACATCTGCTCCTTGCTCTTTGCAAAGCGCCCTAAATGGGGGGTCACTTACGTCTTCCATAGGCGCAAGCAATAGCGGAAACGCTCCAACATCAATATCTCCAATTTTAGCCATGTGTAGTCCCCAAAAATATGGGTGTGTTTTTAAACGTTAATTCTATTGCAAAAATAGTAAAAATTTATTCTGAAACTTTAAAAAGCAAAGCCATTGCTTTTATTTCAATCTATCGCCCTCGTCTGTAGTTGTGGTGCGATTGTTGTCTTTAAGTTTTGCGTTTCCAAAGTTGTAGCTAAAACTAAGTCGAAACAAGCGCGATTCTGCTCTTGCAAAATAGCTATTGTCTTGGTTTGCGTACCGAGAGCTTACAGGAATGTTGTTGGTGTTAAAGATGTCGTCCACCCCCAGGGTAACGCTGGCTTTTTTGTCCCACAACTCTTTTCGAACCGAGGCAGAGAAATTGAACTGGTTTTTATAATTAAACGAGCCAAAAACAAGGTTTGATATATACACGGCGGTAATATCACTAGAGAGCCCTAGGGCTTCAGAGAGAACTAGACCGCTATACATTTGCCCGTAAAATCCATAGGTGTTTGTAATGGCGGTTTCTTGACTGCTCTGTAAGGCAAAAAACTCATTTTGTATAAAATACCCAGAAGTAACTACTTGAAAATACCACCAAGAACTTAGCGGCTTAGCAAAAACCAAGTCCAGGCTGTACTGGTACTCTTGTATTAGGTTTGTGTCAATGTTTTGCAGTGTGCGCGTATTGTTGTTTTGAAACCTCAACTCCTCTAAGGGGTTTTTTACATGCCAATAATATGCCTCCAAAAACCATGTGTTTTTATAGGTATAGCTAAGGGTGTATTTTGAGTCTATTTCAGGGACTAAATCAGGGCTTCCGTCTGTAAAATTATTCTCATTTATAAAGTACCTAAAAGGGTTTAAGCTCTCGTATTTTGGCCTGGTAATCGATCTTGCATAGCTCATTCCAAAACTGTTATCGTCATTGGCACTATACAGTAGCGACCCCCTTGGAAACAGCTCAAAATAATCTTGTGTATTTACTAGGCCCTGTGTTTTTGATATTCCCGTAACATCTGTTTGTTCTGCTCGCAGGCCAAGCTCTAAGTTCCATTTTGACCACTCTTTTGAAAAACCAACATAGGCTGCAAAAATATTTTCCTCATATTCAAAAGCGTCCGTGAGGCTATTATTAAGGCTTGTCTGCCCCTCAAACACATCAAAGAAATTTACAGCGCCACTTGTATTAACGCCGCTATACTTTACACCGCTCTCCAGAGCCCCAGAGAAGGCGGGGGTGCTTAAATCAAACTGCCCTGTTGCTATGATGCTTTGTTGGTTTCCTGCTGTTGTAAAAGCATTGCTTCTAATGGGCGCGCCGTCTGCTAAAAAATAATTTGTAACAACCTCTTGATTTCTGTCTGCATTGTAAGAGACATAGTTGGCCTCTGCAACCAATTGAGCTCCCGCTGTGTTTATTTTCCAGGTATGGTTAGCGTTAAACGCCAAATTAGATGTGTTTCTCTGGGAGTTGCTCGCGGTAGTAAAGGTGGAGTCTAGCTGTTGTTGCGCATTCGTGTTTAATGAATTTGCGTTGTTAAAATAGGTTTTGTTTGGTGATACAAAAACATTGGCGCTTAAACCAAATGAATGCTTCTTGTTGGCTGTTATATCCAGCACAACATTCCCTTGATGCGCATTGCTTTTTGTTTCTCTTGTAAAGAAAGAGTCTCTGTAGCCGTCTATAGTGACTTCGTTTTCGTCAAAAAAGCGGGTGTTGTTGTCGTCTTCTTTATATTCTTTTCTGGGTGAAAAAGAGTAGCTCCCGTAAGCATTTAACCAATCATTTTTATAAAAATGTGAAGTCCCTATTCTATATTTTGAATATACGGCGTGCTCATACGTGCCGCTTACGGCTCCTTTGTAGCCAACAGCAATTGCCCTTGTGGTGTTGATGTTAATAACCGTTGCTGCGTCGGCATCATATTTTGAAGATGGGTTTGTGATAACCTCCACAGATTTTATTAGTGATGCGTCTGTGCTGCCTAATAAAGATTGTATTTCTTGGCCAGAAAGATACACGCGCTTATTGTTTATATATAACACTGGCGTGCTATTTTTTACTGAAATACCCCGCTCTAAAACAACAACTCCAGGAGTTCTTTTAAGAACATCTATTGCGCTTCCTGTTGCCACCGATGTGTTTTCAATATTAAAAGTAAGCCGCCCTGGGCCTTTTTGAATCGTAGGTCTTTTAATAATAATTACAGCTTCCTCAAGTGTTTCATTACTTTCATGAAGCACCAAAGACCCAAGTGATGTATTTGTTTTAGGGTTTATTTGTTTTGTAAGGGTTTCAAAGCCAACAAAGCTAAAGTTTACTGTATAGATTGCGGTGTCTTGAATGAGAATGCTAAAGTTTCCAGAGTCATCTGTGGTGGTCCCTTTGGTTGACAAAACTCCTGAAGCATCGTTTTTAATGTCAAGCTCCTGAACCAAGACCGTTACAAAAGAAATTGGAGCGTTATCTTGGTCAATAATCGTACCGCTCAAATTAATTTGTTGAGCAGTCACAGCAAAAGTGCTTAGCGCAAAAAGCAAAAGTGCTTTTTTAATCGTAACCCACAAAACGCTTGGGCTGAAGCAAGAAGAGGCTATGTTGGGTTGCATATAAAAAAACTTGGGGTCATGGCGCTTAAGAGCAATTAATTAATTGCTATACAAATATGCCGATTTCTAAGCAAACTACTTCACAGTTAAGCAAAAAATCGATTAAAGGTAACATGTGTACATGATGCCCTTTTGTGGTATCTTTACATCCTCAAATTTGCTTGAAGCGCTTGCAAATTATTGTTTTGAAACAGGAAGCTACATGAAGAACATACGCAATTTTTGCATTATTGCCCATATTGATCACGGTAAAAGTACCCTGGCAGACAGACTACTAGGCGCTACGGGTGCCGTTACAGAGCGTGAATCTCAAGCGCAACTGCTTGACAATATGGATATAGAACGTGAACGTGGTATTACCATCAAGAGTCACGCCATCCAAATGAACTACACCTATAAGGGCGAAGAATATGTTTTAAACCTAATTGATACGCCCGGTCACGTAGATTTCTCATATGAAGTTTCTCGCTCTATAGCAGCTTGTGAAGGGGCTCTTTTGGTGGTAGACGCAGCACAAAGCATCCAGGCGCAAACTATTTCTAACCTATATCTTGCTCTAGAAAATGACTTAGAAATTATTCCTGTGCTTAATAAAATAGACTTGCCATCGGCAAGTCCAGAAGAGGTAACAGATGACATCGTTGATCTGCTGGGGTGCGACCCAGAAGAAATAATCCCTGCCAGCGCAAAAACGGGTATCGGTATTACAGAAATACTAACCGCTATTATAGAGAGAGTGCCTGCGCCAAAGGGTGTCAAGGAAGAGTCTTTACAGGCGCTAATTTTTGATTCTGTGTACAACCCCTTTAGGGGTGTTGAAACCTACTTTAGGGTTTTAAACGGAGAGATTAGAAAGGGACAGCACATAAAGTTTATGGCTACCGGAAAAACATATTACGCAGATGAGGTCGGTACGCTTAACTTGACTCAAACACCAAAAAAAGTAGTTTCTACAGGAGATGTTGGATATCTTATAACAGGTATTAAGGAGGCTAAAGAAATAAAAGTGGGTGATACTATTACAGACGCCAAAAGCCCCACAACAAACATGATTGAAGGATTTGAGGATGTAAAGCCTATGGTTTTTGCAGGTATTTACCCCGTAGACACAGACGATTATGAAGAGCTGCGTGCTTCCATGGAAAAACTACAGCTTAACGATGCCTCCTTGGTTTTCATACCAGAAAGCTCTGCGGCCTTAGGATTTGGTTTTAGGTGTGGGTTTTTGGGGATGTTACACTTAGAGATCATCCAAGAGCGCTTAGAACGCGAGTTTGACATGACCGTAATCACAACAGTACCAAACGTTTCTTATAACGCATACACAAATAGAGAGCCAAATACTGTTCTTTTGGTTAATAACCCTAGTGATTTGCCAGACCCCTCTAAGCTCAACCGCATGGAAGAGCCATACATTAAGGCTACTATAATCACAAAATCGGATTTTGTTGGTAACGTAATGTCTTTGTGTATAGAGAAGCGTGGGCAAATCACCAACCAAACCTATTTAACTACAGAGCGGGTTGAATTGACCTTTGACATGCCTTTAGCAGAGATTGTGTTTGATTTTTACGATCGGTTAAAAACTGTTTCAAAAGGGTATGCTTCTTTTGATTATGCGCCAATTGGAATGCGTGAGTCAAGGCTCGTGAGGCTTGATGTCTTATTAAATGGAAATATCGTAGACGCTTTGTCTTCTTTATTACACCAAGACAATGCCCAAGATATTGGTAAAAAAATGTGTGAAAAATTACGTCAACTTATTCCAAGACAACAGTTTGACATCCCAATACAAGCTGCAATTGGCGCTAAAATCATTTCTCGTGAAACTGTAAAGGCTGTCCGTAAAGATGTAACAGCAAAATGTTATGGAGGTGACATTTCAAGAAAACGTAAGCTTCTAGAGAAGCAGAAAAAAGGAAAAAAACGCATGCGCCAAGTTGGTAATGTCGAGATTCCACAAGAGGCGTTTATGGCCGTACTAAAATTAAATGACTAATTAAAAAGGGGCTCAATGAGCCCCTTTTTAATTTTAAGCTTTTTATGTTTTCTAGTTACAAGGGAGTGCGTCCAACAGGGCCTCAAAAGTGTCTTGGTTTGTCTGTGCACAACCATTATTTATAAACACCTGTAATGCCTCTTTGTATTGGTTACAGTTTTCTGTAGAGGGGTCATCAGCGTATGCGTCTGTTGCCGTGGCCAAGTCTGCGGTTGTGGTTATGCAGTTTATAACTGCTGCGTCTTGATCATCACAAGAGCCAAGTGATAATACTGCACATATTACTAGAAATATTATTTTTTTCATGTCGTATTATTTTTTGCTATTGGCTAAATATAACCCTAATTATTGAATATCGCGACACCAGCCACAAAGGGGCTAAACACCCTTAGGGCAAAGCAACATATCAAGGACAAAAAACAGAGGCTTCTTAGGCTTCTTCTGGAGACTCTTCCTTGTTGGAAATCATCACGTCTTCAAAATCCATTGGCCTTCCTAGATAAGCAATTGTCGTATTTTGATCAATTACAATTTCTTTTAAATTATCAATAAGCGCAATCACACCCTCTGTGCTTTTTACAAACAAGGCGATGGCGTCTTTGTTTTGATTAATTAAATTAATAGCACCAGTAAACACTGCCTGGTTGGAAACTTCAATCTCTTGAATAGACGGGTATTCTTCTGCAACACGGGTGAGCTCGCCATAATCATGTGTGGAACAAAAAAGATCGCTCTCTTTGGTTTTGTTGTTCTTTAATTCTTCTGTGGTTATTAACCTGTAGGTGCCGTTTTGGCCAAAATCTTTTTCAAACTTAGCCATGGCCTGACGATTAATGGCATCATTTGCTGTCATTGCCAACAAATACCCCATGTCACTTAATTCAATGTTGTCGCTTAGGTCGTCATTATAAATGTTTGCAGACAAGGCGTCAAGACCTAGCTCTTTTGCTTTTTCAACATTTATTCTATTGCTGTCTACAAGCACTACGTGTCTGTCGTTTTTTTGAAGATATGCGGCTATAAGTCTTGACACTCTAGAACCTCCTATAATCATTATTCCTTCGCTCTTTTTTAAGAATACGCCCAATAAAGAAGCTACCAGTCTTGCTGTAGTTGCGTTTAACAAAACAGTAACCAGCACCAATCCAAAAACGAGAGGGGTTATGTATTCTGCACCTGGAACACCTAGTTCAACCAGTTTAGTGCCAAATAAAGAAGCAATACCTGCCGCAACGATTCCGCGAGGGCCAACCCAACTAATAAACAGCTTTTCTTTTGTGCTAAGGCCAGATTTTGCGGTGCTTAAAAAGACGCCTATAGGCCTCACAATAAAAATAATTACCGCAAACAATATTGCTGTTTTCCAATTATAAATTAACAACAAGTCTTCTACGCTAATATTAGCAGAGAGTAAAATAAACAAAATAGAAATCAACAATACACTTAATGATTCTTTAAAGTATAGTAGCTCTTTTAGGTTAGGCAAGTCGCTGTTTCCTAAATACATCCCCATAATCACTACCGCTAGCAGGCCAGATTCGTGAGCAAATAAATCACTTAGCACAAAAATGAGTAGCACCATAGACAACGAGGCCACGTTTAACAAATAGTGAGGAATCACCTTGCGTTTTACAGCGTGGTACATTGCAAAACCTCCTGCTAAACCAAACGCAAACCCAATCACGATAATTTTTCCAAACTCTGTTAGCGCGTGCTTGGTATAGCTTCCTCCTTCAGTATGACCCCCTGCAGCAGCCTGGTCAAGACCCTCCAGGGGTATGTTCACGCTTATAAACCCAAAGACCAAAACAGCCACCAATGCTCCTATTGGGTCAATTAAAATACCCTCCCACTTTAATACTGCTGAAACATCCTTTCGTAAAGGAATGTTTCTTAAAATTGGTGTAATTACAGTAGGGCCCGTAACAATAATAAGACCAGAAAACAAAAATGAAATTTGCCAATCAAGGCCGAAAAAGTAGTGTGCGGCAACTCCAGCGCCAAAAAACGTTACAATAGATCCAAGACTAATGAGCTTGCCAATAACGCCGCCAACTTTTTTAATTTCTCCCATTTTAAGAGTTAGTCCTCCCTCAAATAAAATAATTCCTATTGCTAAAGAAACAAAGTAAAACAGACTTTCACCCGGGAAGAAGCCTTTTTGGGTATTCCATATTGGTTGTATCCACTGGGTGCCGTCTTCAGAATAAAAAGTAGACAAAGGCCCTACGGCTAAACCAATTAAAATAAGTGGTAAAATGGCAGGAATCTTAATTTTCCAAGCAATCCATTGTGCAAAAATACCTAAGATGATAATTCCAGCAAGTTCTAACATCTGTTATATTGTTTAAGTCATAAAACTACAAGAAATATTGGTAATCTTACTTGTGTTTTAGTTTATAATTAACATTAAAAGATTGCTTCTTTTAAATTTGTAAAAAAGTATTATATTACTAGCTATTTTAAGGAATGATAACACAATGTCACCCTTTTTTTAACACATTATAACCCCCTATACCCTATGAACAATACCTCACCATTGCCTTCTACTGGATTTAAAGGCCTCAAAGAAAATTGGCGCGGTGATCTTTCAGCTGCTATTAGTGTGTCGTTGGTTGCGCTACCACTTGCCCTTGGTATTGCGGTGGCCTCTGGAGTGTCGCCCATGGCAGGAGTTCTTTCTGCAATTATTGGAGGGGTTGTTACTACTTTTTTTCGCGGCGGTCACCTAGCAATTAATGGACCTGCGGCAGGTCTAATTGCTGTAATTTTAGGGGGGCTCGTTGCGCTCGATGGAAATATAAATTATGTGTTGGCCGCTATTGTGGTTTCTGGAGGGATTCAAGTAATATTAGGGTTTCTTAAGATGGGCCGTTTTGCCAAGCTACTGCCGTCATCTGTTTTGCATGGAATTCTTGCGGCGATAGGTGTTATTATTTTTGCCAAACAAGCGCATTATGCACTAGGAACAACATCAAGTGCAGAGACAACAATTGGGGCTATCGTGGATATTTTTCGAAAACTTCCTGAGGTTAATCCTTTTGTGTTTTTGG
>CAJWVI010000049.1 GCA_913048115.1 uncultured Flavobacteriaceae bacterium | reverse complement strand
TGCCAGGTATTTTAACCATTGGTTTTCCAATAGTTGTTGTACTTGTAGGGTTGTTGGTGTATCCAGATAATAATATGTTGGTTGCAGAAATGCTAGGTGGTTATATGGCCGGTGTTACTGTAAGTGGTGTACTTTGGGCTATCTTCCAGAACAATGCTGGTGGTGCTTGGGATAATGCTAAAAAATCTTTTGAAGCAGGTGTTGAGATTAATGGTGTAATGACTTATAAAGGTTCTGACGCGCATAAAGCTGCGGTAACTGGAGATACAGTTGGAGATCCATTTAAAGACACCTCTGGTCCTTCTATGAACATCTTAATTAAACTTACTTGTTTAATTGGTTTGGTGATTGCTCCAATATTAGGAGGTCACGCAGTTGCAGATGCTGAGGCGGTTATAAGCCCGCAGAGCACCATGCAGGTTAGCGCGAACTCACAACAAACTATGGATGTAGAAAAAGACGTGACTGTAAAAATGACTTCACAAGATGGTGTTTTTACAGCTACCGTTACCATCACTACCCAACAAGATGGATATACCAAAAAAGTATCCAAATTATTTACGGGTACTGAGACTGAAGTAATGGCTAAACTAGAGGCTATGGACGTTGTTGTGCCACCAACACCACCACTTGCTAAGTCTAAGACAGAAGTTAAATAATACACATATAATTTTATCTTAATAAAAAGGGCTGTCTTTTAAAGACAGCCCTTTTTTTGTGATGTTTTATATGGTTAAATAGATAGATTAAAACAAGCCGTTAATTTCTGCGTCAATCTTACTTATTACCTCTCCAAGATGTTCAGGGTTTTCTACAAAATCAAGATCATCTACATCTAGTATAATGACATTTCCTTTATTGTAGGTTGTAATCCAAGCCTCATAACGCTCGTTTAGTCTGCTGAGGTATTCTATACTTATAGAGTTTTCATAGTCACGTCCTCGCTTATGTATTTGCTTTACCAGATTAGGAATAGAACTACGCAAGTAAATTAAAAGATCTGGACCTTCTGTTACACTCTCCATTAAATCAAAAAGTGATTTGTAGTTTTCATAATCTCTATTGGTCATCAAGCCCATAGCATGAAGATTGGGCGCAAAGATGTAAGCATCTTCATAAATAGTTCTGTCTTGTATGACTTTTTCACCCCGTTCTCTAATGTCTAATATTTGACGAAAACGACTGTTTAGAAAATAGATTTGCAAGTTAAAAGACCAACGTTCCATTTGGTTATAAAAGTCATCCAGGTATGGATTGTCTTCAACATCCTCGTAGTGAGGTTTCCATTTGTAGTGTTTTGATAATAAACGTGTAAGAGTGGTTTTTCCTGAACCGATATTTCCTGCTATAGCAACGTGCATACTTCTAATTCTTAGGTTTTTTTATTGCAAATGAATGAACATTTTTGCGATCATAAATATACAAGAAATCTTTAGACAGTTGCAAGTCTTGTATGCTTATTTGAGTAGTTTTTAAAGTAGAGACACTACTGCCACTTTCTAGAGTTTCATATAACAGGGAATCTTTAACAACTAATATTCTGTTATTATGTTCAATTATTTTTTCTCCCCCTTTAAAAGCAATAGAGGTAATAATACCTCCAAAGACTGTGTAAACCTTTATAGTTGTTGGAGTGAGAATAAAGTTGTAGTTAAAGTTGCTTGTTTGGTCTGTTACAATTTCAGCAATTGGTAATGATATGATATTTTTTGTATTGAGTCTGTAATTGTAGACCTCTAGTTGTTGAGAGTCTGCATTAAAGAGCCATAGCTTATTTCCTCCAGCATTACGAGCAGTGCTAATATTTGCAAAATCTTCAAGCAAATTAAAATTAATGCGTTCAATCTCGGTAAGCTTATTGTCTAGTAAAACAGCTATGTTGGTTTGTTCATAAAAAACAACAACACTAAGGGGGTTGATAATATCTACACTGCTAATAGCTCCTAATTGAAAATCTGTAAACCTAAACACGCCAGCATCTCCCTTTTTGTTTAGTACCATACCTGTAATTGTGTAGAGGTTATCGTAGCCATCATAGCCAATAAATTGATCTACATCTAAAGGTGTTTGCTCAGGGGTTTCAATGGTTTGAGCAACAGCCGGCTGTATGCATAGTATAAGAAGAAAAATAAAACGCTTCATAGAATGACAAGGTACAAAAAGCCTCGTTATATATATAACGAGGCTTTTCAAATACTAAAATTTTAAGGAAAAACTTATCCTAAGAAAGGGTATTTGTAATCTGTAGGAGTTACAAATGTTTCTTTCACCATTCTTGGAGAACACCAACGGTATAAGTTTAATTTACTTCCCGCTTTATCGTTTGTTCCACTAGCGCGTGCGCCACCAAAAGGTTGTTGTCCAACTACAGCTCCTGTAGGCTTGTCATTGATATAGAAATTACCTGCTGCATTTTCTAATATTTTAACACCAACTTCTAATGCATAACGGTCTTCACTAAATACAGCTCCTGTTAATGCATATTCACTGGTCTGGTCTACAAGGTGAAGTGTTTCTTCCCAAGCATCGTCTTCAAAGACATAGACCGTAACAACTGGGCCAAATAACTCTGTACACATAGTGGTGTATTTAGGGTCATTTGTTTTGATAACAGTGGGTTCGATAAAGTATCCTTTACTTTTATCATAGCCACCACCTGCAATAATTTCTGCGTTGCTGTCTTTTTTTGCTTGATCAATAAAACTGGCTAGTTTATCAAAAGACCCTTCATGAATTACTGCGGTAATATAGTTGCTCATATCTCCTGGAGAGCCTATAGTAAAGGTTTCCATTTGTGCTTTTAGGTGCTTTTGTGTAGCTGCCCAAATACTTTTTGAAACATATACTCTACTTGCTGCACTACATTTTTGACCTTGAAATTCAAAAGCACCTCTAGTAATTGCGGTAGCTACTTGCTCAGGGTTTGATGATTTGTGTGCTACAATAAAATCTTTCCCCCCTGTTTCACCAACAATACGAGGGTAGGTTTTATAATTGTGGATGTTTAATCCAATTTTTTTCCAAAGCTCTTTAAATATAAACGTAGAGCCTGTAAAGTGAAGCCCACTAAAATCTGGGCTATCTAGAACGGTGTCAGTAATCATAACAGGGTCACCCATTACCATTTGTATCACCCCTGGAGGTACTCCAGCTTCTTTAAATACGTCAAGAACAATCTTAGCAGAGAATATTTGGCTATCACTTGGTTTCCATACTACAACATTCCCCATCATCGCTGCGCTAGCAGGTAGATTGGCTGCAATTGCAGTAAAATTAAAAGGAGTAATGGCATATATAAATCCTTCTAGTGGACGGTATTCTAGGCGGTTCCATACATCACTAGTAGAGGCAGGTTGTTCTGCGTACATTTCTGTCATGTACTGGACATTAAAACGCAAGAAATCTATTAACTCACAAGATGCGTCAATCTCTGCTTGATGAACCGTCTTTGATTGCGCCAACATAGTCGCTGCGTTTATCTTTGCGCGGTAGGGCCCAGCAATTAACTCTGCGGCACGAAGAAAGATGGCTGCACGTTGTTCCCAAGGCATTTGAGACCAGAGCTTACGAGCCTCTAAGGCGGTTTCAATAGCCTTATCTATATGCTTTTTCTCAGCCCTATGATAGGTTCCTAAAATGTGTTTGTGATCGTGCGGAGGTGACATTGTTGCCGTGTCTCCTGTAGCTACATCTTTTCCATTTATGTACATCGGCACATCAATCTGGCTATTGTACATTTCTGTATATGTTTTAGCAACAGCTGCACGTTCAGCAGAGCCTGGAGCGTATACTTTTACGGGTTCGTTAACAGCAACTGGAACTTTATAAAATCCTTTTCCCATGGTGATTTATTTATGCATTTGCTAAGCAATATGCGGTTTGTTAAAGACAAAATTTTGAAGTGCGAAGATACAAAAATTCTGTTCCTATTTTAGAGAATACAAGGGCCGGTTTTACAGGAGTGATTTGATGGCTTTGGTTCCTTTTGTTTAAAAGTAAGAGCAATGGTTTTAATATTCTTTAAAGAAAGTATATGATCATCTTTTTCAGGGAGAAAAAAATAAAATTAGGATGTGTAGGATCCCTTTTTGAGCTTAGTTCATCGAAAATGGTGCACTTAACTTAAAGCTTGGAATGCTTACTTTAAATTTTTCAGTAGTATTAAAGTTAACCATCTCATAATACCCACTCATAGCTCCAAAAGGGCTTAGTAAAATGCAACCACTGCTATAGGTGTGAAGACTGCCAGGATTAATAACTGGTTTTTTACCTATAACACCTTCACCAAAGACCATGTCAATATCGTTCAAGGCGTCTTTTATTTTCCAATGGCGTGATTTTAATTGCACCACATCTTTCCCCTTATTTTCAATACGTATGATATACGAAAAAGCATATTGTAGCTTACCCTTAGAGACAAAGGCATCTTCAAAACGTGTTTTGATAGAAACTTTAATATCTTGAGTAATTTTTTGAATCATAGAAGCAATTTGAGTGTGTTGAGCTTTGCATTAGTATTTATTCATAAAAATACAATTATTATTATTATGGCGACTCTTTACAAAAGATATCTATAGATGGGTTTTGCTTTTGAGCATGTTGCTAAAAAACCTAACCTACAATTGTTTAAAAATCGTTAAGCAGCTAAAGATAGCCTGTAACGTAAATTTCAATGTAATAAAAAACTATGCTTTTAGTGTAAACAATGCTTCGTTCTCTGCTACAAAAGTTTCACAAATTTTAAAGAAGCTAAGGATGTCTTCGTCTTTGTTTCCGCTATTGATTGTTACAAGGCGCACAAACTCGGTCTCTCTGAAAATCCCAAACCCTACCATGGCTGTCGCATTTTCGTACAATAGAGTACATAGGTCTTGGGCAGGAATTCCTTTGTAGTTATAGCAAATTGATATAGAGTCATCAAAACTGTACAAGGTGTAATCTGGATTGCTTTTTATGTAATCTCGCGCAACTTCTGCCAGATGAAATTGCTGATCTACAATTTTTTCTAAGCCACTAGTTCCAACAGATTTCCATAAAGTCCAAAACTTTAATGCGTCGTTTCTTCTTCCACATTGTATAGATGTCTTTCCTAGATTGTAGTCATCTCCATCTGTTTGGTATAAATACGTGGCGTCATTACTAAAGCTATCATGTAAATATTTTTTATGCTTTGTAAGTATAATAGAGCAGGTAAGTGGTGTGCCTAACATTTTGTGCGCATTGTAACTAAAGGAGTCTGTAAGTTCTATTCCTTTTACTAAATGCTTGTATTTATTGCTAAAAATAACACTCCCACAATAAGCACCATCTAGATGAAGCCATAGATTATACTTTTTACAAATTTTTGAAATGGGTTCAAGAACATCAAAGGCTCCAAGTACTGTTGTTCCTGCGGTGGCATTCACAAAAAATGGTTGTAAGCCTGCAGCGATATCTTCAGAAATTTTAGCAGCTAAATCTGTAGCACTCATTTGCCCAAATTCATTGGTGGCAACATACCTAACTTGTTCACGACCAATACCAATAAAAGCCGCATTTTTTGAGGTCGAATAGTGAGACTCTATGGAGGTGTAAGCGGTCATTTTTTTTAATACCCCTTCATTCTTTATTGTTTCATTGTGCGCATCACGGGCCATCAAAATTGCCATGAAATTACTCATAGACCCTCCTGGTGCAAAGGTTCCATCTGCGTCTTTGCCGTAGCCAATTAAATCACAAGATTTGCGTAGTATCTCTTTCTCTATTCCTACTTGAGGGCCTGCAACCTTATAGGTGTACATGCTGTTGTTAAGCAATACGGCCAATAAATCACCCAGTGTAGCCTTAGGGTTTCTACCTCCAAATAATTGATTAAAAAATAAACGAGTTGCGGTACGTGGTGTGCTTAAAACAAGTTTTTCCAGTGCTTCTTCAAAAAAAGTATCTTCTACAGGTTGGTCCTCTAGGGCTAGAGGCAAAATGGTAAACAGCTCCTGGGGAGCAATTGGGGTAGCGATTGGCTCGTCTTTTTCCGCTTTAATTAATTTTTCGGCTAATTTCTGGAAGAGTAGAAGTTCTTTTTGCATATTCAAGTACCTATTTTTTCGCAAATATAATATAAAAAGAAGCTTCAGATGGTTGATCTGAGGTTTGATTTGGAGTTTTCTTTATGCCTGTAACCTCATGCAAAGCTCTTTTAGTTTTTTGCTGTACAGGGCCCTTAGTTGTTTGTAATCTTAGTGGAGCTAGAGTATCCTTCGCCCAGCAGCCTGTCAAACCTAGCCCCTGGTGCTCTATAGTAAACAAGAACGGTGTATTGGTTTTCTGTTTGCCAAAAATTACCACTTATTGGGCCTTGTTCTACGGTTCCATCACGGTCTACTAACACATATTTGTAATTGTAGAAGCCCTGCTTGAAAAGTCTTGCGTTTTGATAGGTGTTTGTTTGTTCATTATAACGCATATAAGTAGTCTGGTCAATGGTCCAATTATTAAAATTCCCGTAGAGATGTATTTCTTTGTCATCAAGCGCTAGGTAATATTGCAAGTTAAAATGCATTAAAACATAGTCTGCTTCTGTGTTTTGATTTTGTGTCGTGTACAAGTTTCTTACCTGGAAATTTCCATTAAGATCTGGGTTGAAGGTGTAAGGCCTTGAACTTCTGTTTCTATTTGTGAATAAAAAATTCTCGTACAGATCATTGAGTGATACGCTGCGCACTCCATTTGAAGAAGACCGAACATCTTTGTTGTCAAAATACAAAAACTCATTACCGCCCCAAAAAGCAGCTTCTTGATCATATTTATAAATAAGCTCAGAACCAATAGTATACTGGGGTTTCAAATTGGTGATTGCAGTTTTTAGATTACTGTTTTGTAGCACCAGTGTTTTTACATTTTGCTTTGGGTTAATGAGCAGTATCTTTGGGGAGTTTATTTTAAATTGAACGACCTGCTGTTGTTCTATGTTTTTAATTTTTCTAGCCCTTTTTATTTCGACACCCACGCTAAGAACACGCTCTAAGACCATAAATTTCCTTGAAAAAATGATATTACCATCGTCATTGAAAATACGTAATAAGTAGTTTCCGCTTTTTTTAATAGCGCGGGTCTCCCTGTTGGGTATGCTTACCATGTAGTGTGAAAAAAGTTGCAGTGTGGTGAAGCTGTTTTCATAGGTTTCTATGCGTACATCGTCAAAGCCGTCTAAGTACTCTCCTTTGGATAGATCACTTCGTGTCCAATCAAAATTAAAATGTTCTATGGTATAATAGTAGTCGGCTTCATCTCCAATAATATCATCAAATGAGAGTTGTAAACTTTGCCCTAATTCTATAATGGGTAATTTACTTTGTGATGATGTCCCTTTAAATTGAATGGTTCTAATATATTCAGGCTCAACGATTTCTTCTACTTGTGAAATGCCTATTGAAATATAAGATAAAAAAAGAAAAAGTGATAGCGTGATTGCATTCATAGTTTGTAGATATGTGTGCTGAATATAAACAAATTTTGTGCCTTAAAAAGGGCTCGTATTTCTCAAGTATACGATAGACATAAAATTATCTTAATAAATCGTAAAAATACTCTTTTAATTCTTAAATTTGCAATCGCTAAAAAGACGTAATAATTTACTTTCTTTTCAGTAAAATAAAAGTCAATTTTAACACGACTATTCTATGTCCAAAGACATTAAGATTAAAAAAGGCCTTACCATCCGCCTTAAAGGTGAAGCCGAAAAAACACTTTCAAACGCACCGCGTTCGCGTACTTTTGCTATTCGTCCTTCAGATTTTCACTTATTTACCCCAAAGTTGGTGAAAAAAGAGGGTGAAAAGATTGAAGCAGGAGAAACCTTGTTTTACAGCAAACAAGACCAGTCAATAACCTTTTCATCACCGGTAAGTGGAACTCTTACACAGATTGAAAGAGGGCCTAAGCGCGTGATTACTAAATTAACAATTGAAGGTGACCAAGAGGATGTCTTCAAAGATTTTGGGATACTTTCTCCAGAAGGTCTTTCTTCCCAAGAAATTAAAAAACATTTATTAACATCAGGGTGCTGGCCCTTTATTAAGCAACGCCCGTATGATGTTATTGCTAATCCTTTAAGCGCTCCAAAAGCAATTTTTATTTCTGGATTAAGTACGGGTCCTTTAGATGCAGACCTTGATTTTGTATTAGCGGGAAAAGAAAAAGAGGTTCAAGCTGCCATTACAGCATTAAGTAAATTAACAGATGGCGCTTTGCATCTTACGGTTGCTGACGATTCTACATCAATGCTCTCTGGCATGAGTCATGTTGTTTTACATAAAGCTAATTTACTACATCCTGCAGGAAATGTTGGAACACAGATAAACAAAATAGACCCTATCAATAAAGGAGAAACTGTTTGGACAGTAGCTGCTCAAGATTTGGTCATAATTGGAGAATTATTCTTAACAGGAAAATACAATGCAGAGCGTATTGTTGCTTTGTCAGGTTCTTGTGTGAAGGCTCCAAAATATTATAAAACAAGAATCGGTAGTGAAGTTGCTACCATGATTAATGATGCTGGATTAAACGAGGAAAATATTCGCGTGATTAGTGGAGGTGTTTTAAGTGGAGATACCATTTCTGCAAAACAGCACTTAGGTTTTTATCACAACGCAATCACGGTAATTCCAGAAGGAGATGATTATGAATTTTTTGGCTGGAACAAACCAATTTTCAATAAAATTTCGCCTACAAGAGCATTAACTTTTTCTTGGATGCAACCTAAAAAGGAGTATGAATTAAACACCAATACAAATGGTGAACATCGTGCTTTTGTGGTCACTGGAAACTATGAAGAAGTATTCCCATTAGATATTTATCCTTTACAAATCTTAAAGGCTTGTTTAGTTAGGGATCTAGATGCTATGGAAGCATTAGGCATGTACGAGGTAGCGCCAGAAGATTTTGCGTTGACAGAATTTATTTGTGTATCAAAGCAACCCCACCAACAAATCATAAGAGAAGGATTAGACTTAATGTATAAAGAAATAGGATAAGTTATGGGTTTAAAAC
>CAJWVI010000048.1 GCA_913048115.1 uncultured Flavobacteriaceae bacterium | reverse complement strand
AATTATTGATGTAAATACCAAAAAAATAGGTGGTAGCCAAAAACAACAAGGTAGTTACTAAAGCCCCTAAGGAGAAAAACTTAGATATTCTCCCTTCTTTTGTGCCAAAGTAATACACGGTTGAAATTGTGCTATACAATAATACCACAAAGACTGTAACCTGCAAAGCAGATACCCAAAATACATCTTCACTTATAAAAGCCCTTCCTTGAAGGTCTCTAATAAAGTATTCTCCATATAGAATCAAGACTACAGTAATTATTAATGCTACTGCAAAAAGCACAGAAACACCTAATGCAACTGCATATTGTTTAAAAAAACCTCTATTTATCGTAACATGGTACGAGTACTCAAAGGCACTAAAAATTGCATTCACCCCGTTTGCTGCTAGAAAAATAGATAATAAAAAGACAAAAGACAATAGGCCTCCTCGTGGATTAATTGCAATATCTTCAATAACTGGAATGAAAAAATTTGCAGTATGAGGTGGCAGAAACCCTTCTATAAATATTAAAAATCTTGACTGAAATCCTTGTATAGGAACATATGGTATAAGGTTTAATATAAAAAGTAAAAAAGGAAATATAGCCACAAAAAAACTATAGGCAATAGAACTTGCACGAGGTGAAAAAGTTCCTTGTAAAATTCCTCTTAGGTATAGTTTTATAAAGTCATAAAAAGTCAAACCCTCCAAGCCAGGTAATTTAATCTGCTTGGTTAACCACAGTATCTGCTTGACAACTGGGATTTTCATCAAGGTGTCTTCTGTTTTGCTATACATAAGTTGGGGTCGCTCTTGCATTAAGTTGCTTTTAAACTTAGGTCCATATTATGCACAGAATGGGTTAAAGCACCACTAGAAATATAGTCTACACCACATGCCGCATATTGACTAATTGTTTCTAGTGTGATTCCTCCGCTAGATTCTGTCAAGCATGTATCTCCAATGATCTCTACTGCTTTGCGGGTATCCTGGTAATTAAAATTATCAATCAAGATGCGATAAACTCCCGTTGTTGAAAGAATTTGCTCTATTTCTTCAAAATCTCTTGCCTCTACTATAATTTTTAAATCAAGGTTGTTATTTTTTAAGTATTCTTTTGTTACCTCTATTGCTTTTATGACACCTCCACAGAAATCTATATGGTTGTCTTTAAGCATAATCATGTCATACAAAGCAAATCTATGGTTCTCTCCACCTCCAATAGTTACGGCCCATTTTTCAAGTGCTCTTATTCCTGGTGTTGTTTTCCTAGTATCTAAAATTTGGGTATTAGTTCCTTTTAAAAGAGATACGTAAGTGTTTGTTTTTGTAGCAATAGCGCTCATACGTTGCATAGCATTTAGTACAAGGCGCTCT
Source organism: uncultured Flavobacteriaceae bacterium (assembly GCA_913048115.1). GTDB lineage: Bacteria > Bacteroidota > Bacteroidia > Flavobacteriales > Flavobacteriaceae > Patiriisocius. The sequence goes on along the minus strand of CAJWVI010000048.1, from coordinate 8,507 downwards.
GCTTTTAAAATAGACTGAGAGTTTCCTGACACATAAAAACAAATATCTCCTGGTTTTACTGGGCTTCCATCTGTGATTTTTACCTCTACAGTTAGTCCCGGATCTACATAATCGAAGACCTGCACAGCAAAAGCTACCCCTGCAATGATGCCCGTATCTTTCACCAATAGTTTTGCGGTCCCTGTTGCATCCTCTGGTATACAGGCCAAAGAACTATGATCTCCTTCTCCTACATCTTCACGAATAGCATTGGCTATAATGCTATTAATTTCTTTATTAAACTGTTTACTAGATATCATGTACAGCTATTTTTCTGCTAAGTTAAAAAATAGGAAGCATTACACATCGTCTCTTCCCTTTTTTTTACTCCAAAATATTCTAAAACAATCACTTTGAATTCCTGTAACAATAGCGCGATAATCTTTGTAATTTAGCGGCACTTTAAACAAGTGCCAATATTTCAAGACAAAACCAAATATTTATATTTAAAAGACAATGTCCACCTATCAAAAAATTAACGCGATAGCCACCAGGATTTTAGGAAAAAGCATAGCCTATAAATATGGCTTTAACCTATCACCCATGTATCGAAGGAGTACCGCTAAGATTGAAAACATATCAAAAGACATGCTACGCATTGATATTAAATTAGCCTTAAGTTATAAAAACAAAAATTATGTAAACTCAATATTTGGCGGCAGTATGTTCTCTGCTACAGACCCCATAGCGATGACACAACTTATTAGTATCTTAGGAGATGACTATGTGGTTTGGGATAAGTCTGCAGAGATATTTTTTAAAAGACCTGCAAAGGAAGATTTATATGCTAGCTCTGTGTTTACTTTAGAGGAAATTGAAGCTATTAAATTAAATGTTGCAGCAAAAAATGAAATAGACATATCAAAAAAAATGTTTCTAACTAATAAAGACAAAGACATCACCTATTGTGAGGTTCATAAAGTTATTTATATCGCGACTAAAACATTCTATAAAACAAAAATAAAGTTAAGAAACGCAAGACAAAACTAGCTTGTATTTTAGGCTACCTCTCTATGAAAATCACACTATACGCTATTGGAAAAACAGATAACCCTAATATTATAGCTCTTACAGAGACTTATAAAAAGCGTCTTAAGCACTATGTTAATTTTTCATTTGAGGTCATCCCCGATATCAAAAACGTTAAAAACGTAAGTGAAGCACAGCAAAAAATAGGTGAAGGAAATGAAATACTAAAAAAAGTACAGACTAGTGATTTTTTATGCATTCTAGACGAAAAAGGAAAGTCATTTACCTCTGAAAATTTTGCAGAGTTTTTGCAAAAAAAAATGAACAGTGGGCTTAAAAACTTAGTTTTTGTTGTTGGTGGTCCTTATGGTTTTAGTGAGGCAATATACGCTAGAGCAAATAGTAAAATCTCTTTGTCTTGTATGACGTTTTCTCATCAAATGGTGCGTCCCTTTTTTATAGAACAATTATACAGAGGGTATACCATCTTAAAAAATGAACCCTACCATCACAAATAAGTACTCAGTAAGACCAAACGCTTATAAAAACCTCATAGCCAAACCTTAGGCTGACGCCATCCAGACACAGTCTAGTTTATCTGCAAGCATATGCAACAAGAGCCCTAGCGAGACTACTCTGGTTTTAGGGAACAAAAATAAAATCACATAGCAAATAATAGCCAATGGTTGGTGCAATATGTGCACACCAATACTACATCTATTGGCGTCAAATACAGGTGAAGACAATAAATGATCAAGGTCTACTAACATTGTAGCTAGAAGAAGTATGGAGGTTTTAAACCATTTAGGCCTGTAAAAGAGAAAAGCAATGATGATGGGTAGCAAGAAATGCAAACCATAATGTATCGCTGTTTGTAGCATTATTGAAATTTAAATAGTTGTTTTATAATAGCAAGTTTTCTCCTGGTATAAGGCGCATATTTAAATGGCGCTTCAAACCAAGTGGGTTTATCCAAAATACTTTTAAAATTGCTAAAAGCAGCAAAACCTGCCTCACCTCGATACCTTCCAAAGCCACTATTTCCAACACCGCCAAAAGGAAGTTTTGGGTTGGATATATGCATAATAGTGTCGTTTATAGCGCCACCTCCAAAAGAAATTTCTTTTAATAATTTCTTTTTTATAGAGCCACTACTAGTGAACACATAACAAGAAAGTGGTTTTGGTAATAGTTGTACTTTTTTAACTGCCTTGTCAAGAGATTTGTACTTAATAACTGGCAGGATGGGACCAAATATTTCTTCTTGCATAATAGCGTCTTCAAAGCTTATGTTGTGCATTAAAGTAGGTGCTATATAGCGCTGCTCTCTATCTGTGTCACCTCCATGGTATATCTTTGTGGAGTCTAACATAGCAGTTAGTCTATCAAAATTACGTTCATTAATAATCTGTACATAATTATTATTATCGAAGGCATACTGTGTTTTTTCAATTTCGATTTTGGCGGCTTTTAGAAAAGCTTCAGAAACTTGAGCATCGATGTATATATAATCTGGTGCTATACATGTTTGACCTGCATTTAAAAATTTACCCCAAACAATACGCTTTGCAGCCATCCTAATATTGGCGTCTTTTGTTATAAACACGGGGCTTTTGCCCCCCAACTCTAGTGTTACTGGTGTAAGATGCTCTGCAGCTGCTTTGTATACAATCTTACCAACGGCTGTGCTTCCCGTAAAAAATATTTTGTCAAATTTTTCTTTGAGAAGTGCTGTTGTTTCTGGAATACCTCCCTGTACTACCTTAAGAAAAGAAGGATCAAAAGCCTCGTTTAAAATAGTAGCCATAACACCAGAGGTCTGTGAAGATATCTCGCTAGGCTTTAATATAACTGTATTTCCAGCCGTAATTGCTGCAACAAGTGGCGCTAATGAAAGCTGATAAGGATAATTCCAGGAGCCAATTATCAATGTTACTCCTAGAGGCTCTGGTAATAGGTAGCTTTGTGCTGGAAAATTACCAAGATTTGTTTTTACGCGTTGCTTTCTCGACCAATAACGTAATTTACTCTTGGCTTCTTTAATATCATGTAGTATAATGCCAATTTCTGTAACGTAATTCTCAAAACTACTCTTCTTAAAATCATTGTATATGGCTTGATTTAAGATTGCCATATTAGCAATTAATACAGTTTCGAGACGTTTTAATTCATTTAGTCTAAAGGAGATATCTTTCGTTCTATGCGAATAAAAAAAATGACGTTGTTGAGCAACTAATTCTTTCATGTAAGAAACTAAATATGTGAAGTTTTACTTTAACACATATGTATTAAATACTTGTACATCACATAAGTTATACTATTTACTTCTATTCAATACACGATACTCTTCATAACATTCACTAATAGCATCTAGAATTTGAAGATCGTTTGCAGCATTAATAAAATCACTAGAATAGGTGCAATTATTTAATATTTCATTGATGTCTAGACGTTCTAACTGCAAAACGGCCATTAAGGTCTCTCTATCAAACTTACTAGCTAATAGATTCCTTATTTCATCATTCTCTTTCATTTGACGCAGCTTTTTCATCTGCCTTGGTCTTTTTCCAAAGACATTATAAAGGAAATCTGCAGGGTTAAAAACAGAACTTAAGATTTTGTTTAAGGCACTTGGCTGCTTACTCCCTCCTTCATAACCGCTTCCTATGCCGTCTATTCTATAGCGGTAGTTATCATAGATTGGAATTGTACGCGCATCTACTTCTATATATCCTGTAAGTGTTACTGGTCTTACTAACACCTCTTCAAGGGCAATGCCTATTTCTGTCATCTTAATTTTAACCGCTCCATAGGCCAGCCAATCGTTAGTGACACGCACTCTAATTGATTTAAACCCTAGATAAGAAAAAAATAGTGTGTCATTTACTACAGCCCTAATTTCAAATTCACCTTTTTTTCCGGTAGTAGCTCCCCAAACTTGGTTTAGGTTCACGATATTAACGTTTTCAAGGACATTGTCATCGGCAGCATTTTCTACTGTTCCACGAATAGAAACCACGTCCTGAGCATATGTAGTTGTTACTATAAGGGTAAATAATAAGAAAGTAAATAGTTGTTTCATAGCGTACGTTTACAAAGGTACAGATTATAGACGGTAAAATTATGCCAAAGTTTCAAGGCAAGCAAAAAAATAGCAAACACTCCTATTTTAAAGCCAATAAAAAAAGGTTTACTAGTACTAGACTAGCAAACCTTTTATAATGTATGTAGGTGTTAGAGAATGTATTAATCTCTTCTTCTTCTTCCACCAGTACCACCGGTATCTGGTTTAGATTTTCCACGACGTTTTCCACTAAATTTAGACTTATTACCAGCATCACCAAAATCACTTGTACCTTCGCTGCTTCTGGCTCTACTTGATCCAGAATCACCTTCACTACTTCTGCTTCTGCTAGCTCCAGAGTCACCGGCGCTATCATCTCTTCTTCTGCTTCTATCTCCATAGCCGCCTCCACTATCATCTCTTCTTTTTCCTTTATATCCACCGCCGCCACTTGAGCCGCCGCTTCTAAAACCTCCACTGCTTCTTCCGCCACTTCTTTCTCTATCTCCTGAGCCACTACTTCTTGAGCGACCTCTGTCTCTATCTCCTGAGCCACTTCTGCCACGACCTCTATCACCACCACCAAAACTTCGTTTACCACGATTTCTATTGCCACCGCCGCCACCGCCAGAGTTTTCAGAAACCTCTACGTTTACGTTGCGCCCTTCTAATTTATAATCTTCGAAGGCTTTTAACACTAAATCTTTATGTTTTTCATCGGTGTTAAAGAAAGAGAAGCTATCTTTTACATCTACTTTGTACACATCATCTTGCTCTAGCCCTAATTGATCTCTTAAGAAATCTTTTAAGCTCATCCAGTCAAAATCATCTTTGTTACCAATATTTAAGAAATATCGAACACTACCAGTGTCATCACTATATTCGCGTTGAACCCCTGCTGTTGCATTGATATCTTTAGCTTTGTTATAGTAATTATAGAAACGAGTAAACTCTACAGAGAAAAACTTTTTAATAAGCTCTTCTTTACTGAAATCTTCTAAAGCTTCGTTAATCTGTGGTAAATAAGTGTCAATATCATGATTGATTTCTGTTTTCTTGATATTATTTGCTAAATGCATCAATTGCTTTTCACAAATAGCCATTCCAGAAGGAATTTCTTTTTTCTCGAAAGTCTTTTGAATTTTCTTCTCGATACTTTTTATCTTACGAACTTCACTTTTACTAACAATAACTATAGATATACCAAGGTTACCTGCACGCCCTGTTCTTCCACTACGGTGCGTATAGGTTTCTATTTCGTCTGGTAATTGATAGTTAATTACATGTGTAATATTGTCTACATCAATACCACGGGCTGCCACATCTGTAGCTACTAACATTTGTATTTGACGATTTCTAAATTGTTTCATCACAATATCACGTTGATTTTGACTCAAATCTCCATGAATAGCCCCTGCATTATATCCATCAGCAATAAGTTGCTCGGCTACTTTTTGTGTGTCTCTCTTAGTTCTACAGAATACTACCGAGAAGATGTCTGGGTTTGCGTCTGCAAGACGTTTTAAAGCTTGGTACCTGTCTCTTGTGTTGACAAGGTAGTATTCATGTGATACGTTGCTAGAACCTACATTTTTAGACCCAACTGTAATCTCTTCTGGATCATGCATAAATTTCTTGGCAATAGAAGATACCTCTCTTGGCATTGTAGCACTAAAAAGCCATGTATTTTTCTCGTCTGGAGAGTATGATAAAATCTCTGTAATATCTTCATAGAAACCCATGTTTAACATTTCATCTGCTTCATCAAGTACACAGTACTCAATTTTTGAGATATCAATCATTCTTCGACTAATCATATCCTTCATCCTACCTGGTGTAGCTACAATTACTTGTGCACCTTTTTTGATGTTTCTTGCTTGGTCTTGAATGCTTGCTCCACCATAAATTGCTACAACGTTTAAGCCTTTTTTGTGCTTACCGTAATTAGTCATTTCATTGGTGATTTGTAAACACAGTTCACGCGTTGGCGAAAGGATTAATCCTTGCGTTGTGCGGCTTTCTATATTAATTTTTTGTAGCATAGGAAAACCAAATGCTGCGGTTTTTCCTGTTCCAGTTTGTGCTAAAGCCACTAAATCTGTGTCTTTTTGTAATAATATTGGAATTGCTTGTTCTTGGACTTCAGATGGGGTTTCAAAACCCATATCTGTAATAGCCTGAAGTAATTGCTCGTCTAGGCCTAAAGCCTTAAATGCTGTCATAGTATTGTATAGTAAATTTATGTGTGTGCATTGAGAAGCTATCGACACATAATACCTACGACTTCATTTTGCACTACCTCACCCTGAGGATTTTTTGAAAGTGCAAAAGTACTACTAATTAATGAATTATAAACCATCAATGGCTTATAAACTAAGTAATAAGGTCTAGGGAATACTGTAAAGTGATCTATAACGTTATAAAAAATAGGCTATTAACTTACGTATAGCTTTACCTCGATGCCCTATTTCACTCTTTTTTTGAAGTGACATTTCTGCAAATGTTTGAGCATATCCACTAGGTAAAAATATAGGATCATAGCCAAAGCCCTTACCTCCCCTTTTGTTTTGTAGTATACTTCCCTCACAAATACCTTCAAACAAAACATCATCCCCATTAAAAGAAAGTGCAATAATCGTTTTAAACCGAGCAGATCGATTTTCTAGGCTAAGCATGTTTTTTAAAAGTGTGTCCATGTTATTCTCTGCGGTGGCATTTGCCCCCCCATAACGAGCGCTATAAACTCCTGGTCGGTTATTAAGGGCTTGCACTTCAAGGCCTGTATCATCTGCAAAACAGTCTAAGCCATAGTTGTCTTTAATGTATTTCACCTTTAACATTGCATTTGCTTCAATGGTATCTGCAGTTTCTGGAATATCATCATGGCACCCTATATCTGTAAGACTTAATAATTCTATGGTCTGGGGTAGTAATAGTTTGACCTCTTTTAATTTATTTAAATTATGTGTAGCAAAAACTAATTTCATAATAAGGTAGGATTATCTTCATAAAAACGACGTACTATGTCCTCTGCACTTCGTATGGTGTTTTTTGCCCATAGTATTCTAAGTTCATTTTTCTCATCTTGGGTGAGACTCCATTTTACATCACTCTGTTTAAGCTTTGTAACAACATATTGAAGTATAATAGCCGCCGACACAGAGATATTTAAACTTTCAGTAAAACCATACATCGGTATTTTTAAACTTACATCTGCCTCATTAACAACCGTGTCACTTAGTCCATCGCGTTCTTTTCCAAAGAAAAAGGCACTTTTTTTTGTAACATCAAACTCATGTAAATGAACACTTTGATTGTGAGGAGATGTAGCTACAATTTGATATCCTTGACTTCTCAAAGAATCCATACAGGATGTAACAGAATTGTATCTATGAAGATCTACCCATTTTTGAGAACCCATGGCAATCTCTTTGTCTATGCGTTTAGAGTTTATCTCTTCAACGATACTCAAGTCCTGGACGCCAAACACATCACAGCTTCGCATCACAGCGCTAGTGTTGTGTAATTGATATACATCTTCTGTAACTACAGTGAAATGTCGTGTACGCTTTGATAAAACGGTCTCAAAGGTTTCTTTTCTTCTATCAGTAAGAAAGGTTTGTAAATGTGTGAGTAAATCTAAATCCAATATAATGGTAGCTTGTTTTTGTAAATATAATAGAAAAGTAGAGAAAAATAAACTTGTAATCAATACATATCAACAGGCATTTACTCTAGCTAAGAGAACTATAAAAATTAATATGTGGGCTTAAGAATATTAATCTATTGCATAAATATTAACTACTAAAAACGTATATTTGAGGGCTTAAAATTCGACCTTATATGGCAACCCAAGCGCTACAAGCAATTTCACCTATTGATGGAAGGTATGCTTCCAAAACAGCATCACTTATTCCTTTCTTTTCTGAAGAGGCTCTTATTAAGTACAGAGTAAAAGTTGAAATTGAGTATTTCATCTCTCTGGTAACACTTCCTCTACCTCAATTAGCAAGTTTTGATAGGTCATTATTTGATGATTTACGAAAACTTTATACCTCTTTTTCTACAGCAGATGCCCAACATATTAAAGACACAGAAAAGGTAACGAACCATGATGTAAAGGCCGTTGAATACTTCATCAAAGAAAAATTTGAAATACTAGGGCTACAACAATACAAAGAGTTTATACACTTTGGGCTAACATCACAAGATATAAACAATACTGCCATTCCATTGTCTCTCAAAGAAGCAATGAATGAAGCTTATTTACCCGTGTTGTCTGAGCTACAAGAAAAACTAAGCGAGCTTGCTATACAATGGGAAGACATTTCAATGTTGGCAAGAACTCACGGACAACCCGCTTCTCCAACTAGATTAGGCAAAGAAATACAGGTATATGTAGTGCGCTTAGAAGAACAACTCACTATTTTAAAGA
>CAJWVI010000047.1 GCA_913048115.1 uncultured Flavobacteriaceae bacterium | reverse complement strand
AGTTTCTAAATCAAAAAAGCAAATAGGTTTGGTAAGTTGTAATTCCATAATAAAATTTATATTACAAAGGTAAAAGAAATTCAATCAAATAGATAAAACGGTAAGACATAAAAACAAAAGGGTACCCAACAAAGAAATAGGTTTTTTAATATTACATCCTAAACTAAAAACTAGCTGTATCTTTGTTCAAAAATTTTTATAAATGTCATTACAAAAAGAAATAGACAGAAGAAAAACATTTGGCATTATATCTCACCCAGATGCTGGTAAAACAACCTTAACAGAAAAACTACTGCTTTTTGGAGGAGCTATCCAAGAGGCGGGCGCTGTAAAGAGTAATAAAATTAAAAAAGGCGCCACTAGTGACTTTATGGAAATTGAGAGGCAACGTGGTATCTCAGTGGCTACCTCTGTTCTAGCTTTTGAATATGAAGGCATTAAAATAAACATCCTAGACACACCGGGTCACAAAGATTTTGCAGAAGACACCTTTAGAACCCTAACGGCTGTAGACAGTGTAATTGTTGTAATAGATGTTGCAAAAGGAGTGGAAGAACAAACAGAAAAACTAGTGGAAGTTTGCCGCATGCGCAACATCCCGATGATTGTGTTTATAAACAAACTAGATAGAGAAGGTAAAGATGCCTTTGAGCTTTTGGACGAGGTTGAGCAAAAATTAAAACTAAGAGTAACACCTCTCTCCTTCCCTATTGGGATGGGGTATGACTTTAAAGGAATTTATAATATCTGGGAGAAAAATATCAACTTATTTAGTGGCGATAGCCGTAAAAACATCGAAGAAACTATTGAAATAGAAGACATAGCATCTAAAAAACTTGATGAACTCATTGGCACTGATGCCGCACAAACCATACGAGAAGAACTTGAACTTATAGACCAGGTCTACCCGACCTTTAATAGAGAGGAGTACCTTCAAGGAGAATTACAGCCTGTATTTTTTGGCTCAGCATTAAACAACTTTGGTGTTCGTGAGCTGTTAGATTGTTTTGTTAAAATTGCTCCAAAGCCACAACCAAAATCAAGTGACACAAGACTCGTAAAACCAGAAGAAAAAGAATTTTCTGGATTTGTGTTTAAGATACATGCAAACATGGATCCCAAACACAGAGACCGGTTGGCTTTTATAAAAATTGTGTCTGGTGTTTTTCAAAGAAATACAAATTATGTTCATGTGCGTAATGGAAAGAAAATGAAATTCTCTAGCCCTAACGCATTCTTTGCAGAAAAAAAACAAATTGTGGATACCTCCTACCCTGGAGATATTGTAGGACTTCATGATACAGGAAGTTTTAAAATTGGAGACACTTTAACAGAAGGAGAAAAAATGAATTACAAAGGAATTCCAAGTTTTTCTCCAGAGTTCTTTAAATACATCAACAACGCAGATCCATTAAAAAGCAAACAACTTGAAAAAGGGATTGACCAATTAATGGATGAGGGTGTCGCTCAATTATTTACCCTAGAGCTAAACGGCCGTAAAGCAATTGGAACCGTTGGAGCCCTTCAGTTTGAAGTAATACAGTACAGGTTAGAACATGAGTATGGTGCCATATGTAGGTATGAAAACCTAAATGTGCACAAGGCCTGCTGGGTAGATCCTCTAGATGAGAAGAGTGATGAGTTTAAAGATTTTAAACGCGTAAAATCTAAGTTTTTAGCCAAAGACAAACGAGGCCAGTTGGTGTTCTTTGCAGATTCTGCCTTTACCCTGCAAATGACACAGAGTAAGTATCCAACCATAAAACTACATTTGGTAAGTGAATTTGAAAGCCAGAGTGATTAAAAAATGTGCTCGCCCCCTTTTACCCCTCAGGTATGGGGAAAACAAACTAATACAATAAGGGCTATAGCTTGTAATTCCAAGTAAATTTTGCCCTTGGTGAAACTCCCATAATTACAAGTATAGATTGTTGCACGTTTTAATCTATTAATCTGTCATAAGACACAAATACAAATTCAGTTGATATAGAGTCTTGTTTGATTTTAAATTTTAAATTAGTAAACTCTGCACCCCTACGTCCTACTGCTTTTGTTTCTCTAACATTTTCTAGTGTATTCCAATGCTTCATTGTTAAGTGAAGAATTGCACACAATCCATCTCCTTGAATATTAAAGTATAAGGTTTCTTTTCCGTTTTGCTCATCATACTTCTGAAGCCAATAAGTAAGTTTAGAGTCTTTAACTTTGTTTAGTTGAGTAACTAATTCATCTTTATATTTCTTAGAATTGGGGGTATTAGTTTTAAATATTATATTTTCATTAGCGCACTTTGGCCGGTCACATGAGAGTAGGCACATTGCTGATAAAATTAAAAATGTATACACTAATTTAAATTTCATTCTTAAAATTTTACATATTTATAAATCATAGTAGATATAAGATACAGGGTATCAACAAATAGCAATTCTTATGCCTCACCTGTTGGGCCAAAACTAATAGGAATTTGCGGCTGGTTATTGTCTTGAATGGTCCCGTTTTGTTTTTCAAATCTAGATACATTTTCATTTAATGCCTTTAAGAAACGCTTAGCGTGTTGCGGTGTTAGTACAATTCTAGATTTCACCTTACTTTTGGGAACCCCCGGCATGATGCTTACAAAATCAATTACAAATTCAGATTGTGAATGATTAATAATCGCCAAGTTACTATAGATTCCTTGGGCTACATCAGCATCTAGCTCTATATTTAAACTTGGTTTTTTTGGATTGTTATTTTTTTGATCTGCCATTTTTATTTTTTTTTAAAATTAATGAAGAGCCAATAAACTAGCCTAACTTCATAAAATTACTATTATATATTGGTTTAAAAAACAAAATCCCGAAACTAGTGTCACGGGATTTTGCAGCTATATCAAAAGATAAAGATTAATTATAATTAACCTCTTCTCTTTGTTTAGTTCTTTGTTCTAGCTCTTCCTTAGATCCTACAATAATAGTATCATAATTACGCATACCGGTACCGGCTGGTATTTTATGTCCTACAATTACATTTTCTTTAAGACCCTCTAGAGTATCTACCTTACCAGCTACTGCTGCCTCGTTCAATACTTTAGTTGTTTCTTGGAAAGAAGCCGCAGAGATAAACGATTTTGTCTGTAAAGACGCTCTCGTAATACCTTGCAAAATTGGTGTTGCTGTTGCATTTACTGCATCACGTCCTTCTACCAATGTTTTATCTGCTCTTCTCAAGATAGAGTTTTCATCTCGCAATTTACGTGCTGAAATAATCTGTCCTTCTACTAGATTTTCAGAATCACCTGCGCTTTCAACTACCTTCATTCCAAAAATCTTATCGTTTTGTTCGATAAAATCATCTTTGTGAGCTAATTGATTTTCAAGGAAAGAAGTGTCTCCACTATCAACGATTCTTACTTTACGCATCATTTGACGTACTACAACCTCAAAATGCTTATCATTAATCTTCACACCCTGCAGACGGTATACTTCTTGAACTTCGTTCACTAAGTATTGTTGAACTGCAGATGGTCCTTTAATTCTAAGAATATCTTCTGGCGTTGTTGAACCATCACTAAGTGGCATTCCTGCTCTTACGTAATCATTTTCTTGCACTAGAATCTGGTTGCTTAATTTCACCAAATACTTCATCACTTCACCAAGTTTAGATTCTACGATGATTTCACGGTTACCACGTTTAATTTTACCAAAAGAAACAACACCATCAATCTCACTTACAACAGCAGGATTAGAAGGGTTACGTGCCTCAAACAGCTCAGTTACTCGCGGAAGACCTCCAGTAATATCACCTGCTTTTGCAGATTTACGTGGAATCTTCACTAAGATCTTACCAATCTTTATTTTCTCATTGTCATCTACTTGAATCAATGCCCCTAAAGGAAGGTTATAGCTACGAATCACTTCATCGCCTTTCCCTATAATCTGTAAGGTTGGTATTTTCTTTTTATCTCTAGATTCTGTAATTACCTTTTCTTGGAAACCGGTTTGCTCATCAATCTCTACTGTATAGGTAATACCTTGCTCGATATTTTCGTACTTAATCTTACCTGCAAATTCTGAAATAATTACACCGTTATATGGATCCCAAGAAGAAACTATGTCATCTTTCTTTAAGGCGTCACCATCTTTAACAAAGATAGTAGAACCGTATTGGATGTTATTGGTACTTAAAGTAATCCCCGTTTTCTTGTCGGTTAATTTCAACTCAGAGGTACGAGAGATAACAATATTAATATCGTTTCCTTCATTATCCTGACCTTTAACTGTCTTTAAGTCTTCTATTTCAGCAATACCATCAAATTTCACTTTGAGTTTGTTTTCCTCTGAAATGTTACCTGCAATACCACCCACGTGGAAGGTACGAAGCGTAAGCTGTGTTCCTGGTTCACCAATAGACTGTGCTGCAACAACACCTACGGCTTCACCTCTTTGTACCATTTTATTGGTCGCTAGGTTTCTACCGTAACATTGTGCACAAATACCTCTTTTAGCCTCACAAGTTAATGCAGATCGCACTTCAACAGTGTCTATAGGAGAATCTTGAATAGCTAGTGCTATAACTTCATCTATATGTTGTCCATTTTCTACAAGAATTTCTTTTGTCAATGGGTTAATAACATCATTTAAAGATGTACGCCCAACAATTCTTGCTTTCAGGTCTTCAACAATCTCTTCGTTTTTCTTCAATGCTTTAACCTCAATACCTCTTAGTGTACCACAGTCTACTGTGTTTACTATTACATCTTGAGAAACATCTACCAGTCTACGTGTTAAGTATCCTGCATCTGCTGTTTTTAAGGCAGTATCTGCAAGTCCTTTACGCGCACCGTGTGTAGAGATGAAGTATTCTAAAATTGAAAGACCTTCCTTAAAGTTAGAAAGAATTGGATTTTCAATAATCTCTCCTCCTCCACTGTTCGATTTTTTAGGCTTAGCCATCAAACCACGCATCCCTGTTAACTGGCGAATCTGTTCTTTAGATCCACGCGCTCCAGAGTCAAGCATCATATACACAGAGTTAAATCCTTGTTGGTCTTCGCGAATACGCTTCATAGACAACTCAGTCAATCCTGCATTAGTAGCCGTCCATATATCAATAACTTGATTGTAACGTTCGTTTTGAGTAATAAGACCCATGTTGTAATTTGCTCTAATTGCATCTACTTTTTCATTGGCCTCATCAATCATTGAGTACTTCTCTGCTGGAATAATAATATCTCCTAATGAGAATGATAATCCACCTTCAAATGCAAACTTATATCCTAAGTTTTTAATTTCATCTAGAAAGTCTGCAGTAATAGGCACACTGGTCTTGGCTAAAATACCACCAATAATATCTCTAAGAGATTTTTTGGTCAATACTTCATTAATATAACCAGCTGCTTCAGGTACTTTTTCATTAAAGATTACTCTACCAAGAGTAGTTTCAATAATTTGGTACACTAACTCACCTGCATCATTGAAATCTTTTGTTCTAATCTTGATTTGAGCATTCAAATCAACCATCTTCTCATTGTAAGCAATCACTGCTTCTTCTGCTGAGTAGAAAGTTAATCCTTCTCCTTTTACCTTAACCTCTTTTGTTGATAGGCGTAATTTGGTCATGTAATACAGACCCAATACCATATCCTGAGAAGGTACTGCAACTGGAGCACCGTTAGCTGGATTCAAAATATTGTGTGAAGCCAACATTAATAACTGTGCTTCAAGAATTGCCTCTGGTCCTAATGGAAGGTGAACTGCCATTTGATCCCCATCAAAATCGGCGTTAAATGCCGTACATACTAATGGGTGTAACTGGATTGCTTTTCCTTCAATTAATTTGGGTTGAAATGCTTGAATACCTAGACGGTGAAGCGTAGGGGCACGGTTTAGCAATACTGGATGTCCTTTAAGAACATTCTCCAGGATATCCCAAACTACAGGCTCCTTCTTTTCTATAATTTTCTTTGCAGATTTTACAGTTTTCACAATACCTCTTTCAATCAACTTACGTATCACGAAAGGTTTGTATAATTCTGCTGCCATACCTTTTGGCAATCCACATTCAAATAATCTTAATTCTGGTCCAACAACAATTACAGAACGTGCAGAATAATCAACACGTTTCCCTAATAGGTTTTGACGAAAACGTCCTTGCTTTCCTTTCAATGAATCTGAAAGAGACTTTAATGGACGGTTACTATCTGTTTTTACTGCTGATGATTTACGTGTATTGTCAAACAATGAATCAACAGATTCTTGCAACATACGTTTTTCATTACGCAAAATTACCTCTGGCGCTTTAATCTCCATCAAACGCTTTAAACGGTTGTTTCTGATAATTACGCGGCGGTATAAATCATTTAAATCTGAGGTTGCAAAACGACCTCCGTCTAGTGGCACTAGAGGACGTAGTTCTGGTGGTATGATTGGAATCACTTTCATGATCATCCATGCCGCTTTGTTCTCACGAGTTTTATTTGCATCACGTAAGGCCTCTACAACTTGAAGTCTCTTAAGAGCCTCTGTCTTACGTTGTTTTGATGTTTCGTTATTTGCCTTATGACGCAGCTCAAAAGACAATGCATGAAGATCAATTAGGTTTAACAAATCAATCAAACATTCTGCACCCATCTTAGCGATGAATTTGTTTGGATCTTCATCATCCAAATATTGATTTTCTTGAGGAATTGTCTCTAAAATAGTTAGGTACTCTTCTTCTGTTAAGAAATCTAATTTTTGAACAGGTTCTCCTTCTTCGTTTTTGGCTATACCTGGTTGGATTACTACGTAACGCTCATAGTAAATAATCATATCCAACTTCTTTGATGGTAATCCAAGAAGATATCCTATTTTGTTTGGTAAACTACGGAAGTACCATATATGAGCTACAGGTACCACCAAGTTGATGTGCCCTACTCTATCTCTACGTACTTTCTTTTCTGTTACCTCTACCCCACAACGGTCACAAACGATTCCTTTGTAGCGTATTCTTTTATATTTTCCACAAGCACATTCATAGTCCTTTACAGGTCCAAAAATACGCTCACAAAACAAACCGTCACGCTCTGGTTTGTGCGTACGGTAGTTAATTGTTTCTGGTTTCAACACCTCACCTCTTGATTCTCCTAAGATTGCTTCAGGAGAAGCTAATCCAATAGAAATCTTGTTGAATTTTGGTGCTTCTTGTTCTTTATTATTTCTTGCCATAATGCTGTAAAATAAAATTTAAATCTATTGATTTGGAAACAAAAGTTTCCGAAGAAAAAACGATTATATCCCCACTTTCGTGGGGAAAAATCTATTCTTCTAGCCTGATGTCTAAACCAAGACCTTTCAATTCGTGCATTAACACGTTGAAAGATTCTGGAAGACCTGGTTCTGGCATTGGCTCACCTTTCACGATACTCTCGTAGGTTTTAGCTCTACCAATAACATCATCAGACTTCACCGTCAATATTTCACGTAAGGTACTTGATGCACCATATGCTTCAAGTGCCCAAACTTCCATCTCTCCAAAACGTTGACCCCCAAATTGAGCTTTACCACCCAATGGTTGTTGTGTAATTAGTGAGTATGGTCCTATAGAACGTGCGTGCATTTTGTCGTCTACCATATGACCCAGTTTCAACATGTAAATCACACCAACAGTTGCCGGTTGATCAAAACGTTGTCCAGTACCTCCATCATATAAATAAGTATGTCCAAATCTTGGAATTCCAGCTTCATCTGTTAATTCGTTGATTTGATCTAGCGTAGCACCATCAAAAATAGGCGTAGCATACTTGCGACCCAGTTTCTGACCAGCCCAACCTAATACAGTCTCATAAATTTGACCAATATTCATACGAGATGGAACACCAAGTGGATTTAATACAATATCTACTGGGGTACCATCTTCTAAAAATGGCATATCTTCATCTCTTACAATACGAGCTACAATACCTTTGTTACCGTGACGTCCTGCCATCTTATCACCCACTTTTAATTTACGTTTCTTAGCAACATAAATTTTAGCAAGCTTTAAGATTCCAGCTGGAAGCTCATCTCCTACAGAGATTGTAAACTTTTCACGACGCAAGTTACCTTGTAGGTCATTCTCTCTTATACGGTAGTTGTGCATTAAATCTGCAACCATTTCATTGGTTTCATCATCTGTTGCCCAAACTCCTCCAACTAAATGCGTATAATCATCTACAGCATTTAACATCTTAAGAGTGTACTTTTTACCTTTAGGAAATACAACTTCACCAAGATCGTTTGTAACGCCTTGTGCAGTTTTACCACCAACAATTGTAAATAATTTCTCTACCAAGACCTCTTTAAGAGAGTCAAATAGTCCATCATATTTTACTTCAAGTCCAGCGATATCCTCTTTATCTTTTGCTCTTGTGCGCTTATCTTTAACTGCACGAGCAAATAACTTTTTATTAATAACAACACCATGTAATGATGGAGAAGCTTTTAAAGAAGCATCTTTTACATCACCAGCCTTGTCACCAAAAATAGCACGTAATAATTTTTCTTCTGGTGTAGGATCACTTTCTCCTTTTGGAGTAATCTTACCAATGAGAATATCACCAGGCTTTACTTCAGCACCAATTCTAATCATCCCATTTTCATCCAAGTCTTTTGTGGCCTCTTCTGAAACGTTAGGGATATCATTTGTTAGTTCTTCGTTTCCTAGTTTAGTGTCTCTTACCTCAAGAGAGTACTCATCTATATGAATAGAAGTAAAGATATCTTCACGAACTACTCTTTCAGAAATTACAATAGCATCCTCAAAGTTATATCCTTTCCAAGGCATAAAGGCAACTTTCATGTTACGTCCTAGTGCAAGCTCTCCTTTTTCGGTAGCATACCCTTGACATAATACTTGTCCTTTTAAAACTCTATCTCCCTGCCTAACAATAGGTTTTAGGTTGATCGATGTTCCTTGGTTGGTTTTTCTAAACTTAATTAATTGGTATGTTTTGCTATCACTTTCAAAGCTTACCATTGCATCTTTTTGAGAACGGTCATACTTTATAGTAACTTCATTTGCATCAACATACTCAACTGTTCCATCTCCTTCTGCATTGATTAATACTCGAGAATCTGAAGCTACTTGACGCTCTAATCCAGTTCCTACAATAGGTGAATCTGCAATCAATAAAGGTACTGCTTGACGCATCATGTTTGACCCCATCAAAGCACGGTTGGCATCATCATGTTCCAAAAATGGAATTAGAGATGCAGATATCGATGCTATCTGGTTTGGTGCTACATCAGCATAGTTAATTTGTGTTGGTTCTACAACAGGAAAATCACCCTCTTCACGAGCAATTACTCGATCTGAATCGATCTGTCCGTTTTCTTTTAAAGGGATGTTTGCTTGCGCAATCATCTGTCCTTCTTCTTCTTCAGCAGAAAGATATTTTGGTGTAGTTTTAAGATCAATAACTCCATCTGTTACCTTACGGTATGGTGTTTCAATAAATCCTAAATTATTCACTTTAGCATATACAGCCAAAGATGAAATAAGCCCAATGTTTGGCCCTTCAGGAGTTTCAATAGGACATAATCTTCCGTAGTGAGTGTAATGTACATCACGCACCTCAAACCCTGCTCTTTCTCTTGATAAACCACCTGGCCCTAGTGCAGATAATCTACGCTTGTGCGTGATTTCTGCTAATGGGTTGGTTTGATCCATAAACTGTGAAAGTTGGTTCGTTCCGAAGAAAGAATTAATCACAGAAGATAGTGTCTTGGCGTTAATTAAATCAATAGGTGTAAATACTTCGTTGTCACGAACATTCATTCGCTCACGAATGGTACGCGCCATACGAGCAAGACCAACACCAAATTGAGAAGATAACTGTTCACCAACAGTACGTACACGACGGTTTGATAGGTGATCAATATCATCAATCTCTGCTTTAGAATTAATAAGCTCGATTAAGTATTTTACAATAGTGATGATATCTTCTTTGGTAAGCACCTGCTTATCCATTGCAATATCAAGACCTAATTTTTTATTCATACGGTAACGTCCTACCTCACCAAGATTGTATCTCTGGTCTGAGAAAAACAACTTGTTGATAATACCACGAGCAGTCTCCTCATCTGGCGGTTCAGCGTTACGCAGTTGTCTATAGATATGTTCTACGGCTTCTTTTTCAGAATTGGTAGGATCTTTCTGTAGTGTGTTGTGGATAATTGCATAATCTGCAAGGTGATTATCCTCTTTGTGTAATAAAATGGTTTTTGAACCAGAATCTAGAATCTCATCAATATGATCTTTTTCAAGAACAGTATCACGATCTAAGATAATCTCATTACGCTCAATAGATACAACTTCTCCTGTATCTTCATCTACAAAATCTTCATGCCATGTTTTAAGCACACGTGCTGCTAACTTTCGACCTAAATATTTTTTTAATCCAGTTTTAGATGCCTTGATTTCTTCTGCTAGATCAAATATTTCAAGAATATCTTTATCTCTCTCAAATCCAATAGCTCTAAAAAGGGTTGTAACTGGTAATTTTTTCTTTCTATCGATATATGCGTACATAACGCTGT
>CAJWVI010000046.1 GCA_913048115.1 uncultured Flavobacteriaceae bacterium | reverse complement strand
CAAGGTGGCGCTCTACCAGCTGAGCTATTTTCGCAATTCAGAGAAATTAGGTACTACTAATTTCAAATTTAATGATCTTGCTTCAATAGTAAAGCGGGTGCAAATTTAAAATTTTTAGATAAAAATACCCCCTTTTTTTCAAAAAATTTCATCTTATTTTTTAAGCCTCATTGTTGCGCTTGGTTGAAGCATTCTTTTTATTTCATTTAACTTTAGTAAAGCCTCCACAGGAGTTAGGGTATCTATGTCTAACTCAATGATTTCGTCTCTTAATTCTTCCAATAAAGGATCATCCAAGTTAAAGAAACTAAGCTGCATTTGCTCTTCAGAAACCTTCTTTATTGAGTCACTCAAGGCATCAGAAGAGTGCGTTTTTTCCAATTTTTTCAAGATTTTATTGGCACGATGCAAAACCCCTTGAGGCATTCCTGCCATTTTTGCTACATGAATTCCAAACGAATGTTGTGATCCACCCGGTATTAATTTGCGCAGAAATAATACATCATCTTTTAATTCTTTTATAGAAACCGTAAAGTTTTTAATCCTACCAAAGGTTTCACTCATCTCATTAATTTCATGATAATGAGTCGCAAATAAGACTTTTGGGGCACTTGGGTGTTCATGTAAATACTCACTAATGGCCCATGCAATCGATATCCCGTCATAAGTACTGGTACCCCGACCTATTTCATCTAGTAACACCAAGCTACGTTTGCTTAAGTTGTTTAAGATACTCGCAGTCTCATTCATCTCTACCATAAATGTAGACTCTCCCATAGAAATATTATCACTGGCGCCCACGCGTGTAAAAATCTTATCCACCACGCCCATACGCAGCTTTTCTGCAGGCACAAAGCTTCCCATTTGAGCTAGCAGTACAATTAAGGCTGTTTGCCTTAAAATAGCACTTTTACCACTCATGTTAGGCCCTGTAATCATGATTATTTGTTGGTGTTCTCTATCTAGTAAAACATCATTGCTTATGTAAGGAGTGTCTGGGGGTAATTGTTTTTCAATAACAGGATGGCGCCCGCCTATAATTTCTAAATCTGTAGAGTCATCAAAAATAGGTCTAGTGTAGTTTGAGGTCTTGGCTTGAATTGCAAAACAGCACAGGCAGTCAAGCGATGCTATGTGTTTAGCATTTTGTTGTACTGGCGCAATATATTGTAACATCCATTGCAATAGCTTGGCAAAAATATCGTGTTCTAAGGCTGCAATTTTCTCCTCGGCGCCCAAAATTTTTGTTTCGTATAGTTTTAACTCTTCTGTAATATATCGCTCTGCACTCACCAGGGTTTGCTTGCGTATCCACTCTGGAGGCACTTTGTCTTTGTGGGTATTACGTACCTCTATATAATATCCATATACATTATTGCTTGCAATCTTTAAAGATGTAATCCCTGTTCGTGCTGTTTCTCGGGCTAGCATTTGGTCAAGATACTCTTTTCCACCTATTGCAATAGCGCGTAATTCATCCAGCTCTGGATGAAACCCAGTGGCAATTGCGTTCCCTTTTAAAATATGCACAGGGGCATTTTCTTGAAGTGTTTCTTTAATTTTTGCGCGCAAAACCTCGCATTTTTCAAGTTGCCCTCCTAAGGTGCGAAGAGATTCATTATCACTTTTTTCTGAAATATGCTTAACAGGAACAATGGCCTCCAAAGAATTTTTTAATTGCACCACCTCTCGTGGGCTAATCTTTGCGGTAGCTACCTTTGAGATTAAACGCTCCAGATCTCCAATACGCCTTATATTGGTCTGTATCTTGTCAAGTTCTTCACTGTGCTCTAGTAAATAACTAACCACATGATGACGTCCTGTAATGGCTTTTGCATCTTTAAGGGGTAAGGCCATCCAACGCTTTAGCATGCGGCCGCCCATAGGAGAGATAGTTTTGTCTATAACATCCAAGAGGGTCACCGCGTTTTGTTGATGGCTATGATACAGCTCTAGATTGCGTATGGTAAAACGGTCCATCCACACATAAGCATCTTCTGCAATGCGTGCTATTTTTGTGATGTGCTTTAATTTATTATGCTGTGTCTCTCCTAGATAATGTAAGGCTGCTCCACTGGCAATAATTCCTTGTTCAAGATGATCAACTCCAAATCCCTTCAGGTTTTTTGTGTCAAAATGTTTGTGCAGGGTTTCTAGCGCATAATCTTTTTGAAACACCCAATCCTCTAGATGAAATACATGAAAAGAATCTCCAAAAGTCTCAGAAAATAGTTTTCTCTTTTGTTTGCTGTAGAGTACCTCGCTAGGATTAAAGTTTTGTAATAATTTATCTACATAGGCTGCATTTCCCTCACTACTTAAAAACTCACCCGTAGAGATATCTAGAAAAGACACACCAATTTTCATTGGTTTGGAAGCGCTACTACCTTTATGATCATTAAAGTGTACAGCGGCCAAAAAATTATTGGAAGTAGACTCTAAGATGCCATCGTTTAAAGCAACTCCAGGGGTTATAAGCTCTGTAACGCCTCTTTTTACAATATTTTTGGTTTGTTTAGGATCTTCTAGTTGGTCACAAATAGCTACACGGCATCCAGCCATTACTAGTTTTGGTAAGTAGGTATTTACAGAGTGGTGTGGAAACCCCGCCAAGGGTGTTTGCTCTCCTCCATTGTTTCTAGCGGTAAGGGTAATGTTTAAAATTCCTGCAGCTTTTACAGCATCTTCTCCAAAGGTTTCATAAAAATCACCTACCCTAAATAACAATAGCGCATCAGGGTATTTTGCCTTGATGGTATTGTATTGCTTCATTAAAGGAGTGACTTTTTTTGCTTTTGACATCTGCTTCTGAAATTTTAATAGTTGTAAAAATAGCTTTTTATGAATATTTAGCCAGGCATACCCGCAAGGAGTTATGCACTTTTTGAAGGCGAATATTGTAATTTATTAACAAACAAGCCTATAAAGTACTCTGGTCATCTCATGGTTTTAAAATGAAGGTAGTCTAAATAAAAGCCAATCCGTTAATTGTGTTTTGCAATTAATATTTTATATTTGATCTCTAACTAATTATTAATAATAACAAATTATGAAAAATTTTATTTGCGCTTTATTTCTATCAGCTTCTTGTGCTGTATTTGCACAAGATCTTGTAAATATCACCTATGTAACAGTGCCTAGAGAGAATTCAGAAACTTTTTTAGAATTACATGAAAAATTCACCAACCTATCTTTAGGAGAAGATAGAACAATTGTACAATCAGCTGTTTTTGCTCATGCTTTTGCAGGAGACTATACTTTTGCGGTGTATGATTTTTATAATTCTGAGGTTGATTTAGTAACAGATGCGGCCATTAGCAATACAATTTTAGATGCTAACATCAAAGCAATGAACCTAGATGAAAAAGCACAAGCAGCCTTAGACTCGCAATACACGAACTATGTAAGTATGTTTGTCGAAGGGCATACAGATCAAATACGTAGCTTTAAAGGACTAGAGGCATTAAGTTTTGAAAATGAAAACATTGACTGGTCTACAAAAAAGGTAGTGGTTGTGAGTAAGTACGACACACAATGGTCAAAAAATAAAGACTTTAGAGAGGCAATGATTGACGGTAACATGAAGGCACTTAAAGAAAGTGGAAAAGTAGAAGCTACCTACACAAGCCGTCATTTATATGGCTCTGGTATGGATTGGCATTCTTATATGTTTTACGACACCTGGACAGACTTTGCTGCTTATGAAGAAAGTAACTTTGGGGGTGCTATGAACGAGAATGACATGAAGTTTTGGTCTGCTATTGATGCGCACGAAGATGAAATTTTAATGTTGATTGGTGGTTTTAACCCAGAAACCAAGGTGTTTTCTTACGCTAAGTAAACGATAGAAATATTGTTTTATATAAAAGCCCTCAACATTTGTTGAGGGCTTTGTTTTTTATAAACACTAGCGAGATACTACTGCAGTAGATTTGTTTGGAAACCCATTGATGTGTCTGTGTCTTACGATGATTTTTTTGCGCACAAAAAAAGCCCTTACAAATCTGTAAGGGCTTTTTATAAATAGCTTGCATGATATTACATCATCCCTGGCATTCCACCTCCCATAGGGGGCATTGCTGGAGCATCTTCTTTAATATCAACTAAAGCACATTCTGTGGTTAAAATCATTCCAGCAACAGAAGCTGCATTTTCTAGTGCAATTCTAGTTACTTTTTTAGGATCTATAATTCCTGCCTTTAGCATGTCAACATAGGTTTCAGACTTTGCATCATACCCAAAGCTTTTGTTTCCTTCTAACACTTTATTAATTACAACACTTCCTTCACCACCTGCATTCTCTACAATGGTGCGTAGGGGTGCTTCAATAGCTCTGGCTACAATTTGTACTCCTGTAGTTTCGTCTAGATTTGCAGTAGTAATTTTTCCTAGCACACTCTGTGCACGAACTAAGGCAACACCTCCACCGGCAACGATACCCTCTTCAACGGCAGCCCTTGTAGCGTGAAGCGCATCATCTACACGGTCTTTCTTTTCTTTCATTTCTACTTCACTAGCAGCACCTACATACAACACAGCTACACCACCAGCTAGTTTAGCCAGGCGTTCTTGAAGTTTTTCTTTATCATAATCACTAGTAGTAGTCTCGATTTGAGATTTTATTTGTCCTACACGTGTTTTAATATCTGTTTTCTTTCCAGCTCCATTTACAATGGTCGTGTTGTCTTTGTCAATTGTTACTGTCTCTGCAGTTCCTAACATTTCAATAGTCGTGTTCTCTAAAGTAAAACCACGTTCTTCACTAACCACGGTTCCTCCAGTTAAAATAGCAATATCTTCAAGCATTGCTTTTCTACGGTCACCAAATCCTGGTGCTTTTACAGCAGCAATTTTTAACGATCCGCGCATTTTATTTATAACAAGTGTTGCCAATGCTTCTCCATCTACATCTTCTGCAATAATCAGTAAAGACTTTCCTTGTTGGGCTACGGGTTCTAATACTGGCATTAAATCTTTCATCGAAGAAATCTTCTTATCACACAATAAAATCATTGGGTTTTCCAATTCTGTGTGCATTTTCTCGCTGTCTGTTACAAAATAAGGAGATAAAAAACCACGATCAAATTGCATTCCTTCTACAACATCTACATAGGTGTCTGTTCCCTTAGCTTCCTCTACCGTTATAACACCTTCTTTACCAACTTTACCAAAAGCTTTGGCAATAAGCGCACCAATGGCCTCATCATTGTTTGAAGAGATAGCGGCTACTTGCTTAATCATTTCGCTTGAATTTCCTACTTTGGTAGTTTGCTTTTCAAGATCTTTAACAATGGCCTCTACCGCCTTGTCAATACCTCTTTTTAAATCCATTGGGTTTGCACCTGCAGCAACATTTTTTAAGCCTTCTTTTACAATGGCTTGTGCTAGTACCGTAGCGGTTGTTGTTCCATCACCTGCTAAATCGTTGGTTTTGCTTGCAACTTCCTTCACCATTTGAGCACCCATATTCTCTAGAGGGTCTTCTAGCTCAATTTCTTTTGCTACAGAAACACCATCTTTAGTTACCACTGGAGCTCCAAATGATTTACTAATAATTACGTTACGACCTCTTGGTCCTAAGGTTACTTTTACTGCATTTGCTAACGCATCTACACCTCGCTTAATGCCATTACGGGCATCTAAGTCAAATATTATATCTTTTGCCATCTTAAAATTTTAATGTTTTTTTATTGCCTGTAAACAGGAACTTTTCCTGGTTAATAATTTTAAATTCCTGTAATTAAATTATTGCAAGAATATCTTCCTCACGCATAATAAGGTACTCTTTACCATCTAGCTTTAATTCTGTACCTGCGTATTTTCCGTAAAGCACAGCGTCACCAACCTTTACAGTCATCTTGTGATCTTTTTTACCATTTCCTACTGCAGCTATGGTGCCTTGTTGTGGTTTTTCTTTGGCGCTATCTGGTATGTATAATCCAGATGCTGTTTTTGTTTCCGCCGCTTGAGGCGTTACGACTACTCTGTCTGAAAGAGGTTGAATTTTTAATCCCATTATATCCTTGGTTTTTCATTTCTACAAACGTAGAAATCTTATTAAATTTACGTTGGTTTGTATATAAGCTTAATGGCAGAAAGTGTGCCAACACCTTAAAACTGACATTTTTAAATACATTATAAATAAAAAATGCCAGCTTAGTGACAGGCTGGCATTTTTTTTAAGTTTTAATGTAGTGTAATCCTGTTATGGAGTTTCTACTGGAGCGTTATCTGGTGTTGGTAACGCATTTTGAATAACCTCTGTATCTTGAATACTTGATTGTTCTGTTTCAATACTACCTACTAAGGGGATACTTGACAATAAAATTAATGCAAGTAATAACCCTCCTAGGGTCCAGGTAGACTTGTCTAGAAAATCTGTGGTTTTTTGCACACCACCCATTTGTGTTGAGCCACCTCCTCCAAAAGAAGAAGATAATCCTCCACCTTTAGGGTTTTGAACCATTATGACTACTATTAGCAAAAATGCTACGAAAATAATTAAAATTAAAAAGATTGTAAAGGTACTCATGATTCTTCTGTGTTTATCAGTTTTTCTACTGCTCTAATTTGGTCTGCAAAGAAACCACTTTTTTCGGGATTTTTCAAAATTAATATTTTATAAGCTTGAATTACCTTTTTATAGTTCTTTTGTTGCAGGTATACTTTTGCTAAAGTCTCTGTCATTAGCGTGTTTGAGGGCTTTGCATAGTCTTCTGCTATGTTTTGTTGTGGTGCTTTATTTTTTGAAGGCTTTATTTTTGGCTTTTCATTGATGAATTTTTCAATCAAATGATACTTGTGTTCTTTCTCTAGATCTCCAGGGGCTTGTGTTTTAAGAATCGTTGGCTCACGAATAATTGGAGTAGCTGTTGTTAGTTTTAGCCATTCACTAAAGGAGTGTTTATCATCCTTTGAAAATACAATCGGTGCGTCTATTTCTAATAAATCTAAGGAGGGCTCTTGATTTATATTTGAAGGAGTATCAACCTGTGCTTGGTTTTTTGTTTCCTGAGTTTCTTTATTTGATAAAGCTTCAGAGGCAGCAATCATACGTTTTACGCCTGCTATTTTCTTTTCAAATAAATTTGGATTTAAAATAGCTTCTGCATCGGCTAATGCTTCTTTTGTTTGCTGCTCTTGCTCTTGATGCATCGTTAGAGAGACGTCCTCTGTAATGTCAATCTCATAAGCTCCAATAGCGGTGTCATTGCTTAGGATTTGCAATGATATTTGATGTTGGTCAAAGGTTTCTGAGGTAATAAATTCAAATAATATATCTCTGTTGGAAGTATGAGCCGCTGTTACTTTAAGGGCGTCGTTGTATCTAAAGCTCCCTTCATTTTTTAAGCCCTTAAGCCATAGCGCTCGTGCGCTTTGAAAGTAGGGGTAGGCCTCAATAACCTCTAAGAGTTGAGGTATTGCCTGGCTTGTTATTTGCTCAGGGGCTGCCAGTAATGCGGTATAGCTTTGCGTGTTCAAAATATTACCAGTTTGCGAGTGATTTGTTAAAGATATCTTGTGTAATACGCTCAAATATTTCACTTAACGCATCATCTAGCTGTGAACCTGTGAGCAGGCTTTGCCCTGTGTAATCTTTATAAAAAGAGAAGCGCTGTTCAAAGCCTTTTTCTTCACTATTTTTATTAAAAAAACGCACATTTACGCTTATCGTTAGTCTATTTTGTGCTGCCGTATTTTGAGAAGTTGCTGTGATTGGCGCAATGTAGTACTCTGTAATTTCACCTTCATAGGTGAGGTCTCCACCACTGTTTACTAGGTCTAAACTTGTTTGATTTAATAAAAGATCTTGAAGTTGTTGGGTAAACTCTCTTGCAATTCCTGGTTCTACAATAGCTGCATTATTTTGAAAGTAATTTACTTGAAATGATTTGGTTTTACTGTAATCGATATCTGCTCCTGTAAAAGAATAGATGCCACATCCTGTAATGCTGGCGCAGAGCATAAAAAAAACAAAAAGAGATAACAGTTTTTTAAACATAAAGTGATTTCTAAAATAGCAACAATGCAAAATGGTCTTAGGCATTCAAAGATACCATTTTACATTATAAATTATATTGTTTGATTTTACGATACAAAGTACGCTCAGAGATGCCCAATTCATCTGCGGCATCTTTGCGTTTACCGTCATATTTTTCAAGTGATTTTTTGATAAGCTCTAATTCTTTTTCTTGCAAGGACAAACTCTCTTGTTCTTCCACCTCTTCTACAAAATCATAATTTCCTTTTCGTACTTCTGTATCTGTCTTTGGCATGTCAAGTACTTCAATGTCGTTTGACGATGTGTTGTTATGATCCTCTTCTACAATTGCTGCAAGTACGGCTTCATGGTTTTGATCTTCGTTGTAAATTTTCTTAATAAGACCAGAGTTTTCTTCCTGTACTTTATTTGCATTTCCAGTTTTCATGAGTTCCATGGTGAGCTTCTTGAGATCATTAACATCGCGTTGCATGTCAAACAACACTTTATAAAGTATTTCTCTCTCGTTGCTAAAATCTCCTTCAGCTTTCTTGTTGCTTATTACTGCAGGTAAATTACTAGACATGTTTGGCAAGTATTGACGCAGTGTATCGCCGTTAATTTCTCGTTGTTGTTCTAGTACAGAGATTTGTTCTGCTACGTTGCGTAGTTGCCTAATGTTTCCGCTCCAGCGATATTTCAATAACATCTGTACGGCACTTTCATCAAGGCGTACGGTGGGCATTTTATATTTTTGCGCAAAATCGCTTGCAAATTTCCTGAACAATAAATGAATATCCTCAGATCGTTGGCGTAGCGGTGGAAGGTTTATATCCACAGTGCTTAAGCGATAGAATAAATCTTCTCTAAAGTTTCCTTTTTCTATTGCCTCTACTATTTTTACATTGGTAGCGGCTACAATACGCACATCTGTTTTTTGTATTTTGGAAGACCCAACTTTTAAAAACTCGCCGTTTTCAAGAACACGCAATAAACGCACCTGGGTAGGCAAGGGTAGTTCTCCAACTTCATCTAGAAAAATAGTACCTCCATCTGCTACCTCAAAGTACCCACTACGCGCACCGGTGGCTCCTGTAAAGGCTCCCTTTTCGTGTCCAAAAAGTTCACTATCAATAGTTCCCTCTGGTATTGCTCCACAGTTTACAGCAATGTATTTACCGTGTTTTCTATGTGAAAGTGCATGTATAATTTTTGGCACACTTTCTTTTCCAACACCACTCTCACCGGTAACTAGTACTGAAATATCTGTAGGGGCAACTTGAATTGCTTTTTCTATGGCACGATTTAGTTTTGGATCATTTCCTATAATTCCAAATCGCTGTTTTGTTGCTTGTACACTTTCCATATGCTTTTAATTTTTCTATCCTTATGCTTTACTCAAACCAACTGCTTCACCAATAAGTGTAGCGCTTGTGCAGCGTATAATTTTTACATTTACAAGATCTCCAACTTGGTATGTTTCTTTTGGAAACACCACCACAATACTTTGTTGGTTTCTACCGCTCCATTGTTCTTGGTCTTTCTTTGATGGGCGCTCAATAAGTACCTCGGTTGTTTTTCCCACAAACTCTTGTGTTCTATAAGCGCCGTGTGCACGCTGGGCATCTACTATTTCTGTTAGCCTTCTTTTTTTAGTGGCTTCTGGAATGTCATCTTCAAACTTTCGCGCCGCCATGGTTCCCGGTCTTTCAGAGTATTTATACATGTATCCAAAAGCAAACTTTACCTGCTGCATTAGGGCCAAAGTGTCTTGATGATCTGCTTCTGTCTCTGAGGGGAATCCTGTAATTAAGTCTTGAGAGATGCTGCAATCTGGAAGTATTTCTTTGAGCCTGTTTACAAGGGTCAAGTATTGTGTAACGGTATGTTGGCGATTCATTTCTTTTAAAATACGATCGCTGCCACTTTGCACGGGAAGATGTACGTGCTTGCAAATATTGTTGTGTTTTGCCATGATATGAAATACATCTTCGGTCATATCTTGTGGGTTTGACGTAGAAAAACGAACTCGCATATTAGGTTGAGCCGTTGCTACTTGGTCTAAGAGTTGAGAAAAAGAAGTTGCGGTTGCTTTTTCCATTTCTGTAGCATTTTTAAACTCTTTTTTAAGCCCACCGCCATACCAAAGATAGCTATCTACATTTTGACCCAATAAGGTAATTTCTTTATATCCTTTGGAGGATAAATCGTGTACTTCTTTCAAAATACTTCGTGGGTCACGACTGCGTTCCCGTCCTCGTGTAAATGGAACCACGCAAAATGTACACATATTATCACAGCCCCTTGTGATGCTCACCAATGCGTTAATGCCATTACTGTTTAATCGTACTGGAGAAATATCACCGTAGGTTTCATCTTTAGAAAGAATGACGTTTACAGCATCTTTTCCATCTTCTACCTCTGCAAGTAAATTAGGGATATCTTTGTAGGCGTCTGGGCCAACAACCATGTCTACGATTTTTTCTTCATCAAGAAATTTTTCTTTCAAGCGTTCTGCCATGCACCCTAACACGCCTACTTTCATTTTTGGGTTGTGGTCTCTTTTTACAGCATTGTATTTTTCCAAACGCTTGCGCACCGTTTGTTCTGCTTTATCACGAATAGAGCAGGTATTTACAAGCACCAAATCTGCCTCTTCTAGTATTTGAGTGGTATTAAAACCTTGCTCGCTTAATATGGAAGCTACAATTTCACTATCACTAAAATTCATAGCGCAGCCATAACTCTCGATGTATAATTTACGATTGTTTTTTTTGTGAGCAGTGATATCAAGGGCCTTGCCTTGTGTCTTTTCATCGATAGTCTTTTCCATATATTTAATGCACTCTTTTGGTCAAATCATTTCAATTAGAATGCAAAGATAAAGAAAACGCGGCGTTTATGACATTATGGCAGACTTCTTTTATTTTATATTAAGCCCAAGGCATCATTTAATTTAATTGCAAAACAAAAAAATAACCTGATACGGCCAATAATCAAGGTTTTTTTTAGGGAGCTTTAGCGTGTGTTTTTTTTTGTTTTTATCCTTTAAAAGATTTTAGAATTCTCTTATAATTTGTTCAAATATTTGAAGGATACTAAATAAATTATTTTAAAAATGTGCTTCGAAAATTTTGTTTAAAAAAAATTCATATACTTTTGTATCC
>CAJWVI010000045.1 GCA_913048115.1 uncultured Flavobacteriaceae bacterium | reverse complement strand
GTGGTGTTGGAGCTGCTGTAGCCGATAAAAAATTGATTGACTATTCTGTAGAAGAATTGACAAACATCACTGGACAAAGAGCCGTTGCTACAATTTCTAAAAAGGATGTTGCTACATTCAAACTAAGAAAAGGTATGCCAATTGGTACTATGGTTACTTTGAGAGGTGAACGTATGTATGAGTTCTTAGATAGATTGGTTACTTCATCTTTACCTCGAGTACGTGACTTCAATGGTATTAAGGCCACTGGCTTTGATGGAAGAGGAAACTACTCGTTGGGTGTAATTGAACAAATTATTTTCCCAGAAATCGATATAGATAAGGTTAAGAAGATAGAAGGTTTAAATATCACTTTTGTAACTTCTGCTGCTACAGACAAAGAAGCAAAATCATTATTAACGGAACTAGGTTTACCCTTTAAAAAGAACTAAGATGGCTAAAGAATCAATGAAAGCCCGTGAGGTTAAAAGAGCAAAAACGGTAGCTAAATATGCTGAGAAACGTAAAGCTTTGAAAGAAGCTGGAGACTACGAAGCATTACAAAAATTACCAAAAAATGCTTCTCCAGTTCGTATGCACAACAGGTGTAAACTTACAGGAAGACCAAAAGGGTATATGAGAACATTTGGACTTTCACGTGTAACATTTCGTGAAATGGCAAATCAAGGACTTATCCCAGGTGTAAGAAAAGCATCTTGGTAAACTAAGGTTTTAGTTTGCAAATAAAAGATTATAAATTGGTGAAAGGTTTTGAAGTAATAGTATTTCAGAAAACCATTACCGCAACTTAATAAAAATGAATACAGATGTAATCGCAGATTACCTAACGAGAGTTAGAAATGCAGTAAATGCTGGACACCGTGTTGTTGAAATACCGGCGTCTAATCTAAAAAAAGAAATCACAAAGATTCTCTTTGATCAAGGATTCGTGTTGAGCTACAAATTTGAAGAAGATAAAGGACCTCAGGGAACTATTAAAATTGCTTTGAAATATGACAAGCTTACTAAAGATCCAGTAATCAAAAAAATTCAAAGAATCAGTAAACCAGGTTTACGTATATACGCTAACTCTAAGGAGATGCCACGTATTTTGAATGGTTTGGGTGTTGCTATTGTTTCTACTTCTGCGGGAGTAATGACAGGAAAACAAGCTCAGTCACAAAATGTAGGTGGTGAAGTGTTATGTTACGTATATTAATCATTAAAGACAAGAACAGATGTCAAGAATAGGTAAAAACCCGGTAGCAATTCCTGCAGGTGTTACAGTTGATGTTATTGAAAACATAGTGACTGTAAAAGGAAAATTAGGAGAGTTATCGCAAGAATACTCTGATGTTACAATAGTTGTTGACGGCGAGCAAGTTGTCGTTACACGTTCTACAGATCATAAGGATCATAGAGCAAAACACGGATTGTACAGAGCTTTAATCTTTAATATGATTGAAGGTGTGTCAAAAGGTTGGACAAAAGAATTGGAATTGGTTGGAGTAGGATATAGAGCCAGCACCCAAGGACAAAAACTAGATCTAGCTTTAGGATTTTCTCATAACATTGTATTGAATATTGCTACAGAAGTAAAGGTTGAGGCAATTTCTGAAAAAGGAAAAAATCCAATCATAAAATTATCTTCACATGATAAGCAATTGGTAGGTCAGGTAGCTGCGAAAATTCGTGGTTTCCGTAGACCAGAACCATACAAAGGAAAAGGTGTGAGGTTTGTAGGAGAACAAATTAGAAGAAAAGCAGGTAAATCTGCATAAGCAATAAGATCGTTATGAAATTATCAAAACAAGACAGAAGACAGCGTTTACGTTTCAGAATACGTAAAACTGTATCAGGAACTGTTCAACGTCCGCGCTTGGCAGTTTTCCGAAGTAATAAAGAAATTTATGCTCAATTGATCGATGATGTAAGTGGTAAAACTATCACCGCAGCATCTTCAAGAGACAAAGATATAGACGCTTCAAAAGCAAATAAAGTTGAAGCAGCAAAGTTGGTAGGTAAAGCAATCGCAGAGAAAGCCGTTAAGGCAGGTGTTGACACCATTTCTTTTGACAGAGGAGGTTATTTATATCACGGAAGAGTTAAATCATTAGCAGAAGGTGCGCGTGAAGGTGGCCTAAAATTCTAACCAGTATGTATCAGAATTATAAAAACGTAGAATTAGTAAAGCCTAGTGGTCTTGATTTAAAAGATCGTTTGGTAGGTGTACAACGTGTAACTAAGGTTACAAAAGGTGGTAGAGCTTTTGGTTTCTCAGCTATTGTTGTAGTTGGTGATGAGAATGGTGTTGTAGGACAAGGTTTAGGTAAATCTAAGGATGTTGCAAGTGCAATTGCTAAGGCAATTGAGGATGCAAAGAAAAACTTAGTGCGTATCCCTTTGAATAAAGCTTCATTACCTCATGAGCAAAAAGGAAAATATGGTGGTGCAAGAGTAAATTTATTGCCTGCAGCTCCTGGTACAGGAGTTATTGCTGGTGGTGCTGTACGTGCCGTATTAGAAGCAGTTGGGGTTCATGATGTATTATCAAAATCTCAAGGATCTTCTAACCCGCATAACGTAGTGAAAGCAACATTTGATGCTTTACTACAAATGAGAAGTGCTCAAACTGTTGCAAAACAACGTGGTATTTCAATGGAAAAATTGTTTAAAGGATAAACAACACTAAGATGGCAAAAATAAAAGTAACAAAGGTGAAAAGTGCGATTAATCGTACCCTACGCCAGAAGAGAACGCTAGAGGCTTTAGGACTTAAGAAAATAGGTCAAGTAGTAGAGCATGATGACACGCCAAATATTCTTGGTATGGTAAATAAAGTTAAACATTTGGTTTCTATGGAAACCGTTTAAGATAAAAACACATGGAATTAAATAACTTAAAACCTGCAGAAGGTTCGGTTAAAAGACAAGGTAAGCGCGTTGGTCGTGGACAAGGTTCTGGAAAAGGTGGTACTGCAACACGTGGTCACAACGGAGCAAAATCTCGTTCAGGATATTCTAAGAAATTAGGATTTGAAGGAGGTCAAATGCCATTACAACGTCGTGTACCTAAGTTTGGTTTTACCAACATAAACCGCATAGAACACCAAGGTATCAATTTAGATACCCTACAACAGTTAGTCGACGACAAGAAAATTAAAGGAGCTATTGATTTTGATACAATAGTAACTCTTGGTCTTGCTCGTAAGCATGAACTGGTTAAAATTCTTGGAAGAGGAGAATTAAAAGCCAAGTTAACGGTAACTGCACATAAATTTACGGGGACTGCACAGAAAGCTATCGAAGCTGCTGGTGGTGAAGTTGTAACATTATAATAAATCAAGGGATGAAGTTTATTGAAACCTTAAAAAATGTTTGGAAAATTGAGGAATTGCGTAGCCGTATTGTGGTAACGTTAGGTCTACTGCTTGTTTATCGTTTTGGTGCGCAAGTTGTATTGCCTGGAATTGACGCCTCAAGACTTGCTGAATTTTCTGGTAATTTTGATGCTGGTGGACTTGGCGGTTTATTAAATGCCTTTACTGGAGGTGCCTTTGCAAATGCCTCGGTTTTTGCATTAGGTATTATGCCTTATATTTCGGCATCCATTGTGGTTCAATTAATGCAAATTGCGGTTCCGTATTTACAGAAACTTCAAAAAGAAGGAGAGAGTGGTAGAAAGAAGATCAATCAAATTACACGTTGGTTAACCATTGGTATTTGTTTGATACAGGCACCAGGGTACCTTTTTGGTTTAGAGGCTTTAGGAGTTCCTTCAGCAGCTTTTATACTAGGTAAGACTCCAATGTTCTTTGTTTCTTCAACAATTATTCTCGTAACTGGTTGTGTTTTTGCAATGTGGTTAGGTGAGAAGATTACCGACAAGGGAATTGGTAATGGTATCTCCATATTAATTATGGTAGGTATTATTGCAACCTTACCATTGTCATTTGCTCAAGAACTTGCTTCATCATCATTGATGTTAGTACTTATTGAACTAGTGATCTGGTTTGTAATTATATTGCTAAGTGTGCTACTTGTTATGGCTGTTCGAAAGATACCAGTCCAATATGCACGCAGAACTGCCTCTGGAGAATATGAGAAGAATATATTTGGTGCAAGACAGTTTATTCCATTAAAGCTTAATGCTTCTGGAGTAATGCCTATTATCTTTGCTCAAGCAATTATGTTTCTTCCTAATTTACTAGGTGGAGCAAGCTTTATGAAAGATTCTTCTGTAGGACAGTGGATGCAGACAAGCTATAGTGATATATTTGGGTTTTGGTACAATGTTACCTTTGCTTTGTTGATTATTGTTTTTACATATTTCTACACTGCAATAACGGTTCCTACTAATAAAATGGCCGATGATTTAAAGAGAAGCGGTGGTTTCATACCAGGTGTTAAGCCAGGTGGAGAAACAGCAGAGTTTCTTGATAAAATCATGTCACAAATTACATTACCAGGATCTGTTTTCTTAGCATTGATAGCAATTTTCCCTGCGATTGTAGTTAAGTTTTTAGGAGTGCAGCAAGGCTGGGCACTGTTTTTTGGAGGTACATCACTATTAATTATGGTTGGTGTAGCAATAGATACAATGCAACAAATCAATTCATTCTTGTTAAATCGTCACTATGATGGTTTAATGAAGACTGGTAAAAACAGAAAAGCAGTAGCATAATTATGGCAAAACAACCCGCAATTGAACAAGACGGAAGCATCGTAGAGGCATTAAGTAATGCTATGTTTCGTGTAGAACTAGAAAACGGACATATAGTAACAGCGCATATATCAGGTAAAATGCGTATGCACTACATAAAATTGTTACCTGGAGATAAAGTAAAATTAGAAATGAGTCCTTATGATTTAACTAAGGCTCGAATAACATACAGATACTAAAATGAAAGTTAGAGCATCAGTTAAGAAAAGAAGTGCCGACTGCGTCATTGTGCGTAGAAAAGGTAGATTATATGTAATTAATAAAAAGAACCCTAGGTTCAAACAAAGACAAGGATAAGTTATGGCAAGAATCGCAGGTGTAGATATTCCTAAACAAAAAAGGGGTGTAATCGCGTTAACATATATCTTCGGTATCGGTAGAAGCCGTGCCCAAGATATATTGGAAAAAGCTGGAGTCAGTGAAGACAAAAAAGTTAGTGAATGGAACGATGAAGAAATCGGGAACATTCGTGATGCTGTTGGGTCTTTTAAGATTGAAGGTGAATTACGTTCGGAAGTTCAATTAAACATTAAACGTTTAATGGATATTGGTTGTTACAGAGGTATTCGTCATAGAGCGGGTCTTCCTTTAAGAGGACAACGTACTAAGAATAACTCAAGAACAAGAAAAGGGAAACGTAAAACTGTTGCTAACAAGAAAAAAGCAACTAAATAATAGATAGCGTTATGGCAAAGACAAATCCAAAAGCGAAAAGCACAAAAAAACGTAAAGTGATTATAGAGTCTGTAGGTGAAGCTCACGTTACAGCATCTTTTAACAACATCATTATTTCGTTGACAAATAAAGGCGGAGATGTAATCTCTTGGTCTTCTGCCGGTAAAATGGGCTTTAGAGGATCTAAGAAAAACACTCCTTACGCAGCACAACTAGCTGCAGAAGATTGTGCAAAAGTTGCACATGAGGCTGGACTTAGAAAGTGTAAAGTATACGTAAAAGGACCTGGAAACGGTAGAGAATCTGCAATACGCAGTATTCATAATGCTGGTATTGAAGTAACAGAAATTATTGATGTTACACCAATGCCGCATAATGGTTGTCGTCCAGCAAAAAGACGTCGTGTTTAAAACACATATGTAAAGAGTCTCTTTTTAAAAGGAACTCTTTACATATTTATTATTACCTTTGCAGGCTGTAATAAGAACAATAATTCAAGATGCTTTCGGGCATCTTATGTTGTAAATAATGAATATCAATCTGAAGATAATAGAAACTAAAGGATTAACGTAAGACCTTAATTTAGTTTTCTCTTCAAAATTTTAGTAAAAATGGCAAGATATACTGGTCCAAAAACAAAAATCGCTCGTAAGTTTGGTGAAGCGATTTACGGAGATGATAAAAACTTCGAAAAAAGAAATTACCCACCAGGGCAGCACGGTAACAACCGTCGTCGTGGTAAGAAATCTGAATACGCAATACAACTTGCTGAAAAGCAAAAAGCTAAATATACCTATGGTATTTTAGAAAAGCAATTTAGAAACATGTTTAAAAGAGCAAAAACACTTCCTGGAATTACTGGAGAGGTTTTGCTTCAACTCGCTGAATCACGTCTTGATAATGTAGTATACCGTATGGGTATTGCATCTAGTCGTCCTGCAGCAAGACAACTTGTTTCTCACCGTCATATTACAGTGAATGGTGAAAAAGTAAACATCCCATCTTACCAGTTAAAGACAGGTGATGTAGTTGCAGTAAGAGAAAAATCAAAATCTTTAGAGGCTATTGACGCTTCATTATCAAACGCAAATCAAGTGTATGAGTGGATCACTTGGAATTCTGAAACGAAGCAAGGAACATTTGTTTCTATACCTCAATTAATTCAAATTCCAGAGAACATTAATACGCAGTTTATCGTTGAATTATATTCTAAATAATAAATAACACACAGTCACACTATGGCAGTATTTAATTTTCAGAAGCCTGATAAAGTTATCATGATCAATTCAACAGATTTTGAAGGGAAATTTGAATTTCGTCCTTTAGAGCCTGGTTATGGATTAACCATTGGTAACGCATTAAGACGCGTATTACTTTCTTCACTAGAAGGTTTTGCAATTACTTCAATACGCATTGAAGGAGTTGATCACGAATTTTCTACCATCTCTGGTGTAGTAGAAGATGTTACAGAAATCATTTTGAATTTGAAGCAAGTACGTTTCAAAAGACAAATTGATGAAATTGATAACGAAACTGTTACAATCTCTTTGAACAGCGCAGATCAATTAACCGCTGGTGATTTACAAAAATATATTTCTGGTTTTCAAGTATTGAACCCTGATATGGTTATTTGTAACATGGATTCTAAAGTGAAACTTAATTTTGAGATTACCATCGAAAAGGGTAGAGGTTATGTTCCTGCAGAAGAGAACAAAAAAGCCAATGCTCCTTTAGGTACCATCTTTACGGATTCTATATACACACCTATTAAAAACGTAAAGTATAGTATTGAGAACTTCCGTGTAGAACAAAAGACTGATTACGAAAAATTAGTTTTCGAAATCCAGACAGATGGTTCAATACATCCAAAAGACGCTTTAACTGAGGCAGCAAAAACATTAATTCACCATTTTATGTTATTTAGTGACGAGCGTATCACCCTTGAGGCTGATGAGATTGCTCAAACTGAAACATATGATGAGGAGTCACTACACATGCGCCAGTTGCTTAAAACAAAATTAGTTGATATGGACCTTAGTGTTCGTGCTCTAAACTGTTTGAAAGCTGCAGAAGTTGATACACTAGGAGATTTAGTGTCTTTCAATAAGAATGATTTAATGAAATTTAGAAACTTCGGAAAAAAATCTCTTACTGAACTAGAAGAGCTTGTTACCGTAAAGGGATTAAATTTTGGAATGGATCTTTCAAAATACAAACTAGATAAAGACTAATTATAAATGCAATCATAATTTGCTCCTCAAAATGAGTTGAAGCAAGATGATCGTTAAAAACAAATGTCATGAGACACGGAAAAAAAGTAAATCATTTAGGAAGAAAAACTGCACATAGAAAATCTATGTTAGCCAACATGGCGTGTTCCCTAATTGAGTACAAAAGAATCAACACTACAGTTGCAAAAGCAAAAGCCTTAAAAGGATTTGTTGAGCCGTTAATTACAAAGTCAAAAGTAGATACTACGCATAATCGTAGAATTGTAATGGCTAGATTGCGTCAAAAAGATGTGGTAACAGAACTTTTTAGAGATGTTGCTGTTAAAATTGGTGATCGTCCAGGTGGTTACACACGTATCATCAAGATGGGTAATCGTCTTGGAGATAATGCAGATATGGCAATGATTGAGTTGGTAGACTATAATGAAGTTTACAACCCAGGGAAAGCCAAGAAGACTAAGACAACACGTCGTAGTCGTCGTGGAGCAGGTGCAAGTGTTGCAACTGCCCCTATTGTAGAGGCAACAGAAACAAAAGAAGAAGAATAAATGATTTTTTTTCAATAGATATTAAAGGGATAAACATTCAATGTTTATCCCTTTTTTTTTATCTGAAATATAAAACAATTCATTTTAGTAATTTTTTTACCATTGTTTAAAAGTTCTAATAAATGAATGATTCATAAAAACAACTAGAATTGTATTTTTGTGTAACTATTTTATAACTATGACAAAATACCAAACAAGAAAAAAGGCACTGATACTCCTTGCAGATGGTACCATATTCCATGGAAAGGCAGTAGGCGGAAAAGAAGGAACTGCTTTTGGTGAAGTATGTTTTAATACTGGAATGACTGGCTACCAAGAGATCTTTACAGACCCCTCTTATTTTGGTCAATTAATGGTGACCACAAACGCACATATAGGTAACTATGGGATTAATAATGATGAAGGTGAGTCTGATAGTATTAAGATTTCTGGGTTAATTTGTAGAAATTTTAGTTATAATTATTCAAGAGATCTAGCCGATGATTCTTTAGAGAATTTTTTATCTCAAAATAATGTATTAGCAATTAGTGATGTAGATACCCGCGCATTGGTAGGGTACATACGTGACCATGGTTCTCAAAATGCCGTGATTTCTACAGATGTTGATAATCTTGAAGGATTGAAAGAACAATTGGCTGGCGTTCCTGATATGAAAGGATTAGAGCTAGCAAGTAAAGTGTCTACAAAAGAGCCATATTTTTACGGAAACAAAGACGCTACTTACAAAATATCAGCTTTAGACATAGGTATAAAAAAGAACATTCTTAGAAACTTGGCAGAAAGAGACTGTTACATAAAGGTGTATCCTTACAATACTCCTTTTTCTGAATTATCTTCTTTTGAGCCAGATGGTTATTTTTTAAGTAATGGTCCTGGAGATCCAGAGCCTCTTTTTGACGCTATAGCTACTGCAAAAGAAATACTAGTTTCCAATAAGCCTTTATTTGGTATTTGTTTAGGTCATCAAGTCTTAGCATTAGCAAACGGTATATCTACCTTTAAAATGCATAATGGACACAGAGGGATAAACCACCCAATTAAAAACTTACTAACTGGAAAAGGAGAAATTACCTCTCAAAATCATGGTTTTGCTATTGATCGAGAAGAAACAGAGGCTCATCCAGATATAGAGATTACACATATTCATTTGAATGACAACACGGTAGCAGGAATTCGTGTTAAAAACAAACCTGTTTTTTCTGTTCAATATCATCCAGAAGCGAGCCCTGGACCCAATGATGCTACTTATTTATTTGACCAATTTATAGAGAATATTAAGAATCAATAATATTGTATTTTTATTTTTCAAGATTATATTTCTATAACCCATTGTTAAAAGCAAACATTTACAAAGGGTACAACACCAAAAACACCAATACTTATGAGCATTATTATTGATATCCACGCAAGACAAATATTTGATTCACGAGGAAACCCAACCGTAGAGGTTGATGTAGTCACCGAAAATGGCTTTCTAGGTCGTGCTGCGGTACCTTCTGGAGCTTCTACAGGTGAACATGAAGCTGTTGAGTTGCGTGACGGTGGAGCTGCCTATATGGGCAAGGGTGTTTCTAAGGCAATCGAGAACGTAAATGGTGTAATTGCAGATATACTTTTGGGAGTTTCTGTTTTTGAACAAACCGAAATTGATCAAATTATGATTGATCTAGATGGTACTCCAAATAAATCTAAGTTAGGTGCCAACGCCATTTTAGGTGTTTCATTGGCTGCGGCTAAAGCAGCTGCTAATGAATTAGGTTTGCCACTATATCGTTATGTTGGTGGTGTAAGTGCAAATACGTTGCCAGTGCCTATGATGAACATTATTAATGGGGGATCACATAGTGATGCTCCTATTGCTTTTCAAGAGTTTATGGTTATGCCCGTAAAGGCAACTTCTTTTTCTGAAGCGATGCAAATGGGTTCTGAAATTTTCCATCATTTAAAGAAAGTTTTACATGATAGAAACTTAAGTACCGCTGTAGGTGATGAGGGCGGCTTTGCGCCAACACTTGACGGTACAGAAGATGCCCTTGATACTATTAAGATAGCTGTTGAAAATGCAGGATATACTTTTGGAGATCAAATTATGGTAGCTTTAGATTGTGCTGCTGCAGAGTTTTTTGTGGATGGAAAATACGATTACAAAAAATTTGAAGGGGATACAGGGGTGACAAGAACTAGTAAGGAACAAGCA
Organism: uncultured Flavobacteriaceae bacterium; assembly: GCA_913048115.1. GTDB lineage: Bacteria > Bacteroidota > Bacteroidia > Flavobacteriales > Flavobacteriaceae > Patiriisocius. The sequence goes on along the minus strand of CAJWVI010000045.1, from coordinate 1,535 downwards.
GATTACCTTGCCCAGCTTTCTGAAAAATATCCTATTATATCTATTGAAGATGGAATGGATGAGAACGATTGGGAGGGTTGGAAATACCTTACTCAAAGAATAGGGGATAAAGTACAATTGGTGGGAGATGATTTGTTTGTGACCAATGTAGAAAGACTATCTCGAGGTATTAATGAAGATATTGCAAATTCTATTTTAATTAAAGTAAACCAAATTGGAACTTTAACAGAGACTATCGCTGCTGTTAACATGGCGCATAATGCAGGGTATACCTCTGTTATGTCACATAGAAGTGGAGAGACAGAAGACTATACTATTGCAGATCTTGCTGTAGCTTTAAATTGTGGTCAAATTAAAACTGGTTCTGCATCACGTAGCGACCGCATGGCAAAATACAATCAATTGCTTCGTATCGAAGAGCAGTTAAATACCACAGCTTATTTTCCAGGTAAAAAAGCTTTTAAAATTTAGTATAACACACTTCTTATATTTTAAAAGTCAATAAATCAGTCATTTTTTTTATTTTTTTATTGAAACGCCTTATAAGGATCGCATACAGTTTTTTACTCTTGCTTTTGGGGTATAGTATATTTGATATTTTATATATAAATTTCAGAAAACATTCAATCTCAAAGCCTAAGGCATGTCTGTTTTTGAGTTTAATATTTTTAACCAAACTGAAATTATAAATGTTAAAAAAAGTGCTCATTATTTCGTATTTTTGAAATAATTTTTAAATTAGATTTACAACAAAAATTTACAACATATGTCAAAGACTGCTACACTAGAAATTGATGGAAACAAATACGAGTTTCCATTAGTTACCGGTACTGAAAATGAAACTGCAATAGATATTAAGACCCTAAGGGGCGTTACAGGAGGTGTTACTACCATTGATCCTGGATATAAGAACACAGGGGCTTGTGAGAGTGCTATCACGTTTTTAAATGGAGAAGAAGGTATTTTAAGATATCGAGGGTATGCTATAGAAGATCTAGCAGATAAAGCAAATTTTTTAGAAGTTGCTTATTTGTTGGTTTTTGGTGAATTACCAACAGTTATTGAACTTGATAAATTTCATGCAGATATCAAAGAAGAAAGTGTTGTCGATGATGATGTAAAGAAAATACTAGATGCATTTCCAAAGTCGGCGCATCCTATGGGTGTATTGTCTTGTTTAACAAGTGCTTTAACAGCTTTTAATCCCTCAACGGTAGATGTAGAGAGTGAAGAAGAAATGTACAATGCTATTGTAAAAATACTAGGTAAATTTCCTGTTTTAGTAGCTTGGACTATGCGTAAGCAAAAAGGATTGCCATTAAATTATGGTGATACAAGCCTTGGGTATGTTGAGAACCTCATGAAAATGATGTATGAAAAGCCAAACGAAGAATACAAACAAGATGATATTCTATTAAATGCCTTAGATAAGTTATTAATCCTACACGCAGACCATGAACAAAATTGTTCTACCTCTACTGTACGTATGGTAGGTTCTTCTCATGCAGGGTTATATGCATCACTTTCTGCTGGAA
>CAJWVI010000044.1 GCA_913048115.1 uncultured Flavobacteriaceae bacterium | reverse complement strand
TTGTTGCAATTGTTGCAATTGTTGTAATTCTAGAGTGTTATGATTTAAATGTTTTGTTATTTAGATAGATTATAGGTCACAAATTATGTTTTTTGTAATAAAAACAAGGTACTTTTACACATCCGATCTAAATACTATTATTTCCATACTTTTTAAATTAAATAATAGTCTCAACAATTTCACTTTTAATAAAACCTATATTCCGTGAGTGTTTACCTTCTTCTTACTTGTGCTATCGCACGTTCTACCAAAGTCTTGGGTGATCGGTGGTCTCTTCTTATAATGAGGGATATTCTTATGCATAAAAAATCCAGGTTTAAAGAGTTTAGAGCTTCCAAAGAAAAAATAGCTACTAATATTCTCTCCAGTAGATTAAAGTCTTTAATGGAACTTGGCCTTATTGAAAAATTAGATCCTCTAGGAACAAAAAAAAGCACACGTTACATTGCTACTCTCAAAGGTGTTAAGGCACTCCCTGTTATTATTGAGATGTATATTTTTTCAATTGATTCAATAGATGAGATTCTTTTAGACGAGTCTCAATTAAATATTAAAAGACAGATATTAGCAGATCGTTATAAATTTGAAGAAAATACTAAAATTAATTATGCTTCTTTTCTTAAAGACTTGATCACACAAAAAAAGGCCTAACGGTTTTTTATCCAATTAATTTTTTAGGTATCGATTAGAAGTAAGAAATGTTTCTTTAGTATTATTTATTGGTCTTGAAGTTAAAAGGAATCGTCATGTTTATTGCTCGAGGTTGCCCACCCATCATGCCAGGTTTTAATTGAGGGATCTTTAAAATATTTTCTTTTGCAGCTTCTTGTAAGCCTTTATTACCACCGGTAATGCTTCTAATTTCAACAATTCCTTTTGCATTAATTTTAAACTTTACGACCACACGCCCTTCAATGTTTTTCTTGTACTCTTCTTCAGGATATTTAAAATTGGTGCCAATGTGTTTGGTTAGTTTTTGATTAAAACAAGTGTCTTTTTCTGAAACAGTTCCAGTACAACCAGGCCAAACAGGCGGAAGTTCTTTCATCGTTAGCTTGTTTTTTTTCATGTCACCCCAATTGTCTTGTGCTATGGTAGCCGTTGTAGTTAAAATAAAAACGATAAGCAGTAGCTTTTTCATAGTAGGTGTTATGTATTAGGGATTATATGGCAACAGCACCTTTGATATGTGGGTGTGGATTGTAATCAACTAAGGTAAAGTCTTCAAATTTAAAATTAAAAATGTCTTTTACATCGGGGTTAATAATCATCTTTGGCAAAGCTCTTGTCTCTCTTGATAATTGGAGTTCTATTTGCTCCATGTGGTTGTTGTAAATATGGGCATCTCCGAAAGTATGGATAAATTCTCCTACTTGGTAGCCACATACCTGAGCCATCATCATAGTAAATAATGCATACGATGCAATGTTAAAAGGAACCCCCAAGAAGATATCTGCACTTCTTTGGTATAGTTGGCATGATAGTTTGCCGTCTGCAACATAAAACTGAAAAAATGCATGGCAGGGAGGTAATGCTGCTTTTCCATTTGCAACATTTTCTTCAAAAGGTTTTGAGCTATCTGGCATCACGCTAGGATTCCAGGCACTTACTAACATTCTACGGCTGTCTGGATTGGTTTTTAAGGTGGTGATAATATCACTAATTTGATCTATTTCTTCACTATTCCAGTTGCGCCATTGGTGGCCGTACACAGGTCCTAAATCTCCTTGTTCATCTGCCCATTCATTCCAGATACGCACCCCGTTTTCTTGAAGGTATTTAATGTTAGTATCCCCATTTAAGAACCAAAGTAACTCATGAACAATAGACTTGAGATGTAGTTTCTTAGTAGTTACCATAGGGAAACCTTCCCTTAAATCAAACCTTAGTTGGTGTCCAAATACACTTTTTGTGCCGGTTCCTGTACGGTCATGTTTTTGGGTTCCATTTTCAACTACGTGTTTTATAAGGTCGTGATATTGCTTCATGGGTCTTTGGTGTTTTTACAAATGTAAATGTATGTAAAGTAGAAAAATTAGTAAAACTTCGGTTAGAGGTCTTATAAATATTTATTAACGTTTCTAAAATTTTATACTATTGCATGATTATCCAATAATCATTCCAGCAATGGTTGCAGAAATTAGGGATGCTATAGAACCTCCAATTAAAGCTTTCATTCCAAATTTAGCCAAGGTTTTACGCTGCCCAGGCGCTAAAGATCCAATCCCTCCAATTTGAATACCAATAGAAGCAAAATTGGCAAAACCACATAACATATAGGTCGCCATTATGATAGATTTCTCATAATTGAGGTGCATGGTGTTATTGATGTTTTTAAGCTCGGCTAATTGTATATACCCTACAAATTCACTAGCTGCTAGCTTAATACCTAGTAACTGCCCCATCATCATCATATCTTTTGATGCAATACCTATTAACCACATTAAAGGAGCAAAAATAGTACCTAGAATAGCCTCTAGAGAAAGGCTAGGGTAGGAGGTGTGAAGTGCCATCCAGTCATTTAGGTTCGTGAAGGATCCCAACCAACCTAAAATTCCGTTGAGCATTGCAATAAAAGCAACAAACACTAATAGCATTGCGCCAACATTTACAGCTAGTTTTAATCCCTCTGTAGTACCGTTGGCAATAGCGTCTAAGATGTTTGATCCAATTTTCTCTGAAGAAACTTTTACGTCTGTATTAATTTCTTCGGTCTGTGGGTATAATATTTTTGAAATTACAATCGCCCCAGGGGCAGCCATTACAGATGCTGCAAGTAGATGTTTTGCAAACACAAGGCGCAGGGCAGGATCATCACCGCCCAGGAAACCAATGTAAGCAGCTAATACTGCACCAGCCACTGTTGCCATTCCGCCAATCATGACTAATAGCATTTCACTCTTGTTCATTTTCTCCAGGTAAGCTTTAATAAGCAGCGGTGCTTCTGTTTGTCCTAAGAAAATATTTCCTGCGACACTTAAACTTTCTGCTCCAGAGATTTTTAATACTTTAGAAAGTAACCAACCAAAAGCTTTTACTAGTTTTTGAATAATTCCTAGGTAAAATAACACAGAGGTTAATGCAGAGAAAAATATGATTGTAGGAAGTACCTGGAATGCAAAAATGAATCCAAAAGTATCCATGTCTACAACCAAACCTTCAAATAAAAATTTACTTCCAGCCTTAGTGAAATCAAGTATATTGATAAATAATTTTCCAATACCTTCAAAAACACTTTGTATAAATGCAACTTTCAAGACGCCTACTGCAATAATAAGTTGTAAAGTAAGCCCAATTCCAACGGTGCGCCAGCTAATGGCTTTTCTATTTGCACTAAACAAAAAAGCAATAAAAATAAGGGTAACCATACCTAATACCCCGCGCCAAAGACTATTGAAAGAAAATCCTTGAGAAGGAATTATAGCTGCATTTGTTGAATTATCACTCGTGTCTTGAGTGGCTTCAATAACTGCCATTTCATTTGTATTTTGTGAAGCGTTGAAGGAGTATGTTACATTGTTTTCTGTAAAAGAGAGCTTGTTGTCTGTTAGCCCGGTAATACGGTACCTGCGTATGGTGTCTGTAGGTTGGTTATAAAACAGGACCAATACATTGTTTTGAAATATATAATCTCCACTTGCTTTTAAATTGTTTTTTGCAGCTAGCGAATATTCAAAGCCACCACCCTCTAGGGTAAAAGTATCGGTTTCTGGATTAATATCAAAAAGGGAGCTTCCATCTTGTGATTTGATATTACTAAAGTCCCATTGCTTTTCAATGCTTTGTGCCGTGATATTTCCGAAGAAAAACAAAACAACAATACTATATAACAACTTTTTCATAGGTTTTAGGTAAAGTTTAATCTCGCTTTGAAATTTCGTCTCTTATTTGTACTGCTTTTTCGTAGTCTTCATTTTTGACTGCGGCATCCAGCATGTCGCGGAGTTCTTTTAAGGTTTGGTTTTTGTAATCTTGTACTTCTTTGTTAATAGCCTCTGGGTTTTCTCCACTTAAAAACTCATCTAATAAAGATTCATCAAGGTCTTCTTTGTCTTCTTTTTTACCTCCAGACTTAAGGAATATTCCTGCACTGTCTAGAATGTTTTTATAAGTAAAGATAGGCGCTTTAAAGCGCAGTGCTAAGGCTATTGCATCACTAGTACGAGCATCTACAATTTCTTCAATGCCATCGCGCTCACAAATAATGCTAGAGTAAAAAACACCATCAACTAGTTTATGAATGATTACCTGTGTGATAACAATCTCAAAACGATCAGAAAAGTTTTTAAAAAGGTCGTGGGTGAGGGGTCTTGGAGGCATGATTTCTTTCTCTAATGCAATTGCAATAGATTGTGCTTCAAAAGCTCCAATGACTATGGGTAGTTTTCTATTGCCGTCCACTTCGCTAAGAATGAGGGCGTAGGCTCCGTTTTGTGTTTGGCTGTAAGAAATCCCCTTAATGTTTAATCTAACTAGACTCATAGTTTTAAAATAAAAAAAAGCTGTTTAAAACAGGATGTTTGTCCTAATTTAAACAGCCTTTTTCAAAGGCACAAAGTAATGAAAATTATGCGTTTTGTGCTTTAAAAGCCTTTAATTTTTCATTTAGTTGTGGTACTATTTCAAATGCGTCCCCTACAATACCATAGTCAGCTGCCTTAAAGAAAGGGGCTTCTGGGTCACTATTTATAACCACTTTTATTTTTGACGAATTAATTCCAGCAAGGTGTTGAATGGCTCCACTAATACCAATAGCAATGTATAAAGAAGCCGCTACGGGTTTTCCGGTTTGTCCAACGTGTTCTCCGTGAGATCTCCATCCCATGTCGCTAACAGGTTTTGAGCAAGCTGTTGCAGCCCCTAAAATAGCAGCCATTTCTTCAATCATCCCCCAGTTTTCTGGCCCTTTTAATCCACGTCCTGCAGAGACTACAACTTCTGCATCTGCAATGGTAACTTTGTCTGTGGCTTTATCTACAGATACGACAGTTGTCTGAGTTTCTTTTATTGTTGGTGAGAAAGCCTCTGCCACTGCTGCAGCACTATTTTCATGCAGCCCATATGCATTTTTACCCAATCCAATAATTTTGGTGTTTGTGTTGATCTCTGTTAATGAAAAAGCTTTGTTAGTAAAAACACTATGCTTTATTTTAAAAGGTGTTGTGCTCTGAGGAACCGCAACTACATTTGATACATAGCCAGCTTCTAGATTTACAGCAACTAAAGGAGCCATAAATTTTGCGTTTGCAGTTTGAGACAATACAACTACGGTGGCTTCTTCTTGCGCAGCAGCTTGCGATATAGCGTCTGCATATCCCTCTGCATTGAATTTTGTAAGCATATCATTGCTAACCTCTAGTACTTTGTCTGCACCATAAACTCCTAGCTCAGATGCTTCTCCACCATTAATTGATATTGCGGTTACAGAAGTGTCTAATGTATCTGCAATTGCTTTTGCGTATGATACTACTTCAAAAGCTGTTTTTTTAAAAGAACCATTCTCAGATTCTGTGTATACTAAAACACTCATATGTTAAAGGTATTTAATATTAATTATTAGGTATTAAAAGATGTTTTAATTACCTAAATTTATTTTTGTTATTTAAATTACTTTGGCTTCATTGTGTAACAAGTCGATCAACTCATCTACGGTATCTACCAACTTCACAGCGCCTCTAGGTGCTGGTTTTTCAAAAATTGTTGCTACCGTTTTTGCACCGGCAGTAACAGGCTCTTTGATATGTAATGGCTTGCTACGTGCCTGCATGATACCGCGCATGTTTGGTATGCGAAGGTCACTTTCCTCGACCAATCCTTTTTGACCACCAACCACAAGGGGTAGAGAGGTGTTTAAGGTTTCTTTACCGCCATCGATTTCTCTGATTACTACTACGCTAGTACCGTCTACCTCTAGGCTAATACAGGTGTTTACAAAGTTTGCTCCAATCATTTTTGCCACCATTCCAGGTACCATACCGCCATTGTAGTCGATAGACTCGCGTCCCCCTATAATAAGATCATAATCACCTTCTTGGGCAATATGAGCTAGCTGTTTTGCAACACTATACCCATCTGTAGCTGGGGTGTTTACACGTATGGCTTCATCTGCGCCAATTGCCAAAGCTTTTCTTAGAGTAGGCTCTGTTTCTGGTGCTCCAACAGTAACAACATGCACAGAGGCACCCTGTTTTTCTTTAAACCACATAGCGCGGGTTAATCCAAACTCATCATTAGGATTGATAACAAAATTAACACCATTGGTGTCAAATTTTGTCTCGCCATCAGTAAAATTAATCTTTGATGTAGTGTCTGGTACGTGACTGATACACACTAATATTTTCATATAAATCGTTATTTTATTTGTAGTACTATTTTTTTTGGTTTCGAAAATTCAATAGACTTGATTTTTGCGACCACGAAGATAATGAATATTATTTTTATTTACTATGCACGCATAGTAAATAATTAGGCTCAAAACATTAAATCCATCCTCTTGGGGTACAAAAATAAGATAATAACACTATTTTTGTTTTTCTGAATTTTAAAGTTCATATTGTTTTGAAATTTCAGGCATAAAAAAGATTAAGAGTAGTATAATTAAAAGTACCCAAATACTTGGGCAATAGCTATGAAGACAATTCAATTTAGAGAAGCCATTTGTGAAGCCATGAGCGAAGAAATGCGCAATGACGATACGATCTATTTAATGGGAGAAGAGGTAGCAGAATATAATGGTGCCTACAAAGCAAGTAAAGGAATGCTAGATGAGTTTGGAGCAAAGCGTGTGATAGATACACCTATTGCAGAACTTGGCTTTGCTGGAATAGCCATTGGTAGCGCTATGAATGGTAATAGACCCATTATAGAATACATGACCTTTAACTTCTCTTTGGTGGGTATTGACCAAATTATCAATAACGCAGCAAAGATTAGACAAATGAGTGGTGGACAATTTAATTGTCCTATTGTCTTTAGAGGCCCAACAGCTAGTGCAGGACAATTAGCCGCAACACACTCACAGGCTTTTGAGAATTGGTTCGCAAACACACCAGGGTTAAAAGTTGTTGTTCCAAGTAACCCTGCAGATGCTAAAGGATTATTGAAAAGCGCTATACGTGATAACGATCCTGTAATATTTATGGAGAGTGAGCAAATGTATGGTGATAAAGGGGAAGTACCAGAGGGGGAATATTTAATTCCACTTGGTGTTGCAGAAATTAAACGTAAAGGAAGTGATGTAACCATAGTTTCTTTTGGTAAAATAATAAAGGAAGCCTACAAGGCAGCAGATGTATTAACAAAAGAAGGAATCGAGTGTGAGATTATAGATTTACGTACGGTACGCCCTCTAGATATCAACGCTATTTTAGACTCTGTTAAAAAGACAAACCGTTTGGTTGTGCTCGAGGAAGCTTGGCCTTTTGGAAATGTAGCTACAGAGATTACCTATCAAATACAAAGCCAAGCATTTGATTATCTTGATGCTCCCGTTGAAAAAATAAACACTGCAGATACACCTGCTCCATATTCTCCAGCTTTATTTGCTGAGTGGCTACCAAACAGTACAGATGTTATAAAAGCAGTAAAGAAAGTGCTGTATAAAAAATAACAAATCCTAAGGTTTATAAAACAACACGTTAAAATCGCTTAACGTGTTGTTTTAGCTCTAAAGAACATAGCAGAAACTAATTTCTGTATTTTTTTTAATTTGTCTTTATCTTTTAAAGATTTTTACTTCCATGAGACACTTCTTTTTTCTTTTTCTACTTTTTATTTCGGTTAGCGCTATGGCCCAAACTAAAATAAGTGGTTCTATTAAAGATACCGATGGAGCCTCTGTGCCTTTTGCTAACGTAGTCTTTAAAAACAGCTTTGAAGGAACTATTTCTAATGAAGATGGCCGTTTTTATTTAGAGAGTGATAAAACGTATACTACGGTAGTAGTCTCTTTTTTAGGCTTTCTAAGCAAAGAAGTTATACTAGATAAAAAGATAAATTATAAAATGGAAATTACCCTAGAGCAAGAAGCTTCCTCTCTTGATGAGGTAGTTATTTTTAGCGGTAAGACCTCCAAAAAAAACAATCCAGCCATAGATATTCTTCGCAAAATTTGGGAGAACAGAAGGCAGAATGGAGTAAAGAAATTTAAACAATATGCTTACGACAAGTATGAAAAACTTGAGTTTGATTTAAACACCATAGACAGCTCTTTGATTAAAAATAAAATATTCAAGGGTATGGAGTTTATTTTTGAAGAAGTAGATACTTCAAAGGTTACTGGAAATACTTACCTACCAATTTTTATCAATGAAGCATTTTCTAAAGTATATGGAGACAATGTTCTGAATCAAGAAAAAGCATTGCTTGAAGGAAATAAAAACTCTGGATTTGAAAATAACAACACCCTTATAGCGTTTTTAAAAGACCTATATAGTGATTATGATGTCTATAACAATTACCTAAAGTTTTTTGACAAAGCATTTACTAGCCCATTGTCGCGCACGGGAATAGATGTATACAACTATGTTTTGCTAGACAGTGCTTATAGAGGCGATAAATGGTGTTATAATGTTGTGTACTACCCAAGGCGTAAAAATGAACTAACATTTAAAGGAGACTTTTGGGTAAATGATTCTACCTGGGCTATTAAAGAAATAAACTTACAGGCATCCAAAAGCGCCAATATAAACTGGATTAGAGAGGTGTACATTGAACAAGAGTTTGATGTATTAAACGATTCTATTTTCTTAATTACTAGAGATTACTTCATGAGTGATTTTAGCCTACAAGATAAAGAAGACGCCAAAGGTATTTATGGAAGAAGAACCACCCTGTATGATGATTATGTGTTTGATCTTCCTAAAGACGAACAATTTTATAAAACACAAGTAGACCCCTATCAGTACGATGTTTTTAATCGTCCAGATACGTATTGGCAAGAAAATCGTCTAGAAAAATTAAACAAAGATGAACTGAGTGTCTACAAAATGTTAGATACATTAAAGACTGTCTCTAGGTTTAAAGCCTTGTATAGTGTTGGGTCTGTATTGGCTTCTGGTTATTATGAAGCAGAAAATTTTGACATCGGCCCTGTATTTTCTCTTTTGGGTTATAACCAGGCAGAAGGGTTAAGAATTCGTTTGGGAGGTAGAACCTATTTTTCTCAAAATGATCAATGGAGGCTTGAGGGCTTTGGAGCTTATGGGTTTAATGATGATCGTTTTAAGTTTGGATTGTCAGCAAAGCTATTGCTTAATAGAAAGAATAGGTTTACTGTTTATGCAGGATATAGAAAAGATGTAGAACAAACTGGAGCAAGCCTATCCTCGAGCAATGATGTTTTGGGGAGAAACTTAGCCTCATCTTCCTTGATTACAATAGGTGCAAATGATAAACTTACCAGAATAAAATTAGCTACAGTCGGTTTTTCTATAGAGCCAGCAAAAGATTTCAATATTCGTTTTACAGGTTCTTACAGATCCTTAAGTTCAGCTACAGAAACCTTTACTATAGATTACCTTCAAGAAGATGGAACCATCGGGAAGGATGTTAGTCAGTCAGAAATACAGCTACTAACATTTTTCACTCCAAAAAGAAAAGTGTCTGGATATGGCGTAGAGAGAACCATTATAAATCAAGGGAGCTTTCCAAGTGTTTTTGTGGGTTTCACTTACGGTATAAAGGGGCTTTTGGGTGGAGACTTTGAATACCAGCGTATTCAAGGACTATATACCCAACCTTTTAATATTGGTGGTATTGGTAGGTTAACCTCCACTATAGAGGCCGGTAAGACCTTTGGAGAAGTAAATTTAAGTTTGTTGAATCCTATTCCAGGAAATCAAACTCTTTTTAGCATTTACAACACCTTTTCTCAGCTCGATTTCTATGAATTTGTGAGTGATCAATACGTGTCATTACATTTGCAACATAATTTTGGGGGTCGTATTTTTCAACGTATTCCTTTTCTTCGAAACTATAATTTAAGAGAGGTTATAGGTTTTAGGGCAGTTGTAGGTGGTATTAGTCAAGCTAATATTGATATTAACAGATCTAATGTTGTATACCAAGCCCCAACCAAACCATATTATGAATATAGCTTTGGTGTTGGTAATATATTCAAGGTCTTTAGGCTCGATGTTAATTTTAGAGGAAATTATTTAGATAAGGTTGCGTATCCAAATGCAAGAAAATTTGGGTTTACAGGTACCTTTGGTTTTAATTTCTAGGGCGTGTTTTCACATCTCGAAAATTAACGAAAGCTATTTTAAAGAGTGCCTGTTAGGCTAATGACAAACTAATGCGCATCAAACAAACTATAATTTTACAATTTAACCCCTCATAATTAACACTTTAAAGCTCCCTCTTTTACTTATTAAAAAGGTGTTTTTTAATTGTCTTTAATTTGTTACTTTTACCGCCTTAATTAACGAATCAAATAATATATGGAAGCAATGATGATATATATGCCAATAGCAGCGGCATTAATAGGTTTAGTATATATGCTAATTAAAAAATCCTGGGTGATGAAGCAAGATGCAGGTGATGGTAAAATGAAAGAAATTTCAGACCACATCTATGAAGGTGCTCTAGCATTCTTAAATGCAGAATATAGATTATTGGCTTACTTTGTGGTAGGCGCAAGTATTGTTTTAGCGGGTATTGCTTATTTTATGAATAGCACCTATTTAATTGTAGTTGCTTTTGTTATTGGAGCTATATTTTCTGCTTTTGCAGGAAACATGGGAATGAAAATTGCAACCAAAACAAATGTAAGAACCACGCAAGCTGCAAAAACGAGTCTACCAAATGCGCTAAAAGTATCTTTTGGTGGTGGAACCGTTATGGGTCTTGGAGTTGCAGGTTTAGCTGTATTGGGGTTAACACTTTTCTTTATTTTATTCTATCATATGTTTATGGGTGGTCAATGGACTAGCACAATGGACATGACTGTTGTATTAGAGGCATTAGCTGGGTTCTCATTAGGAGCTGAGTCTATTGCACTTTTTGCAAGAGTTGGTGGGGGTATTTATACGAAAGCCGCTGATGTTGGCGCAGATTTAGCAGGTAAAGTACAGGCTGATATTCCAGAAGATGATCCAAGAAACCCAGCAACAATTGCTGATAATGTTGGTGACAATGTAGGAGATGTTGCAGGTATGGGAGCAGATTTATTTGGATCTTACGTTGCAACTGTTTTAGCTGCGATGGTACTTGGTAACTATGTTATTAAAGACATGGGTGGCGTGATAGAAGATGCTTTTGGAGGAATAGGCCCTATCTTATTGCCAATGGCAATTGCAGGTGTAGGAATTATCATTTCTCTTATTGGAACTTTATTAGTTAAAATATCATCTAACGATGCAAAAGAAAAGGATGTGCAAAAAGCACTAAATATAGGTAACTGGGCATCTATCTTAATGGTTGCTGTCGCATGTTACGGTTTAGTAACATGGATGCTGCCAGAAACGATGCAAATGGATTTCTTTGGAGAAGGTCTTCAAGACATTTCTTCTATGAGAGTGTTTTATGCCTGTTTGGTTGGTCTGGTTGTAGGAGCAGGTATCTCTGCATTTACTGAGTATTATACAGGCCTTGGTTCTAAGCCAATTTTAAAAATCGTACAACAATCATCTACTGGAGCAGGAACTAACATTATCGCTGGTTTAGCTACTGGTATGATTTCTACATTCTCTTCTGTGCTATTATTTGCTGCAGCAATATGGTCTTCATATGCTTTGGCTGGATTTTATGGTGTTGCTTTAGCGGCTTCTGCTATGATGGCAACAACTGCTATGCAATTAGCGATTGATGCTTTTGGACCTATTGCAGACAACGCAGGTGGTATTGCTGAAATGAGCGAGCAAGATCCTATCGTAAGAGAACGTACAGATATCTTAGATGCTGTTGGTAATACAACTGCTGCAACGGGTAAAGGTTTTGCCATTGCCTCTGCAGCATTAACATCTTTAGCATTATTTGCTGCCTACGTAACATTTACTGGTATTGATGGAATTAATATTTTTAAAGCACCTGTATTAGCGATGTTATTTGTTGGTGGTATGGTTCCTGTAGTATTTTCTGCATTAGCGATGAATGCGGTAGGTAAAGCTGCCATGGAAATGGTAAATGAAGTGGTAAGACAGTTTAAAGAAATTCCAGGAATTATGGAAGGAACTGGAAAGCCAGAATACGATAAGTGTGTTGCTATTTCTACAAAAGCATCATTAAAAGAAATGATGTTGCCAGGTATTTTAACCATTGGTTTTCCAATAGTTGTTGTACTTGTAGGGTTGTT
>CAJWVI010000043.1 GCA_913048115.1 uncultured Flavobacteriaceae bacterium | reverse complement strand
TACTGTTAATTTGTGGGTGATCATGTTGTTTTTGATTTAAAGAAGTGTTGTTGTTTTTTATGCAGTGCTAAATTAACAAAAGTATGATGAACAAATAGGTATATTTTTGATTTTCAGTGCAGTTACTAATCTAACTATCAAATTCTCTGTATTTAATTTTGTGAACCTATATTAGAATCACACTTAAAATGTAGTCTAATCGTTCTTTTTTTTTGGTGATTTTATGAATCTTAACTCTGCTATAATATTTTTTATTAGCTTCGAAATGAGTTTTTTAATGCGGCTATTTTTGTTTAAACCATGGGTGTTTCCTATGTTAAAGTTATGCTTAAACCAGGAGTTTAGTAGATAAACACATTTTCTTTGATTAAATTTGATAGTATGAGAGTATAAAAACCATTAGCTATCACATAGCAAACAACATTCTCTTTAGATATGAATAAGGTTTGTTTTTCCATTATTTCCAACACTAAGGCTCCTTAGAGGTAAACAGATCTAATTTTAGTTTAAAAAAAGCGCTAAACACAATCAAAAGTATGATTAACAATAAAGAATTTAACGTTCTAGGAACTCCTTTAGAATCCTGCTGTGATAATCCACCAACAGGTTATTTTAGGGATGGCTTTTGTAGAACTATTCAAGAAGATTCTGGCACTCATATTTTATGCGCTGTAGTAACGCAAGAGTTTTTAGAATATACAAAATCTCGTGGAAACGACCTTTCAACCCCTATACCACAGTGGGGTTTTCTGGGGCTAAAGGTAGGTTCTAAGTGGTGCTTGTGTATATCTAGGTGGCTAGAGGCACAACGTGCTGGTAAAGCTCCCTTTGTCGTTCTGGAAGCAACTCATAAAAAAGCATTACAATACACTACCCTAGAGGTGCTACAAAAGCATCAGGTAGCCCTTTAAAGACATTTAAAAATCAATAATTAACAATAAACAAAAAACAATCTCAAAATGAAAAAAATTATTTTAAAATGGTATCCAGTAATCTTAGCATTCCTTTGTTTATTATACTCTGTAGGCTATGGTATTATGGGTATGACAGAAGAGGCTCAATATTCTGCACATTGGCCAGGCACTATATTATTGTTTGCAATAGCAATTAGACAAAGAAGAACAACATGAATTTAGGATTTTTTATAATAGGTGCTATCATATTTTCTGTGTACATAGGTTTGACATTTTGGAATATCTTTTACTCTAACAAGAAACAAAAAGAGGAAAACTATCCAAATTTGAATGAAAACACAACAGTTAATGTAAATGCACCTTCTGAGCAAGATTAAGTTAAAAACTGAGAATGAGCTAACTCAAAAGCACCCCAGTGGTTTCTTGATCTATGGTATGATAAAAAAGGTGATTCAAGCTGCACTAGCATGTATTTGCTGGTGGCTTGAAATCACTTTATCTTCACATGCCAATAAATTCCACCTGTTATTAATCCAAGCCCAGGTTGTCCCGTAATAAAAAGGCCAAGCAAAGGTCCTTGATTTGCTTGTGGCGTAAATATAATAGGATCAAAAAAGCCTATTACAAACCCAATACTCCCGATAATCACTCCAACTTTAATAACACACTTAGAAAGGCTGTTTGATACCGATACTGTTTTTTATTAAACAAAGTAGCCGATAATTAGTACCAAGAGTAATGAAATAATTACAGGGACGTATTTAACACCGCTAGCACCTGGTATTATTGAAAAAGGAATCTAAAAGATAAAATAATTACACTACCCACCCACATCCATTAAAACGAGAATGTTTATGAAAAATTTTACGATTATTATTATTTTATTAATTGGGTTTGTTTCTCACGCCCAATGGAATGAAGATATTGCAGTTAACGCATTAGTGGCAAGTTCTAATTCTGGAGATATTAAATCTATAGGAACCTCTGATGGGCAAACCTATGTGGTGTTTTGGAAGGCTGTTGCAGCTCCAGTAAATTATGAATTAAGGGTTCAGCTTCTTGATGCTTTAGGAAATCAACAATTTGGCGAAGATGGAGCTCTTATAAGCAATACAATACCTATGAGTACCTCTACCTCTCAGTGGTCTTTGAGTATAGATGATTCTAATAATATTTATGTTGGTGTTACCGGCACTAGCAATGATACTGGTTTGGCCTATAAAATTGATAGTAGTGGTAGTGTTCTCTGGACTGTTACTAACTCAGGTGCATTTCTAGTAAAAGTATTGCCATTATCCTCTGGAGAGACTCTTGTGTCTTGGTTAAGTACTGCCACCTCTAGTGCAACTATGCAAAAGTATGATAATAATGGAATTGCTGTTTGGCCATCTGCACCCGCGGCACCTACCCCTTCTGCACCTGCAAATCTTTACGAAATTTCTTCAGGAAATTATATAATGGTGTATCATCAATTAGGTAGTGGTATTAGTTCTACTTTGTATGCACAACGCTTTGATATTAATGGAGATGCTGTTTGGGAAAGCCCCACACAGCTAGCCAATAAAACCACTGCGTTTATTAACTCCTATGACGGGGTTCAAGATGCAGATGTTGTTTACTATAGTTATTACGCCACTTCAAGCTCTAGGTTTGATTCATACCTTCAACGCATTAATCCCGACGGAACCTTGCCTTGGGGTATTAATGGTGCTGATTTTGACACCAATGAGACAGATTATGAAATGGAAACAAAAATTGACTTTAATTCAGGTTCAGATTTTATTTGGTCTGTTTGCACCTATAGAGATCAATCTCAAAACAATTCTGGAACCTATGTGCAAAAATTTGATAAAACTACTGGAGATAGACAATTTACAGATACTGCAAAAGAACTTTTTGCAATAGGAACAGATAATGTGCCCGCTGGAGATTTACAGTTAGTAGTTGATCAACCTATTTTTTTAATTAAAAGTGGTTTAGATAATGGTGGAAGTCCAACAACATTAAATGTTTGTTATCTAGCTCAAAATGGAGATTTTGTTTGGCCTGAAGAAATGAAACCTCTAGCAACCTATGCTAGTAATAAAGGTAGAATTCAATTTAATAGACCAGTAAATGGTCAAGCTGTTACAGTTTTTACTGAAAACAGAGGGTCTGGATCAAAAATTTACGCGCAAAACTTTATAGAGCCTACATTGTCAATCAATGATATTAATGTATCACTTTCTGTACATTATTTAAACCCTATCCAAAATACACTAACTCTAACAAGTAGCGAGCAAATACAAACTATAAGGGTCTATAGTGTTTTAGGACAATTAACTACAAATCATTCTGCAAATACAACACGGGTAACGATTGCTTCTCAATCATGGAAATCTGGAACGTATTTTGTAAAGGTTTCAACAATACACGGGGCAGAAAAAGTGTTAAAAATTATAAAAGAGTAATTGATTTCCTATTGCATATTAGGTTGAACTTTTATTTAATATGGCCACTAAAAAAAAGATTTAAATCAAGCTATTTTTCAAATATTTATCAGCAACTAATATGATATCTTATAATTTTTATAAAAATTAAAATGCTGTTTACCAAAGTAATATATAGGATTTGTTTTTAATTTTATAAAAAATATCTTTATCTCTTTTTAACAACTAATTTTTATATTTCATAATATTTTAAATATATTTGCACAAAATAAAAAACAAAACATTTTATATTTATGAAAAAAATAAAATTTCTTCCATTTGTAGTGTTGCTAATATTTGGAATTATGGCAAGCTGTGATTCTGAATCACAAGCCATAGAGCTCGAAGATCAAAATTTAATTATCCCGCAATCTAAAACTTTACTATTACCTGTTGGTCTTGGTGTAGCTGGAGATTTTGCGATTCTTTCTAAATCAGGAATCACCAATGTGCCTCCGTCTTTAATTACAGGTAATGTAGGAACTAGCCCAATAACAGGTGCCGCTCTTTTATTAACGTGTCCCCAAGTTATTGGAAACATAAATACAGTTGATGCTGCAGGCCCACTTCCTTGTAGGATAACGGATGCTCCAGGACTCACAACAGCAGTGCTTGATATGCAAACTGCATATACAGATGCTGCAGGACGCTCTAACCCAGATTATTTAAATGTAGGAGCTGGGATTATAGGAGGACTAACCCTTTCACCAGGGCTTCACAAATGGACAAGTACACTTTTAATACCTACAGACATAACAATTTCAGGTGGTCCAAATGATGTATGGATCTTTCAAGTTGCAGGAACACTTACAATGAGTTCTGCAGTTAGAATGAATTTAGAAGGAGGCGCTCAAGCCAACAACATTTTTTGGCAAGTATCAGGCGCTGTTACATTAGGTACAACAAGCCACTTTGAAGGAAACCTATTAGGAGCAACCTCAATCGCTGTGCAAACAGGGGCAACGGTAAATGGAAGGTTACTAGCGCAAACAGCGGTAACATTGCAAATGAATACTGTAACTTTACCAGTAGAAGAGGTGTTAGAAGTAACTTGTGAAAAAGCTAATTTAGACCTTTATGGCCCATATATTGACATGTGGACTGGCACCCATTCTGGAAATCCATATGTTGCTTTAGTAAATGAAGAAGGATATAGACTTTATATAATATACGATGCTTTTGTGTCTGATGAATGGACGTTTTATATTGGAAAAGCACGGGATTTTTGTAATATTAATTATATACTACCTTGTGATAACCAAGAAAGTTGTGAATTTGCTTTTACGATTTCTGCAGAGGATGCCACACTATTAATAGCTGAAGCTTTAGCGATAGAATTACTTGAAGGTGATGACCCATTCAATTGGTAGCGTTAGGATTAACTGTTTCACCATGAGATTAAATAAGTAAAAATATTTTAATTAATTATTTAAGTCCTGCTTCGGTGGGACTTTTTTTATTTTGAATCTACATTAGGTCTTTTACCTAAGAGCCACATTAATATTCCCGCAGTAAGAAACATCCAAATTGCATAGGCTCCTATTGGAATACCCATTTCTACATTATTTAATATAGACGTTGCAATTACAAGTGCTAGGGTCCCATTTTGTATACCGCTCTCTATTGTAATTGAAATAGTATTTTTTATCTCTAATTTAAACATCCTAGCGGTGAGATAGCCCAATCCCATTGTTACGATATTAAGTACTAAGGTAACGACTCCAGCCTCTTTCATTCCATCTACTAGTTTATCTGCGTTGGCTGCTAATACTGCAATGAAAACGAGTATGAAAATAACGGTTGAGGCGGTTCTCATAGGTTTTTCCATTTGTTTGGCAAAATTGGTTTTATGTTTACGAATGAGCATTCCTATAGAAATTGGTATCACAGTTATTACCATTATTTGTAGTATGGTGTCAATTATGGGTAACTTAATTATAACATCGGTGTTACTACCAAAATAGGCTAAAGCATAAGATAGAATAAAGGGTATTGTTACAATACTTACAATACTAGCAATAGCAGTTAAAGTGACCGACAAGGCAATATTTCCTTTACAAACTTGAGTTATCAAATTACTAGTTGGACCTCCAGGACAACTAGCTAAAATCATCAACCCAACTGCCATTACAGGATTTAGATTAAAAGCGATAGCTAGTAAAAAACCAATAATAGGCAAAAAGATAAGTTGATTGGTAAGACCAATTAAAATGGCTTTTGGGTATTTTATTATTCTAGTAAAATCAGTAGGAATTAAAGTCATTCCCATCCCTAGCATAATTATGGCAAGAGATAAGGGTAGGAACACTTTGCTTATAAGTTCGACTGCATTCATATTTTAAAGATTTGAGTTATTGTCTAAGGCTAAGGCTTTAATGTACCTTGTTTTTTTGGCCTTTAAGCAACTAATTTAATAAATACAATACACACCAAAAAATTATGCTTAAAGTTTCTTAAACACGCTATAGCGTAATAAATTTTATAGGGTCTTGTGTGTTGTGCTTGTTTTACTAAATGTATAATTAAAACAGGAACAAACAAAGCCATCTAGGGCATTAGTAAATAGGCTAGGAGCTAGCTATTAAATTTATATGGTGTTGTGCTTAGTTATTTTTGCAATTCTAATTCTATGTGTTCTTTGTAATATTATTGGATAAAGATTTCCGAGAATATTTATCAAGGTTATAATTAGAGTAAGGAAATAATATTTGTGGGCAAGCAAATAAATTGTCAAAACCAAAATAAGAAGCAAAGCACCCAAGTGCCCAAATTCAGATTGCTTGGTCTGGTAGATAAAATTATGAAGGCCCTTTTTTGTTCCATTGAAGTATTTTTTCTGGTTATTTTTTTTGCCCCAAAAAAAGAAGAGAACTAAGACCCTAAAATACTTAATGCCTAACACTTTACTTGTATAGTTTAAAACTCTTGGGTTTTTAATTTCATAATATCTGTCTGGTAAAATTTTACTAGAAGAATATGCAAATCCAATAAATGCAAAAATACCTGTAATAAAAAGTGTTAATAAAAATGATATAAGCAACGCCTCTATATTGCTATATTCATTGGGTTTTGATAAAGTTAAACTTCTGGTTAACTCAATGGATCTATACAATAGGAAAAGTGATAAAAATGGAAATGAAATTTTTTTTAAAGTGTTCATATAGTTTTATTAAGTACAACGTTTTTATAAACTCTTGTTTAAATGCTGTTTATTTATTGTTGTCTAAAGTTTGAGAACCACTTTTTCTAAAAAAGAAAGCAGCTTGATCTCCTTTTTGCTCCTTGTTGAGTAGTTTCGCCTTTTTTTGATACTGATGCTTCTGAATTTTTCCTCGCATCTTATTGATAAACCCTTTTGGCTCCCGTGTAATCAGGGATTCATCATTTATGTATTTTTCGCTTCCTGAAAATTGAAAATAAGTAGAATCAAAAACAGTCTTGTATAGTTCTAATTTTGAATGTTCTGCTATTATTTGCATGCTTTCTTTAGAATGAAGAAAGAAATGCCTTGGAGCATCTAGTTGCACCCAATTAATTCCATAATGTTCCCATGCGAAAGACGATGTTGTAGGAATTCTTACGATACAAATTCCGCCTGGTTTTAAAAGGTCATATATTTTTTTCATGTGTTCCAGGGGGTCAGCAATGTGTTCAAAAGAATGGTGATACGTGATGATATCCCATAGACCTTTAGCCTCGTAAATATGAGTATTGTCTATCTGTAACCCATTGTGGTATACTATTGAAGTTTTTAAGTAAGGATCACAACCCCTAAGGTTTTTGAATCCAATTTCTGCCAATGGATATAAAAAGCTCCCTCCATTTCCGCAACCTACATCAAGGATTTTTGTATTCTTACTGATATTTAGCCCCTGGAAGACAAAGTAGTTATTACTTCCAGTAAATAGACCCATAATTTTTTGTAGAACCTTGCCACCAGTTATTAAAAAATAATACTTCTTTTTTTTTAGTAATCCAGAAAATCCCTTAAACTTCTTTCCTTTATACTCACTAAAACTGTAATAATTTTCAGGATAATATTTAGACATATCATCTGGAATTGTATCAATTTGAAGACAATTACAATCATTACATTCAAAATAGCCAAATGTGTCTCTAAAACCAAACATCATTTCTCTCGCTACAAATTGTGTGTTGTGTTCATAATTGTTACATATTCTACACGAATTTTTTTGATGAACATTCAACTCCATTTGTTTATAATTTTAGCTATTGTTTTTGTGTATCAAAACTAGCGGGTTTATATCTGCTAATTTTTCACAGCGATAAATATAAATAAAAAAGCACAAACCTTTGGGTTTGTGCTTAGACAGCTATTTTTATATAGGTTGTTAGTGTATTGACTTTTTTAACAACAATAGAATTTAATTTTTCTTGTGCTTTGCAAATCTTTTTAAAATTCTAAATCAGCAACTAAGTCAAACTCGTCATAAATTGCTTTGTCTTTCAATCCATCAAAGAAACTTGTAGATCCATACCTCACATCAAATTTTGTTCTATCTATTTTCAAGGATACATTGGCTTTGTTTCCATAAACAGAAACATTAAATGAAACAGTTTCTGTTTTCCCTTTAATAGTTATCTCTCCATTGACTTTATATGAGTTTTTACCTGTTGCTTCAACCTTGGTAAAGTTGAGTGATGCTGATGGGTATTTTGTAACTCCAAAGAAGTCATCAGACTTTAGATGACCTTCTAAACTTGCTTTAGACCCGCCTTCTAAATCGGTAACGGTAATACTTGACATATCTATTTCAAAGTTTCCTCCAGTTAATATTTCTTTGTCAAAATTAAGGTGTCCAGATTTAATTGAGATAACTCCTACATGAGCGCCTGTTACTTTATAGCCTTTCCATACAACTTTACTGCTTTCTAATTTAATTTGCTTTTTATCGCCATTTATTGCTGTGAAAGAAAATGTCATAAATGCTACGATTACCAGTGTAGCTATGTTTTTAATTGAATTTTTCATATTTATCATTTTTAATTATTAATATTTTGAAGTATGCTTCGTTGTAAAACTTATATTTTATTTATTTAGATGTGACCCATCGCAAAAGCCATTTATATCTTGAGTGTTTCCACAACCACATTTAGGAGGGTCATTTTTCATATTATTTTTTGGTAATGTATTCATTTTTTTAGTTTTAATTATTAAAGTACAAATGTCTTAAATATTAAAGCCGTAGAAAATGAAGTAGATTACAAAATGGTATTAATCTAGATTAACATCTATTTATCGTAACTGAGTTGACTTTTTATTTTACTCAAAAACTCTTTGGTTATACCCAAATAAGAAGCAATCATATATTGAGGAACTCGTTGCTCAATTTTAGGATATGTTTGTTTAAAGACTAGATAGCGTTCTTTGGCTGTAAGGCTAAAATTTTTAATAATTCTTTTTTGTGAAGCTACAAAAGCACGTTCAACAATCTTTCTAAAAAGCCGCTCGAGCTTCGGGATTTCTGCATATAACTCCTCAAGATTGTCAAAGGTAAATTGAATAAGTTCGGTGTTCTCCAGACATTGAACGTTAAAGTCTGCGGGAGTTTGAGTTATAAAACTCCCTAAGTCTGATGTCCACCAATCTTCAATGGAGAAGGTCACAATATGCTCTTGAGCTTCTTTATCTATATAAAATGTTTTTGTACATCCCGAAATTATGAAATTAGCACTTTTACAAATATCTCCTTGTTGAACTATGTATTGATCTTTGAGATATTTTCTATGAATTATTTTAGAAAGTAGAATGGTTTGTTCTTCAAGGGTTAAGTTGATATATTTATGTATGTAATCTAACAAAGGTTTATGATTCATAGGTTTTGTTAACAGGTGTCATTATTGATTTAGTATCTTTAAAGTAGTTTTTCAATCTTCATTACCAAGCTCAAGATAATAAACACCCTTGTCTAACCCTAATTGTATCTTAATTTTGTTTGTTGTTGCGTATTTGTTTTGGTAAACAACCTGTCCTGTTTTAGAGTAGGGGGGTAGCTCTTTAGTCACAGTCAGTCTTTTTATTAATATTCATAAAAAGTTGTGATCTCAAACTCCTCTGTTCTATTAATAGGTAAGTTCGCATCATTGTACTGGTATGCAAATTCGAAATTCTCGATGGTTGCTCCTGTACTGTCATCTATTATTGTTTCGGCTATAGTATTATTTTTACTTAGTACATTCATTAATGTCCATTCTCCTAGTATAATCTTTGTGTCTAAGTCAATTTGTGTATATGGATTGACTTTGTCATCATATTCAAAAAGATTGTATTGAAAATTTGGAATATCCAATCTTGTCACGTTATTTTCTTGGTCATAGATGAAGTTATAAATTAGGTTGTACGTAGTATTCAATATTCGTTCTTGCCGAACACTAATTAATCTATTTTCTTGGTCATACTGTAAATATTCATTGATTTTGAAGTTTTCAATGTATTTTTGAGTTGTAGTTCTATGAATAAGGTTTTCTTGATATTCTACAAATGTAGTATCCACCCAGACGCTTAAATCATCAAATTCATAAGTATTAATGGAATATTCAATGTGGTTATCTTGATTGTATATGATTTCTTTTTCAAGGGTCATTTCCTCTAAGACCATAAATATTTTAGAAACTTTGCTCTCCTTGTAATCGAAGCTATGAGATATTGTACCGTATACAGAGGACAGCACAAAGTTTTCATCCTCTTCTGTGATGGCTATCTCATTGCTCTTATCACAGGATTGTAATGTTAACACTACTAAGAGTGCAGTGATTAAATAGTTCATTTATTTTAAAATTACGTGATTGTCTAATTATTTGTGTGAGGAAAGTTGCGTTTAAATACTCTTTTACTTTCCAATTTAAGGTCTTATTAAAAAAAAATAGGCTACTACAAAGCTTGAAACTTCCTGTTAAATATAAAGTATGTTAAGATCCAAAAACCTATAGTCTACTACTATTTCGCCAATTTTTATATACATTTATCTCAAGGGGTCTTTATTTTTGGAATAGATTTAAAATCCCTTCCATATTGGCCTTTAATTCAGACATAATTTTACTGATGTCTTCATTTTTACTGCTTTTCGATAATTCAGAGATAGGACTGTGCTGTACTATTTTTCCGTTTCTTAAGAAAATAATTTCATCTGCGATATCGATCGCGTCTGAGATGTCATGAGTGATGAATATCATAGAGGTATTAAGCTTCTTTACAATACCTTTTATTTCTTTGCGTAATTCAGACCTTAAACCAATATCTAGACTACTAAATGGCTCGTCCAGTAAAAGTAATTTAGGCTCAATTGCCAATGTACGGGCTAAAGCTACTCTTTGTTCTTGACCACCACTTAATTGAGAAGGATAGGACTTTTTGTAGCCTTCCATTTTCACTAGCTTAAGTAACGTGTCTATGATTTTACTTTTATTATCTTTAATGCCATATGCTATGTTTTGTTCTACAGTAAGGTGAGGGAATAAGGCAAAGTCTTGAAAAACAAAGCCAATATTTCGCAATTGAGGCTGTACTATTTTTGTGTTATCACTAACTATAGATTGTGCTACTTTTATTTCACCTCCGTCTGGTCGTTCCAGACCAGCTATAAGTCTTAGTAAGGTAGATTTTCCACTTCCGCTTTCACCTACAATTGCACATATCTTACCGCTCTCCATCTTGAAGTTAAAATTAGACAGTACTTTTACTTTTCCATCATAAGACTTAGAAAGTTTACTGATTTCTAAAATAGAATTCACAACCATAAAATATCCTTATTTATATTTTTAATTTATCTCTTTTCTGCAAATAGTTAATCAATGCCATTGATATTGTAATTGTAAAGATCAACATTAATGCCGGTAAGGCTGCTTCTGCAACACGTTCGTCTTCTGCATACTCATATGCTTTTACGGCCAATGTTTGTACATTATAGGGCTTAAGAATTAGTGTTAATGGCAGCTCTTTTAATACGTCAATAAAAACCAATATTCCTGATGTCAATAAAGCGGTTCTCAACAAAGGAAATTCAATATTGAATAGTGTTTTTATCTTGCCAACATTCAGAAGGTAAGAAGCTTCAGAGATTTTCTTTCCCACTTTTAAAGAGTTGGCCTCTAGTGGATGAAATACCACTGCTAAAAATCTAAAAACATAAGCATATATTAAAACAACACTACTGCTGTAAAACATAAACCCAATTTCAAGGCTGAATACCTCATCAAAAAAAGTGATAAAAGACTGGCTGCTTCTTATAACTCCAATTCCTATAATGGCTCCTGGAATCACATAGCCAATAGTTGCAACTTTCTTAAAAAAATGCAAACTCTTTAAATGATTCCATCTTGAAAAATAGATTAATGCCAATGAAGTAAGAATAATAAGACCGGTAGTAACCAAGGCGATAGTGAAGCTCTGTCCCGCTATCTTAAGTAATTCAACGGTTAATATTTTTTCATAAGTGAGTGTAGCCCAGTAAAACAACTGCCCTAGAGGTAATAAGAGACCAAAGAAAATAGGAATACCAACTATTACCCAAACTAAAAGCCGTTTATTGCCTTTTAAAACAATTCTATCTGTCGACTTTAGCTGGTCTGTACTCCCTTTTACAGCATAAGATTTACTTCCTCTTTGCCACTTTACCAGTGAATTGATAATGACAACCATTACGATCAATAATGCCGATAGGTACACCGCTGATTGCAGGTCTTCAAGCATCGTCCATGTTCTGAATATTCCCGTTGTAAATGTATTGATTCCGTAATATTTGGCAGCTCCATAATCGTTAAGCACTTCCATAAATACTAAAAACAGTCCACTAATAATTGCGGGGGATGCCAAAGGAAAAGCTACAGACCTTAGATAGCGCCATTTGGATGCTCCTAATATGTCACTTGACTCACGAATACTACGTGGAATAGATGAGAACATCGCCAGGCTACTTGCATAAACATAAGGGAAAAGAGAAAAACTCAATACCCAGATCAATCCATAGA
>CAJWVI010000042.1 GCA_913048115.1 uncultured Flavobacteriaceae bacterium | reverse complement strand
GAATATTTTTTCCTTTTTTTGCAATTATTGAAACCAAACCTGCAAGTAATGCAATTCCACCAAATGCAGCGTGAATATAAATTAAAATTTGAATCGTTTTTTCCATTTTTTTAGTTCAGTTTAACGATTCAAAATTGAGAGAATAAATTCGTTTAGTATCTTTTTATTTACTGAATTGTTGTTTTTCAGCGATGAGTTGTGGTCAAATAGTTGCTAAGGTTTTTAGTTTTTCTGAAATATTAGTATCGAAGCCTAGAAAAATTACTAACTAATGTTGTTATATGATATTAAGATAGAATAATTCATAAAAAAATAATGAGTGGGAAAATAGGTAGCTATCGAGTTTTACGTAACAGAGAAACGACCTGTTTTCTTATCAAAAACAACAATTTCATTAGGAAATAAAATATCAAAAGCACCTTGTTCTATTAAATTACAAGGAGTGTCAAAAGCTATTTGGTTTGGTGTCATGACCAACATTTTATCTGAGATTTGAATGGCTAGATCAATTTCATGTGTAGAATAAACAATGGTCTTGTTTTTTTCTTCTGTTAGTTTTTTTAAAAGTTTTACAATACTAGCTCTATGATATAAATCAAGGTGTGTCGTTGGTTCGTCTAGAATAATGAGCGGGGTGTCTTGCGCCAAGGCTCTTGCTATATAAGCGCGTTGTAATTGACCATCACTTAATTCAAAGCAGTTTCTATGTGCTAATGCCGTAAGGTCTGTATCGTTTAGCGCCTCATGGATTTTATCTTTATCCTGGCGTGACAATGTTCCCATCCAATTGGTATGTGGCTGTCTTCCTAGACTAACGAGTTCTATAACGCTTAAGTTTTTAGAAGCAGGTGCTTCTGTAAGTACCACACTTAGTTTGCTAGAGCGTTCTAAGGTGCTATAAGCGGTAGTTTCTTTGCCTTTAATTTGAATGCTGCCGCTTATAGCAGGCAGCATGGCTGTTAGGGTTTTTATTAAGGTTGATTTTCCTATACCGTTGCTCCCTACCATAGCCACAAGTGTGCCCTCTGCAATAGAAAAGCTAATATCTTTGGCAATGAGTGTTGTCTTTTTTTTACTATGATAGCCAATGCTTAGGTCTTGACAACTAATGACGGTATGTTTTGTTTTCATAGCCATTAAAAAATAAGTTTCCTTCTACGAGTTAACAACCAAATAACCACAGGGGCACCAATAAGAGATGTAATAGCATTAATGGGTAGCGTATATTGTGTGCCAGGTAACTGTGCTATGGTATCACAAATAAGCATTAATATAGCGCCACTTATAGCAACTCCAGGAATTAAAACAAAATGGTTGGATGTCTTTATAAACTGTCTAGTTACATGGGGTACTGCAAGGCCAATAAAGGCAATAGGACCAACAAAAGCCGTGATACCACCCGCCAATATACTTGTAGCTAAAATAATAAGCAGCATATTATTCTTTATTTTGAGACCCATACTTTTAGCATAGTTTTCGCCCAGTAATAATGCGTTTAGTGCTTTGGCGCTCCCTATACTTATTATTAACCCTACAAAAAAGCACATAGAAAGAATAGCAACACCTTCCCAAGATTGATTACCTAAGCTTCCAAAAGACCAAAATATAAATTGTTGTAATTGTTCTGCATTACTAAAATAGGAGAGTACCGCAACTACAGCGCCTGTAAGACTACCAAACATGAGCCCAATTATAAGAATAGCCATGGTGTCTTTTATTTTAAATGTTACAGCCAGCACCGCTAGTAATACTAAGAAGCTACCTAAAGCACTTGCTATAACCAAGCTCCATGAGCTCATAAGCACCGAGCTTAATACCCCTCCAAGAGCTCCAGCACCTAGAATTAAGATGGCAACACCTAGACTTGCGCCACTGCTAAGCCCTAAAACAAATGGTCCTGCTAAAGGATTTCTAAATAGTGTTTGCATTAATAACCCCGAGATTGCCAAACCACCTCCTGTAATGATCGCAGTAATGGCTTTAGGCACTCTATACTGTGTAATAATATATTGCCAAGAACTTTTGCTAGCCGTACCAACAAGACTTTTGAAGGTTTCTTGTATAGAAATATGAACAGAACCTAGACTAATATTAATGCAAAATAAGATTGCTAGCAAGATGCATAGCAGGACAAAAAAACGAGTGTATGTTTTTTGTATTATCATTCTACAGCTTCAAAAAAATAAGGTTGATACTCCGGCAATAGCGTTGGGTGTAATATTTTAATGATATCTTTTAATACCAAATCTGGTCTATTGGGAGCAAGCTCATAATATAGCACCCCGCCTGTTTCTCCTTTTTTGTTTGTAAAAGCAAATACCTTATTATTTTTAAAAGCATCAAATTGGCCGTACACATTGTTGCTTTCAAGCAATTGAGCTTTGCTAGTAAATTGTCCTGGACCCATCCAGAAGGCCGCTTTTTGCGCTTTTTCTAAAACACTTTCTATGTTTAATGCAATGCTTCCGGTGCCTTTACTATCTTTCCATAGGTAGTCACCGTGTGCATCTTCAATAAAACGGGCAGCCCAACTATCTCCTTGTGGCATGTACCAGATGTCTTTAAACATTGCTCCACTTAAAACGGTTGGTTTTGCTTTTGTGTTTTGTGCTAGTTTTTTTGCTTGAGTGTAGTTAGTCTCAATGGTATTAAAAAGACGATTTGCAAGCTCATTTTTGTTGTACAAGACACCAAAAAACTTTATCCATTCTGCCTTACCTAAAGGATGTGTTTCTGTCCAATCTGCATTTATAAGTACTGGAATACCTGTTTTCTTTACGGTTTGTAAGCTTTTGCTATTTCCATCTAGTGCAAAACTCACTACTATATCTGGCGCTAATTCTATGAGCACTTCTGTGTTGAGTGCTTCATTTCTGCCAAGTTCTTTGATGTTTTCTTTGGCTATGTTTTTTCGTGTTTTTTTTGAGGAGATATACCTAAGATTTGGAAATCCTATCAGCGTGTTTTCAACACCTAAGGCCTCTAACGATGGAATATGTGTTGTAGATGTTACTACGATTTTTGTAATTGGCACCGTTACAACGGCGTCATATACCTCAGGATTTTTTATAGTTGCACCTTTTTTAACCAAGGCGTATTTAAAACTTTTCTCTGCATTTGGCCAAGGGCTTATGATGCTAAGAACTTGATGGTTATCTACCTTAGAAATGCTAAAACCTTTGGCGTAGTGTATGTTTTTAGAAACAAGAGTAGGTTTTTGTTTTTTAGTTGGCTGTTTGCATGAAAATAACATTCCAAGACTTAATGCTACTAAGGCCAAATATTTTATAATAGAAGGTACTCTCATTATTTTTGTTAAAACACAAAAGTAGTGAAACAAATATCAATTGTACGTTCAATTTTTACGTCTATTGGGTTTGTATTTAAAAATAAGTTCTATTTTCGCGTAGAATTTTGGTTGGTACACTACGTATCATTAAAAGGGAATTTTGTGAAATACAAAAGCTGTTCCCGCAACTGTAAGTCATCCACAATAGATGGATCGTGTTTTCTTATACCACTGCTCGCCTTTGCGAATGGGAAGGTTACACAATGACAAGCCAGGAGACCTGCCTAGATTCATCATTACAAACCTTCGGGATAAAGGATTGTATGGTGTAGCTACACTTGTGGTTTTACTGTACTTTATTTTTTCCTAATTTATTTATTAATGTAACATTTTGGCTTAGCCAGAAAAAAAACACACTATGAAAAAATTAGTATTGGCCTTAACGGTATGCGCAACGAGCATACTCACGGCACAAGAAACTCAAAAAGTTGAAGTATTAGACTCTGTTATGATTGCCACTAAAATCAATATTCCTAGAAAGAATAGTGGTAAAGTGGTAACGACCATAACTCGGGCACAACTTAAAAATAATCAAGGCCAATCTGTGGCCCAAGTATTAAACCAAATAGCAGGCTTTGAAATTAATGGAAGCAGAAGCAACGATGGTCAAAACCTTGGTTACTTCGTTCGTGGAGGAAGAAACAGACAAGTACTTGTTGTAGTTGATGGTGTTGCTGTTAATGATCCATCCTCTATAGCGAATGATTATGATTTACGATTAATTCCAGCCGAAACTATTGAGCGTATTGAAGTGCTTAAGGGCGCTGCCAGTGTTTTGTATGGTTCTGGAGCTGCCACAGCAGTAATTAGTATCACAACACTACCTGCTAGTAAAGACAAAGTACATGCTAGTGTAAGTTCATCTATAGGGACCAATCGTTCTGCAGAGAATAGTGATGGTATATCTAATAATCAATACACTAGCTCTATTCCTAGTTCTCAAAGTGGAACATTTGCCTTGAGTGGCACTTTGGGTTCCTTTTTTTACAATGCTAATTTTAGTACACGATATGCTAAGGGATTGTCTGCAGTTGAGGCGCCAGAAGATGCGACAGATGCTTTTATTTCTGATGTGTATAGTCAATATGAAGGCCGTGTAAAGCTAGGGTACAAGTTTAATAAAAACATTTCCTACAGTCAGTTTTTCAGCTTCGGAAAAGTAAAAGCTGATTTTGACAGCTTTAATTACACAGATGCAGAAAATCAAAACATTACTAACCAATTAAGAACTGGTGGGCAACTGCTGTGGAAGTATAACAAAGGAATGTTTGTGTTTAATGATTCATATACATGGATAGAACGAGAATTTGATTCTAGTTACCCATCTAAGTTTGATACGAAGGCCTATGGCCTGGATGCCTACGCAACCTATGAGGTGCTAGAGGGGCTTACCGCATTAGTTGGCTTGGGTCATAACAGCAGTAGTTTCAAATCCTTTAGTGTTCCTTTTGGACAGACACAGTTTGTGAAAGATTTGGACGATAGTATTGCCGAATTCAATATTTTTGACCCCTATGTAAACTTAAACTATATCTCTTCTTTTGGATTAAATATAAATGCGGGAGCACGTTTAAATATCCATAGTGAATATGGCTCTCACGCTGTATATAACATCAACCCATCATATGGGTTTAACTTAGGGAAAGGCACTTTAAAAGTCTTGGGTTCTTATAGTACAGCATACATTACACCTTCTTTATTCCAATTACATGCTCCAAGCTATGGAAATCTAGAGTTACAACCAGAAGAAAATACAACCTTAGAGGGGGGTCTAGAGTATACACATGGAAATGCATTGCGTCTTAGTGCAGTGTATTTTGACAGAACAGAAACCAATTTTGTAGATTTTGTAACGGTAGACCCAGAAAATTTTATCTATCAATATCAAAACATAGATGATTCTTTTACTGCTAGTGGATTTGAAATCGAAGCTGCTGTTAAATTTACAGAACGTTTTGGTTTTAATGCCAACTATACAAACACACAACCTGATGAGCGTTTTGCACTTCGTATTCCAGAACATAAAGCAAATGCGCTACTTTCGTATACTTCAGAAAAAGGATATGTTAGTTTAAATTATCAGTTTGTTGGATCGCGTGAAGATTCTTTCTTTAATAATGATACATTTACCACAGATGCTATTACCCTGGAGAGTTATGGTACACTAGATTTTACTATTGCTACCCAAGTAAGCCTTGTGGATAACATGCGTATTTTCTTGAATCTAAGCAATTTATTAAATGAAGACTATCAAGAAATATATAGATTTCAAACCCGTGGACGCAATGCTCGCATTGGATTTAGTTTAGAGTTGTAAAAATTTAAGTCATTTTAACAAAGCCACTGCCTATTTTGGTAGTGGCTTTTTTGTTTGTATATTTAACTATTACACTTCCCTAGTTATAGCATACCATTTATTTAAATATGCTTACAAAAGTTTATGGAAGCGCCGTCTTTGGCGTTGAAGCTACCACCATCACCGTAGAGGTACATGTTAACACCGGTATAGGCTACCATTTGGTTGGTCTGCCAGACAATGCTATTAAAGAAAGTAATTTTAGGATTGCAGCCGCCTTACAAAATAACGGTTATAAAATCCCAGGTAAAAAGTTAATCCTTAATATGTCTCCCGCAGATTTGCGTAAAGAAGGCTCAGCCTATGACCTAACCTTAGCCTTAGGGATTTTAGTGGCCACACATCAAATTAAAGCACAACATGCACTAGAGCAATACATTATAATGGGAGAGTTGTCTCTCGACGGAAATTTACAACCCATAAGAGGTGCGCTTCCTATAGCCATTAAGGCTAAAGAGGAGGGATTTAAAGGCTTCATTTTACCCAAGCAAAATGCAAAGGAGGCAGCTATAGTTGAAGGTTTGGAGGTGTATGGCGTCTGTAATATTTCTGAGGTAATTGGCTTTTTTGACAAAGCAAGCCCATTGGAGCAGACCATTATAGATTTAGAAGCCGAATTCTATGAGCATCTTGAGTGCCCAGAATTTGATTTTGCAGACGTAAAAGGCCAAGAATCTATAAAGCGCTGTATGGAAATAGCTGCTGCTGGAGGGCATAATATTATTTTAATTGGTCCTCCTGGTTCTGGAAAAACAATGTTGGCAAAAAGATTGCCTTCCATTCTTCCTCCAATGACCCTTCATGAGAGTCTAGAAACCACTAAAATACATAGTGTTGCTGGAAGAACTCTAGACAAGACGGGGGTTATGACATCAAGACCTTTTAGAAGCCCGCATCACACCATTTCAGATGTAGCACTTGTTGGAGGCGGGCAGTATCCACAACCAGGAGAAATTTCTTTGGCGCATAATGGAGTCTTATTTTTAGATGAGTTGCCCGAATTTAAAAGAGGTGTCTTGGAGGTAATGCGCCAACCCCTTGAGGATAGAGATGTCACTATTTCAAGAGCACGTTTTACGGTTACCTATCCTGCTAGTTTTATGTTAGTTGCTAGCATGAACCCTAGCCCTAGTGGTTATTTTAATGATCCAGACGCGCCTGTGCAATCTTCGCCACAAGAAATGCAGCGCTATTTGAGTAAAGTGTCGGGCCCTTTATTAGATAGAATTGATATTCATATTGAGGTAAACCCTGTGCCCTTTGAAAAGTTAAGTGATACAAAGCGGGGAGAAGCCAGTAGTGTTATTAGAGAACGAGTAGGCAGGGCACGAAAGATACAAGGCATTCGTTTTGAGGCATTTAAAAACATTCATTACAACGCGCAAATGGGAGTTGCACAAATTAGAAACCATTGTGCCCTCGACCCAGAATCTATGGCGTTGCTAAAAGCAGCTATGGAAAAACTAAACTTATCAGCAAGAGCTTACGATCGTATTTTAAAAGTATCCCGAACCATTGCAGACTTAAGCGCTTCAAAATCGATAACGAGTGATCATATTTCTGAGGCTATTCAATACAGAAGTTTGGATAGAGACGGCTGGTTTGGGTAGATTATACTAACATGTTATAATAGCGCCTTTATTGGTTTATATCTTTTCAGCGATGACCTCTACCATTAACGGGCAGCAAAGGGTAGCACCTGGAGTATTTTCTAGTTCGGTTAATTCTAC
The DNA here is from genome assembly GCA_913048115.1 of uncultured Flavobacteriaceae bacterium. Lineage (GTDB taxonomy): Bacteria > Bacteroidota > Bacteroidia > Flavobacteriales > Flavobacteriaceae > Patiriisocius. The sequence continues at coordinate 5,082 of CAJWVI010000042.1, read as the reverse complement.
AAGTGCCTCGTTTACTTGTGTGGCGCTAAGGTAGCCAGCCTCTACTAGGCGCGGGAAGTAGCTGTGGTAAAAAGTCTTAGGCCATTGCCAAGACAACTGGTCTATGGTAGCCATTTTTAGCATGGGCCTTATGTGCGTTACTTTCATGCCAAGTTCTTGATATAGCTTTGGAAGTTCTCGCCCTATATTAATTTTTCCTTGAGAATCTTCAAAGCTTTGCATGGCTGCCTTTATGGCTTTATGTAATTTAGGTTTGTGGGGTTGTGTTTGATGGGTGGTCCAATCATAGTATTCATGCACAATCATTTTTCCTCCTGGTTTAAGGGCATCATATACTTTTTTCAAAATCTCTTTTGGGTTTGGGAGCCATGCTAGTGCCCATCGGCAATACATGCCATCTAAGGTATTAGGTTGTAGTTTCATTTGGTTGAAATCTGAGACAACTCCTTGAATAGGTAATTTATGGATTAATGCAATTTGATTTAAGTGCTCAATAAAAGCTGTAGATAGATCAACACCTATTACCTTGCCTTTGCTGCCAACAATGTACCCTAACTCTTGGGCGCAAAATCCGGGGCCACATCCTAGATCTAGTATGGTTTGACCCTCGCCAAAGCGGGCTAGTTTCCAACCATGCTGGGCTTCTGAAGCCCAAATTTGATGTTGTACACCTAGACGATGAAGCTCCTGTGTGTCGGTTCCTAAGATGTAGGCGTTATTTTCTTTCATTGTTACTTTTTTTGATATGTATAAAAATAATCAAAAATTTGACATAAGGACTAGCAAAGTAAAAGACCTTGTATTGGTTTTTGGATAAAACTGTGTTCTTTTTTTTGCATGATGTATCGAAGTGCCGAAGCAAAAAAAATATACCTTTGTTAAATACGTTATAATACATATGAAACAGTTTTTTTTATTTGTTTGTCTTTTTTTGTGTGTACCCATTATGGCAGCCCAAACGCAGGACGCACCTACACGTAAAAAAATTATTGAAAATAAAAAACCACCTATTGACTACTACAAGGCTATCTCTCACCAGCGTGACACCACTTATTTAGACACCACACTAACGATTAAAAAAAATTATTCATTTAATTACTTACGTAGTGATACCTTTGAGTTGTTGCCGTTTTCTAACGTAGGGCAGACCTATAATGCCTTAACAATAAATACCACTTCAAATAGACTTAAGCCACTTTTTGCGGCACAATCTCATCATTATGGGTTTAAGGAGATTGAAGATGTTAGCTATTATAATGTGCCCACTCCTTTAACAGAGATATATTTTAAAACTGCTTTTGAGCAAGGACAGCAGTTAGATGCTTTTTTTACAATTAATACTAGCGAACAGTTTAATTTTTCTTTGGCCTACAAAGGGGTTCGGTCTTTGGGCTCTTACCAACAAAGTTTAACCAGTACCGGGAATCTATTAATAAGCTCTAATTACCACACTAAAAACAACAGGTATAATGCACGGTTTCACATAGCATCACATGCTATATTAAACAGAGAGAATGGTGGGCTCACAGCCAATTCTTTAGCGCTTTTCGCCAATAATGATCCAGAGTTTAGTGATCGAGGAAGATTAGATGTTAATTTTGAGGATGCAGAAAACACCCTGGAGGGTCTGCGCTTTTATGGAAATCATGAGTATGCTTTTATTCAAAAAAAAGATAGTACAAGTACCACAGCCCTTACTATAGGGAACGCTGTTTGGTATGAAGATAAACTTTTTGAGTATCGTCAAGCAACCGCCTATGAAAACTATGGTGCATCTTATGAGGCTACTAACTTGTTAACCAAAACCAAACTTGAAGATTTTAACATCCAGGCCTATGCTAGGTTTGATAGCAAGCTTCTGGGAAACTTTAAAGCATTTACAACATTTACAGATTATAATTACGGGTATGACACTTCACTTGTGCTAGAGAGCGGCCTAATACCAAACCGTATTAAAGGTGCTATATTAGCAGCTGGTGGCGCTTATGAAAAAGTGTACAAAGGGTTTAGCTTAAAAGCAGAAGCAGCTATTAATGTGAGTGGAGATCTTGACGGAAATTACATCAACGCCTCAGCAGGCTATACTTTAAATAAGGATAATAAAGCACAGGCTTCTTTAAGAGTGCATAGCGCGGCACCCAATTTTAATTTTCAATTATACCAAAATGATTATGTAAACTATAATTGGAAAACAGAGTTTAATAATATTAAAACGCAGGAGTTTCGTTTTGATTTACAATCCAAAAAGATAGCCAATATCTCCTTGAGTTATACTGGTATTGATGACTACACATACTTTGGTATAGATATACCGGAAACGCCACAAGAAGATACTTTTTATAGACCTACGCCTCAGCAATTTGATGCTAGGGTTGATTACTTAAAAATAAAGGCAGAACGAGAAGTAAATTGGAGAAAATTCGCATTAAACAATACCGTAATGTACCAGGAGGTATTAAGTGGCAGTCCTGTTTTTAACGTACCACAAATTATTACGCGACACTCTTTGTATTATCAAGATCATTTGTTTAAAAATGCATTATTTTTTCAAACAGGAATTAATGTAAAGTATTTTACATCCTATAACATGAATGGCTATGACCCTGTACTGGCAGAGTTTTATGTTCAAAACGATGAAGCAATAGGAGGATTTCCTATAGTTGATCTTTTTTTTAATGCTAAAATTCAGCAAACCCGTATTTTCTTAAAGTGGGAACATATCAATAGTATGTTTGCTAGTAAAAATCAATACTTCTCGGCACCAGGGTATCCATACCGTGAATCCTTAATTCGTTTTGGTTTTGTTTGGGACTTCTTCTTATAATTGTGTTTTTTAAGATCCTAAAATTATTGCTTAGCTATATTTAAATACATTAAGGCCTCTTATGATAGACTAATATAGAGACAATAGAAGTATTGGGTGTTTTATATTTATTGACGAAACTACTCATGAAACAGTTGTTTTTGGAATGATTATTTAATTTATTTACTCAAAAAAACGTGCTTACAAGATATGATGATGCGTCACGAGATTGGTTCAAAATAAATACATACGGGATTCGGCCAGATCCTTTAGTAGGAGTCATCCCTTTAGTTCTGGATGAAATGCTTATTGTTTTTGGAGGCTTTAATGAGGACTACCCTAATACAAATGTGTATGAGCTAGATTTATTAACAAATACCTGGACTATTCTTGGAGTCCTTAATATTAAGATGCCAACAGGAATACGAAAGTTTTTTGCTAATAATAAGCGGCAATATGCTTTTTATTCATTTAACTCTAATTTTTAATTATGCTTAAAAACTCAATCATTTTAAGCGTAATCATTTCAGTTTTTGGCATTTCAAAAGTTCTTAGTCAAAGTACCTTAATTAATAATCCTAATTCTATTAGTTTCTGGGATACTCATGCTAATCGACCTGTAACAATCATAAATGATTCTCTTTGGGCAATAGGCTTTGATATTAATAATATAACAAAAGTGCCCATTGTTAGAGAGCAAGATTTTAAAACAGCAAATGAAGCAGTTCTTGAATCAAATAAGGGTTTATTAAATTTCCTAAACGTTTTTAATACTAGCTCAAAAACCTTCTTAGTGGAGGAAGGATGTGGGTCTGTGCTCAATTTTAAAAATGATAGTCTTATAAGAATCGATAATTCATTTTCTCATATTAAACTCATGTATTGTGCCATTAACCAAGATAATAAGTATATTTAACCGTTAATGTGCTTCAACAGCCTGTAGCACGTTTTTTTTTACATTTTAAATTAAAAAAAATTCAAAATAATTAGTGGCTCACAGACAGTAATTAATTTCACTATATTTGGTAAATTTGTGTGTTGTTTAAAAAAAATTGTGGATAAACTAGACTAGTCTTTAATAGACCAATAAATAGCTTCTTATTCTTATTTAGACTTAATAAGAATCATATATTTGCTAAATATATAATTGATAGAATGTAAAGTAAAAAATAATAGATATCCGTATGCTAGAAAGCCTTTCACATTATATATCAGATAACATTTTACTGTATGGTTTTTTAGTTCAGCTATTGGCTGTAATTTTTTCTCTGTATTTTGTGCCCGCCATTCGTAAATTGGCATCGGTTAAAAAACTTACAGACTCCCCATCGGCAAGAAAATCTCACAAAACAGAGGTTCCTGTTTTAGGAGGTGTTGCGGTATATTTGGCGGCATCTTTTGCCATGCTTATAATTGCTTATATTTTTCCTTCAAAAATAGAAACTAGCAAATTTTTTCTATTTGGCTTTAGTTCTATGTTTCTATTATTTATAGGTGTCTTGGATGATATTGTGGGTTTAAAACCCATGCACAAACTCATTTTTCAGCTTTTAGTTTCTATTGTATTAATCCATAATATTCCTTTGTATGTAAGTGATATGCAAGGGCTTTTTGGTTTTTCTGAAATTTCTCACATCCCCTCTTTATTGCTCTCTATCTTTATTTATGTGGTCTTTATCAACATGTTAAATCTTATTGATGGGATTGATGGTTTGGCCTCTGGTATATCCTCAGTTGCTTTTTTATTTTTCGGCTATGTTGCTTTTTTAGATAGCAATCATTACAATATGCTTGTGAGTATGGCAGGAGTGGGGTGTCTGGTTCCTTTTTTGTACTATAATATGTTCTCTGGCAAGAAAATATTTCTTGGAGATAACGGCTCTCTTGTTTTGGGGGTTGTTTTGGGCTATTTATGTCTTGATTATATCTCAACAAATAATACTGCAGATCTTTTACTATTTGGTGGTAACAAAATCATTGTTTTAATGTCTTTGTTTTCTTACCCTCTTGTAGATACCTTACGCGTTTTTGTAGTTAGAATTTTAAGAAAAAGAAGCCCTTTCTCTGCAGATAGAAATCATATTCACCACCATTTATTGCGTTTAGGTTTTTCTCACTCTAAGGCTACGTTGGTTGTTATTCTGTACACCTTTTTTATAACTAGTGTTTCACTTTTAGTTACAGGCCTTGATATTAATGTAGCTTTTGTTTTGCTTTTATGTGTTTCAGTACTTGTTATTTGTCTTCCTTCACTTTTAATTAAAAATGAAGACGGCACT
>CAJWVI010000041.1 GCA_913048115.1 uncultured Flavobacteriaceae bacterium | reverse complement strand
TTTTTTCCAAAAGTCTTTCAAATACTAATGAGACTATAAACATTGCTTCTTTAGAGACAGGGGTTTATGTTGCTAAAGTAAGTATTAATGGAAAATCTAAATCATTCAAAATAGTTAAAAATTAATTTACGATTTTACTAACTATATAAAAAGAGCGCTAGAAAGAGCGCTCTTTTTTATTGCTTATTAGCCAACTGCCCACAGGCAGCATCTATATCCTTACCTCTACTTCTTCTTACAGTAACAGAAATTCTTGCTTTTTCTAACATCGCAATATAAAGATCAAGCGCTTTGTTATCTGCCTGTTGAAACATACCATCATCAATAGGGTTGTACTCTATGATATTAACTTTGCAGGGCACATAGCTGCAAAACTTAATAAGCGCGGCAACATCTTGTTTTTGATCATTTATACCATTCCAAACAACATATTCATAGGTTATTTGCTTGGCTGTTTTTTCATACCAATACTCTAAAGACTCTTTAAGGTCTGGTAGGGTAAAAGATTTTGCAAAAGGCATGATTTTCTCACGGGTTTCTTGAATAGCAGAATGCAAAGAGACCGCTAGATTAAACTTTACGTTATCATCTGCCATTTTCTTAATCATCTTAGGTACTCCAGAGGTAGATACAACAATACGTTTTGGAGACATGCCAAGTCCTTCCTGGCTAGTTATTTTCTCAATGGCAGCTAGCACGTTTTTATAATTCATAAGGGGTTCTCCCATGCCCATAAAAACAACATTAGAAAGCGGTCTGTTGTGATACAACCTACTTTCTTTATCGATGGCTACAACTTGATCATAAATTTCATCTGGGTTTAAATTTCGCATACGCTTTAATCTAGAAGTAGCACAAAAGCTACAATCTAAACTACACCCTACTTGAGATGATACACATGCGGTTGTCCTGTTACCCGTTGGTATTAGTACAGATTCTACAACAAGACCGTCATGAAGCTTAACACCGTTTTTAATGGTGCCATCGTTACTTCTTTGTATACTATCTACCTTTATATGATTTATAACAAAATGAGCCTGCAGATGATCTCTCGTCTCTTTAGAGAGATTTGTCATCTCATCAAAGGTATGTGCAGCTTTACTCCAAAGCCACTCATACACTTGATTGCCTCGAAATGCCTTATCACCTAGGGTTTCAAAGAAAGACCGAAGTTCTTCTTTTGATAATGCTCGTATATCTTTCTTGGTATCTTTCATTGTTTTGCAAAAATACTATTATTTAACGCCACAACAGTGCATAAAAAAATCGTTTCTTAGTATATAAAGAAACGACCAGCCTGATACATTTAAGAAAATAAAGTTACTTTTCTACACTAATTTTTTTTGTAATCTGTTGATTGGTATTGCCATCAATAAGATGTAAAAAATAGATTCCGTTGGCGCAGCTTTCAATGTTTATGATATTGTTAGTATTAGACAAAGAGCCACCCATTAAACGTTGCCCAGTTGCACTATACATATTATAAATAAGGTTTGGATACCTTGTATTGGATATGGTGATTGTAGTAGCAGCAGGGTTGGGGTATATCTCTAAAACACCTGTTAGTTGATTGCTTGGAATTCCTAATATGTTTTGTACAGACTCTGTAGTAGTTTGCCCAGAATCTAAAGGATCTAACCAATCTTTAAGCCTAGTTTGTGGAGTATCTCCAGCATCCCAAGAGACCCCAAAGCGGCCATAAATATCATAATCATCATTATTTTGTGTGCCGTTACAGGTTGATTGTCCTGCATATAACTGCCCAATAATTCTTCCCGCATCGTCAAACAAAGCAGATCCTGAAGACCCACTCTCTGTGGTTCCAATCTCCCAGCCGTTACCACTACCAACAGAAACACCACCAATAAGCCAAACCTGTGTGCCGTTTGCATTTTCTTTTACAGCACCATCATCATCTCTGGAGAGTTTCATTATATCACCGTTTGGATGGTGTATACCCACCTCAAACAAAGGAGTCTCATCACTTTTATCCCAACCTGCAAAAACTATATCCCAGGAAGGGGGCACTGGGTTTACAAGTTCAACCAAAGCAAAGTCACTAAGTGAGTTGTTTGCTCTTAATATGGCGCCGCTAATTGTAAAGTTTGTTTGTAGGTCAACACTAGGTGTTTCATCTCCACAAATAGGGCTAGGGCTCATCCAGTTAAACCGAACGCTCCAGTAGGTAGGATTACTATTTTGCAAACAATGGTTTGCTGTTAATAAAAATGGTTTTTTATCTCCAGCAGTATTATTAACCATAGAGGCAGAACATAAATACCCATTACCTAAAGAGAGTAATGCCACCGATTTTTTAACAATATCTTTATGGTTTTCAAAATCTTCTCCAACAGGACAGTTTACATCAAAATTACAAGCGCCACTGTCATTCAAACCACGATTTTTCTCTACAAGCTGGTGCACCTTACCCATTCTATATCCATGAATGATACTCCCAATATTTAAACGAGAAATTTGATCAACTCCTGCCGGCTCAAAATATTCTATCCATACAATGTCACCAGAGACAAACCAAGAACCTAACTTGTTATTGGGTGTGTTTTCTTGAGAACCATACATGCGAGAGACATCTGTTCTATCCCCATTAAACAATTGAAGCCGTGCGCCCTGAGGGATGAAAATATCATTAAAGTTTACACTTAAATTTATAGCATCTGGTGATTTAACACCTGCTATCCAAAGTCTACCCTCACCATTTGGAAGTTCATTCCAAGCGCCGTCAGATGCTATATCTATCTCTAAGTCTCTTGAAATACCATACCTCCAAGGTTGATTTTTATCTAAATCATTAATGGCATCTTGGGCGACTATAGCCTCTAGGTTTAGAGAACGAAGCTCTATGATTTCAGAAGTAATATCTAAATCAAGTTCCCAGCTTAATGGCTCTTGCGACAACAAAGGCAGGGCAGTAAAAAGTATGATTAATATGTGTGTGAGTTTTTTTATCAAAATAACATAAGTACATTAATGCAACTAAAATACATTATTTAAGGCACATAGCGGCATCAAAACCATACAAAAAGAAAAAGCTCTAATGCTTAAACACTAGAGCTTTTTAGTTTTATAAAATATCTCTTTAGATAATCAACATGGCATCACCATATGAGAAGAAATTATATTTTTCTTTTATAGCCTCTTCATAAGCTCTTTTGGTAAAATCATACCCTGCAAAAGCAGAAACCATCATCAATAAAGTAGATTTTGGAGTATGGAAATTTGTCACCATAGCATTTGCAATGCTAAAATCATGTGGAGGAAAAACAAACTTATTTGTCCATCCTGCATAAGGGTTTAGTGTGTGCTGAGAAGAAACAGAACTTTCTAAGGCGCGCATTGCTGTTGTACCCACAGCGCAAATACGTCTTTTCTCAACAATAGCATTATTAATTACATCAACAGTGCTTTGGTCAATACGCATTTCTTCGCTGTCCATTTTATGTTTAGACAAATCTTCAACCTCAACAGCACTAAAGGTACCTAAGCCAACATGAAGGGTTACCTCTGCAAAATCAACACCTTTAATTTCTAGACGTTTTAACAAATGCTTAGAAAAATGCAACCCAGCTGTTGGAGCAGCTACAGCTCCTTCTTCTTTTGCAAAAATAGTTTGGTAGCGCTCTGCATCTTCTGGCTCTACAGGTCTTTTAATATATTTTGGAAGAGGTGTTTCACCAAGCTCTGTTAATTTATTTCTAAATTCTTCATAAGAACCATCAAATAAAAAACGCAATGTTCTACCTCTTGAGGTCGTGTTGTCAATAACCTCTGCTACTAGAGTTTCATCTTCACCAAAATACAACTTGTTTCCAATACGTATCTTACGCGCTGGGTCTACTAAGACATCCCATAGACGAGTTTCTGGATTTAATTCACGCAATAAAAACACTTCGATTCTCGCACCTGTTTTTTCTTTATTTCCGTATAAACGAGCTGGAAACACCTTGGTATTATTCAAGACCAACACATCATCTTCATCAAAATAGTTGATTAGGTCCTTAAACATTTTATGCTCAATGGTTTGTTCTTTCCTATTCAAGACCATTAAACGAGATTCATCTCTGTTTTCGGCTGGGTGTTCTGCTAGCAGTTCTGGTGGCAGATCAAAATGAAAATGCGATAATTTCATGTACGTACGATTTTTAAAGTGAAATTTGCAAATATACAATCTGAGGATAGGCCTTGTCAAGTAAAAGGCCATTTATTATTAAAGTATTTTTTCTTCAGGAATTTTCAGTAGGTACCCCACACTAAAGCCGCGATAAAACGTTACTGTTTTAGGCTAAGGAAGATTCTAAAAAAGTGGTCTCAATTCCTATTTTAGTAAGGTCTTTATAAAAACTTGGATAAGACTTTGCAACTACCAAAGGTGCTTGAATTGTAAGAGGAAACAACATAGCCAAAGGCGCAAAAGCCATTGCCATTCTATGGTCTTGGTAGGTGGTAATAATTGGGTTATTAATTATTTTTTCAAGAGGTATTGTATGACCTTCTAGGCGCAAAGCCTCTCCAGTGGTATAAACTACAGCTCCTAATTTAGTGAACTCTACATGTAAAGCCCGCAACCTATCTGTTTCTTTTATTTTAAGGGTATGTAAGCCCCTTAGGTGGCAGGGTATTGCTAGGCCAAAACAAGTAACTGCTATGGTCTGGGCCAGATCTGGCGTTGCTGTCAAATCTGCCTTAAAGACGGATGGAAGAGGGTTGTTATTTTTTGAAAGCAATATGGTATGCGCATCGATATAGGTTGTGGTAACGCCTAAGTTTTCATAGAACAAAACCAATGCTGTATCGCCTTGTAAGCTATCTATTTTAAAACTTGAAAGACGTACTTTCAAGTTTTTTGATAAAGCAACAAGACTATAATAATAGGATGCAGAACTCCAATCTCCCTCAACAATAATGCTGCTTTTTTTGACGCTCTTAAGAGGCAATACTTCAATAACCTGATCCTTAAATGAGCAGGACACTCCAATTTTTTTAAGAAGCATAAGTGTCATTTCTATATAAGGTCTTGAGGTAATTGCACCTTCTAAGGTTATAAGCAAGCCTTTTTCTAAATGAGGAGCGATGAGTAGTAAGGCAGAAATGTATTGACTACTCACATTGGCAGAAATACTTACCTGGCTTTGAAGTACACAAGGCGCTATACACAAGGGAGGGTAGCCTTCTTTCTGGGTGTAGGTAATTTTTGCACCTAAAGTTCTCAACGCAGTAACCAAAATACCTATTGGCCGTTCTTGCATTCTTGCACTTCCCGTAAGTATTATTTCTTTTTGAGTAGTCGCCGCTAGGTAAGGTGTTAAAAAACGCATGGCGGTTCCAGCGTGATGAATATCGAGAATTGTATTTGTATTGGCAAGTGCTTTTTGCAACACGGCAGTATCATCACTGATAGAAATATTTTCTATTACAATACCTGGATATAAAGCCTGGAGTATTAACAGCCTATTACTCTCGCTTTTTGAGCCAGGCAAAGTAATTGAAGCCGTTACTACATCGGTATGTTTTGAGAGCTTAGCGATCATTTATTTTTGTGGTCTAGCTGTTTTAACTTCCCCCAAAATTTTCCGTAGGTCATTAAAAAACCATAGATAAAACCCCCCAAAACTAGTGCAGCAACCGTTCTTAGACTTACATTTAAAAACCCTGAGCTAAAGCCCACAAAGGCCCATTGCACAAAAAAGAATACAATAGCGAAAGCCAATGTAAGAGTTGCTACAGACCTCCAGAACCCCTTATGGTTTATAATTCTTTTAAACATTATTGTAGTTTTTTATTGTTGTGATGCCTGTCATGATCACGCTTGGTTTTAATATCCAATTTTTTATCAAAAGCATCTTGTAAGTCCACGCCAGTTTGATTGGCTAGGCACAGAACTACAAAGATAACATCTGCTAGTTCTTCTGCTAAATCTTTATTTTTATCGCTTTCTTTCTCACTTTGCTCTCCATAGCGTCTAGCAATAATACGGGCTACTTCTCCAACCTCTTCTGTGAGTTGCGCCATATTAGTAAGCTCATTAAAATAACGAACTCCATGGGCTTTAATCCAGGTATCTACTTCTTGTTGTGCGTTTTTAATATCCATTACTCTTTGTTTTTTGTGTCTATAATGATCGTTACTGGGCCGTCATTTACAAGGGCTACATCCATCATGGCTCCAAATTGTCCTGTTTGTATTTTCTTGTTGAGCTGCTTTTCTAAACCATCAACAAAACCCTGGTATAATGGTATTGCATCCTCTGGCTTGGCAGCTTTAATAAAAGAAGGGCGGTTGCCTTTTTTGGTGCTGGCGTGTAGGGTAAATTGGCTTACCACAATAACATCTGCCAGCAAATCTTGAAGCGATAAATTCATAGCCCCATCAAGGTCCCTAAAAACCCGAAGCTTAGCTATTTTTGACACCAACCAAGCTATATCATCTTGTGTATCTAGAGTTTCAACGCCTACTAAAATAAGCAAGCCTTTTTGTATTTCTGAAATTTTAACCCCTTGTATACTAACCGAGGCTTCTTTTACTCTTTGTATCACTACTCTCATACACAAATATAATAGTAATAGCCCTCAAGCAATATGAGTGCTCTTAAAATTATTCTTTTTTGTTGTAAATATCTTTTCTAAAATGTTCTTGTTCTCCTTCTAAAATTTGTAAATAACTTTTATACCTAGACCAAGATAATGAATCATTCTCTAAGCCTTCTTTTATAGCACATTTAGGCTCTTCTTTATGCAAACAGTTATTAAACTTACAGTACTGTTTTAGCTCAAAAAATTCTGGAAAATAATTTCCTAATTCTTCTTTCTCTACCTCAACAACACCAAACCCTTTGATACCTGGGGTGTCTATAATTTGAGCGCCAAAAGATAGATCATACATTTCTGCGAAGGTTGTTGTGTGCTGACCTTGCATATGCTGCGTAGATATTTTAGTGGTTTTTAAATTTAAATTGGGTTCTAGCGCATTCACTAAAGTAGATTTACCTACACCGCTATGACCAGAAAACATAGAAACCTTACCTTTCATCATATCCTTGACGGTGTCTATATTTTTTCCTGTAGTAGCAGAAATACCAACACACTCATAGCCAATACTCCTGTAAAGAGCTGCCAAGTATTTAATCTCTAGGGTTTCTTCTTCATTATAGGTGTCTATTTTATTAAACAGAAGCACTGCCTTGATATGATAGGCCTCTGCGGTAACCAAAAAACGGTCTATAAAAGGTGTAAATGTAGGTGGATTATTAAGGGTTACTAGCAAAAAAGCAATATCTACATTGGCTGCAATGATGTGTGTTTGTTTTGAAAGGTTCACAGATTTACGGATGATATAGTTATCACGTGTAGCAATCTTGTTAATAACACCTATGGTTTGATCACCATTAGTCTCCACCTCAAACACTACATGATCTCCCGCAGCTACAGGATTGGTACTCTTTATACCCTCTATTCTAAACTTTCCTTTTATTTTACATTCATAGATGGTACCATCGGTAGCCTTGACGGTATACCAACTTCCAGTAGATTTATAGACGATTCCTTTCATTAATTACAAAACTCTGAAATTTTAATGGGATGACATACGTTTTGTATAGATTTGCCAAAAATTATTTAAATTAAAAAAAATTATGAAAAAAATTATTTTAGTAGTAGCTGTAGTAGCATTATTTTCTTTTGATGTAAATGCACAAGTATTCGAGTACCAAACAGTAACAGTAATAGAGTCTATTATCCCTAACGGTCTTGGTAGGTCTCGTATGATTTCTGCAAACGAAACCAGAAACTATAAAGATGCAACTTCTACAAAAACTGGAGAAAAGGATAAAAGAAACAAAACTAATCGTGGAGAAATTCGTGTAAAAGGCTATGATGAAACCAAATTATTAAACTTCTTTAACCTTGGAGGAATTCGTTTTCAAAATATCGCTACTAACGATGCGCTTGTCACCTCTAAGATTAACACGATGGCAGAAGAAGGTTGGGAACTTGTTTTTGTAAACAGTGGTATAGAAAGTGACGCTGGAAAAGAAGATGGTAAAGGAATTTTTGTTACACGTTACATATTCAAGAAAGCCAAATAGAATACGCTATCAATAGCATAAAAAAGCCTGTATAGAAATACAGGCTTTTTTTGTGACTTATTTTTTTGTCACGACTTTATTCTGGTGGTCTATAGACTCTTGATGGATGGCTTTATAAATCTTTAAAATAAAATCTTCACTTAACTTATACTCTTCTCCTTCCACAATCATTTTATTTAAAACATTATTCCATCGTTTGGTTTGTAAAATGGCAACATTGTTTGACTTCTTTAGCCCTCCAATTTCATCTGCAATACTCATTCGTTTCCCTAAAGTTTCGACCAACTGGTGGTCTAAAACATCTATTTTGGTGCGAAGCGTATTTAATTTGTTTTTATACTCTAAGGCGTCTCCTTCTTGCACCCTAATACGTAAATCTACCGTCATCTGCTTCAAGGTATCTGGGGTAATTTGTTGCTGAGCATCACTCCATGCATTGTTTGGGTCATGATGGGTTTCAACCATTACACCATCATAATTAAGATCTAATGCTGTTTGACACAAATCAAAAATAAGATCTCGCCTACCTGCAATGTGTGATGGGTCTAGAATGAGGGGCAAGTCTGGAAATCTATTTTGTAAATCAATAGGTATTTGCCACTCGGGGTTATTACGGTAGGTATGCTTCTCATAAGAAGAAAAACCCCTATGAACAACACCTAAGTTTTTCATTCCTGCTTCATAAAACCGCTCTACAGCTCCAAGCCACAAGCTTAAATCTGGATTTACTGGGTTCTTTATCAAAACTATTTTATCTGTACCCTTTAAAGCCTCTGCGATTTCCTGTACAATAAATGGAGAAACTGTTGTACGAGCACCAATCCATAAAATATCAACGTCATGCGCTAAGGCTAAATCTACATGATTAGCATTAGCAACCTCTGTTGAGGTTAAAAGTCCTGTTTCTTCTTTAGCTCTTTGCAACCACTTAAGACCTACTGCGCCGACACCTTCAAAATTTCCTGGACGCGTTCTAGGCTTCCAGATACCCGCTCTTAAAACCGTGGTATCTGTGTCTTTTAATTGGTGTGCTATATTAAGTACCTGTGCTTGGGTCTCTGCACTGCAGGGCCCTGCAATGAGTAATGGATGTGCCAAATCCATGTCCTTCAACCAAGTTCCTAGTTCTTTTTTATTCTTCATAATTTAATTCAAAAAAAAGAGCCTCACATGAGGCTTATCTTGTATAATTAAATACAATAACACCCTTAAGTTAGAGTTTTGTAATGGGTGCCACCATACGTTTATCGAGAAGATAGTGCTATTAAAAACCACCTTAACAAAAGTAGCTAATCTTGTATGGTTTAAAAATTATTTGTGAAAATATTTGCAATTCAACCCTGAGCAACGCACCATTAAAATTAAGTACATTTGTTTTAGATTTTCCATTATGTCTATAGAAGTAAAAAATATCACTAAAACATATCAGTCTCAAAAAGCACTGGACAGCGTTTCATTTTCTGTCAATACTGGAGAAATCGTGGGCTTTCTAGGTCCTAATGGCGCAGGTAAATCTACGTTAATGAAAATCTTAACTAGCTTTTTATCTGCCTCACAAGGCATCGCAATTGTTAATGGGTTTGATGTTTCATTACACAGCAAAGACGTGCAAAAAAGTATTGGATATTTACCAGAACACAATCCATTGTATGTAGATATGTATGTTAGAGAATATTTAGAATTTAATGCCAAGATCCATAAGGTTCCATTGGATAGAATAGCATCGGTTATTTCGCAAACAGGGCTTACTCCAGCCTCTGGAAAGAAAATAAAACAATTATCAAAAGGGTACAGACAACGTGTAGGTCTTGCCAACGCCTTGCTTCATGACCCACAAGTTTTAATTTTAGACGAGCCAACCACTGGTCTAGATCCCAACCAATTGGCGGAAATTAGATCGCTTATAAAAAAATTGGCAGCAGAAGGTAAAGGAAAAACAATATTACTCTCAACACATATCATGCAAGAAGTAGAAGCTATTTGTGACCGCGTTATTATCATTAACAAAGGCTGTATTGTGCTTGACAAGAAACTGGAAGAGCTTTCCAAAAACAAACAACAAATTATTGAGGTAGAGTTCAACTCCCCCATAGCACAAAACGAGCTGCTTAAAACTCTTAACATAAGTAAACTAGAAAATATCCATGGTTTTGTATATCATATTTACTTTGATACTCAAAAAGACATGCGAGCAGATGTGTTTGATTTTGCACAAAACAGTGGGCTCAAAATACTGCAGCTTCACAAAAAAAACACGAGCCTTGAAACTTTATTTGTTGAACTAACTACCTAAAAATAGCGTAGGATATTGCGTATGTTTTTTAAAAAAAGAAGGCTATTCAAATATTAATTGCCCTGTAAACATGACATCAACATCCACAAAAGGGGGCTTGTTTACAGATATAACATCTCCGGTACTTAGAAGTGTTCCCGTTAACTTTTCTTGTGGGTTAATAATCATTTTATTAGAGCTTCTATGTAGAACGTCAAATTCGTTCACCAAAAAATCTCTTCCTTCAAAACGAGGGTTTTCATCAGAGAAGTTTACACGTGCCTTATTGGCAGCGCCACTTATATAAAAAATACTTTTGCCATTGGCACTTATATTAAAATTATCACAGATAATATCTAGATAAAAATCACCTGATTTTTTTATTGTTTCAATACCACCGGGACCTTGAGTAGTATTACTAGTTAATAACAACTCTGGAAAAGCCAAAGTACCAATACCTGTAACATCAAAATTAGAAGAGTTTCTAATAGCGGTAAGGTTTGGGGTGGTTATTGTAACGATAGTAACGCCATAATCCCTAACAAAATTACATGCATTTGTATCTGTAATTACCAAGGTGTCTTCTACCAGAAAAATAGACACATCAGAAAGCAAGTTCTCTCCAGTTGTAAGAGCAACCTGTTGAACATCTCCTTGTTTTATAAATAGGGTAACCTCTCCTTCAATTCTTACTTTTGAGAAGGACTCAACCTCAACAATCATGGAAACACTAGTTCCAGCAGCTTGAAAGCAATCACCAAAAGGGGGTGAATCACAGCCATGGATAACTGTAAACAAAACTAGGGCTAGTATTTTCTGAAAAGTTACATTCATTGTTATTTATTGTATTATTTTAAATTTTAAAACCAACTCCAAAGGCAACATTTTCTGCGCTTGCCCAATGTGATTTTAAGGTCACTACCGCAAATACCTTTTTGCTGATATAATATTTCAAACCAGGCCTTAGATACACACGATCTTCAAATTTGTATGGGTAATAGGCATAGTAACCAACCTGGCCAATAAGAGATAATTTATTTACATGCAATTCATACCCTACAAAAACACCTATTCTCCTGTAGTCCTCATCTCCAGTAACCCCATTTCCAGGAAACGCAGCAGCACTGTAAGCTATTTCTGTTTCTAAAAATTTTGCGAAAATAAAATCTACACCAAGGTGCACCGAACTTTTAAAACTAAGCCTTTTATCTGCATATCCAGATACCACAAGAAAAGGTTTTTGCCCAAGACCTATGACACGTCCCTCTTGTATTCCGCCTCGAAGCACCATATTAAAATGAATGGGTTGCTTAATTTCTTCAAATCGCTCTGTTGTTATGTAACTTTGTTGTTTGTCTGCATCAATTTCATAGGTAACCCCGAAGGTGGCAGCAAAAATATTAGCGCTTGTGTTTGGCGATTTAACACTTGAATTTGAATAATGAATTAATGACAACCCTGCCTTAAGGCCAAAACCTCTAAAAATATTTTGCTTGCTGTACCCAAGCATAAAGTAGCTAGAACCAAGTATATGAGTTCCATACGCATTGTTATTGGGGTTTTCATCAATGTCAAAAGGATTTTCTGCGTATGCAATTCCTGTAGCCAAACGTAAAAAGAGATTCCTTTTTAAGAAATAAAAATTATAGTGGCCATGTATCCCTATGGTGCTTCCTAAAATATCATTTTGAGGGTTTTGATACACCATAGACACTCCAAAATCTGGGTAATTATAGGCTTGTTGCCAACGCTCTGCCCCATAGGTTTGAACATTGTATCCTAAAATAAAACCTTTAGGATGCCCCCTTATTAGGTGCTCTACATCTTTGTTATGCCTTAAAATACTTCCATAAGTATAACTAGCCTCTACATAAATAGATTCTCGCTCTTGTGCTTGAAGGCTCATGCAGCTCCAAAACAGTATAAGTAATAGTAATTTTCTCACACTGCAAATTAAAAGAAACCGTGGGGTTTTAAAAAGGTAAATTTGTTAAATCAACATTTCCGCCAGAGAGAATAATCCCTATTTTCTTTCCCGAAAATGTCTTTTTATCTTTTAGAAGTGCCGCAAAAGCAACAGCACAAGAAGGCTCAATGATTATCTTAAGCCGCTCCCAAAGTAATTTCATAGCAGCAACAATTTCCTGCTCTTCTACCCTAATAATTTCTGTGACTAGAGTTTTAATGATCGGAAAGTTCTTATCTCCTAGGTGGGTTCGTAAGCCATCTGC
>CAJWVI010000040.1 GCA_913048115.1 uncultured Flavobacteriaceae bacterium | reverse complement strand
TTTATCCATTTAGCGACTATAACCCTTACTATTAATTTAGTAGGGTTTTTTTTATGAAGTATTATAGTTTCTTTTCACAATCAATAGCATTCATTATATTTGTTTTATGAAAAAAATATTTACATTTTTAGCGGCAGTATTACTAACTGCAACAACTGTTGCCCAAGTGGGTATTAACATAGAAACTGCAGACCCATCTGCGGCTTTGGATATTACTTCTACTACGGGTGGGTTATTGCCACCACGTATGACAACTACCCAGCGTGATGCAATTAGTGCTGCAAAAGGATTAGTGTTATTTAATACTACTTTAAATACGTTACAAATTAATGAAGGAGATGCTACAACATCTAATTGGGTAAGTTTAAGTGCTGCTACCTCTACTACTTATAGTATTGGTGATATTGTTAATGGTGGCGTTGTTTTTTGGTTAGATAGCACGGGTCAACACGGTTTGGTTGTGGCTTTTTTAGATGTAGCAACTTCTGTACAATGGGGTTGTTATGGTACAGATTTACCAAACGTACCGAATGTTCAAACTTACCCACCTGTTGGTTTTGGTGCAGGAATAGGAGCTGGTTTTGATAATACTAATGATATACTAACGGATTGCCCTGATGTTCCCGCTGCTTTTGCGGCAAGGTCTTTAGGTGCACAATGGTTTTTACCAAGTGCTAAGGAGTTAAACCAAATGTATGTTAATAGAGAAACTTTAGAGGGGGTCTCTGGGTTTACTGCATTTAGTAATTCCTACTGGAGTTCTACGGAGCACAATAGTAGTGTCGCGTGGAGTCAGAGTTTCGACAATGGTAATCAGAACGCTAGCAATAAGGGCTACGCATACGATGTGCGTGCTGTTCGGGCTTTTTAACAATTTAGTTATTTATCCATTTAGCGACTATAACCCTTACTATTAATTTAGTAGGGTTTTTTTTATTATATACATATTGACCACCTTTTTCCCATTTTTTAAAGTCTGTTTTGTAACTTTACAAACGTAAGACAAGCATATGAAATTATCTAAAGATGAAATTTTAGCGCGTTGTGCATTGATGTGTGAAAACACACTAATGGAAACCTTGAATATAGAATTTGTAGATGTTACTGAAGATACCATAACAGCAAGAATGCCTGTAAACTCCAGAGTACATCAACCAGATGGGGTTTTGCACGGAGGCGCATCTGTAGCTTTGGCAGAGAGTGTTGGAAGCGCTGGTGCTTTTGTGTTTTTACAAGAAGAAAACGTGCGTATTCGTGGTATTGAAATTGCTGCAAATCACGTTAAAAGTGTTCGAGATGGTTTTGTGTATGCCCATGCAACAATATTACATAAAGGAAGGACCACACAACTTTGGCAAATTAGGATCGAGAATCAAGCCAAAGAATTAATTTCTTTAGTGAAATTAACAACCCTAACGCTTCGCATGTAATTTATGCCGTTAACAGAACTACTTCAAGAAATAAAAAAGCACTGGCAACAGCAGTTGCCCTTTGTGCTATATGTACTGCCAAAAGAAAATACAGCACACGTTTTATTACAGCAAGATGCTACCTTACATGAGGCTACAGATTTGGGGGCTCCCGGTTTTGTTTTAGCACCGTTTAAATCTAATACCACTTCCTTTTATATTCCTGAGGTAGCTTCAAAAAAAACAAGCACAGAGGTTTCATTGTCTACTAATTTAAATGAAGTTCCAGCCTTGTATCCAGAGACTGTTTCAGATAAAGAAAAATACCTCTTGTTTATTTCTAAAATCTTACAAAAAATTAAAAATAAAGAGGTTACTAAAGTAGTAGCCAGTAGAAAAAAAGAAGTTTCATTGGGTTCTTTTAATCTAGATTTTTTAGTGTCACGCATTATCTCTGGGGATACAACAGCATTTAGATATGTTTGGTACCATCCTAAAACAGGTATTTGGTGTGGAGCAACACCAGAGGTTTTATTGTTAAGCGATGGTGCTTGTTTTTCAACCATGGCCTTGGCAGGGACCCAAAAAGTAAACGGTGGAAAGCCGGCGTCTTGGGGTGAAAAAGAGACTTTTGAACAACAATTAGTTACAGAGTCAATTACCAAATCCCTTACATCACTAGCCACTAATATTATAGTAGGGGAGCCAAAGACGCATAAAGCAGGGTCCTTATACCATATTAAAACACAAATCGAAGGTGTCTTCAAACCAGGAGTAACCACCCTTCCAAAAATAGCGTCTCTTTTACATCCTACACCAGCAGTTTGCGGAACGCCAAGAAAAGAAGCCTTTAATATTATACAGAATTATGAAGGCTATGACCGTGAGTTTTATACAGGATATTTAGGTGTTATTCAACAACAAAAAGACACAGCTCGGTTATTTGTTAACCTACGCTGTATGAAGATAACTCCCACAATGGCAACCATCTACATTGGAGGTGGTATTACTTCAGGTTCTATTCCAGAAGACGAGTGGCAGGAAACTAAAAATAAAATGGCTACCATGCTTGGAGTACTTACTCCAATGTTATCATAATTCTATTGGTATCACTATCTTTGCTTAGATGCAATTTTCTAGTAAAATACTCTCCCAAACAGTTACACAACTCTGCTTAGACAAGGGTGTTGACCATATTGTTATTTCTCCAGGCTCTAGAAATGCAGCCCTCACTATTGGTTTTACTGGAAACCCTACATTTACAAATTTTTCAATTGTAGATGAGCGTTGCGCTGCTTTTTTTGCACTAGGGCTAGCGCAACAATTACAAAAACCTGTGGCCTTGGTGTGTACCTCTGGTTCTGCCTTATTAAATTATTATCCCGCTATTGCAGAGGCCTACTATAGTGATATACCCTTGGTAGTGTTGTCTGCAGATCGTCCAGCACATTTAATTGAAATTGGAGATGGCCAAACCATTAAGCAAGCAAATGTATATGCCAATCATATCTTATACAGTGGTGTGTGTCAAGAAGGGGAAGCGTATCAAGCACACAATGAACAACAAATTAATACGGCACTCTCTGTAGCCATTAACCAAAGAGGCCCGGTACATCTTAACCTGCCGTTTTCTGAGCCTTTATATGATATTGTAACTAAAGCCTCAGTCTTTCTTGAGAATAATCCTACTGTTGTTCCAAAACATAATGATAATCAAGAGCTTATTTCTGAAATAGCAAAACACTGGAATGCGTCATCAAAGAAAATGATTGTAACAGGTGTGTTAGCCCCTCACACTCTAGATACTGATACCATAGCACAATTGGCAGAAGATCAAAGTATAGTGGTGTTAACAGAGACCACCTCTAATGTGCATCACTCCAATTTCTTTCCAGCCATAGATCAACTTATAGCTCCCTTAGAAGCTACAGATTTTGAAGCATTACAACCCGAAGTGTTGATCACTTTTGGTGGAATGATCGTATCAAAAAAAATAAAGAAGTTTTTAAGAAATTATGCACCCAAAGTACATTACCACATAGATTCCAAAAAAGCCTATGATACATTCTTTTGTTTAACAAAACATGTGCCTAGTGCGCCACACTCTTTTTTTAAAGCATTTTTACCACACACAAATAAAAGTTCTAGTGCTTACAAACAACAATGGCTTGCCATTAAAAATAAACGATTAGAGCGCCATGATCTCTATGTAGCTGAAATACCATATTCAGACTTTTGGGTTTTTGCTGAGGTCTTTAAGGCATTGCCTAATACCATACATTTACAATTGAGTAATAGTACAACCATACGCTATGCGCAATTATTTGAAATGAATGCCACACATACCATTTTTTGTAATAGAGGTACAAGTGGTATAGATGGAAGTACTACAACAGCCATTGGTGCAGCCTTCGCTAGTAAAGCACCAACCGTTTTTATTACAGGAGATTTGAGTTTCTTTTATGATAGTAATGCGCTTTGGAATAATTATATTCCTTCTACTTTTAAAATCATTATTATTAACAATAGCGGTGGAGGCATCTTTAGAATTTTACCAGGAGCTAAAGAGGTAGCGGGTTTTAGCACCTTTTTTGAAACCAAACACCAGCTCACTGCCAGGCAGTTGAGCGACATGCATGGTTTTGAATATGCTAGGGCCGATGATGCTGTATCTGTAAAAACACAATTATATAGGTTTTTTAAAAACACAAATGCCCCACAAGTACTAGAAATATGTACTCCTTCAGAAATTAATGACACCACACTCTTGGCATATTTTGATTATATAAAATAATTTTTTTTAGTAAAACGCTATGATTTTTTGATATCAATAGCTATTTTTTTGAAAGATGAATAGTGTACCTTTGCCGCTATGATACGAATAGGAGAATACAATACACTAGAAATTTTAAGGGAGACAGATCCCGGCTTGTATTTAGGTGATACAGAGGAGAATGTAGTTTTGTTGCCACATCGATACAAACCAGAGAATTTCAATATTGGCGATATGCTAGAGGTGTTTGTATATCTTGATTACGATGAACGTCCAGTTGCCACCTCACTAACCCCTCATGTATTTCTTAATGATTTTGGGTATTTGCATTGTAGTGATGTAAATGAGTTTGGAGCATTTATGGATTGGGGTGTGCAAAAACAATTATTTGTTCCCTTCAAAGAACAGGCAAGGCCTATGAAAGTGGGGAATTGGTATATTGTGTACTTGTCTATGGATGAACAAACCAATAGGTTGGTAGGTTCTAGTAAGACCAATAAGTATTTAAATAATGACAATGTTACCCTTGAAAAGTTTGATGAAATAAATATTATGGTAACCCATATTACAGATCTTGGTGCTAATGTTATTATTAACGGCCAACACAAAGGGCTTATTTTTATTAATGACATTTTTGAAGACGTGCGCACAGGAGACACTATGAAAGCTTTTGTTAAAAGTGTACGAGAGGATAACAAAATTGATGTTGTCTTACAGTCTCCAGGTTATAAAAGTATAGAGCCTAACGCCAATTTTATTCTAGATGAGTTAAAGGCTGCTGGTGGTTTTATGCCACTGCACGATAAATCTGATCCAGATGCTATTAAAAATGAGCTAGGGATGAGTAAAAAGAGCTTTAAAAAGGCAATTGGCACTCTATACAAAGACAAGCAAATAACCATTAAAGAAGATGGTATTGCATTGATCGATGAAATGGTATAAGCACTACTAATTACCAAAGTTTACCATACTTCTATTTACCCTAAATGGGTTTCTTCTATAATAGGGGCGCTGTTGATATGGGTTTATTAAAAAAGGTGCGCCTTGCTCCTTGTATACATCATTTCTTACTTTAGTCTCGCCGTCACTAAACTCAAAGCTTGTGGCGCCACCGTTTCCAGAAATTGAAAATCCAAATTGTTTTTCTTGAAGTTTAGAGGTGTTAAATTGTGTATTGCTGTAGGTTATAGTGTTACTATTGATGGCCAAACCAATATCAACAGGCTGCCAGTAATTATAAGTGTTAATGGTGTTTGTATTTAATGCGTCTTGGTAAGTAGGAGCTTCTCCAAGGGTAAAAGAGCCTTTTGTAGTTTTAGGCATTATATCTATTATAGATGGAATACCAGACATATCTGTTAAGGATGTCGCGTCAATGGTAAAGTAGCGTGTTTCAAAATCGTTTTGCGAAAACGAAAGAAATGGAATCCCGATACAAATTAAAAGCACTTTTATCATCACTGTAAATATATCAAATTTTAGGCCAAAGAACGCTGCATTGTCTTGTAACAAATAGCTTCTTGTTTGTTTAATGAGGCTACTGTTGTATAAGGCTTTCTAGACCTACCTGTTTGATGGTGTAACAAAAGATTTCAAACGCTATAAACGATGAGCTTGGAAAGATTCAACAGGGCCCGTAAATCCTTGGCTAATTACCTGTATAGTTTCTAAATCAATTTTCGCAAAAATAATACCTGCTCTTATTGTGCCCCTGAGACAATAGAAATTAAATTAGTGCGGTAGGTATATATAGGTTTTTCATAATTTGAAATTAAAGCATATTGGTTGACATTCCTAATTGTTATCTTTGAACTAAAATATACATCGCTTATGATACCTAATTGGAAAACCGTAAAGGATTATACAGATATTACTTATAAGAAATCTAACAATGTTGCGCGTATTGCTTTTAATAGACCAGATGTTAGAAATGCTTTTAGACCAAAAACCACCTCTGAATTATTGGATGCTTTACGTGATGCTCAAGAAGACATTAACATTGGAGTGGTATTACTCTCTGCAGAGGGACCCTCTAATAAAGACGGTATTTGGAGTTTTTGTAGTGGAGGAGATCAAAAGGCTAGAGGGCACCAAGGGTATGTAGGAGATGATGGGTACCATAGATTAAATATATTGGATGCTCAACGTATGATTAGGTTCATGCCAAAGGCTGTAATTTGTGTAGTACCGGGATGGGCTGTAGGAGGTGGGCATAGTCTGCATGTAGTTTGTGACATGACTTTGGCAAGTAAAGAACACGCTATCTTTAAGCAAACAGATGCAGATGTAACTAGTTTTGATGGGGGCTACGGTAGTGCTTATTTAGCTAAAATGGTAGGACAAAAAAAAGCGCGTGAAATCTTTTTCTTAGGCAGAAGCTATAGCGCACAAGAAGCCTTTGATATGGGTATGGTCAATGCCGTAGTGCCCCATGATGTGCTAGAACAAACAGCCTTTGACTGGGCACAAGAAGTATTAGGGAAATCACCAACCTCTATAAAAATGTTGAAATTTGCCATGAACTTAACAGATGATGGCATGGTAGGGCAGCAAGTGTTTGCGGGAGAAGCAACACGCCTTGCCTATATGACAGATGAAGCTAAAGAGGGGAGAGACGCCTTTCTTGAAAAGCGTACACCAAACTTTGATAAAAAGTGGTTGCCTTAATTGTTATAATTATGATAACTATAATAGCAAGACGGTCAATTTAATATCTAGAAAACACAATGGAGTTTATAAGACAGCATATTGAAGAAATTTCTGTGATTTCTGATTCAGATTGGGATTATTTTTCTTCTAAACTTGTAAAGCGAGTTTTTAAAAAGCGTACTGTTTTTTTAAAATATGGTGAGGTAGAAAATCATATTTCTTTTATTTCTAGGGGTGTTGTTAGGCTGTATCTCCCTAAAGAACTAAAAGAAAAAGAAGTCACTTTTGGTTTTAGTTTTAGCAACCAATTTATTAGTGCCTATGATTCTTTTCTAACACGTGTTGCCTCACTATATGAGCTAGAGACGCTTTGTGAAACTACCATGTATAGTATTTCTTATACAGATTTACAAGATGTCTATCACCATTCTCAATTTGGAAATTTAATAGGTAGATTAACCGCAGAACGCTTATTGCTGTTAAAATCTAAGAGAGAACAGTCTTTGTTAAATGAAACAGCAGAACAGCGCTATGTAAACTTGTTTAAAGAGCGTCCAGAGTTGGTTACCATTATACCACTTAAATATGTGAGCTCCTATATTGGTGTCACACCTCAAGCTCTAAGTAGAATTAGAAAACGAATTTGTTAATGTAGGTTCATTGTTTGAGACCTCTAGTAGCATTATTTTTGTATCATATACACACATATGATTATTTTAATATTTATTGTAGTGCTCTGGTATGGAGGACTCTTTTTTCAAACATTTTTTCTTCACAGATACGCGGCACACCAAACCTACACAATGACTAAGCTCGTTGAGAGAATTACCTTTGTTTTAACTTGGGTTTTTCAAGGTTCAAATTATTTGAGCGCTTATGGGTATGGTGTCATGCACAGGATGCATCATGCATACGCAGATACAGAAAAGGACCCACATTCACCAAAATATGATTTGAGTATTTTTTCTATGATGTGGCGCACCAAAAACATTTATTACCAGATTAATAAACAAAGTATTTTTGTAGCCCCTAAGTTTACTAAAAATGTTCCGCAATGGAAACGTTTTGATGATTTTGCAAGTTCATGGTTTTCTCGTCTAGCCTGGGCCATTGCATACTTTGCCTTCTTTTTTGTTTTTGCTACTGGGTGGTGGCAATGGATGCTTTTTCCTGTTGCTTTGTTAATGGCACCCATTCATGGCGTTATAATTAATTGGTATGGTCATATATTTGGGTATGTAAATTTTAAATCTAAAGACACTTCAAAAAATCTTTTTAAGTTTGATTTCTTAATGATGGGCGAGGGGTACCACAACAACCATCATAAGCATAGTACTAGAGCTAATTTTGGGGGTGTGCGTTGGCATGAAATAGATATTACTTACAAGATCATGCAATTCTTACATTTAATTGGGCTTATTCATTTAAAACCAAATGTTTTGGTAGTGAAGAGAGAGGTATAAAATATTTTATTTCATCAAAGTGAAGTAGAATGTTGTACCAACACCTATTTCAGAATCAAGCCATATCTCTCCTGCTTCAGAGGTGATTATTTTCTTAATAATAAATAATCCAAAACCACTAGAATCTGTACGGCTGTTTAGTTTTTTTAAGGCCTCGAATACAATATCATGGTATCGTGTATCGATTCCGATACCATTGTCCTGAACAGAAAACTTATAATAAGAAGGGTGTTCTTCGTAGTCTATCGTAACAAAACTATTTTTTTCTGGATCTCTATATTTATAAGCGTTTTCAATAAGATTTTGAAAGATCTGTTTTGCTTTTACTTCTGTTAAATTTACCTCGGGAAGGGGTTTTACGATGTTAATGGTAAAATCTTTTGATTCATTGTTTGCAAAAAGTGTTTTAACTGTATCTAAAACAGGTCCTAATTTTAAACTATTTACAGCCTCTGCTTTTGACGTTCTAATTTCTGAATATTGGAGTGTACTAGAGATTAATTTATCCATATCATTTATGGCTTCTTCTACTGTAGTAATATAGCCTAAACTATCTGCTTCAAGAATTTCTTTATTATCCTCAAGCAACCAATTTACACAGGTTGATATAGTTCTTAATGGCGTTTTTAAATCATGTGAGACTATATGAGCATAATGAGATAGTTCTTCATTTCTAACCGTTAAATCTGTAATTAATGTATCGGCTTTAATATTTAGTTTTTTAAATTCTGTAACGTCTAAATGGATTCCTATAGAGCCTATAATCTCTCCATTTATATTTGTATTAGGAGCACCACTAATAAGCCAGTACCTTTTTTCTGAGTTTTTATGGATAATTTCTAATTCATAAAGATCTTTTAAACCTTCTGTCCTAGATTTATTTTTACTTTTCATTAATTTTTGTGACTCTTTATCTAATAGTATATTTTTTGCCATATTTCCAAGCAGCTCTTTAGAACTAAAGCCACACATCTTTATAAAGGCATTATTTACATTCAAAATAACATCATTATTATCTACCTCCATAAGGCCTATGTTCATATTCTCAATAATACCTTTGTATTTTTTATTCTGAAAGGCTAAGCTTTTGTCATAATTGCTTTGTAATGAGACATCTCTGTAATTCCATATTTGTGCTGTTTTTATTCCGTTAATAAATACTGGATTGTAATTTCTAGATAATATTCTTCCGTCTTTTAACTCAAGAATTTCATCTAAAACTACCTCTTCATTGCTAATGATTTCTTCAACCCTCTCTGAAAAAGAATCTTCTTTTACAAAGTGTGTTTTAAGCTTTGTACGTGCTGTTTGACAATCCATACCTATAAAATGTGCTAAATTTGATTCAGGAATGTTGAATAAATTTAAGAAAGCGATACTTATTTGCTCAATAAAACCATCGTTAGATTCCATAGCTTTTGCATCAAGATCACTCTCAAAACTAACTTTTAACCTACTTTGCGTTTTTTCTATTTCAATTTGTTTCTTTGAGTTTTCAAGTATTACCAGAGAATTTTTTATGTTAACAGCAATTAGGTTACTTATTTTTTCTAAAACAGCCAGTTGCTGTTTTTTAAAATAATTTTCAGATGAGTGTTCAGCATCAATTATTCCAACTAAGACACCATCTAACAAGATAGGAACTGAAATTTCTGAAAGACGATTTTCGTCATCAATGATATAGTCTTTGTTTTCTCGAGTATCTTTTATTATAATACTTTTTTTAGTGAGTGCTACGTTACCTACTATTCCATTTCCAATCTCTATCTCTAGAGCTTTCTTGATGCTAAGGTCTTTATTTAGTTTTTGACCTGTTGCCGCTATTTGAATAAGTTTGTCTCCTAATATTGCATAAAACACACAGTCATCTGTGCCTAAATAATCAGCAATATGTCGTACTAGCGCATTACCATTTTCAAACACATCATTAGTTACTAATAAATCTTTTAAAATTAAACCTTCAACACGTAAAACGTTTTGCTGTTCTTTTAATTTTAGTTCCAGTAGGTGTTCTTTTGTAATATCTCTAATGATAGTTTGATATGCATGAGGTTTATCATTCTCTTTTCTTAAAACACTGGCTTTAATACTCACATACTTTAGCTCCCTTTTTCTATTTACAAAATCAAATAAAAATTGAACTGTATTATTTTCTTTAGTGAATGTGTGTGTGTTAAAAAGCTCTTTAATCTTTTCTTTATACTTTGGTCTAAACTGGTTTATGCTAGTAGGCGCTTTTGTTTTGTGTATACCAATTAATTTTAATGCTTCGTTATTGATTCTTAAAATATTCATGTCAAAATCAAAAACAATTAAAGCGTCAACTAAGTTGTCAATAAGGTTTTTTTGAAATTCTGCTTGGAGACTTAAACTTTCAGAAAGAGAAATATTGCCATCATACAGCTCTCCAAGTCTGCTCTTTATAATACCTTCAGCAATTTCTTTTGCTTTTCGCTCTCTTTCGAGTGCTCTTGTTAAAATTTCTTCTTTTTTACTTAGCACAATAAGGGGTTTTGTAAATAGTATATTATTATTAAATCAATCTAAAATTTCTATATGAAACTTAACACTGCCGTATCGTTATAATTTTCAACCAAAGCTATCTTTCCATTAACTTTAAAAAAGTCTAAGGTCTCTTTCATAAGCCCAATAGCAAAATAAGTTAATCCTTTTGATGAGGTATAGATTAGGAGGTTACTTTCTGTAATCATGGTATCGACCATTTCAATATCATTTGTTTTTTCTACAAAATCAATAAAATTGGTAAAAATAAATCCTTTCATAAATTGTTTCTAAAAGAGTTATTCCAATAATCTACGATGGTAATAAGGTTGTTTTTGTAAATACTATAATCCACATGTTTGACGTAATATCCACTTATACCTAACGATTTACAAGTCTTATAATCTTTAATATTTGAGCTTGTAGTATGAATCATTACTGGAATATTACAAAATCTAGTATTTTTTTTAATGATTTCAAGAAACTCAATACCATTGAGTATTGGCATATTGATGTCAAGAATTATTAAACATGGTAGGTTTTGGTCACTTTCGGTTTTTGATAATATCTCTAGAGCTTCCTTTCCATTTTCTGCAGTAATTACTGTAGCGTCAGGGATGTGGTTTTTGTAAATTCTTAAAACCCCTAATACAACTATCTTATTGTCATCTACAAGCATTATTTTTAAACGACTCATGATTTTATTTCTTCTAGAGTTAAATTACAATTTTTAATAATTTATACTGTTATGATGCCTTTTTGATGTACAAGCTATTAATATGTAAAGTATTGTACTTGAGTTTTTAAGTCGATACGCTGTTGTTTAATTTCTGCCCTATGATTAGTGCCAGAATCTCTGGTTTCTCTAGAGTAATCATCCCGCAAAGCCACATTGATCTGTAAATTGATTTTTATTTGTTTAATTTTTAAAACTATTGGCATCTCCAATATAGCAATGTATAACAATAACTAATGGCATTTGTTCGTTCAGCGTTTCTGGCTCTAAACAACCACCCAAATAAGACCAATAGCACTTAAGAAACAGCAAATACAATAAGTATGCTAATCGGCCAATAAAAATACCAATCTAGAGCTTTAGTAATTCCTATTGATTATGTAATAGATCCTGCAAAATTAGCTGCCGAGCATCCTAGTATAGAAAACACTAAAAAATTAATTCATCTTTAGTTAGAATATATACCCCGACGTTCTTTTAGTTTTTTGAATTGAGTTATTTGTTTTTCACCTCTATTATTGTTTAACAAATCTTAAGGTTGATTCAATACTTGTAGCTGTATTTTTTACTACAATAAAATAGATTCCAGTAGTATATTGTGAAACATTGATTACTTTTTTATTTGCCTGCAGAGTACCTCCTTGTAGTAATTGTCCAAAAGTATTATAAACGCGGTAAGAAGAAATGTCATTTGTGTTTCCAATACTAAGTGTAACCTCACTGTTTGCAGGATTTGGATATAAAGAAAAAGTACTTAAAAAAGCATCACCTATAGATAGTTCTTCACCAATACTTATTTCTGTTATCTCACTTTCCACAAATTCACCTCCGTTAAATATAGCCTCTCCATTATCTGTAGTTAAGCTATAAGACCCATCTCCGAATTGACAGCAAATACCGTCACCAAAAGAATCAAAAATTTCAAATTCATAACAATTGTCTAATGCAACATCAAAGGCCTCTATAAATGTTGTGTTATTATCTGATTGGTTATAACTATCAGAATATAAAACAGCACCTCCAATTTCTCTAAACTCCCAAGAAGTTTCTTCTGCGTAATCATCAGTCAATAATTCTAAAGTAACCTGCTGTGTTACATATTGATTATCACTACCACCAATATCAAAAGATGTTGCTGCGTTATTGTTTTGAGTATTTTGGTCAACAACACCATTGACAGATACAAGTACTGCGTTGAAAACGTATGAACCCTCTATTAAATCAATTGGGTCCAGTGTAAAGGTTTGAGTTTCATTTTGAGCTAAGTTGCCATTAAAGTTAATTGTCTCTACAGCACCATCATTAATTTGCCATGTCATTTGGGCCACTGTAATATTATTTAATCCAAAATTAGTAAGATTAACCAATGGCGTTATTACAGTATCGCCACAGCTAGTTTCTGGGACATCTACAGAGATAGCTGCGTCTAGATCTAATATAACTACATTATTGTCAATATAGTTTTGAAAGAATAACCAAGCCTGTTCTCCAGCCTCAATGTCCATATTACCCCCGCTACCTGGCCAATCATGACCGCCACCTATAACTTTATAGTACCAAACTTCATTTTGATTAACACCATATATATATTTCTCACTCACGATAAAGCTACCATCAGAGGTATCAGTATTTGGCACCGACCCTTCCACTAATGTTGTGCAGCCGTTCTTTTCTACAAAATAATCAATGGTATCTGCTATACTTGGATATGCACCCCATCCGTCATTATTATCTGGATCTCCTGCAAGTGGAGTTACCCCATCTTGTGACCCATGAATTTCAAACACTGGTATTCCAGGAGCAGAATCACACTGGTCTAAAATAT
>CAJWVI010000039.1 GCA_913048115.1 uncultured Flavobacteriaceae bacterium | reverse complement strand
AATAATAAGCCTGGCCTTGGAAGTCTTGTGCCTTTATGTTGGTGGCAAATAAAAGTGTAAAGAGTATTAAAACAACTTTATTAGAAAATGAAAACATAATTGTATAATTGATTGGTTACACACAAACATAACAATAGCGTAGCGACTACCTACTTGTTTTGCATAAGATTAACATTAAAACTCCCCAGTTATTATCGTGTAAGGGTGTCTTAATTAGTTAGACGACACTGGGTGTAAAAAATCTCACATCCTTATAAAATAAATTAAACAATGCTTGGCTACAGGGGTGAAAACAAAAAAGCCTCTAGATTTAACTAGAAGCTTTTATTGAAGTTGTCCCACTAGGACTCGAACCTAGAATGACGATACCAAAAACCGGAGTGTTACCATTACACCATGGGACATTACCAAGAGTATAGACCTTCGTCTTCTAAAACACTAAAATATATTGATGCTTTAGAGGATGCAAATTTAAAACAAATTGTATACCATACAAGCAATTTTTGCAAAAAAATATTCTTGTAATATTTTAGCAGTAAAATAAGTCTCTAAGGTATTACGTTAACTATGATAATGTGCTATTAGTGTAAAAAAAAAACTAGAAATAGTAGTACATTCGCCATAACCTAAAAAGTATAATTGTATGGGGTCTTTTACGTTCAAAAAATGGAATATAATATTAGGCTGGTTTGTCTTTTCAATAGCCCTTATGACCTACTGGAGCACCGTAGAGCCTACTGCTAGTTTCTGGGATGCTGGAGAATATATTACCACTGCAAGCAACCTTGAAGTAGGGCACCCTCCAGGAGCACCCTTATATCAATTAATGGGCGCGTTCTTCTCCATTTTTGCAATGGAGGCAACAAATATTGCATTAACTATTAATTTAATGTCGGTCTTTGCCAGTGCATTTACCATCTTGTTTATGTTTTGGTCGGTGACTATTTTACTGTCTAATTTGGTAGAAAAAAACGACACCCTCAACAAGAACAATGAAATAGCTATTCTAGGTAGCGCCGCAGTCGCTTGTTTAACATTTGCCTTCACCGATAGTTTTTGGTTTAGCGCCGTAGAAGCAGAAGTGTATGCTATGGCTGCTTTTATTATGTCTGTTTTGTTTTATGCCGGGCTTCGCTGGGAACGAGAAATGTTTGATCCGCGAGGAGATAAATGGGTTATTTTAATTGCCTTTGTTATTGGTCTTTCTTTTGGTGTACACTTTATGGGTTTATTAACCATTCCAGCCATTGGTTTCTTATATTTCTTTAAAAACTATAAAAAAGTAACTGTAAAAAACTTTTTGATTGCCAATGTGGCTACGGTAGCAATCTTGCTTTTTATCTTCAAGCTATTACTCCCAATGACCTTGCGCTTTTTTAGTGCTTCCGAAATTTTCTTTGTCAATTCTCTCAACATGCCATTTAACTCTGGTACTGTCATTGCAGGACTTATATTTTTGGCTGTTTTCTATTTTGGACTTCGCATTACAAGAACCAAAAACTTTGTAAAGCTTAACACCTTGTTGCTTTGTGTGCTCTTTATATTCATCGGTTTTTCTAGTTGGCTTATGTTGCCTATTCGTGCCAATGCTGGAACTGTCATCAATGAAAACAACCCAAACAATGCCCGTGAATTGTTAGCCTATTACAACCGGGAACAATACCCGGAAACACATCTGTTTTTTGGGCCACAATTTACAGAAGCCTATGTGGGTCTTGATGACAACAACCCGTTTTTGGATGATAAGCCTAAGTATGAAAAAAATCTAGAAACCAAAAAATATGTAATTGTTAATGATATAAAAAACGCAAAGCAAAATTTTGAAGACAGCCAAAAAGCATTTCTTCCTAGAATGTGGAGTGGAGAGCATAACGCCAATTACATGGAGATTACAGGCGCGGTAGATTTTGTGATTAAAACTCCATACAAAGAGGAAGCAATGCTAGTCGAAGAGGTTAAAAAGTTTAAAGAGGCCTATGAAAAAGGTCTTGTAGATAGTGAAGATTACGATGCTTTTTTAAGGAATTTTGGTGACTATCTAGACATACAAAAGCCCGGGTTTTTAACCAACATGCGCTTTATGTTTGAGTATCAATTTGGTTATATGTATTGGCGTTATTTTATGTGGAATTTTACAGGTAGGCAAGATGATATTCAAGGACGGTATGATAAGCTGCACGGTAACTGGATTAGTGGGATTCCATTTGTTGATCAAATGCTTATTGGTCCTCAAGACAACATCCCTACAGACGCTTTAGACAACAAAGCGAGAAATACCTATTATTTCATACCGCTACTTATTGGATTATTAGGGATACTATTTTTAGCCAAGTATGACAAGAAAACCTTTTGGGTGCTCTTGGTATTTTTCCTTTTTACAGGGCTGGCCTTAAAGGTATATCTTAACGAGAGACCCTTTGAGCCTCGAGAGCGAGATTACGCCTTGGTAGGTAGTTTTTATGTCTTTGCTATCTGGATTGGTTATGGTGTTTATGCCCTATATGAAATTTTAAAAGAATACCTTAACCCTAAGGTTGCTATTCCACTTGTGCTAACAGCAACGATGCTAGGAGCCCCTGTGTTACTTGCTTCTCAAAACTGGGATGATCACGACCGCTCTAACAGGTACACTGCTCAATCAATGGCGCGCATGTATCTGGACAGTATAGAAGAGAATGGTATCATTTTCACCATTGGTGATAATGACACTTTCGCCTTGTGGTACCTTCAAAACGTAGAAGGATATAGAAGAGATGTCCGGGTTGTTAATACCGCCTTATTTGCTACAGATTGGTATATAGATGATATGAAAAAGAAAGCTTTTGAGAGTGA
Source organism: uncultured Flavobacteriaceae bacterium (assembly GCA_913048115.1). Taxonomy (GTDB): domain Bacteria; phylum Bacteroidota; class Bacteroidia; order Flavobacteriales; family Flavobacteriaceae; genus Patiriisocius. Next base: position 10,957 of record CAJWVI010000039.1, on the reverse strand, counting down.
ACCTATACCCTCTCAGCTCACACATGACAATTATAAATACGGCTCTAGGGATTATGTGCTTTTTAATGAAATAGACACAGATACTATTAACATTAACACCTGGATGGATTGGGTAGCCTCAGATGACCCAAGAACCATGTATCAAATACCAAGTAGCGGGCAGGTAGTTAATACGTTTCCAACCAAAACGTTTAGAATTCCAGTAAATAAAGAAGCTGTTCTTAAAAATGGGGTTGTTGCTTTAAAAGACGCAGCTCAAATTGTCCCTTTTATAGATGTTACGATTAAGAGAGAAGTTATTTACAAAAACAGACTCTTAATGCTCGATATTATTGCCAATAATAATTGGGAACGCCCTATTTATTTTAGCGGCGGTAGCTTTGGAGATGATGATTATTTATGGATGAAAGATTACCTGCAAATGGATGGAGTGGTCTATAAATTAGTACCTATTAAAACTCCTGTAGACAAAGAAAACCCCTTTGACATGGGGCGTGTAGATGCAGATAAGTCTTATGAAATTGTTAAAAATTGGGATTGGGGAAATAGTGGAGACCCAGACATATATCACGATATAGAAACACGCAGAAACGGCTTAACCTATAGAAGTAACTTGGCGCGTATTGCAGAAACCTTATTAAATGAAAATAAACTAGAGAAAGCCACCGATATTCTAGATTTAGCCATGGAGAAAATGCCAGTAGATATATTTGCATTCTACTCACTGCTAGAGCCCTATATACTTGGATACTATAAGGTAAACCAACCAGAAAAAGCTCGAGGCATCTATGAAGAATTGGCCGTGGTATACCAGGAAAAACTACTCTATTTTAGCAGTTTTAAAGCCAAGGAGCAAATAGACATGCGTAGAGAGATCTATACAGATATGGAGCGCTATAGAGCTATCGTTACTGTTTTGATAGATCAAGACAGCAAGGCATACGCAGAGAAGGAAGCTATGAAATTTAATGGGTATATTAAATTATTTCCATATTTATATTCTCCAGATGAGGGTATTACTTTAATGTATGAAACGTCAGAGACGCAAAGCACAGAAATACCAACACAGGCCAGCTTGATAGACTTGTTAGAAAGTGCTGATAAGTAGTATTTGTTCTCAAAACGCATCCTATGATATACGTCCCTAAATTTGTGACTCGGTTATTCCCGAAACGAATTTGGGCGTATCCTACCCAAACCAATGCTGTCTATCTCACATTTGATGACGGTCCTATACCACAGGTAAGCCCTTGGGTATTGCAGCAACTTAAAACCTTTAAAGCCAAGGCTACCTTTTTTTGTATTGGCGATAATGTGCAAAAATACCCCGATGTTTTTCAAAAAGTACTGGATGAAGGTCATGTCATAGGAAACCACACCTTTCATCATTATAACGGCTGGAAAACCTCCAATACCAGCTACATAAAAGACGTATCGGCGTGCTGTGAGGTATTCAAAGCACACCACCTGGCATTTGTTGGCTTGTTTCGTCCTCCTTATGGTAGAATCACATCTAGCCAAGCCGATGCAATACAAAAACAAGGGTACACCATTATAATGTGGAGTGTTTTAAGCAAAGATTATGATATAAATGTTTCTAAACAGGCCTGCCTTAGAAATGTGCTAAAACACATTAAGCCAGGAAGTATTATTGTATTTCACGACAGCCTAAAGGCATTTAAAAATCTAAAATACGTCTTGCCAAAAGTTTTGGAACATTGCGACCAACAAGGGTGGAAATGTCAATCACTGCCAGTATAAAGGGATGAATTTTATTTTTTGATGCTTAGGTCTTTCTAGAGGCTATACATATTCCTGTACAAGTCCAATTAAAGTGTTGGCATCTTGTTCTCCACTTTGTCGCCATTTCATTTCGCCTTCTTTATAAATCATAAGCGTTGGTAGGCCTTTTACACGAAGGGCTTCAGCAAGTTCGCTGTTTTTTTCTACGTCAATTTTAATGACGCGAGCTTTGTCTCCAAGGGCAGCTGCTACATCTCTAAGTACAGGATGCATCGATTTACAGGCCTCATCCAACTCGGTGTAAAAATCGAGTAAGACAGGAATGTTAGTTTCAATAATTTCTCCAAATTTTGACATAAGGTTTCTCTTTTCGGGATCAATTGTACTGCAAATATAACATTTATACCCAAATTACAAGTGCTACGCGGTTTTGCCCTTCTTTTTAAGAGTGATTACAGTTACTTCTGGCCATATTCCAACCCGTCCAGGATAGCCCAAATACCCAAAGCCACGATTTACATTTATATACCTTCCAAACTCCTCATAAATTCCTGCCCAATTTTGGTAGCGGTATTTAACAGGACTCCATTTAAACCATCCAGGTATTTCTATGCCAAATTGCATACCGTGGGTATGACCACTTAGCGTTAATTGAATGTTTTTTGGATGTTTTTTTACTTGAGATTGCCAATGTGAGGGATCGTGACTCATTAAAATTGTAAAATCTTGAGCACTAACATTTTCACAGGCCTTTTCTAGATCACCTGCTTTTTTAAATCCACCCTCGCCCCAGTTTTCAACGCCCACTAACTTTATAGTCTCTCCACCTCGCTTTAGGGTTCTGCTTTCATTTAATAACAGCTCCCAGCCCATTTGCTTTTGAAGTGTTTTTAATGCTTCAAGATTTTCTGTTTTCTTGTCTGGGGTATCCCATGATACATAGTCTCCATAATCATGATTTCCTAGCACAGAAAATACGCCATCCTTTGCCTTTAAAGAAGCAAAAGTGTTTTTCCAGGCGCTCATTTCCCCCACCACATTATTAACTAAATCTCCTGTAAATAAAATAAGATCACTTTGTTGTTGGTTTACCAAATCAACCGCATAAGCAACTTTTTCTGGATTATCAAAGCTACCGCTATGTATATCACTAATTTGTGTAAGTCTGTAGCCGTCAAACGCTGCAGGTAAATCCTCAAATTCTAGGGTGTATTGTAGAACTTTATAGTTGTATTTCCCTTTAATCATACCGTACAAAAGAGCCGCAAAAGGTATTGCTGCAACACCCAGGGCAATCGTGCTTACAAATTTTCTACGTGAAGGCATAAAAGAGTCGTCACTTCCACCCCCAATTTTATAAAACAAGCCAACAAACACTCTAATGATATCTTCACCAAACAGGGCAATAACCGCGATGAGCTTGGGCACAAACAATGCCAAGAAAACACCAAAAATATACATCATTTTAGGGTCGCTTCTTGCCTCTGCCGAGGTAATTGCATAGATAAAAAGCGCTAATATAGCTATAGAGCTCACAATATATACCCCATATAAAAAAGGGTTTTTGGTAATTGTTTTTATAGCTTGAAAAGCATAAATATCGATAAGGATGTAAAGAATAATCGGGATAATCCAACGTAGCATAGTATGAGTTTTCTGGGATGGTAAAGATAATTACATTTTTTCTCCCTTGTGCGAAGAAGGTCTTAAAATTGCTTATTGATGTCTTTTAAAAGTTATCATGAATGTTGTATCTTTTCATCTTCAAAAAAACTACATGAAGAACATTATTTTTGTATTTATTGCCGCACTACTAATGGCAAGCTGTGCTCAAAAAGAAATTACGCCAGCTTCAGCAAATAAAATACCACTCACGAGTTATGTAAATACCTTTATAGGCACAGGGGGTCATGGACACACCTATCCTGGGGCAACCATGCCTTTTGGGATGGTGCAATTAAGTCCAGACACACGCCTTGATGGGTGGGATGGCTGCAGTGGATACCATTATAGTGATAATTATATTTACGGCTTTAGCCATACACATCTTAGTGGAACAGGTGTAAGTGATTATGGAGATGTGTTATTAATGCCAACCAATGCTATTAATTTTAATAATGGTGCTAATGGCCAAAAAGGCTATGGATCAACATTCTCTCATGAAACAGAAGAAGCTGCTCCAGGGTATTATAAAGTACATCTAGAAGATACCGATATTGATGTGGCATTGACTGTTACCCAAAGAGCAGCAATGCATAAGTATCAGTATCCTAGCGCAGAGAATCAAGTAGTGATGTTAGATTTATTACACCGTGATAAAGTGTTAGATGCTAATATTAAAATTATTTCAGATACAGAAATACAAGGATTTAGGTTTTCAGAAGCATGGGCCACAGATCAACGTTTGTTTTTTAGTATAAAAACATCTCATCCATTTACTGATATGCTTCAATCTCCTTTAGTACAGGGCATGCCAGGAGCAAGAAAATGCGCAATGCAATTTATAAACCCAAACAATGAACCCATTTATATTTCTGTAGGTATCTCGGCAGTAGATGTTGCAGGTGCTCAAAAAAACAGAAAGGTAGAAATAGGCTCGAAAACCTTTGAGATGCTCAAAACACAGGCGGCTGTAACCTGGGAAGATCAACTAGAGAAAATTGTAGTAGAAGATGCCAACAAAGACAACCTTCATACTTTTTATACTGCATTGTATCATACCATGATTGCCCCTAACATATATCAAGATGTAGATGGGCGTTACAGAGGTATGGATCTGGAAATTCACAGCACACAAGATTTTGATTATTACACTGTATTTTCTCTTTGGGATACCTACAGAGCAGCACACCCGCTATACACTCTTATAGAACAAGAGCGCACCAATGATTTTATTAATACATTCTTGGCAAAATATGACGAGGGGGGTATTATGCCTATTTGGGATTTAAGCGCCAACTACACCGGGTGTATGATTGGCTACCATGCAGTGCCTGTTATAGCAGACGCATACCTTAAAGGTATTACTGGGTATGATGCAAATAAGGCTTTAGAGGCAATGATGCACAGCGCCATGCAAGATAAGCTAGGGCTAGAATCTTATAAAAAGATAGGGTTTGTTCCTGTTGAAATTGAAAGTGAAAGTGTTTCCAAAACCCTTGAGTATGCCTATGATGACTGGACCATCGCACAGATGGCACATAAAATGGGTAATAAGCTTGTTTTTAAACAATTTACTGAGCGGGCACAGTATTATAAAAATATGTTTAATCCAAGCACTGGTTTTATGCAAGGACGATTTAATAATACATGGTTTGGACCCTTTGATCCTTATGAAGTTAACTTTAACTATACAGAAGCAAATGCATGGCAATACAGTTTGTATGCGCCACAAGATATCTCTGGCCTGATGCACTTAATGGGAGGTAAAGAAAAGTTAGCACAGCATTTAGATAATTTATTTACTGCTAGAGAAGAAACTTCAGGACGAAAACAACCAGATATTACAGGACTCATAGGGCAGTATGTTCATGGTAATGAGCCAAGCCATCATATGGCATATTTGTACAATTTTGTTAACCAGCCAAGCAATACCCAGCGTATTGTGAGAGAAATTTTAACCAATCTATATTCAAATACTCCACAGGGTGTGAGTGGCAATGAAGATTGTGGGCAAATGAGCGCCTGGTACATATTTAGTTCTTTAGGGTTTTATCCAGTAACACCTGGAAGTAATCAATATATTATAGGCTCTCCTTTGTTTGAAAAAGCAACCATTAATCTAGAAGACGCAAAACAATTTACGGTACATGCCAATGGTGTTTCTGCCGAAAACTTCTACATTAAATCTGCTACGTTAAACGGTAAAACACTAGACAGGTCTTATCTATATCATGCCGAAATTATAGCGGGTGGACACTTGGTGTTTGAAATGACCAATATCCCGAGCGCTTGGGGTACAAAAGACCATCAAATACCAACAACCCAAATAAAGGAACATCAAATTTTATTGACTCCTTTTATTGCAAGCGGCGCGGTGACCTTTAAAAATAAAACAAGTATCACCCTTGGTGTTGCAGATACAGATGCAGACATTTATTATAGCATCGATGAAGGGCGGTTTACTAAATATGAAACTGCTATTGCTATTTCAGAATCTGTGTTAATTAAAATATACGCTCAAAAAGAAGGTAAAAAAAGTGGTGTATTAAGCACGCAATTTTTTAAAATAGATCCAAACGTGAGTATCGTGCTAGGCTCACAATACGCCAATGAGTATAGTGCTAGTGGTAAAGACGCCTTGATTGACGGTATTAAAGGAGCGCTAGATTTTAGAACGGGAGCATGGCAAGGGTATAGTGATATTGACCTTGATGCTGTGGTAGATTTATCAATGAAAAAGAAAATTTCAGAAATTAAAACAAACTTCTTGCAAGAACAGCGCAGTTGGATTTTTTACCCAACTCAGGTCGAATGCTTGGTCTCTCTAGATGGAAAAAAGTACAGCTCTATTGGTGTGCAAAAAATAGACGCAGCGCTTCCAAGTGAAGATGCTCTAATAAAAACAATTGTATTTAAAACAAATCAAGAAGCACGATTTATAAAATTAAAAGCTAAAAACTTAGGCGATGTACCACAATGGCACCTAGGACATCCTTTTAATGGTAAAGCTTGGATTTTTGTTGACGAAATAGAAATAAAATAAGCCCATGAAAAGACGAAATTTTTTACAAAAAGCAGCATTAGGTACGGTTGGAATAACTGCTTTAGGAGCCACTGCATCTCCAGGTCTAAGCGCCCCAAAAAGGGAGACTATTGAAGAACCAACAACAAGCCCATCATTGCCTGTTGTAATTGCTACTTGGGATGTAAAAGGGGCCACTAAAAAGGCATGGCAATCATTACAAGAAGGAAGCTCTGCTTTAGATGCAGTAATTGCTGGTTGTGGTGTAGAGGAGGCAAATGCAGAAGGACAATCTGTGGGTATTGGCGGGCTTCCTGATAGGGAAGGACGCGTTACTCTGGATGCCTGTGTTATGAATGAAAAAGGAGATTATGGCGCGGTGTTGTGTATGCAAAATATTATGCATCCAATAGCTGTTGCAAAAAAGGTAATGGAGGATACGCCTCACGTTATCTTGGCTGGAATAGGGGCTGAAGAATTTGCTGTTTCTCAGGGTTTTAAAAGAGAAAATTTATTGACGGAGCAATCAAAAATAGCTTGGGAAAACTGGAAAAAAACAGCGCAATATAAACCTATTATTAACATTGAAAACCATGACACCATAGGGATGCTTGCTGTAGATAAAAACGGAATAATTTCTGGAGGATGTACTACAAGTGGTTTGGCTTATAAAATGGCTGGACGTGTGGGAGACTCTGCCATTGTTGGGTCTGGGCTTTTTGTAGACAACGAGATAGGCGCTGCTACCGCAACAGGTTTAGGGGAAGAAGTGCTAAAAACTGTTGGAAGTTATTTGATTGTAGAGTTAATGAGACAAGGGAAATCTCCTCAACAAGCTTGTGAACAAGCAATACTCAGAATTATAGAAAAAACACCTAACTTTGAGGATTTTCAAGTAGGATATATTGCTGTTAATAAAAAAGGAGAAACAGGCGCCTATTCAATTCATGAGGGTTTTGTTACAACGACCTATCAAGACGAAAAAAACACTGCTATTACCCCAGATTTTTACAATAAAAAATAAAACATGAAAGACAAAAAAAAGTACGCATCTGCATTTATAATTGTTACAATACTCTTCTTTTTATGGGGTTTTATTACCGTTTTGGTAGATAGTCTAATACCAAGACTTAAAGATGTTTTTGAATTGTCAAATTTCCAAGCAGTGTTGGTGCAATTTGCTTTTTTCGGGGCCTTTTTTGTGTTTTCTGTGCCCGCAGGTTGGTTGCTATCAAAAATTGGATATCAAAAAGGGATTGTATTAGGGCTAGCGGTTATGGCTGTAGGGTGTGTTTTATTCTCACCTGCTGCCTCTGAGCGTATATTTCTAGTATTTATTGTAGGGTATTTCACCTTAGCTGCGGGAATTACGATCCTGCAAGTTGCCGCCAATCCTTATGTGGCTGTTTTAGGAGGAGAAGACGGCGCCTCTAGTAGATTAAATTTGTCGCAAGCTTTTAACTCTTTAGGGGCTGCTATTGCACCTATTATAGGTGCTTCCTTTTTATTAAGTGATACCATTATGTCTAGTGATGCAATTGCGATTCTTCCAAAAGCAGATCAAGAAAATTATTATATAGGTGAAGCTGCAGCAGTATCTTCTCCTTTTTTAATACTTGCAGGTTGTATTGCTGTTTTAGCAGTGTTGTTTGTATTTATTAAGCTTCCAAAAATTCTTGAGCAAAGCCCAAAAGGAGGCTACGGTAAGTTGTTTAAGAACAAATATGTTATGATGGGTGTGGTTGGTATTTTTGTGTATGTAGGAGCTGAGGTTTCTATTGGTAGTTTCTTGGTCTTGTATTTTATGGACATGAACTTGGCTTCTGTCATCTTAGAGAGTAGCGCAATGAATTCTTTTGCCTCTAGTGTTATCGGAAAAGAATTAGCCAATGTTGATCCTAAAGCAATTGTAGGTGCATTTGTCTTTTTATACTGGAGTGGTGCAATGGTAGGCCGTTTTGTAGGAGCATATTTAACCCGTATTATTAAACCAGGAAAAGTACTAGCTATTTTTGCCTCTCTAGCAATTACAATGTTGTTAGTCTCTATAAGCACAACAGGATTGGTTGCTATGTGGACCATACTAGCAGTAGGACTCTTTAATTCAATTATGTTTCCAACCATTTTCACGCTAACCATAGAAGGACAAGGAGATTTAAAACCACAAGCTTCTGGACTTTTATGTACCGCGATTGTTGGGGGAGCAATTATCCCGCCTTTATATGGGTTGTTGTCTGATAATATAGGCTTTAAAGTTGCCTTTTTCTTAGTAGTAGCGTGTTATGCGTATATCTTATTGTTTGGTTATGTAAAATCTAAGCAAAAAGCTTTAGTAAGTAGCTAATAAAGACATAAGTAGATTGACTTTAAAAGGCCATCACTTAGTGATGGCCTTTTATTTTACATAATAAGCAGTGTGCTTTAAAATAGACTGGCTATTGCTTGGTAATGAATCTCTGTGAATGAACCCACCACTTTATTGGCGTTGCTGTAGTCTTGATCTGTAGAGTGTTTACTGTCATAGCCAACAACAAAGATGCCGGCCTGGTTAGCTGCTTTAATACCATTGCTAGAATCTTCAATAACCATACATTGCTTCTTAGGCTGCCCTGAAGCTTCTGCAGCTTTTATGAAAATTTCTGGATGCGGCTTGCTTTCTTTTAAATCTGCACCACTTAATTTGGCTACAAAGTATTGGTCTAGGTCAAAACGTTTAAAAATGCGATTAATATTAGGCATTGATGCAGATGATGCCAGTACTAAAGTAAGGCCATGGTTGTGGTAGTTTTTAATAAGATCTAACACTCCGTCAAGCAATTGCAATGAAGTATCATTTTCAAACAAATATTTAAAGTGTTTTCTTTTTATTGCTACGAGTGTCTCTGGCGGTGTGGTAATATTAAAATAAGTTACTAATTGCTTACAAATATTCAAGGTCGACTGCCCTGTATATCCAGTATACATTGCTTCTGTGACATCTATATCCATGTCATTAAACATTAAAAAATAAGCTTTTCTGTGCAAAGGTTCTGTGTCTACAATAACACCATCCATATCAAAAAGTACTGCTTTTAACATAATATCTTAGAAGTAAAAATTAAAGCGTAAATGTATCTTTTTTAAATTAAAAGGCGCTCACTAAAATTAAATTTAGTGTTCATCTTTATGTGTTTTTTTACTTGGTTATGTTGTAGAAATTTTCTTTTTGAAATACCATTTCTTTCTAGCAATTGAAGTCTCAAAATTATTTTAGATATTTGCACCAAGAAAGTAACTCACTTCTTTAGAGTTATTCGCCTAAAAACTACATATTATGGCAGCAGAAATTAAGAATTTAAAAGACTTACAAAACACAGAATATTCCTTGCGTAAACTCTTTGACGAAGCAGAAGATTTTTTACCACTACTGGGTACAGATTATGTAGAACTATATGTTGGCAATGCAAAGCAAGCTGCATATTTTTACAAAACAGCCTTTGGTTTTCAAAGTGAAGCCTACGCAGGTCTAGAAACAGGACGAAAAGACAGTGTGTCGTATGTTTTAAAACAAGATAAAATTAGATTGGTTTTAACCACGCCACTTAATAAAGACGGGGTTATTAACGAGCATATTAATTTGCATGGTGATGCAGCAAAGGTTATTGCTTTGTGGGTAGATGATGCTACCAAATCTTTTGAAGAAACCACAAAACGCGGTGCGAAACCATTTATGGAGCCTACCCGCGAAGAAGATGCTCATGGATATGTAATTAAATCTGGTATCTACACCTATGGTGAAACCGTTCATCTGTTTATTGAACGTAAAAACTATGATGGCCTCTTTTTGCCAGGATTTACTAAATGGGAATCTCATTACAACCCTGAACCTGTAGGTCTAAAATTTGTAGATCATATTGTGGGTAATGTAGGCTGGGGAGAAATGAATAAATGGTGTGAGTTTTATGCTAAAACCATGGGCTTTGCACAAATAATCTCTTTTGCTGATGATGATATTGCTACAGATTTTACGGCGCTTATGAGTAAGGTAATGAGCAATGGAAATGGCCGCATAAAGTTTCCTATTAATGAGCCAGCCAAAGGAAAAAAGAAGTCACAAATTGAAGAGTATCTTGATTTTTATAATGGGCCAGGCGTGCAACACTTAGCCTTGGCAACAGATGATATAGTTGCAACGGTATCTGCTATGCGGGATCGTGGCGTAGAGTTTTTATACGTACCGGAGACCTATTATGATGATGTGCTTGAGCGTGTAGGAGAAATTGATGAAGACATTGAAGTGCTTAAAAAACATGGTATTTTAATTGATCGTGATGAAGAGGGTTATTTACTTCAAATCTTTACCAATACTATAGTAGATAGACCAACCATGTTTATTGAAATTATTCAACGCAAAGGAGCACAATCTTTTGGTGTAGGGAATTTTAAAGCCTTGTTTGAAGCTATAGAAAGACAGCAAGCCAGGCGCGGAACACTTTAATAAATACAATAATACATACTACCTAAGCCGCTCTCTTTAGAGCGGCTTTTTTT
>CAJWVI010000038.1 GCA_913048115.1 uncultured Flavobacteriaceae bacterium | reverse complement strand
ATTTAAAGTATTAGCAAATACTATTGTGCATATATGACTATTGTCAGATATTTGTTCAAATATAATTTAATATTAGGAATTATATACAAGAAAATTATAACTAAGGTAGTTTCAAAAAAAAGATGAATGAAATAAAAATATTTTCTCCGGCAACCGTAGCCAATGTAGCCTGCGGTTATGATGTTTTAGGTTTTTGCTTAAATACCATCGGAGATGAGATGATCATAAGAAAAGTCGATAAAAAAGGCATCACGATTACTAAAATAGAAGGATTTAATCTCCCTTTTGAAACAAAATTAAATGTAGCTGGAGTTTCTGCCCTGGCCATGTATCAAGCGCTTCAACCAGATTGTGGTTTTGAAATTGAAATCTATAAGAACATAAAACCTGGAAGTGGTATTGGTAGTAGTGCAGCAAGCGCTGTTGGCAGTGTTTTTGGAATGAATGTGCTTTTAGGAAAGCCGTTTAACAAAACAGAACTCGCCAAATTTGCCATGAAAGGAGAAGCCTTGGCAAGCACTTGTGAGCATGCCGATAATATAGCACCTGCACTCTTTGGCGGTTTTACCTTAGTGAAAGGCCTAAAACCTTTAGAAATTTTACAAATTCCATCTCCAGATAATCTATATGCAACCATTATCCACCCCCAAATAGAAATAAAAACAGCAGAGTCTAGAGCTATTCTTCCTAAAGAAGTAAAACTTCAGGATGCCATCGAACAGTGGGCAAATGTTGGTAGTTTTATTCATAGCTTGCATACCAATGATTATCAATTGATGAAAAGGTCATTGCATGATTGTATTGTAGAGCCCCATAGAAGTAAATTAATCCCGTATTACAATGAGGTTAAGCAAAAAACGCTCGATGCTGGAGCTTTGGGTACAAATATTTCTGGTTCGGGACCTTCAATATTTTCTTTGTGTGAAGGAATTCAAACAGCTAATTTAGTAAAAGATGCGATGGAGAAAATATATTCAAACACTGGAATTAAATTTGATATCCATATCTCAAAAATTAATACAGAAGGAATTAGGATTCTGTAGTAAAGCAGTATTAAAAAACAATAATTAAAAGAACCACACGCGTTAGGCCATTCATAGAAAAATAAAAAATAATGAAGTACTATAGTTTAAACAAAAAGGCAGCAAAAGTATCTTTTAAAGATGCTGTTATAAAGGGGTTAGCGCCAGATAAAGGCTTGTATTTTCCAGAACGTATTACGCCTTTACCAAAAACATTTTTTAAAAACATAAATACCTTATCTAATGTTGAAATTGCTTTTGAAGCTATTAAGCAATTTGTAAGCCCTGAAATTCCTGAAGAGGTTTTAAAAACTATTCTAGAGGAAACACTATCATTTGATTTTCCAATTGTTACGCTTAATAAAAACATATCAACTTTAGAACTCTTTCATGGACCTACTATGGCTTTTAAGGATGTTGGCGCCCGTTTTATGGCACGCTGTTTAGGCTATTTTAACCAAAACAACACAAACGAAGTTACTGTATTGGTGGCTACCTCTGGAGATACTGGTGCTGCCGTAGCAAATGGTTTCTTGGGAGTTAAGGATGTTAATGTAGTGATACTATACCCTAGCAAAAAAGTAAGTGATATTCAAGAAAAGCAAATATCAAGCCTTGGTCAAAATATTAGCGCCCTAGAAGTTGAGGGCACCTTTGATGATTGTCAAGCCATGGTTAAAACTGCTTTTTTAGACCAAACAATTACTAGCAAGATGCAATTAACCTCTGCTAACTCTATAAATGTGGCGCGCTGGTTGCCACAAATGTTTTATTTCATGTTTGCCTATAAAGCATTAAAAAGTACTTATAAAGATATTATCTTTTCGGTGCCAAGTGGAAATTTCGGAAATGTGTGTGCTGGGATGATGGCGCAACAGTTAGGGCTTCCTATACATCATTTTGTGGCCTCAAATAACCAAAACAATACCGTAACTAAATATTTGAAGACCGCTTTATACACACCAAAACCTTCGGTGCAAACCATTAGTAATGCGATGGATGTTGGAGATCCTAGCAATTTTATAAGAATACAAGAAATCTATAAAAATAAATTTGAAACTTTAAAAAACAACATGTCTTCTTTTAGCTTTTCTAATGATCAAACAAGAGCAGCAATGTTAGAAATCTATACCAAGTATAATTATGTTGCAGATCCACATGGAGCAGTTGGTTATTTGGGGGCTAAGGCATATTTAGAAAAAAATCCAGACTCACATTGTGTGTTTTTGGAAACTGCACATCCAACTAAGTTTCTAGATGTTGTTGAACACGTTATAAAAACCAAACAAGCCTTACCTAGTCAAATACAGGCTGTAATAGGAAACACAAAGGTGGCAACTAAAATTTCAAAATACGAGGATTTAAAAAAATATTTATTAGCATAATTTCACAACAAACATTCTAAAAAACACTCCAGTTTGATGCATCGTTAACCGCAACAATAAAGAGTGCTAATAAACTTAAAAGTGCAACTGCAAGAAGTTTATAAAAGCCCTTAATTTTTTGAACATACTGCTGCTCTCTCCTAGCCTGCTTTATTTCATGGTTTTTATCTGAGTCTACAATATTGATTTCTAAACCTGCTGCTAAAGATTTCAAAGATTCTAAACCTGCGTTCTCCATTTTTAATTCTTTGTATTGTTCTAATACTTAAACCACTCATTTCTGCCAATTATTTTTGAGACCAATGTCGCTCCAATCTCATTTTTTTAATTGCTCTTATATTAATTGTGTCCAGGTTCATTGTTTGTTTGGGTTGTAAACAAAGAAACATATTACCCTTTGTGAAGCACTGTAACCAATATGGCATTATTATGACAGACATATAAAATCTATAAGACACAAATCAAGACTCCTAAAACCAAAATATAATAAAGGTAATCTTTAGAGAGGGTTTAAGTAATTTATAATAATGTACCTTGAAAAAATTGATAAAATTCATGAAAAAAGAGATTGCAATTATAGGTGGTGGACCCTCCGCTTTTTTATTAGCGGCTTTTTTAGATGCTGAAAAGTTTAGGGTAACACTCTATGAAAAAAACAAAACCTTTGGACGTAAGTTTTTAGTTGCCGGAAAAGGAGGTTTTAATCTCACCCATTCAGAGGCTATTAATTGGCTTGCTAAGCGGTATACTCCTACTGGGTTTCTAGACAACTCATTACAAAACTTCACGAATGTTGATTTTAGAAATTGGCTAGAGACAATAGCCATACCAACATACATTGGAAGCAGTAATAGAGTGTACCCTAAACAAGGCATAAAACCTATTGAGGTACTAAATGCTATTACTAAAACTCTTACACAAAAGGGCGTTATAATTAAATATGAGCACACCTTCTCTGGCTGGAACGACAGGGATATTCCAATAGTTAATAAACAGCCAATCCAAACAGATTTCACTGTGTTTTCTTTAGGTGGAGGAAGCTGGAAAGTAACTGGCTCTGACGGAAAATGGATGGATACCTTTTCCAAAAGAGGAATCAAAACAAAAAGATTTGAGGCATCAAACTGTGGGTTTGAAATTAATTGGAACCCTGATTTTATAGAAAAACATGAGGGAACTCCTCTTAAAAATATTGCTATTTCTTGCGGTAATACTCTACAAAAAGGAGAGGTTGTTTTAACTGTATTTGGGCTGGAGGGAAACGCTATTTATGGACTTAGTCCCCAAATTAGAAAACAATTAGCCGCAAATTCAAAAACAACAATATACATCGACTTTAAACCTTCAATGCCCTTAGAAAAATTATATGCTAAGATAAAATTATCTAAGTATAGAAATACCACCCAAGTTTTAAAGAAAGAGCTTAAACTAAGCTCAGCTCAAATAGACTTATTGAAAACCTATGTATCCAAACTAGAGTATTTAAACAAGGATGTTTTAGCAAAAAAAATCAAGAACTTTCCTTTAGAAATAATAAATACTGCATCTATTGATGAGTCAATTTCTACCGTTGGAGGCATTGATTTAAGTGCAATTTCTGAAGCCTTTGAACTTAAAGAAATTGCAAATCAATTTTGCATTGGCGAAATGTTAGACTGGGACGCTCCAACAGGTGGGTATCTTCTGCAAGGGTGCGCTAGTACTGGAGTATGGGTGGCAAAACATTTAAATGACGCTAGTAACACTCTTTAACCAATAACAAAACTAAAAACTCACCTTCCTAATTATTCGGGTATTTACCCTTTACAGTTTACACCCAAAGAGCCTTGGATGGCTTAGGACTACACACGCACACTATTGGATTGACACCTCTTGGATCAAACGCATTAGGTTATTTTAAAATAAAGCAGGAAACCCTTTGTTAACCCAAAAAAAACAGTAGCTTAAGTAAAAAGATAGAAATGAATAAAACAACAGTTTTTAATGCAGTAAATAAACCAACCAATAAAGACAAAGAAGAAATCACTGATTTTCTCTTTGAGCATTTACAAGAGTTTGGAGATCCAAAAAAAGATATTAAAAAAGCGATAAACTACTCAATACAGGAGTTTACTTCTTTTGGGGGCTTTACAATGGTTCTCTTTGAAAAAAATATAATAGTTGGAGCTACAATAATTAACAAAACTGGAATGGGAGGTTACATTCCAGAAAACATTCTTGTTTACATTGCTACACACAAAGAACATAGAGGGAAAGGGTTTGGTAAATCTTTAATGCAGAGTGCAATTGATGCTTGTCAAGGAGACATTGCCCTGCATGTTGAGGCTAGTAATCCAGCAAAGTATATCTATGAAAAGTTAGGCTTTACTAACCCCTATTTAGAAATGCGTTTAAAAAGATAATATGGCTGAACTAATAATTTCCACAAAGAAAATTCAAAACAACATAAAATACTTAAGTGCTTATTTTAAATCAAAAGATATTCACTGGAGCCTGGTAACGAAAGTTTTTTCGGGAGATAAAGAATTTTTAAAAAACGTATTGGTTGACAATGTGATTAAAAATATTGACTCTGTTGGAGACTCAAGGCTTACTAGTCTAAAAAACTTGAAAGAAGTAAATCCAAACATGCGTACGATCTATATCAAGCCTCCAGCAAAAATGTACGCAGATGATATTATTAAGTATGCAGATATTTCTTTAAACAGTTCTTTAACGACCATTAAGGCATTAAATGAATCTGCAAAAAAAGCAAATAAAATTCACCAGGTAATCATTATGGTTGAACTTGGCGAATTAAGAGAAGGTATAAAACGAACTGAATTAATGTTTTTTTATGAGAAAGTTTTTCAGCTCTCAAATATTGATATTATAGGAATAGGATCTAATTTAGGGTGCATGTATGGTGTAGAGCCAACGTATGATAAACTATTGCAATTATCACTCTATAAAGAGCTAATCTCTGCAAAATTCAATAAAGATTTAAAGTATGTTTCTGGAGGAACCTCTATCACACTACCTTTAGTTGAAAATGGCACCATTCCAAAAGATATAAACCATTTTAGAGTGGGAGAAGCTATATTTTTTGGAGTAAGCCCATTAGAGAATAAACAATTTAAAGATTTAGCGATAGATGCTTTTGAGTTCACCGCCAACATTATAGAACTAGAAGAAAAAAAGATAGTTCCAGATGGAATAATTAGTGAAGCTAATATTGGGCATTCTGCTGTATTTAATAAACAAGACGTAACACAAACTACAACAAAAGCAATTCTAGATTTTGGTCTTTTAGATGTAGACCAAAAGGACATAGAGTTTCTCGACACTGAATTAGAATATGTAGGAATTACTTCAGATATGATTGTTATAGATATCGGTGAAAACAAAAACAAAGAAGGACAAAAGAAATATAAAATAGGTGATAAAATACATTTTAAACCAAATTACATGGCGGTAGCACGACTATTAAACTCAAAGTTTATTGAAAAAAAATATGTTTAAATAATGATTTTTTCAACAGGTGAAATCAATGACAAAATAAAAACTATACAGATTTATATATATATAAATCTGTATAGTTTTTTTTAGACCTACGCACTGAAAAAGAGTATCTCTAAGTTAAAAAGCTAGTTGTTCTAAATTTAAACAAGTTAATAAGTGGCTCTAATCATAGAAAAGGTCCTATTGCTTAGGGTTGCATCACCATCTTTAACTCTCCAACGTATTTCAGTAGGAAAAGTATCTGCCTCATCTACAATAATAGTCGCTTGTAGATTTACTATCGAGCTATTTAATTTTATTGTTCTAGTAGAATTTGCTACAAGTATATTGTTTTGGTAAAAACTATAGGTAGTTGTATTAACATTAACAAAACTCTCTCCTAATGAACCTGGCGGATATACAGAGCCAAGATGTGTTCCATTAATTGTTAACTCCCCACTAGCCGTTCCTGCATCTCCTTTTGTGTAAGATGATACTACATCTGAAACAGCACCACCCGCGCTAAACATTGCAAATGTAGAAAGTGTCCCTGTAGCAAATGGAGAATCAAAAGTTGGGCTACTAATAACGGTGTTAGCTCCAATAGAAATCGCTCCTTGTTTTGTAAATGCTCTTCCAACAAGTGTTGTGTCTGCACCCAATGAAATCGCGCCAGCAGTAAGACCGCCAGCAATCATTGTACCTTTTATTTTAGTAGAAGCGCCCGTTGAAATAGCGGCCCCAGATAACCAAAATATATTTTCAGGCTTGGCATTACCGGTCAATATAACATTAGTGTTTGCAACAGTTGTAATAGCACCAGTAACTTTTATAATAAAAACAGGGTTATTAGTGGCAGTACCACCATCCAAAATAAGCGTCCCTGAAACTGATGATGCTCCTGCAACTGAGTACATACCAGGCTGTAACGTTTCTCCATTAGTACTCCCAAATGTGGCTGAGTGTGTAAACTCTGGTGTACCACCATCTGAATAGTTATCAATCTGGTCATATAAAATATCAAGATCAATAACACCCTGGTCTGATCCAAATGTTTGGTCTACAAAAGTAGCAGCAATTAATTGTGCATTAAATAATGCCGTATAAGTACCAGGTGCTACAGATAAAGTCATACCATCCATTACTGTATCAACAGTAGATGAATTAGTAGCCTCAGTAGATTTTGTTATTTCAGTCAACGTTGGGTACTCTGGAGTAGTAACTGATTTCCAGTTTGGCAAACCACCATCAAGCCCAATATTTAATTGACTATCGTTGGAAGAGGTGTTAAAAATCATTAAACCATTAGCTGGCTCAATAATAGCATCTCTAGCAGCATCATCTAATCGTGGCATTAAAAAACCTTTGTTTTCAGAGAAAATATGAAGTGCGGAAGAAGCATCTGGTGTTGCTGTATTTATACCAATTTGAGCAAAAAGATTATTTGATACAATAAAAACAAAGAGTAGTAAGAGACTTTTTAAAATTAATTTCATTTTTTGGTTGGCGCATATACATGTGCCAGATTTTAAAGGATTTGCAAATATTAAGTTATAAAAAAATAGTAGTAAATGGAGTGTAATAACATTCTAAAAGGATGTTATTATCATCAAAATTGAATTTAGAAATGATTACATAGCTTAATGCTACGAAATATTAAAAATAAGAATGTGTTAAAAGTAGAATTAAAACACAAACACAAAAAAAATTAAGATTAACTAGAACCAACAAAAATAACGTGGTTGTTTTAACAAAAAAGTAAGAAATTTCTTTGAAATCTATAATTTTCGAGGTGCAAAGATAATATATTTTGTTTAAAACAACTAATTAAATGCTAAACATAAATATTCGATACGTTTTATCAAACAAAATTAAATTTTAATTTACATTTTACAAAATACAAAAGATAATAACAGGCTGTATATAAGGACTTAATATTATTTTTGTTCTTAAAAAATTTTAATAACACACCAAATTAAGGTAAGAATAAAAAAACTTAAGCTTCCTAAAATATAAATTGTTTAAAACAACTAATAAAATATTAAACATTAAAAGCTGGCTATTTTTGTAAAACGAAAACAACTTTTAATTAGCAGTTTTATAAAAATTATACCTTAATGATGTATCGCCTGTCGGGAGGTTTAACATCCCTTTTGTCCAAGAACATAATAATAAAGCAGTAAATTATAGCAAGGGCAAAACAGAAGGATTAAGATCCGGTAAATCTATAGAATCATCCCAGGTAATACCCGTTGACATATTTACTGGCCTAACAGATGGAATGCTGTCTGATGATATTTACTATAACACACAAGGCGCAACTTTTATAGCAAAACAATGCCATAACGCACTTTATAACTGCATTGGAAGAAGACTAAAGTTATTAAATGATATGGGAGTGCTTTTATTTTTAACCTACATGGTACGAAAAAGTATATAAACGCTAAAAAACTGATTGTTTTAATTAAAACAAATTAATAAGTAGTTCTAATCATAGCGAAGCTCCTACTACTTAGTGTTGCATCTCCAGCATCAACTCTCCATCGTATTTCAGTAGGAAAAGTATCTGCCTCATTTACAACAATGGTTGCCTGTAGATTTACTATCGAGCTATTTAATTTAATTGTTCTCGTAGAATTAGCTACTATTATATTGTTTTGGTAAAAACTATAGGTAGTTGTAACAACATTAACAACACTCCCTCCTACTGTACCGGGTGGATATGCAACGCCATTGTGTGTTCCAGTAATTGATAAAGTACCGGTGACGCCACCTGCATCCCCAGTTGTGATAGCGGAGACTACATCTGAAACATTACCACCCCCACTAAAGATTGCAAATGTAGAAAGCAACCCTAAAGAAACTGGAGAATCTAAAGTTGGGCTAGTAATAACGGTATTAGCTCCAATAGAAATGGCTCCTAGCTTAGTGAATACTCTACCATCAAGTGTTGTATCTGCACCCAATGAAACCGCACCAGCCCCAACACCGCCACCAATCATCGTGCCTTTCATTGTAGTATTAGCTGCCGTTGACATAGCGGCACCAGATAGCCAAAATATATTTTCAGGCTTAGCATTACCAGTCAAGACAACTTCAGCATTTGCAACGGTAGTAAAAGCACCTGGGGCCTTTATAATAAAAATAGGGTTTTCAGTAGCAGTACCACCAGCCAAAGTAAGCGTTCCTGAAATTGAAGGCGCTCCGCCAACTGTATAGATACCCGGCTCTAAAATTTCTCCAAGACCTGGACCCCCAAAAGCAATTACGTGAGTAGACTCTGGAGTTACACCATCTGAGTAATTTTCTAACGCTGTATATAAGTCATCAAGATCAGTAGCTCCGTCTTCTGATCCAAATGATTGAGTAATAAAACTAGCAGCAGTTAATTGTGCATTAAAAAATGCAGTATAAGTACCTGCAGCAACAGATAAGGTCATGCCATCCATTAATAAATCAACCGTAGATGAATTAGTAGACTCAACAGATTCTGTTGTTTCAAAAGACATAGGGTATTCTAGTGAGGTTACTCCTCTCCAGTTTGCTGCACCCCCATCTGCTCCAATATTTAATTGACTATCGTTGGAAGAGGTATTAAAAATCATTAAACCATTAGCTGGCTCAATAATTGCATCTCTGGCAGTATCATCTAATCGAGGCATTAAAAACCCTTTACTGTCAGAGAAAACATCAAGTACAGAAGAAGGGTCTGGTGTTGCTGTATTTATACCAATTTGAGCCAAAAGGTTATTTGATATAATTAAAACAATAAGTAATAAGAGATATTTAAATTTTAATTTCATTTTGAGATTGATACACATACATGCGCCGGATTTTGAATGGATTAAATAATATTGCTAAATAAAAATAAAAACGTTTATTCTGGGTTATTATAAAATTCGTTGAACGAAGCTTATTGTTAGTTAAATTGCTAGTTACCGTAGACGAAATACATTTATAAACCTTACATTGATTTAATTAATGCATATTAGAGTTGGTTACATACATCTATAACTTATATTGCAAAAAGAACAAGAACAACAAAATAATTTAAAACTAAATAAATACAATCATGGGAAAAGGTAAAGACGCAAAGAAAAGTGTAAAAAAAGAAGCAACTAGAACACCAAAAGAAAAAAAAGCTGCAAAGAAATTAAAAAAAGGATAATTATTTAACAACACTATAAGTATTCAAACCCCTAGCCAATATCTGGTTGGGTATTTAGAAAAAATAAATCATATAAAAATCATAGCTCCGCTCAGTAAGTAGAAGCGTGACTATTATTTAATATCATAAAATATTAGTTAAAAAACAAACTTCAAAATACAGTAAATTGGCACAATACACTACTTTATCTAGAGATGACATTGAGGCTATTTCAGTAAAATATGCAATTACAAGTATAGACTCTTTTAAAATCTTAAATGGAGGTTCAGAAAACACAAATTATTTAATAAATGCAAAAAATGGCAGATTTGTTATTACAATCTGTGAATTAAAGACAGAGAAAGTGGCCACAGAACTAGGCCTTTTATTAGAGCATCTAGAAAAATATTATTTTAAAACCTCGAGGCTTATTCGAGACATAAATAACAAACCACTTACCTTTTGGAACGGGAAACCTGTCATGGTTAAAAAATTTGTAGAAGGAAAGATCATTGAAGATCTCCCGCATCATTTAATAGAATTGTTAGGTATTGAACTTGCTAAACTTCATAAAATAGAAGCTCCAAAATATCTTCCTTTGCATGCTAATAATGGTAAGGAACAATTTATCTCGGTAAAGCAATATGCAGAAAATTCATTGTTTGACAAATGGTTAACGAAAAAACTAACCTATGTCCTACCCTACCTTACCCCAAGACTGCCAAAAGCACTTATTCATGCAGATGTATTTAGTGATAACGTGATTGTCAATAAGAATGAAAACGCCCTGGTAATCATGGATTTTGAAGAAGCAGTACACTATTATAGAATCTTTGATATTGGAATGACTATTGTTGGGACATGTCGTGTAGAAAAGAGAATAGATTTAGAGAAAGTTAAATATCTTTTAAAAGGCTATCAACAAGAAATTCAATTAATAGATCTAGAAATAAATGCGCTTCAAGCATGTACGGTTTACGCTGGGGCTGCCATGACCTTTTGGAGACACTCACATTTTAATTACATCAAACCAGACTCTAAGCTATCAAAGCATTATAAGGCCCTTCAATGCGTTACAGATTATATAGAACAGCAACCTGCAGATTGCTTTAGTAAACTCATCAATAAAAACAAAGCTTAGAAGCGGCATTAAAGTTTGCAAACCCAGGCACTAGATTTTGAACTTATAAACTAAATGGAACTAAAAAGAATTAGCTATAAACATAAAAACAATAAGCCTAAATACTATTTGGTAAACTATATAAGGCAGTTAATCCCCAGCTGGTATTACCAAGAAAGATTGAAAAAAAAATTAAGTACCTCAATTGATTTTGAGGCAATTAACAAAAGAGTACACTATTATAACAAATTAAATAATACTGTTAATCTAACAAATGCTACACAATTATCTAACCTTAAAAATGTGCCTGGCGGAAAAACATATTATTTTGATTTGTATCAATACAGTAGGTTTTTTAATCAATCATTAAAAGGGCATTTTCTCTTTGGAGACATTGTTGAAGTTCCAAAAGAACCAGGATTCGTAAAAAGTAGACCCATAAATAACTCCAATAATAATGCAGTACTTCTTAAATGGAACAAGCTTCGCCATTTTATGTTTATTGACAAAGAAAAGAAGGAGTTTGTAGATAAAAAAAGCAAACTCGTAAGCAGAGCTAAGGTTCATAAAACGCAGGCACATAGGATTGCTTTTTTAGAGGCTTATTTTGGACACCCAATGTGCAACATAGGCAAGGTAAACACTAATGAGCTTAACCCTTTATGGAAAGTCAACAGGATGACCATTGACCAGCAACTTGAATACAAATTTATACTATGTCTGGAAGGAAATGATGTTGCTAGTAATTTAAAATGGGTCATGTCTTCAAAGTCAATAGCCGTAATGTCAAAGCCAAAATTTGAAACATGGTTTATGGAAGGTCTATTAATACCAGAGCATCATTATATTTTAATTAAAGATGACTACTCAGACCTAGAAGAAAAATTAAATTTTTACATAGAAAACACCAATAAAGCCCTCAATATCATTGAAAATGCAAATTTATATGTAGCGCAATTTAAAAACAAGAAGCAAGAGGATCTTATCTCATTATATACCCTTAAAAAGTATTTTGAAAATACCAACCAAGCCCTTGATATTAAATAAGTTTTCAAAAAAATAAGAGTATTTATTTATCATAAAAAAACACCTAAACAAATGTTAAGGTTGTGTGAGGAGTATGCTTGTTTTTTTATATTTGCTATTTGATATTTATTGTTCTTAAGAGCCTATATCACTCTTGTAAAAAAACAGCATGAATAGAATACAACACATAGAAAATGAGATTCTTGAATTAAGAAATCAATTAAAGACTCATGGGCTTTATAAAAACTTAAAGACTATTGAGGACATAAAGATATTTATGGAAAATCATGTGTTTGCAGTTTGGGATTTCATGTCACTACTAAAAAGTCTTCAAATAAACATCACTTCGGTAGAAACACCATGGACACCTCCAAAAAACCCAACCTTATCGAGGTTTATCAATGAAATTGTTCACGGTGAAGAAAGTGATATAAATGAGCTTGGGGTTGCTAAAAGCCATTTTGAAATGTATTTAGAGGCAATGTTACAGGCAAATGCAAGCACCAAAGAAATCAACAAATTTATACCTCTTATAGTCTCTGGAAATACAATAGATCAGGCACTAAATGAAATAAACATTGACAAAAGAGTAGCAGATTTCGTTCGGTTTTCATTTTCTGTTATTGAAACAGAAAAAACACACCTCGTTGCTTCTGCCTTTACCTTTGGAAGAGAAGATGTAATTCCAGATATGTTTATTGAGATCCTCAAAAACTCAGACTCAGAAAACATGGCATATAATAAACTAAGATATTATCTAGAACGTCATATCGAGTTAGATGGAGATGAGCATGGACCACTATCTCTGAAAATGATTTCAGAATTATGCAAAGAGGATGATCAAAAATGGGACGATACCTTAAGGGTCGCCAAGCAATGTTTAGAAAAAAGAATCAAGCTTTGGGATGCAATTAATGATTTAATTTTAAATAAAACTGCCATTTCAAATGCCGTATATCAGTAAATACTTGTTATTAATTTGCTGCTAATAAACAATGTTGGCGTTTCGTTCGGTTTTTATTTATTAAATTAGTGGTTTATATCAGTTAATACCAACATCGTAAAACTGCTAAAAAGAAACTAGTATGATCAATACAAAGAGTATAATACCTTCTATTTTTGGTTTGTTCCTGTCTGATAAGACACGAGCAATAGCTGAAAATATAATTCTAAAATTGGCCTTACTCAGTTTTTTTATTCACCTAGCCATAATCTACCTTATAAAATTTGACTTTTTAGCTTTACCGCAAAACTCAGAGCTGTTGACAAACCCAATTTCAGCCGTTTACACGCCATTTTCTTTTATTCTTATCTATGAGGTTTATCTTTTAATTTATTACCTCCCTAAGTCTTTCACAACCTACATAACAAAACAGTATGAGATTATAACACTTATTATAATAAGAAAATTATTTAAGGATCTAGCAGCTTTAGAAGTCTCTGCAAATTGGTTTGAAATAAAAGGAGATCTGCAATTTACCTATGACTTACTCGCTTCTTTATTACTTTTTTACTTGATATTTTTATTTCAAAAACAGGGAAAACAAAAAACAATTCCACAAATAAGCAACCAAAGTATTATTGATAAATTTGTCAAAAAGAAGAAACTAATTGCTGTTATTTTAGTTCCATTATTTTTTATCATGGCCTCCTACACCCTTATAGACTGGTCTGCTGGAGCTTCATCAAACAAATTACCAAGCTTTGAGAGTGTCAACAATCTATTTTTTGATCAGTTTTTTACTGTTTTAATTTTAGTGGATGTAGTCTTGCTTTTAATTTCATTCTTTTATACAGATCAATTTCACAAAATCATCAGAAACTCTGGCTTTGTGATTTCTACTATATTAATTAGAATGTCGTTTGGTGTGAGTGGATTGATAAGTACTATTTTAATAGTTGTTGCGGTACTCTTTGGACTAGCCATAATTGCAATACATAACAAATACGAGAAAAACCCTTTGCCCAATGGCATTAATCCATAAATTACCGTCAAGGTTTAAATTTTTTGTGCGCACAATTACACATGTCAAAAAAAAATGGGTACGATAGATAAAAATGCTTTTGCTAATGATACTACTAAAATATTCCTGCCAAAGCAAAATAAATTACAGCAACAAATCTAAACCCACTAAATTAATTAATAAATAATAGCTCTAAAACTCATTAAAAACTCACTATTTAAAGTTAATTTTTTTTAAGCCTTGTTTATAATTATCTTTCAGATGTGATTTTTTAAATTGAAATAAAATATAACAAAATGAAACAAAAATATACCTTCTTAGTTTTAGTATCTATCATGACCTTATTTGCTTTAGAAACGCGAGCACAATACACCTCCTTTGAGCACGATGGTGATACTAGACAGTATATCTATTATGAGCCAGAAACGTTAAATGAACAAATGCCACTGGTAATTGTAATGCATGGCTACTCTGGAGATGCCAATAGCATAAGAAATTACTCAAGTATGAATCAATTTGCAGACCAATATGGCTTTGCGGTATGTTATCCTAGAGGAACCACAGATTCTGGCGGAAATAGATTTTGGAATGTAGGCTATGCATTTCATCCAAATGAGGATGTGGATGATGTTGGATTTCTAACTGAGTTGGCAGTATACCTTCAAGAAACTAATGGTTTAAACCCAGATTACACCTTTGCAACTGGTATGTCTAACGGTGGAGAAATGTGCTATATGCTTGCTTGTCAAGCTTATGACACCTTTAAAGCTGTTGCTCCTGTAGCAGGAATGATTTTACAAGATATTTTAGACCAGTGTGATTCTGCTCCTGGAATACCAGTGTTTGAAATTCATGG
>CAJWVI010000037.1 GCA_913048115.1 uncultured Flavobacteriaceae bacterium | reverse complement strand
TCACAAATATTATACTTGGTTGGAAGAGTAGCACCCGGAGCAACTACGATATTTACATCAAAACTGTCTGTGGCAAAACAGGTTGTTGTATCATTACTTTCAACACGAACAAATATGGTTTCACCCGGAGCAACAACAGCATAAATTGATGGCAGAGGATTTACATCTGTATTTGCGTCTTCAATAGTGTTGTGATAAGTAACTGTAAAGAAAATTGGATCTTGAACTCCTAAAGCCTCAGTGTCTTTTAAATCTGGGAGGTTAATGGTAAGTGATCCGTCACCATCCAAATCACAGAAGCCTATGTCTGTCATTGGGCCAGAAGCAACAGGAGCAAAATTCAAGAAGAAAGACTCTACATCAAAACAGGTTTGTGTAAGATTCTCAATACGAACAAATATTTGTTCAAGTGTGCCAGTTATAAGGTAAGCAGTTGGAGTTAAAATTGGCAAAGCACCAACGGTTGCATCTGCAAGAGTATTATGATAACTTATTGCAAAATCTAAAGGGTTTTGAGCACCCAAAACAACAATATCATTTACAGATAAATCAAATATACCTGTATTTACGCCATCATCACATTGAAATAAATCATTGGGAGAATCTGCTAAGGGCTGCAAATTGTATGTTACTTCTACTTCATCTAAGGCTACACATGCTAAATCAATAGGATTAAAGACCTCAACACTATAAATACCAGAGTTTGGAGAGGAAACCGTGAAGGTGTTATCACCAATAGTACTTGGCCCTTGAGATACTGCATTATAAAACCACTGGTAAGAAAGTCCTGGAGCACCACCGGTATTTGCAGTTAAAATAATATCATCTGTAGTACATGTATCTTGATCATCACCTAAGGTAACACTAACGGGGAAAAAATTGATAAAAAATGATGCTGTATCAGAACACGTATTTAAGCTAACAACACTAATATCGTCAATAACCAAATCATTTCCGCAGGCACCAAAAATATCATTTAGTAACACAATTTGAACCGTAGTGTTTGCTCCACTATTAAAATTAAGTCCGTAGGTATTCCAATCTGGATCAGGACCATTTGGAACAATACCTGTTGTACCTGAAGCTATGACTGTTCCTGTAGGATCTTGGATTTGAAAGGTAAGTCTTGAATCCACACCTGTTCCTGGGCATAAATTAGAGTCTGTGTCATACATAGTAGACATTGAAAAATCAAAGATATGATCTGTGTTAAGCGGAACTGTTACATCTCTTCTATATAATTCTGTTTGGCTAGTGTCATCAAAAGTATCAAAGAAAATCATTCTACCATCTGTATCACCAGTGGTATTGTCTTCCATCCCTTGATGCCATCCAGCATTTAAACCCGTTGAAGTATTTGTAACCGCATATTGGTTAGGATTTAAATTTCCCGCTGCACTAAACACTAAGTTTGTATACGGGTGAGTTACCCTACCAAGACCTGTACCAAAGTCTTCTAAAAGGGCTTCTGTTTGATCTTCTCTCTCTAAACGTACAAATATCTCTTCAACTGCTCCCGTTATTGGGTAGGTGGTCGAATTTATAATGGGAGCCGCTCCACTTCCAGCATCCAAGGCTGAGTTGTGATAACTAATCTCAAAATCTGTCGGGTTTTGAGTACCCAAAACCACAGCATCATTTACAGTTAAATCAAAAAGACCAGTATTAATACCATTATCACATTGAAATAGGTCATCTGGTTGGTTGGCTAGAGGTGGATCGGTATAAGTTACCTCTACTTGATCTGTAACAATACAGCTTGCATCTAAGGCGTTGAAGACCTCAACACTATATGTTCCTGAGTTTGGTGCAGCAACTGCAAAGGTATCATCACCAATGGTACTTGGGCCTTGAGATACAGCGTTGTAAAACCACTGGTAAGACAATCCAACAACGCCAGCAGTATCTGCGGTGATTAGAATATCCTCTGTAGAGCACGTCTCTATATCTTCTCCTAAGACTACACTAACGAGGAAAAAGTTAATAAAAAAGGACTCTGTGGCAAAACAAGCGCCAGGCGCATCTTCTATCCTAACAAATATCTCCTCTACAGCGCCCGTAATTAAGTATGTTGTAGGGTTAAGAATTGGAGCTGCTCCACTTCCTGCGTCAAATAAAGTGTTATGATACGTAATGCTAAAATCTATAGGTATTTGAGTACCTAAAATAATTGGATTATTAACAGTTAAATCAAAAACACCTGTATTAACACCATTATCGCACTGAAATAAATCATTAGGGACATTAGCTATAGGTTGATCGTTGTAGGTAACCTCTGTTTGGTCTGTAACAAAACATGTTGGATCAAAAGTGTTAAATACTTCTACAGCATAGGTCCCAGAATTAGGAAAAACAACTGTAAATGTATCCTCTCCAATAGTACTAGGACCTTGAGATATAGCGTTGTAAAACCACTGGTAAGACAATCCAAGAACCCCGGCAGTATCTGCGGTGAGTATAATATCATCTGTAGTACAGGTTTGTTGATCTTCATCAAGAGCTACACTAATAGGGAAAAAGTTAATAAAAAAGGACTCTGTGGCAAAACAAGTGCCAGCCGCATCTTCTATTCTAACAAATATCTCCTCTACAGCGCCCGTAATTAGGTATGCTGTAGAATTAAGTATTGGAGCCGCTCCACTTCCTGCGTCAAATTGACTATTATGATACGTAATACTAAAATCTATAGGTATTTGAGTGCCTAAAATAATTGGATCATTAACAGTTAAATCAAAAACACCTGTATTAACACCATTATCGCACTGAAATAAATCATCAGGGGCATTGGCGATAGGTTGGGTATTAAAAGAGATTAAGATTTCATCTGAGAGAACACAAGTAATATCTGCAGGGTCAAACACCTCTACGGTATAGGTGCCTGAATTGGGAGAATTGGCAGTAAACTGGTTATCCCCAACAGTACTTGGTCCTTGAGATACTGCATTAAAAAACCACTGGTAAGACAAGCCGCTTGTACCAGCTGTATCTGCAGTAAGAACAATACCATCTGTAGTACAGGTTTGTTGATCTTCACCTAAATCAAGAGAAAAAGGATTTGAAGTTGTAATCACTACATCATCGGTAGCTATTGTTATCTCACCATCACAATTAAGATAAGTAGCGCGGGCTGTATAGGTTTGTGTTCCAGAAGGGCAAACATTAATTGTTGGCGTATCACCTATAACTGTTCCTGAAGCATCTAGCCACTCAAAAGCAACGTTTGAAGGACCATTTGGAGTAAAACGCCAGGCTTCAGAGTTTGCAGACCAATCTCCTGTGTTACGCCCTGGAGGGGTATACCCTAGATTACCTGCCTGGTTTTGAATTCCAATAACAGCATTACCGTCATTCCAGCTACAACCAGAAGGTCTATCCAAAACGTAAACTTCTACCACATTGGTGGTTTCATAAATAACCATTTGCGAGGTTAAACGTTGGGTATCACATGCGTAATAAAATATGTTTGGCATACTAACTACCATGGTACGACATGGAGCTTCTCCTAAAACTTGATAATTAATATCTGAGGTTGGTGGGCTAGGCGCTGGGTTTACATCCATGTAAACACCAAAAATGGTATTTCTAAATAATTGCGGGCTAGGTATAGATGCGTTAAATTGCCATTCACAACCACTGCCTGGGGTGTTTGAATTTAAATCAAAGGAAATCACACCATTAGATCCAATAACAATTTGGTCATAGGTGCCCCCAAAAAAACAAAAATTAAAAGGTAAATCAATTCCTGGTGACCAAACATCATCTGTATCTACAGATACAGTTGTACCACCTATATAAGGAAAAGGTGCATACGGTATAGAGCTCACATCATAGCTTGTAGTTTCTCCTGTCTCAAGATAAGTGGCGCTTATGTCTACACAACCTCCACTAGAGCAATTTACGTTTGCATCTTCACCAGCATCAACATTAGGGCAACCAGGGCCTTGGGAGAACACAGCAGTAAACGGAAGCAATAAAAAAGCCCCAAGTAATAGTAAGTTAATAGATTTTATATTTTTCATAGCATATAAATAATGGACGAAAATTAAGAAAATTTTATGAAATTATTACTATTTAACACCACAAAATAATGAAGAAGAATCTCTAGATTCCATATTGGTATTTTATTATCTTTGTGAACCTATTTAAGACATAGAAATCAAAAGAAATGGAAATAAAAAACAAGGTTCAAGTTTCAGAAGAAAATCATTTGGACCACCACAGCGCAAGTCAAGAAACTCCATTAAAAGCAGATGCTTTTGACATGTCTGATACAGATAAAATTGAGCGCATTACAAAAGATGTAGAGCGCATCATGAACACTTTAGGCCTGGACCTAACTGATGATTCTCTAGAAGGCACACCAAAACGAGTTGCCAAAATGTTTGTTAATGAGATTTTTGGGGGTTTGCATCCAGATAGAAAACCAAAAGCATCAACCTTTGAAAACAAATACAAGTACAATGAAATGCTTGTGGAAAAAAACATCACCCTCTACTCTACTTGCGAGCATCATTTACTACCCATTGTTGGAAAAGCACACATTGCATATATATCAAACGGAACCGTTGTTGGACTCAGCAAAATGAATCGTATTGTTGACTATTTTGCTAAGAGACCACAAGTGCAAGAACGCCTTACAATGCAAATTGTAAAAGAACTTCAAGATGTTTTAGGCACACAGGATGTTGCCTGCGTTATAGATGCAAAACACTTATGCGTTAACTCTAGAGGAATTCGTGATGTAGATAGTAGTACCGTAACTAGTGAATTTGGTGGTGCCTTTAAAAACGTAAATACCAAAAGAGAGTTTTTAGATTATATTAAATTTGACACTTCTTTTTAGTAGCTTTATACTTTCTGAAATAGTATATCTCAAAACATATAAAAAGAGATGTGTACTTTATTAAATTAATGTAATCTGTAAACCAGCAACATAACCATGGAACTACACAACACACAATCACTTTTTATTTACAACTCTATTTCAAAAAAGAAAGAAAAGTTTAACCCAATTAACAAAGGTGCTGTAGGTATGTATGTATGTGGCCCAACGGTATACAGCAATGTACACATGGGGAATTGCAGAACATTCCTGTCTTTTGATTTAGTGTTTCGGTATTTAAAACACCTAGACTATAAAGTGCGCTATGTTAGAAACATTACAGATGCTGGACACCTAGAAAATGACGGAGAAAGTGGCCAGGACCCAATAGCAAAAAAAGCAAGGCAAGAAAACATAGAACCCATGGAAGTAGTACAGAAATACACTGTAGATTTCCACCAAACAATGTCAAGATTTAATGCATTGCCTCCAAGTATAGAGCCAACTGCTACTGGACATATTATAGAGCAAATTCAAATCATTGAAAACATCATAAAAGAAGGATATGGGTATAAGGTAAACGGCTCTGTATATTTTGATGTCAATACATTTAATAAAGACCACCAATACGGTAAATTAAGTGGGCGTAAACTGGAAGACATGATTACCAATACTAGAGAATTGGCCGCACAGTCTGAAAAGAAAAATCCACAAGATTTTGCACTTTGGAAAAAAGCATCTCCTGAGCACATTATGCGCTGGCCATCGCCGTGGAGTGATGGGTTTCCTGGCTGGCACCTTGAGTGTACTGCCATGAGCACGAAATACCTAGGGCAACAATTTGATATTCACGGAGGTGGTATGGATTTAAAATTTCCACATCATGAATGTGAAATAGCACAAGCAGAAGCCGTTAATAAAAAATCTCCTGTAAACTACTGGATGCACGCCAACATGCTTACCTTAAACGGTAAAAAAATGGCCAAATCTACAGGGAACAACATCCTACCTGATGAGTTGTTTTCTGGAGAAAACACTGTACTAAGTAAAGCATTTACTCCTGGGGTAGCTAAGTTTTTTATGTATCAAGCACAGTATAGAAGTATTTTAGACTTTAGTAATGAGGCTTTGGTTGCAAGTGAAAAAGGGTATAACAAGTTGATGGATGCTTACAGAAATATTTCAAGTATCACAACCGCAGATAGCTCTAGCAATGATATTTCTTCCTGGAAACAATCGTGTTATGACGCCATGAACGATGACTTTAATAGCCCTATCTTGATTGCTCAGCTATTTGAAGCTGTAAAATACATCAATACCTTAAAAGAAGGGAAAACAAGTATTACAAAAGAAGACCTAGATCTTTTACAACAAACAATGCAGGCATTTATATTTGATGTCTTAGGACTAACAGATATAACCACTGAAGCTTCTGGAACTAATGATACGCTATGTGGGGCCGTAGAGCTGCTAATTGAATTACGTGACCAAGCACGTGCCAACAAAGATTTTGCAACCAGCGATAAAATTCGTAATGATTTGCAAGAAGTAGGTATTCAATTAAAAGATGGTAAAGATGGAACTTCATTTTCTTTAAACTAAGTGTTTTCTGAAAATGATAGTATTTAAGAAAACACTTACACACACAAAACTTTGGTCAAACAAATTTTAATAACGCCTTTTGTTTTTATTATTCGCATATACCAGCGATTTTTATCTCCTTTGTTTCCAGCTACATGTAGATATACTCCTACTTGTTCCTATTATGCATTAGAGGCACTAAAAAACCATGGAATATTAAAAGGGAGTTGGCTCGCTTTAAAAAGAATTGCGAGTTGTGCCCCTTGGGGCGGTCATGGTCACAATCCTGTACCACCAAAAAAATAGAAAAACATAGCATTTTAAAATCAATTCTAGAATAGTATATTTACTCAATAACAAAATAAACGTTTATGCACACTCTTACAATGGTCTGGAATCCAACAGACGGAATTGACCTTGGGTTTTTTAAAATTCAATTTTATAGTTTAATGTTTGTAGCTGCCTTCTCTCTAGGCTGGTTTTTAATCAAGAAAATTTTTAAAAACGAACAAGAGAGTGACAAAAACTTAGACAGTCTTTTTATTTACATGGTCTTGGCTATCTTGATAGGTGCACGCGTAGGTCATGTTCTATTTTACCAAAGTGAACTTGTTTTTCAAGATCCTTTATCTATTATCTTACCCTTTAGGTTTGTTCCAGAAATAGAGTACACAGGTTTTAGAGGCCTAGCAAGTCATGGTGCAGCAATAGCAGTTATTGTTGCCATGTATTTTTACAGCAAAAAAGTAATAAAAAAACCAATGCTATGGATACTCGATCGTGTGGTAATACCTGTGGCTAGTGGTGCTATTTTTGTGAGAATTGGTAATTTTATTAATTCAGAAATTATAGGAAAAGCATCTGGTGATTTCTCTCTTGGTGTTCAATTCCTAAAAGATAGTATTGGAGAAAGACAAGCAGTAGCAATAACAGGTATAAAAGCACCAAACAAAGCATATAATGCCATAGTAAACGACCCTGCTTTTTCTGAAATATTAGCAGCGGTACCATTTAGGCATCCTGCACAATTATATGAATCTTTTGGCTATATTTTTGTGTTTTTAACACTGTTATATTTTTACTGGAAAACAGACAAAAGCGAACAACTAGGTTTCTTGTTCGGGCTCTTTTTAGTGCTTTTATGGACCGTACGCTTCTTTGTAGAATTTGTAAAAGAAGCACAAGTAGCAGAACGCGGAGAGTGGTTTTTAAACACCGGGCAATGGCTAAGCATCCCTTTTGTATTGATCGGTATTTATTTCATGGTACAATCGTACAAAAACAAGTATAACAATGCCCCATTAACTTAGGATATCCTTGCGGGTTTTAAATCTTACACTTTTCTCTGTAAGCCTTACAGAAAACACAAAAGTACTTACCTAAAAAATTAGCGTAGAAAATGATGATATACAATGTGTTTTTAAACAAAAGACTAGTGAGGCTATAAAAATATTCACTATACAGACTACCACTAAGTGACTGTCAACCTAAAAGGGGTTTATTTCCCCAGCAAACAACTTGCAGTAGATAGCATGATGCTATTTCTTTTTGATCAGCAACAGCCGCGCCCCCTTTACATAAAAAAGAAATACCTAAAAACATTGGATTGGTAAATACCTCACAAAAATGTGAGTCAATACACTATAAAATATATAACAACAAAAATGCCTTCTGGAAATCCAGAAGGCATTTTTTTATACTATTCTAAAGAAGTATACTAAGCTTCTACTTCTTCTTTTTTAACCTCTAACAAGTCATTTGCTTTTTTCTTGACTGTATCATACATTACTGGTGTAGCAATAAATAGAGAAGAATATGTCCCTACAACTACTCCTACCATAAGGGCAAATATAAGTCCACGAATAGACTCTGCTCCTATAAAGAAGATACATAGCAATACAATTAAGGTAGTTAATGACGTATTCAATGTTCTACTTAATGTACTATTTAAAGCACTATTAATTACGTTGCTAAATGCCCATTTTGGGTTGTCATTAAAATATTCTCTAATACGGTCAAATACAACCACGGTATCATTTAATGAATACCCAATTACAGTTAAAATTGCTGCAATAAAAGATTGGTCAATTTCCATACTAAATGGCATGATGTTTTGTGTTAAAGAAAACACCCCTAACACTAAC
The DNA here is from genome assembly GCA_913048115.1 of uncultured Flavobacteriaceae bacterium. Lineage (GTDB taxonomy): Bacteria > Bacteroidota > Bacteroidia > Flavobacteriales > Flavobacteriaceae > Patiriisocius. Next base: position 7,044 of record CAJWVI010000037.1, on the reverse strand, counting down.
AATACATCATGGAACACCGCTACTACAGCACCCAAACTAAATTGCCATCTTCTAAAACGAACTAAGATATACAAGAACACTACAAATAAAGAACCAAATACAGCCCAGAGTGAGTTTTCCTTGATATCATCTGCAATGGTAGGACTTACCTTATAGTACTCCATAATACCAGCAATCTTTGCATCGTTGTCATCTTTAAATTGATCATACGTCATACCCTCTGGCAAATAAGATCTTACCCCTTCGTATAATTTTACTTGTACTTCGTTATCAATCTCAGATCCCGTTTCACCTACCTTATACTTGGTTGTGATTTTTAACTGGTTATTAGCACCGTATGTTTTTGCCTCGGCACTATTAAACTGTGCAATTAAATCTTTTTTAACCTCAGCAGCATCTACATCTTGTGCAAAACGAACTGTATAGGTGCGCCCTCCAACAAAATCAACACCTTGATCTAAGCTATTTGTAACCAGAGAACCAATACTTACTAGTATTAAAACAGTAGAAATTGCATAGGCAATTTTACGTTTGCCTAAGAAATTGATATTTACATTTTTAAATAAGTTTTTTGTTATTGGTGTAGAGAACGCTAATGACTTACCATTTTTTGTATAACTATCAACAAACAATCTTGTAATAAAAATTGCTGTAAACAAAGAAGTAAGAATACCTATTAATAATGTAGTTGCAAATCCTTGAATAGGTCCTGTTCCAAATATTAATAAAATTAATCCCGTAAGTCCTGTTGTAATGTTGGCATCCAAAATAGATGACAATGCATTTTGAAAACCATCTTTTATACTGTCTTTTTGAGATTTCCCTTTGGCCATCTCTTCTCGTATACGTTCAAAAATAAGTACGTTAGCATCTACAGAAATACCTATGGTAAGAACTATACCTGCAATTCCAGGTAATGTTAATACAGCTCCAAGGCCTGCAAGTACTCCAAAAATAAATAGAATATTTACAATCAAGGCAACATCGGCAAATGCGCCAGCTTTACCATAATATCCAATCATCCAAAACAATACTAGAAGCAGTGCAATACCAAAAGAAATCATACCACTAGTAATAGCCTCTTGCCCCAAGGTAGGTCCTACAACCTCAGCTTGAATGATATCTGCAGAAGCAGGTAATTTACCAGCACGTAAAACGTTTGCTAAATCTTGTCCCTCTATGATACTAAAGTCTCCAGTTATTTCACTTCTACCTCCAGCAATACCACCTGGTGATGTTACACCTGGTGCAGAGTATACTATATCATCTAATACAATTGCAATTTGAGATGAATTTTTGTTTGCATTTTTGGTCATTTCTTCCCAAATTTTAGCACCTTTCCCATTCATCTGCATAGAAACAGCTGCATTACTAAACTGGTCATACGTTTGAGCAGCATCTGTTACAACACCTCCAGCCAATGGAGCCTTCATATCTCTATTACCTTTAATGGCAAATAATCCAGAGGTCATTACCGTGGTTCCATTTACTAACTCAGTTTCAACTGGCTTCTCCCAAATAAACTTGGTAAAACGTTGTTGCTGCGATAATAGTGCTCTAACCTGGGGCATACGTAAATATGAATTTACAACCGCCGTATCTTTTAATCTAAAGGTTCCTAAAACAGGACGACCGTTAAAGCCAGGAGATACTAGTTTTGAAAAGATAGGATTAGACTTTTCAAGTTCCTTATCAGTTTCTTCCACTTCTTCTCCCGCTAATAAATCATCAACAGCGCTTTCACTATCTGTTTTAACAGCTTGTGGAGTTACTTCTGTTGAAGGATCGTTTGTTTTATTAATCTCTGCTACTTTGTTGTTTGCCAACTGTAAAAATGTTGCCATTTCTTCACTCTTGTACACATCCCAAAACTCAAGTTGGGCGGTACTTTGTAAAAGCTTAGAAACACGATCTACATCTTTAGCTCCAGGTAATTCTACCAAGATACGTGCAGAGTTTCCTAGACGTTGAATGTTTGGCTGTGTTACTCCAAATTTATCAATACGCTTACGCAATACTTCAAAAGCAGAGGTAATAGATTCGTCAATTTTTCTATCAATAACAGTCTTTACATCACTGTTACTCATATTAGCATTAATATCATCTTCCAAGCCCTTGTTAAAGAAAATATCTGGAGATGCTAATACCTTATCACCAGGCAATGCCTCAAAAGCAGTATAAAAAGATTCTAAGAAGGTGTCTTGAGATTCTTTTTGTAATTCTCCTGCATTAGCAATTGCTTGATTAAAAGCAGGATCTTTACTATTGTTTGCTAATCCTTTTAAAATATCCTGTACAGAAATCTGTAGAATAACATTGATACCACCTTTTAAATCTAAACCTTTATTAAGTTCTTTTTCTTTGGCGGTTTTGTAATCAATACCCATCATAATAGGATAGCTAGAAACACTATCTAGATATGCTGCTTCTGCAGCTGCTCTCTGGTTGGGTTGATCTTTGGTGAACTTAGTATTTGCATACTCTGTTGCACTGTCTTCTACTGTATTTGCAAGATATGTGTATGATAATTGGTATAAACTTACCAAACCAAACAAAATCGCAAATAGTGTAATGAGTCCTTTATTTTGCATGTTGTTGTTTTTAATTGTCAAATTTTAATCGGGCGAATATATGATGTATTGCTCGATTTGACACTATGTATTTATAATAAAAATGATTGAGTGTGTTCTTTATGCATAGTAGCACAAAAAAATAGCATTTTTTCTTTAAACAACAGTGAGAAGCACTGTTATGATTTCTGAAACACAATCATTTCAAAAAGGATAAAGAAGATTTATACATGAGGTCCTGCTCTTACTTCAGGAATTTTGTGAGAGAAGGTATTAATTCCTAGAGATTGATCTCTTTGGAGTATAAATGAGATTTTTTCAATCTTATTTTTCTCTGTTACTAGACAGCAGTGCAATGAGACATGTACATCTGGAACAAAATATCTATGGATTTTAGTTTCAAAAGCTAAGATGAGCCCGTTTAGATCTGGATCTAGATCAGGCTGCTGTTGTATCTCATAAACATCTAGCTTATAAACAGAAGTATTATCTGTGGGGTTCTCCTTGTTTTTGGAAGTATTGTTGTAGGTATAGCCAAGAATTAAACCGTTTGCTGAAGACAGCATGTCTTTGATAGCAATAGTATCAAAAGCACTATAGTAGGTTATTTTTAAAGTTCCTGTTTTGGTTTGTTGAACTTTAATATTCTTTGCACCTATGGTTTCTAGTTGCGTTTTTACATTTGCAATGGCTTGTTGAGCATTTGCAAAGGGAACATCATCATGAGCAAACTCAACAACTATTTGTTGATTGGGTACGGCAATTTGTTCTAAACTAATTCCTGTAAGAATTAGCAGTACTAGAAAGGACCGAACGTACCATTTTGTTTGCATGTCAACAAATATAAAAAATAAAGACTGTATCGCTACAGTCTTTATGAATATAATACGATAAAAATTAAGGTGTTAGAATTCTAACAAACCATTGGTTTTAGTAACACCCGCAGCACTTTCTTGCATGTGCGCTTTTTCTGCGTCATTTAAATCAATGTTTACAATTTTTTCAATTCCATTTCTACCTAATACCACAGGAACTCCAATACATAAATCATGTAAACCGTATTCTCCCTCTAATAATACAGAGCATGGAAATATTTTCTTTTGGTCACAAGCAATTGCCTGTACTAAACCAGACACTGCAGCACCTGGAGCATACCAAGCAGAGGTACCTAACAAACCTGTTAAGGTGGCTCCACCTACCTTGGTTGCTTCTCTTACCTGGTCTAAGCGTTCTTGAGATATAAACTGTGTAACGGGAACACTGTTTCTTGTAGCCAAACGCGTTAAAGGAACCATACCCTTATCACTATGCCCTCCAATTACCATCCCGTCAACATCACTAATAGGAGCTTCTAGAGCCTCTGCCAAACGGTACTTAAAACGTGCACTATCTAAAGCGCCACCCATACCAATAATTCTGTTTTTTGGTAATCCAGTAACTTTATGTGCTAAATAGGTCATCGTATCCATTGGGTTACTTACTACAATTAAAATAGTGTTTGGAGAATGCGCCACTAAACTTGTAGCAACTGTCTTTACAATACCTGCATTAATACCAATGAGCTCCTCACGAGTCATTCCTGGCTTACGCGGTATTCCACTTGTAATAACACAAATATCACTATTGGCTGTCTTACTATAATCATTTGTAGATCCTACAATACGAGTATCAAAACCATTTAATGAAGCGGTTTGCATCAAATCCATCGCTTTTCCCTCTGCGAAGCCTTCTTTAATATCTAATAAAACCACCTCACTTGCAAAATTTTTAATTGCAATATACTCTGCACAACTAGCGCCTACGGCACCTGCACCAACAACTGTTACTTTCATATCTATGTTCCGCGAAGGCGGAAATCTTATTTGTGGATTGTAATTTATGTACAAGCCTAATTAAACTTAATTTTATGTTTTCAGAAATTTAATACTTCAAAAATTTCGATGCAAAAATACAATTATATGTAGAAAATCTAGAGAGTTCCTTATAATTTATAATGTATTGAAAAATTGGTGTTTACAAACCTACCAATAGTAATGTTTGACGCTAGGTACAAATTATTGATGTGATAATTTACACCTATGTTTCCACGCAGCATCCTACTGGTGTCCTCAAGGGCTGTAAAGGCTTCATTAAGCAGACTTAAAAAAAAGTCACCTTGGCCACCCATGGTATAATCAAATTGATTTGCAGACATCGCAAAGGCGCCCACAAATTCAAATTTACGATATCGTTTTGAGGCTATAAACTGTAACGTTACTGCGTCGGCATCTACCGCCAAAGAGTTAATTACAGCCAAAGCTGGTTGCTCTGGATCTGTAGCAGAAATTTCAAAATCGTCAAAGAAAATTTTAGAATCAAATAACGAATATGCTATCTGCACAGCTACTTGAACTGCTGTATTATCTGTATCACTTCCAAGCCAGTATTGGCTAAGGTTATGTTTTATTGCACCGCCAAAGGTTTTGTATCCAGAGGCATCAATTTTTACTTCAGGGACATACTGTAATGTGAGCTCTGTTTGCTTCCAAAGACCAATAGAGCCTTGCAGGTAAGGATAATAAAACACCTGTTGTTTTGCTCCTTCAAAAGTTTGCAGTTCATAGGCCTCTCCGTTCAATAAAAAATCATAAAAAACATCAGTATCATCACCTAAGGCAGTAGGAACTTCTGCAGAAGTAGCATCACGAATCTTAAGACTAATAAAATCTGTGTCACGAACCGTAAAAGATTTTTGATCATTAGAGATTGGCAAGGCATTAACATGTAATGACACATCCACCTCAAACAAATCTAGACTCTTTGCAGAGCTATACCAGGACCCTGTTGATTGATACACTGCAGCCTCTGCCGCTGGAGAAACGTACTTATTACTAATAACAAGCATATCTACCAAAAAGTCTTCTACATCTGCTATATAGGTGTTTTGACCCATTGTAGCAATTGGAAATAGAACGAAAAAGGCAACACGACAAAGCGCTTTTTTTACTTGAAAAATAAGATTATGCATCGATATTAGCATAAATAGCATTTTTCTCAATAAACTCTCTACGAGGTGGCACCTCATCACCCATTAGCATAGAGAACACTCTATCTGCCTCTGCGCCGCTATCAATAACAACTTGACGAAGTGTTCTAAATTCTGGATTCATGGTGGTATCCCACAACTGGCTGGCATTCATCTCTCCTAGACCTTTATAGCGCTGGATTTTACTACCGTCACCAAATTCTTTCATAAATACATCACGTTCTGCATCATTCCAGGCATATTCTTTTTTGGCTCCTTTTTTAACTAAATATAAAGGAGGTGTTGCTATATATACATATCCATTTTCAACCAACTCTTTCATATAACGAAAGAAGAAGGTTAAAATTAAAGTAGAAATATGACTACCATCGACATCGGCATCACACATGATTACTACTTTATGGTATCTTAATTTAGAAAGGTTAAGTGCTTTACTATCTTCTTCTGTACCAATAGTAACCCCTAAGGCAGTAAATATATTTCTTATTTCTTCATTTTCAAATACTTTGTGCTGCATCGCTTTCTCCACATTCAAAATCTTACCACGTAATGGCAAAATAGCTTGAAACTTTCTATCACGACCTTGCTTTGCGGTACCCCCTGCAGAATCTCCCTCAACCAAGAATACTTCACATTTTTCTGGATCTTGCTCAGAGCAATCACTTAATTTTCCTGGTAAACCACCACCGCTCATTACGGTTTTACGTTGCACCATCTCACGAGCTTTACGTGCTGCATGACGTGCTGTTGCTGCTAAAATTACTTTTTGAACAATCACCTTAGCATCAATAGGATTTTCTTCTAGGTAATTTTCAAGCATTTCAGAAACTGCTTGACTTACTGCTGAAGTAACCTCACGGTTTCCTAATTTTGTTTTTGTTTGGCCTTCAAATTGCGGTTCTCCTACTTTTACAGAAATAATAGCTGTTAAACCTTCTCTAAAATCATCTCCGGCAATATCAAACTTTAATTTATCTAACATACCAGAAGCATCTGCATACTTCTTTAGAGTATTGGTTAATCCACGACGAAAACCACTTAAGTGTGTTCCCCCTTCATGGGTATTAATGTTGTTTACATAAGAATGAAGATTCTCTGTATATGATGTGTTATACACCATAGCAACCTCAACAGGAATACCATTTTTCTCTCCTTCCATAGAAATAACATCACCGATCAACATCTCACGATTACTATCTAAGAAACGAATAAATTCTTTTAAGCCTTCTTCACTATAAAACGTCTCTCCTTTAAAGGCACCATTCTCTTCTGTAACACGCTTATCTTCAAGAGTAATAGTAAGCCCTTTGTTAAGATACGCTAGCTCACGTAAGCGATTTGCTAAGGTATCGTAGTTGTATTCTAATGATTGTTGGAAAATTTCATGATCTGGTTTAAAGGTGACCATTGTTCCACGAAAATCTGTAGTTCCAACAGATTTTACAGGAT
>CAJWVI010000036.1 GCA_913048115.1 uncultured Flavobacteriaceae bacterium | reverse complement strand
CATCAAAGGTGCTTACCTTTAGTTCTTTGAAAAATAAAAACAACAATAGCAGCGTACTACATAAAATAACCCCCATAATCCATGCTGCTTTTGGACCTATATCTAAGCCCGCTATCAATAATCTATCAAAAGGAGCAAAAGCCAACTCGCCCAGCAACACAGCATCTACATCAAGATGGATGTCATTGGCATTTTTAGCAATTAACAAAACACCAATACTAAAGAGAGCCGGAAAAACCAGCCCTATAGCAGTATCTTCTTTAACAAGACCTGTTTTTTGAATACGTTCTACCAGCACTACGGTAATAATTCCAGTAAGCGCAGCCAATATAATTAACAAAGGGGAGTTTAAATTTTGTGTAATAAAAAAGCCTAACACAATTCCTGGCAAAATAGAATGGCTTATCGCATCACTAATTAGTGCCATTTTACGAAGCACCAAAAACACCCCGGGTATTGCACAAGCAATAGCAACCAAGGCTGCAATAAGTTGTATTTCTATTTGTGGGTTAGTCATGTTGCGCTACTTGGTTAAAAAGGTTTTGCGCTTCGGCAAAGCCCTTTGAGGTAAGGGACCACTTTTGTTTGTTTAGCAATATCCACTCATTGTCTTCCATTTTACGTAATGATTTTTGTGTAAATCCCTGAAAATTATTTAATATTCTTACCGTATGTGGATGTTCAATATTTTCATGAGTTTGTGCAATACCATACATAAATTGTAATGTTTTCTTAAGCTTTAAATCACGCCGATTTTTAATGAGTCTTATTTGTTTAAACAGCAATCCTCTTGCAGGAGAAAAAATAAAAGAGATTACCACAAAAAAACTAGCCACTAAAACAATAACAGGGCCCGTAGAAAGGTTGTTTTGAGTAGCGCTAATAGCGGTTCCAAATACGCCTGAAAAAGCGCCAATTATAGCTGCAAGAAACACCATAACCGCCAAGCTATTGGTCCATTGCCTTGCTGCTGCAGCAGGGGCTAGCAGCATTGCGCTCATCAATACCACACCTACAGTTTGTAGTCCGATAACAATAGCTAACACAATAAAAAAAGTGATTAAAATATCTATAAATTTGGTATTAAACCCTAAGGTCTTAGTATAATCTATATCAAAAAGTAAGAGTTTAAACTCTTTCCAAAAGAGTAAAACAACTCCTAGCGCAATGCCCGTAACGATTACCATAAGCAAAACATCACTCTCTATTAGTGTAGCGGCTTGACCAAATAAATATTTATCTAAGCCTGCTTGATTGGCATTGGGTTGTTTTTGAATGTAGGTGAGTAGCAACATCCCAAAACCAAAGAAAAGAGATAGAATTAAACCCAAAGCAGTATCGCTTTTTAAATGAGTTTTAGAAATCATTCCACGAATCCAAAAGGTACCTATCAAACCACTTACAAGCGCACCAAGTAACAATATATTGCTGTCTTTGGCTCCCGTTATTAAAAATGCAATTGCAATTCCTGGCAAAGCTGCATGAGAGATGGCATCTCCCAACAAACTTTGCTTTCGCAAAACCGCAAAACTCCCTAACATCCCGCAAATAGCACCCAATACAGCAGTCCCTAAAGTAATAGTACGTAGGGTATAGTCTGTAAATAGAAGGTTAAAATACTCGGTAATGCTCATTTTTATTTATTTACGGCAACTTTATAATTAATCCCGTAGGTCTTGGTCAAATTATCATCATTAAAAATATCTTTTACTGGACCCGTAGCTATTTTCTTTACGTTCAAGAACGTAACCCAATCAAAATATTCTGGAACAGTTTGTAAATCATGGTGAACAACCACAACTGTTTTTCCCGCTTTACGCAGCTCTTTTAAGATGTTTATAATGGCAATCTCTGTAGAGGCGTCTACCCCTTGAAAAGGTTCATCCATAAAGTAGATAGAGGCATTTTGCACCAAAGCTCTAGCCAAAAAAATACGCTGTTGTTGCCCTCCGCTTAATTGGCTAATTTGCCTGCTTTTAAAAGACAACATGCCCACTTTTTCAAGCGCTTCTAAAGAGGCTTTCTTTTCTTTTTTTCCAGGCCTTTTAATCCATCCTAAACTACCGTAGGTACCCATCATTACAACGTCTAGAGCAGTTGTCGGGAAATCCCAATCTACACTCCCTTTTTGAGGAACGTAGGCAACAAGTTTTCTTTGTTTTTCATAAGGTTTCCCATAGATAGATACACTTCCTGCAATAGGGTCTATAATGCCTAAAACTGCTTTAATAAGGGTAGATTTTCCAGCGCCGTTAGGCCCCACAATAGCCATTAAAACCCCTTCAGGTATCACTAAATCTATATCCCATAATACTGGTTTATAATTATAGGCTACCGTTAGATCATCTACTTGTATGGCTATTTTTTGTGACATATTTTTATTGTAAAGCGTTAACAATAGTGTTTACATTATACAGAAACATTCCTACATAGGTTCCTTCAATAGAGCCTGCGTCCCCAAGTGCATCACTATACAAGGAGCCGCCAATGGCAACTTGGTGGCCTTTTGAAAGTACTGCAGCCTGCAGCGCCTCAATGGTTCTTCTAGGCACAGAGCTTTCTATAAAAACAGCTTTTACCTTGTTTTTAATAATAAAATCAGAGAGTTTTATAACGTCTTGAACTCCCGCCTCGGTAGCCGTAGATAATCCTTGAAGACCCACGACTTTAAACCCATAAGATTTTCCAAAGTAATTAAACGCATCATGGGCAGTAACCAAAATTCTTTTTTCTTCTGGAAGGGTGGCAATGGTACTTTTTATCTTTATTTCAAGAAGGTCTAATTCTTTTTGAAATAGCAGGTTATTTGCAGCAAAGTTAGTGGCGTTTTTAGGGTCTTTCTCAGACAGCACAAGAGTTACCTTATCTGAAAATTGTTTAAAGTACTGGATGTTAAACCACACATGTGGATCGTAATTTGAAGCAAAGTAATCTGAGCCAATAAGAGTTTGTTTTGCCAAAGATTCTCCTAGTGCAATAGTTGTTTTATTCTGTTTCATTTTCTCAAAAACTTCCACAAGCTTACCCTCTAGATGTAGACCGTTATAGAAAATAACATCTGCAGTATAGAGTTTTGTAACATCTCCTTCACTAGCTTTATATAGATGCGGGTCTACCCCAGCGCCCATTAAACCCTCTAACTCAATTAAATCTCCGCCTATGTTTTTAACCAAGTCTGTGAGCATCGATGTGGTAACTACCACCCTGATTTTGCTAGAAGACTCTGTGTTGTTCTTACAGCTAAACAGGCTTGCTATTAAAAAGCATAGGATGTATGTTTTCTTAAATTTCATTTTTTTATTATTGTGTTTGTACATAAAGGTTTTCTGCTATTTTTTTAGAAATAAAAAATTGATCTCTCCCTACTTCAATGACCATAGAGCCGTCAAAAAACTCTTTGCCTAAGACGTTAATTTTAGTGCCAATACTTATTTTCTTTTTATCTAAATATTGCAAATACTCTGGACTAGATTCTTTAACACCTACACAAACTCCAAACTGTGTTTTCTTTAATTGAGAAAGTAACTTCTTTTCTGTTTTTATAAAATTTCCGTGTTCATCTGGAATAGGGTCTCCATGTGGATCAAAGGCTGGGTTTCCTAGAAAATTATCTAACCTTTTAATAAGCTCTGTAGAATGAATGTGCTCTAGCTGTTCTGCAATTTCATGCACCTCGTCCCAATGAAATTTTAATTTGTCTACCAAGAAAACTTCCCACAAGCGATGCTTCCTTATAATTGTAGTAGCTGTTTTTCTGCCTTCTTGAGTGAGCTGAGCACCTTTATATTTTACATAAGACAGCACTTTTTTATCGGCTAACTTTTGCACCATATCTGTTGCAGAAGAAGCTTTAGTCTCCATGCTATCTGCAATGGCATTGGTACTTACAGCACCTTTTTTTTGTTGTTGTAGGTGGAAAATGGCCTTGATATAATTTTCTTCTGCTAATGAGTACATAAGACAAAGGTAAAATTATTTTTTGAATACACCTTACATATTTTTTAGTCTAGACTAAAAAATATGTAGTTCATAACACAATAAAGCATGCCGTTAAAACCCACGCTCTTTTTGGAGGCTCTCATAAGATTCTTGAACGTTTCTAAATTTTTCTTCAGCGCCTTTCTTGTAGGCATCATCCATATCGATTAGTTTGTCTGGATGGTACTTTTTGGCCATGGTTCTATAGGCCTTTTTAATTTCTGCAACCGTGGCGGTTTTATCTATCTCTAATATTTTATAAGCCCTGTCTGGGTTCTTAAAAAACATAGCCTTGATACTATGAAAATCTGCAGACTGTATAGAAAGATATCCTGCAATTTGTTGAATTACATCTACCTCACTTGTTGTTACCGTTCCATCTGCATTGGCAATACTAAATAAGAAGTGTAAAATTTGTAACCTGGATTCATACCGTGTCTTTGAGCGAAGAAGACTTGCAATGCCCTGAGAAGACATATCGCTTTTTTCTATAACATCATTAAACATTTTAAAGGTGGCATTTGCTCTTTCTTTACCATAGGCTTGAACGAAGTATTGACGCACAAAATCTAACTCACTTTGGCTTACTTTGCCATCTGCCTTAATAACAAATGACGCCAAGGATAAGAGATTTATTTCAAAATCTGCGGGGTTTACTGTTTTACCGCGCTGTTGATCAAACAGGTCTCTAAAGACATCTCGCTGTCCTGCTCCTTTTCTTTTCTTTCCATTAATTTGATCAATAAAACTTCCTAGAAAATAACCTGCAATGGCTCCTGGAAATCTATAAATACTATACCCAACTACGGCTCCAAAAATACTAAACATATATATCGATTATGCTGCAAATATAAGTAAAGCAATACGCTAAATTGTTACATTAGTTAGATTTGAATTTCAAGATACCGCATGACGTTTTGCTAAGTTTTAACAAACTTATTGAGTATCTTTGTGGTCTGATTAAAAATTTAAATTTTATAAAATATGTACCCACCAGAATTAATAAAACCAATGCGTGAAGATCTTACAGCTATTGGGTTTAAAGAATTACATACAGAACAAGACGTTGCAGGAGCATTAAGCCAAGAAGGAACAACTTTAGTTGTTGTGAATTCTGTTTGTGGTTGCGCAGCTGCCAATGCGCGCCCAGGGGCTCGCATGTCTCTGCAAAACGGTAGCACACCAGATCATTTAGTAACGGTATTTGCAGGTGTTGATCGTGAGGCAGTAGATGCTGCACGCGCGCAAATGGTTCCTTTTCCACCAAGCTCTCCAGCTATGGCTTTGTTTAAAAACGGAGAATTAGTTCATATGCTAGAACGCCATCATATTGAAGGGCGCGCTGCAGATATGATCGCAGAAAACCTTAAAGGTGCCTTTAACGAGCACTGTTAGTCTAAACAAAGATTATTTGTTTAAAAATTCCGTTCTCCCTAAAAAAGAGAACGGAATTTTTATTTTGCATACCTTCGGAAATATTTAAAAATTGAAATTTTGTTAAAAATACTGTGCTATCCCTTTAGTGTTTTGTTTCTCCTGTTTTTTGCGATTGCCGTTTTGGTGTTTCACCCTCTGCAATGGCTTTGCTTCAATCTCTTTGGATACAAAGCCCACAAAGGTTCTGTTGATGTCTTAAATTGGCTCTTAATGAGGTGTTTAAACGTTCTAGGCACTCGATTTACGTTCAATGTTGATGGAGATATACCAAAAAACGCTCCCTTAATCATAGTATCCAACCACCAAAGCATGTGGGACATACCGCCTATTATTTGGCATTTACGAAAACTGCATCCAGCCTTTATTTCTAAGAAAGAATTAGGAAAAGGCATACCATCCATTTCATACAACCTAACACACGGAGCCTCCATCCTTATAGATAGAAAGAAGCCTTTAGAGGCTACACAGCAAATCATTGATTTAGGAAAATACGCGGCAAAAAACAACAGAAGTGTTGTTATATTTCCAGAGGGCACAAGAAGTAAAGATGGAAAGCATATGGCTTTTAAAACCCGCGGATTAAAAACCTTATTCAAGCAGGTACCAGAGGGGTATGTGCTTCCAATTACCGTTAATAATTCATGGAAGTTGCAGCGCTATGGTTTGTTTCCAATGGGGATGGGGGTGCATTTAAAACATCATTTGCATCCTGTTATTAAAATTTCAGAACACCCCACAGAGCACCTTATTGCCACTGTCGAGAAAATTATCTCAACACACATTATTACAGATTGATTCCTAGTTTACAAAGCGGTCTATGGTGACTTTATTTTGAAGTTCACTCATGGCAATAACCTTGCTTGTTTTTGTCTGGCTAGGCAACCCGTAATCTTTAAATACCGTGTATTTTAAATAGGTAGGGTTTTTTGGTTTTTCATTTCCTAGAAACTCCATATTAATAAGCCAAGTTCCTTTCTCTGCATCATCAATAATATGTTCTTTAACCGCATATCCTTGACGAACCTCCTCTTGGATTAATTCTTTAGACTCAAACTTAGTATGGGTCCAATTAAAGAATTTACGAGCTGGACTTACAAATTGTATTTCAAAATCTACATTGGGCTGCGTCCATTCAAACACAATCCTAATGTCTTTCTTGAAGCCTAGGCTTAAGAATTCGTTAGGAAGTTTCTGAAAGGGTACTTTATCCTTGTGAAAGGCCAATAAATGCCTGAACTCATTGTAGGCCAATTCTTGTATTCCAGAACAATCTACATTTGGTATGGTGTTATATACAATTTGATACAATAGCGTAAAGGCAAGCTCGTAATTACCAGCAGCCTCAAGGGCTAGAGCAAAATCTCTGTACGATTGAGCACTGTCTGGACGCAACAACAAAATTCTATTATAGATGCTTACTACTTTTTTATAGGCTTCACGTTGCTCTAGTATAAGAGCATAGGCCTTTAATGCCTTAACGTTATTTGGGGCAAGTTTGGCAATTGTAGCCAATATTTGAAACGAATATTCTGCATTCCATTTCAAAAAATAATTAGAAGATTGTATATAAAAAGGGATGGTGTTATTCCCTTTTTTTAGTTTTTCAAATAAGGCTTTTGCCTGGTTAAACGTAGTGGTTTTTTCTAGTGCGGTGATGTAGTTAGGGGTGATTTTTCCAGAAGAAAAAGGCGCTACATTTTCAACATACTCATTGCCCTTTACTTGTAATGATTTAATTTTTTCTTTTGTTGTTATGGTATTTCCATTTCCTAGTTTTGTGACTATAAAAACAATTCCTCCAGAGCCTAGTTGCCCATAGCGAAGCGTTGCGCTGAGCCCTTTTAATAATTTTATAGAGAAAATTTCACTTGGGCTTAATGTGTTTAATATGCTTTGATCAAGTAAAACGCCATCAATAACAACTCCGGGTGGCTGAGAGGTAATACTCCTGTTTCTTGAAAAAAGAATGGATTGGTTAAAACCCGGGGTGCCAAAGACCTCTACGCCTTGCATTTTTCGCAACAGGTCAAACACCGTGACGTCTGTGTCTCTGATGTCACTTTCTGTAAGTTCTTGACCCGTTGAGTAGCCGAGCGCCTTTTTATTTTGTCTACCATAGGCGGTTTCTACAAATTCCTCTTTTGTGTTTGATGTTCCCTTAAGGAGTACCTCATCAAGTAGTTGTCCATCATAGTTCAACACAATAGTCATTGGGGCATTTCGAACAATAGAAACCTCTTTATACTCCATAGCAAAGGAGCTAATCTCAAGCACCGTGTCGTCTTCTGTTACCCTCATGGTAAAGGTTCCGTCTATATTGGTTATTACTTCATTAAACGTGCTTTTTGCTGTTAAAACAGCACCTTGAACTGGGCCATCTTCACTTTTTACAATTCCCGTAATAGTGCTTTTTTGTTGGGCCATAAACACAGATGTGCTTGACAGCATAAATAAGAAAATACACATTTTAATACCTGAGGTAAAAACACTTTTCATAGCTTTGGTTTGGTTTGGTTTGGTTGTAACTAAAATTTTTGGTCTTAATATTAAGACGACACGCTGTCTTATTCGTTTCAATAATTTTTACTAATATTACGTTAAATATTTATATTTTTAAAAACGGTATAACCGCTTATTATAATGAAAATCCCCAAATCAATCAATCCTATTATTGACAGAACAATTGCTTTTGTACAGCAAGAATTAACAGGTGCTGAAGCCGGTCATGATTGGTTTCATATACAACGGGTCTACAAAAATACATTGTTAATTGCTCAAGAAGAACAGGTGGACATTACCATAGTAGCACTTGGGGCATTGTTGCATGATATTGCAGATAGTAAATTTCATGATGGTGATGAAACGATAGGGCCTAGAAAGGCAAGAGCATTTTTGGAACAAGAGGGCGTTTCAAAAACAATTATAGCGCATGTTATAAAAATCATTGAGCATGTTTCTTTTAAAGGCGGAAACACTAAAAAAACATTTCATTCTAAAGAGTTAGAAGTGGTACAGGACGCAGATAGGCTCGATGCATTAGGCGCTATTGGTATTGCGCGTACTTTTAATTATGGCGGGTTTAAAAACAGGCCCTTATACAACCCCTCAATACCCTCAAAACTAGACATGTCTGTGGCAGAGTATAAGGCTTCTACTGCCCCTACTATAAATCATTTTTACGAAAAACTATTATTACTAAAAGACAAAATGAATACTCCTACAGGCAAAAAAATTGCTCAAGATCGACATGCCTTTATGGAGCAATTTCTTGAGCAATTTTTTGATGAATGGGCTGGGAAAAAGTAATCTAGCTGTTTATCTTCCTGGAAAAACAGGTTTTCGTTTTCCTAAAAAGGCCTGTGTCCCTTCTTTAAAGTCTTCGGTGCCAAAACAAGTTCCAAATTCTGAAATTTCTGAGGCATACCCATTTTTTCCATCTTCAAAACCTGCGTTTACAGCGGTAATTGCTGCGCCAATTGCTACAGAAGAATTACGTGCTATTTTATCTGCTATTTTATGCGCCAAAGGGAGTAGTTCTTCTTGTTTAGTAACATGATTTACCAAGCCATAGCGTTCTGCTTGCAAAGCGTCAATCATTCCTGCTGTCATGATAAGCTCCATAGCGCGTCCTTTACCAACTAGTTGCGGGAGGCGTTGTGTGCCTCCGTAGCCAGGGATAACACCTAAAGAAACTTCTGGTAAGCCCATTTTGGCGCTATCACTAGCCAGTCTAAAGTGGGCTGCCATCGCTAGCTCTAAGCCACCACCCAAAGCAAAACCATTTACAGCTGCAATAACAGGTGTTTTTAACTCTGCTACAAAATCAAACAATAGTGCTTGACCTTGCGCTGCCAAGGTTCCTCCTTCAGCGACAGTAAAATCTGCAAACTCACTAATGTCTGCTCCCGCTACAAATGCTTTTTCTCCACTCCCGGTTATGATGATCACCTTTATTTGGGTGTCAATATCAGCTTCGTTAAAAGCGTTATGCAATTCTTGAATGGTCTCGCCGTTCAAGGCGTTTAACTTTGAGGGTCTGTTAATAGTAATGGTGGTTATGCCACGTTGTGTTTGGGTAAGGATGTTGTTATAACTCATATGAAATATTGGTATAAAATAGAGGTGTAAAAATACTAAAATTGCTTAGGTTAAGGTAGGGATTGTTACTTTAAAAACAGTGCTGATGCCTTTTGTTGAAGTCATTGAAATTCGACCTCCGTAGGTTTCTACAATGTTTTTAACCATTGCCAAACCTAATCCCATTCCGCTATTTTTGGTCGTAAATTTAGGCTCAAATACTTTGTCTTTATTCTGTTCAACAATACCAATTCCATTGTCTTCAACGGTGATAATAGCATGTGACTCTTCTTGAAAAACACACACATTTATTCTAGGGTTTTCCTGAGTAGATTGTTCGACGGCTTGGGTGCTGTTTTTTACTAAATTAGTAATAACCCGTATGAGTTGAGAACGATCAAACTTGGCAATGATTTCATCTTGCCCAGATTCAAAATAAATATAATGTTCGTTAAAAATATCAAGTGCTAGCTTTGTGATTTTTACCACATTTAAAGTTTCATCTTTTTGGGCTGGCATTTGGGCATAATTAGAAAAAGCAGAAGCGATGGCGCTCATGGTATCAATTTGCTGAATAAGGGTGTTGCTATACTCGGCTATCTTTTCAATTATATCTGGCTCGTTGGCATTAAATTTTCGTTGAAAACTCTGCACTGTCAGCCGCATAGGCGTCAATGGGTTTTTAATTTCATGGGCTACTTGCTTTGCCATTTCACGCCAGGCAGCCTCCCGTTCACTCGCGGCTAATTGTGCGGCGCTAACCTCTAATTCATCAATCATACTATTGTAAGCCCTCACCAAATTGGTGATCTCTCCAGTTGTATTTTCAGCAACGTTTATACGCTTGTTGCGCTTATCAAGCCTCGTGTCAATAATTTTTTGACTAATCGTGTTTAGTGATTTGGTGATGTATTTTGATAAAAAATAAGCCAATGCAATGGCAATACCTAGCATAAACAAATACGCAATAGCTAACCTAGACAGGCTCTCTTTTAGTTCGTCTTTTATAAAACCATCTTCCTCTATATAAGGCAAATTAAGAATGGCTAGAGGAGTAAGATCCGCATCTGTAATATAGCTGTATGAAGACTGATAGTTTTGTCCAGCCTCTGTAAATTCTTCTATAAAAGTTTTATCGGCAGAGCTATTTAATCCAGAAACTACATAGGGCGGCAATATGGCATTTGTACGTTGTTTGTCAATAAAGGCTTCAGGAGGGAATGGTAAATAAGGAGACCTTAGTATCGGTTTAAGCAAAACCCCCTCTAAATCATAGAAATATAAACCTACGTTATGAATAAGGTTAATTTCATAAACCTCATCCTTAAAGATTAATGGAATATATGCTGTTTCTATTGGGTAGGTGGCTTTGTCTAGCACATAATCAATATGTCTTTGAATGCTTTCTTGCTTGCGCTCTAACCTATCGTGATGGTAGTCTACCGCTTCCTCTCGGTATTGGTATACAGTCACTAAGGCAATTAAAATAGAAGCCAACACCACTAGCAACAACATGGATAAAAAGATTCTATTTCGTAAAGATTGTGTGTAAAACTTCAAAGGGTTGTTTGTAAAATATTATAGATACTTAAAGATAGCAATAATTGCACCATTTTTTAATTATGTGCTTATAATTATGAGGTCAAAAAATTCAAGACACCGCTGGTGCTTATCGTTCTCTAATACGTTTGTACAGTTTAAAGCCAAGCATCAGTAGTATGGCAAAAAGTATGATGCCTAGGGTTCCATAAATCCAACTCACAGCATTTTTTAATATGACCAAAAACACTACTGCAAAAAGGATGAAGGTAGCTCCCTCATTAAAAATACGCATAAAATTTCCAGAATGTTTTATCCTGTCATGCTGCAAGTCTTTAAAAATAAGGTGACACTTTATGTGGTAGCAGATAAGCGCCACTACAAAACCTAGTTTAACTTGCATCCAAGGCTCTTCAATGTAAAAAGGGCGAAGTGCCAAAAGCCAAATAGCAAACCCTACTGCCAAAAATAGAGAAGGCCAAGTAATAATATACCATAAGCGCTTTGCCATAATCTTAAGCTGTTCTCCTAAGATTTCTTTGGCAGGAGATTCTTTATGATAGGCTTCTATTTGGTACACAAATAGGCGCACAATATAAAACAATCCGGCAAACCAGGTGATCACAAAAATTAAGTGTAAAGATTTAATATAGTTGTATTCCATAATGCAAAGCTACACGAACCCAGTAATTATTCTTCTATGAATAAATAATTAAGTTTTTTGCTATTAAAGGCAGCGTTAAAGTTTTTAATCTCTCCAGAAACTAACGCGTCAAATGCTGTTAGTTCTGTCTCTATGGCTTTGGTCAAATCATTTTTAACCGCAATGTCTTGGGTAGTGGGTGGAAAATCATCCATACCAACCAAGCTATTTAAATGCGCTAATTTATTGGTTAATTTGATAGGAAAGTTTAGCGGGTCTTGACCACTTTTGTTTTTGGTTTGGTATAAGGCTTTTTCAATGTCACTAAACTGTTCGCTAAGCGTGTCGGCTTTTTCAACCAAATCTTTTATAGCATCATTATTTTTGTATTGGGCTTTAAAAGCCTTTAGCTGGATGTTGATAGCACGAATTTTTTTGATTGATTTATGCGCTTTGTCTACCGTAGCATTTACATCGGTAATAAAGTTAAATTGCTTTTGCATGCCGGCAACATCTGTCTCTGCGTTTTTATCTGCTAAAATGGTAAAGCCTTTGCTTTGCGTGGGTTGACCCTCTACCTCAAGAACCACGCTGTATTCCCCTGGCACTGCTTGTGGCGCATTGGTGCTAGCCCACCATAGAATCATGCCTGGGAGTCGTTCGGCGCCTTTTCCTCTCATATTCCACGTGTGGTAATTAGACCCTTGTGAAACACTAAGGGCATCAATATTTTGAGTTTTGTCTGCCTTTGTGCTAAACTTTTTAATGGTGTCATTAGCCATAGACAGATAACTCAAGGTTACTTTTTTGTCTTTGCTATTTGCGAGGTTGAAATAGGTCATTACACCGCTTGGGTGGTTAGTTCCCTCTGTTACACTTCCTGCCCTTGAACCGCCGCCCATTCTATAGGTTTCTTTGGGTGTAAACAAATAGGTGCTTTGTTTTTTAGCGTCTGCTAGTTGGTGAATGACGCTCAAATCATCCAAAATCCATAGGCTTCGACCTTGTGTTGCTACAATCAAGTTCCCGTCTTTTAACGCTAAATCTGTGATAGGTACAATGGGGAGATTGAGCTGAAATTTTTGCCAAGAATCACCCTCATTAAAAGAAATATACATGCCCGTTTCTGTACCTGCATACAATAATCCTTTTTGATTTGGATCTTCTCTTACCACTCTTGTAAAATGCTCTTTGTTAATCCCTTTTGTGATTTTTTGCCAAGAGGCTCCATAATCTATGGTTTTATACAAATAAGGGCTAAAATCTCCTGTCTTGTATTTAGTTCCTGCCACATAACACGTTCCTAGGTCAAAAATAGAAGGTTCAATACTATTTATCATCATCCACTCTGGCATGCCATTGGGGGTAACATTGCTCCAATCTTTGCCGCCATTTTTAGAGACATGAATAAGCCCGTCATCACTTCCCGTCCAGAGCAGTCCTTCTTTTAAAGGGCTTTCTGCAGCAGCAAAAATGGTACAGTAATATTCTACAGACGTATTGTCTTGGGTAATGGGCCCTCCAGAAGATTTTTGTTTCTCTGGGTCGTTTCTAGTTAAATCTGGGCTTAGTAATTCCCAGCTTTCTCCCTGGTTGGTCGTTGCGTGCAGGTGGTTGGAGGCTGTGTATAATTTTTTTGGGTTGTGAGGAGAAAAGAAAATAGGGAAGTTCCATTGAAACCTATATTTCATGTCCTCAACACCATGCCCCATTGGGTTGTCTGGCCAAACACTAATACTTCGTACCGTGTTTTTTTGATGGTTATAGCGTGTTAAAAAACCATCATAACTTCCACCATATACAATATCATTATTTAATGGGTCTACCGCAATATGAGCGCTTTCTCCTCCTGCTGTCGATTCCCAATCATTATCTCCAATACTGCGGCCTTCTGTGCGGTGAGCAATGCGTATGGTGCTATTGTCTTGCTGTGCGGCATAAATTCTGTAAGGAAACGCATTATCGGTCGTCACTCTGTAAAATTGTGAGGTGGGTTGGTTATAATACGTGCTCCAGGTCTGCGCGCCATCATAGGTTATCTGTGCGCCACCATCATCTCCAATGATCATTCTATTAGGGTCTTCTGGCGCAATCCACAAATCGTGGTGATCTCCATGAGGTGCGTTATACGTGCTGTAGGTTTTTCCTCCATCGGTGCTTTTATGGTACCTAACGTTTAAAACATACATAATGTCCTGATCTTTAGGGTCTGCATAAATACGGGTATAATACCATGCACGTTGGCGTAGTTTACGCTCGTCATTAATTTTAGTCCAGGAATCTCCTCCATCATCACTTCTGTAAACGCCGCCTTGTTTTTCGTTTTCTACAATAGCCCAAACACGCTCACTATTTGCTGGAGATACCGTTACACCAATTATCCCAAGGGTACCCTCTGCAAAGCCCTTATGGGTAGAAATTTCTGTCCAAGTCTCACCACTATCTACACTTTTCCAAAGGGCAGAGCCATCACCACCGCTACTTAGGCTATATGGTGATCTTCTTACATTCCAGGTAGAGGCGTATAGAATTCTTGGGTTGTTAGGGTCCATGATTAAATCTACGGCACCTGCGTTTTCATTGGCAAATAAAGTTTTACGCCAAGAGTTACCCCCATCTGTGCTCTTGTAAACACCGCGCTCTTGAGTGGGTTTGTAAATGTTGCCCATTACGGCAGCATACACCGTATTATAATCTGTGGGGTGTACTACTATTCTTGGCACATGACGTGAATCTTTAAGACCTGCCTGGGCCCACGTTTTTCCTGCATTTTCAGACTTCCAGATACCGTACCCTGAGGATACATTACCGCGTACGGTCTTCTCACCACCACCTACGTAAATTACATTGGCATCACTTTGGGCAACTTCTATGGCGCCAATAGAGCCGCCAAAAAAACCGTCGCTAATGTTTTTCCAGCTTCTTCCGCCATTTTTGGTTTCCCAAATACCACCACCTGCAGCACCAAAATAGTATAGATTTGGTTTGCCAGGCACTCCTGTTACAGCGGCGCTTCTACCGCCTCTAAAAGGGCCAACAAGCCTATATTCTAAGGCGTCATAAAGCGCCTGGTCATACTCTTGAGCTGTAAGAGATTGATTTTGTATACTAAAAAAAAGAACTGCAATGAGCAGTAAGGATGTTTTAATGGCTTTCATAGCTTTTTTTTGAAAATTAAAGATACCAAAAAAAACCTATGCTTCTGTTAAATCGTGTTTGACAGCCCGCTTTAAAAAATAGCCTGTTACAAGTGTAGAACAAACATCTGCGATAGGGAATGAAACCCAAACACCCCAAACGCCAAAATAGGGTGGTAGTATTAAAATTAACGGAATTAAGAAAAATCCTTGCTTTGTTAAACTTAGTAATAATGCCGGTGTAACCTTCCCTATGGCTTGAAAATAAGAACACCCAATGAGCTGTATCACAATAACGGGCGTGGCTACAAATACCCAGCGCAAAGCATTAGGCGTTCTTTCTAGTAGCGCCATGTTATCTCTGATGCTACTAGCTTCTACCGCTTTATCACTAATAAAAACACCCACAAAAGATTCTGCAAATAACATGATAAGCGTGAAAATAAGCAGCGCTAATATCCCAGAGTATGTAATAGAAATATTAATCGCTTCTCGCACCCTTTGTAGTTTTTTAGCACCATAATTGTAGCCTGCTATAGGCATAAATCCTTGGTTTACTCCAATAACAGGGAACAGCGCAAACATAAGGGCCCTACTTATAATGCCGTAACTAGCTACATCAATAGCATCACCCACTCTAATGAGTACATTGTTTATTAAAACTGTTAATACTGCAATAACCCCTTGTCTGGCTAGGGTGACAAAACTAAGCCCGCTAATCTCTTTTACAATCGTGTTGTTTAGTAAAAAACTTTGTAGGGTAAGACGCAGCTCACTTTTAAAGATAAAAAACCACAAAATAAAACCAAAGCAAATGGCGTAGCTAATAAAAGTGGCCCAAGCAGCTCCTTCCATGCCCATGCCCAAGACATTAA
>CAJWVI010000035.1 GCA_913048115.1 uncultured Flavobacteriaceae bacterium | reverse complement strand
CTGTAAATAAATCTGATTCAGCAATTAATGTCTCTGTACCTGTGTTGCCATTGATTTCAAAAAGACTTACCCCTTGATAATCACAAGCTTGCGCTACAATACATTCACAGTTTTCAGAAACAGCTCCTTCATCACCTTCTGCATCAGTACACATATCTCCAAAATTGGCCTCTATCTCTGGACAATCAAAAGAGGCTTGCTCTGCAATACAATTACCATTTATAATGTCTTGTACTGTTGGATTAAAACCATTATCTGTAATTGTTACACTACCAAACATGCCCTGATTAAATAGGTTTTGTAAGGCACAGAAATTCTCAATATTTTGTATTGGCATATTCTGCACCAGGTCTGAAGTTATGGACAAATCTCCTGCAATTGAGATTAAATTCTCTAGCCCGTTTAAGGTAAGTAACTGAGTGTTTTTTATCAATATGTTTCCTTGTACGATATTAAGTGTACTAAGAGGGAGTAATGATGTTACATTATCGAGTATTGTTACATTTCCTATAACCTTTGTATACCCATTTTCTTGAAATTCTTCAAAATCACTTTGATTTGCAAAAAATAAATTCCCTTCAATCACCAAACTTATTACTTCTTGGAAAGCATCATCATCTCTGCAGCTTTGTATTATTGCCCCTAGACTTATAGCTACACTGAAAATAAAAATTAATTTTTTCATCTTTTATAATTTTTGACAAGCCCAGAGATGGGAGAATATTGATATTTATTTTTTATTTGAGTAGCATAACTCTTTATGATGAAAGTTTATTTAATAAGCCCTCTTTTTTCCTTCTAGATACTGCCAATTTTGAATGATCGGTTAGTAAAACATACCCGCCATCTTCTTTTAAAAACTTTTTAATAAAAGAAATATTTATTAGATGTTTTTGATGAGTTCTAAAGAAAATATGATCCGGCAAAAGATCTTCATAATATTTTAATGTTTTTGACGAGGTTATTCTTTTCCCGTTGGTAAGATAAATATCTGTATAATTTTTTTCAGATTCTAATCTAATAATATCATCTATTGCGATAAAATGCATTTCATTACTAGAGTTAATAACTATTTTATTGATGCCATGTGGTTTTTCTGAACTTGAAGCTAATTCAAGTTGGTCTTTCATAGAACTAACATCTTTGGTATTGAGTCTTGCTATGGCATCCATAAACTCTTTAGGATCTATTGGTTTTAATAAATAATCTAAAGCAGAATATTTAAAAGCCTTGATTGCATATTGATCGTAAGCCGTTGTGAAAATTACGTGAAAATTACGTGAAGGTATTTGCTCAAGCACTTCAAATGCAGTGCCGTCCCCTAAGTTAACATCTAGTAGTATCAGATCAAAATATTTTGTATTTGCAATTAAGGCAATAGCTTCTTTTTTACTGGTGGCAATCCCAACAACACTCAGGTCTTCCGTATATTTATGAATATAGCTTTGCAAAGTCTTTATTGCATTATTTTCGTCGTCTATTAGTAATGTCTTAATCATAAATCGGGATTAAAAAAGTTACTTTAGTTCCATTAGGATCACCATTATTGTCTTTTAAATCTATATAATCAATATGCTGTATCGTATTATTAGACAATAACGACAATCTTTTTAAAACAATATCTGTGCCTAAAGATGGATGAAGTTTATTTTTATCTTTTCGTCTTCCTACCCCATTATCTTCAACAATACATTTTAAAGCTTTGCCTCTTTGATGCAAAATAGAAATATGTATTGTTCCTCCTTCTTTTCTTGGAGTAATACCATGAATTATTGCATTTTCTATAAAGGGCTGTATAAGCATTGGAGGTATTTTAATTAAGTCCTCTTCTAGTTCCTTTTCAATAGTAATAGTACAACTTAGTTTTTTACCAAAACGTAATTTTTCAAGTTCCAAATATAATTCTAAATGCTCAATTTCTTTTGATAGAGAATACACAGCTACCCTCGAATTATTTAGTGTTTTTCGAAGTAATTTTGAAAACTTCGCTAAATATATTTCAGAACTTAAAACATCCCCTGTCGCTATAAAACTTTGAATAGAGTTTAATGAATTAAACACAAAGTGTTGATTCATTTGTGACTGAAGGGCTTTACTTTCGAGTTTTAATAGCTCCGTCTTAAAGGATTGAATTTTTATTTTACGTTTATAAAAATAGATAATAGTTTTCCATGACACACCGATGAACATTAAACTAAAAAGCATGTAAAACCACCAAGTTTTATAAAAAGGACTCAAAAACTGAAATTCTAAGGTACTAGAAGGACCCCACAATCCATCTTCATTTTGAGCCATTATCTCAAAAAGATACTCCCCTCCAATTGGTAAAAATGTAAATTGCACTTTTAGATCCTGTGTTACTATCCAATCCTTATGAATACCCTCTATTTTATATCTGTATGCAATAGCACCTTTCGATTTATAGTTGAGTGCCAAATAGCGTATCGTGAGGTAGCTATATCTTGAATCAACAATTATTTTTTTAGTTGCTAGGAATATTTTTTCATTGTCCAGTCTCAGATAAGGAAATATAACCCGAGAAGGTTCGTTTTTTATCAAAGCTGCTGTTTTAAGAATACTTATTCCTTTTTTTGTTGCAATGTAAAGTTCATTTTTAAAAATTGTTACTGAGCTTACATCATTAGAAAGTAATCCGTTTTTTGTTGTAACATGATCAATAGAAGTTACATCACCATTGCGCAAGACAAACAATCCTGTATTTGTAGAGACCCATAAACTTTGTTTCTCATCAACATACAATGCATTGATTTTTTTATTTTTTAAAACTAAACTCTCTATAGAAAATATGGAGTCTTTAATTTTAAATAAAACGCCACCGCTTTTTGTAGCGATAATCAAATCAAAATACTTAGAACTTTTAATAATTGTAGGCTGCCCTTTGATTGATATTGGTTCATTTTTGGCTTTTTGTGAACTATCCAACTTTAAAATTTGGTCTTGATAACCGCTCCATAAATTTCCTTGATGATCAAAACCTAAACTCGTTAACTTTTGAGAGTTTTTTAGATCAATTTTTACATGTGTATTAGTTGTTACATTAACTTTAAAAATAGTGGTGCGTGTGTCATAAATATAAACATGTTCTTTATTTTTAGCCAACAAATAGGGTGCAGCTTCTTTTGAAATATTTAGAATTTTTTTATCAAAATGGTATACAAATACTCCATTGAAATAAAGTGTCTTATTTTCAAAAACGAGCCCACTTTTTAGAGAAGGTCTGTAATTAATCTTTGTAGGGCTCAGTTCTAAATTATTCATATTAAAAAATAAAATAGAATCCTTCTTGGTCATAAATACAGCAGTCTTCGAAGCTGAAATAGCACTTGTAATTACAGTAGGATATGTGTTTTTTAAATTGGGATAAAACGGAAAATAAAATAATCCATTCTCTTGTGTTGCAACCCAAACAGAATTTTCTTTATCAACTAATACCTGAATAATCTGTTTCCCTTTAAGGTGTGCTTCTATTTTAGGATTATTAATTCGTTTGTTTTTTTTGATAGGCTTTTCTCTAACCGACGCTGCACCTTGATAAATACTGTCATTTAAAAAATAGAATATTTCATTTTTATTTGTTAAAAAATAGAGCTTGTTTGATGCGTCTTCATAAAAATAAGTAATTGGTTCATTACTTATTTTGTCTGAATAAAAATGCTCAAATTCATGGCTGTTAAATCTAGAAATACCTTGATTTGTTCCAAGCCAGATATAGCCCTTTTGATCTTGGTAAATTGATTCAATAGCGCTCGAAGGAAGCCCATCATCAGACGTATAATTTACGAAAGAAACACTTTGAGACAAAGTAGTAATGCTTGAGCAAAAAAATAATAAGAAAAATAATCTATGCATTTTTTATAAATAAACTCTTCAATAATATGAAAAATAAAAACACTAAACTAATAGATTTATTATAGTGGCTATTTAGTTATTATTTGGTGAGTTCTTATTATTATTTGGCGCTCTTATAAATCTTTGACTAAACTACTTTTTAATACTGCGGTTTTTTAACGGTAGTGTTTTATTCTATCTGCAGCTACTTTTTACAATTAAGAAAGTTCTCACATGTTATAAAGATGTGCTTTTTGTACCTTTAGCTATTATTTATAAAAATACTAAAATATCCTCGGAAATTTTAAAAGTCAAATTATTTATGAAAAGTGCCAAACCCTATATTACCGAACACAAAGACAGATTTATAGACGAACTGTTATCCTTGTTAAAAATACCTAGTATTTCTGCAGACAAAGCCTATGCAAATGATGTTATTAGAACGGCAGATGTTATAAAGTCAAGTCTTGAAAAGGCTGGCTGTGACCATGTCGAAATATGCGAGACTCCTGGATTCCCTATTGTGTACGGAGAAAAAATAATAGACCCTACACTGCCTACCATTTTAGTGTATGGTCACTATGATGTACAACCCCCAGACCCTGTTGATTTGTGGGACAGCCCACCTTTTGAGCCCGTGATCAAAAAAACAGAACTACATCCCCAAGGAGCCATTTTTGCCCGCGGGAGTTGTGATGATAAAGGCCAAATGTACATGCATGTAAAAGCCATGGAATACATGACGGCAACCGGTCAATTACCCTGTAATGTTAAATTTATGATTGAGGGAGAAGAAGAGGTAGGTAGTGAGAGCCTTGGATGGTTTGTAGAAAGAAATCAAGAAAAACTAGCCAATGATGTTATCTTAATTAGTGATACGGGCATGATTGCCAATGACATACCAAGCATCACAACAGGACTTCGCGGACTAAGTTATGTGGAGGTAGAAGTTACAGGGCCAAATAGAGATTTGCACAGTGGTTTGTATGGAGGCGCTGTTGCAAACCCAATTAATGTTCTTACCAAGATGATTGCATCTTTAACAGATGAGAACAACCATATTACAATTCCAGGATTCTATGATGATGTAGAAGAGTTATCTACTGCAGAAAGAGCCAAAATGGCTCAGGCGCCTTTTAGCAAAGAAGCCTATTGCAAATCTATAGGCATTGAAGACACCTATGGAGAAGCCACCTATACCACCAACGAGCGTAATAGCATTCGCCCTACCTTAGATGTTAATGGTATTTGGGGAGGTTACACTGGAGAAGGTGCAAAAACAGTAATTGCAAGCCAAGCTTTTGCAAAAATATCGATGCGCTTAGTGCCAGATCAAGATTGGAAAGAAATCACAACGCTTTTTAAAAATCATTTTCAGAGCATTGCTCCAAAAGGAGTTACCGTAAAGGTTCACCCACATCATGGGGGTCAAGCATATGTTACTCCTATTGATAGTCTTGGCTATAAAGCAGCCAGTAAGGCCTATGAGAGCACTTTTGGAAAAACACCTATTCCACAACGCAGTGGTGGTAGTATTCCTATTGTAGCCTTGTTTGAAAAAGAATTAAAAAGTAAAACAATCTTGATGGGCTTTGGCCTAGATAGTGACGCAATACACTCTCCTAATGAGCATTTTGGCGTTTGGAATTACTTAAAAGGAATTGAAACTATTCCTCAGTTCTACCATTACTTTACTCAAATGAGCAAATAAAACCCTTAGATATTAAAGCAATAAAAAGCCCTGTTAGTTTAAAACTAGCAGGGCTTTTATAGTATTTATAGTATTTAAAATACTTATAACTTTTTCACATACCCAGTAATAAGTACAATTTGCACCCCGTCTACTTTTCCTTCTATAAAGGTGTCGTTTTCATGATCTAAAGAAATACGCCGCACGGCAGTACCTTGTTTAGCAATCATACTACTCCCCTTTACTTTTAAATCTTTAATAAGCACTACAGAGTCTCCAGTTTGCAAAACAACGCCATTGGCATCTCTGTGCACTAAAGCATCTGCTTTGTCTTCTGCATCTCCCTCTGCTGCAGCCCAATCAAGTTGTTGGGGCTCCATGTACATCATATCTAGTAAGTCTTGAGACCAACCAAAAGATTTTAACCTATGTAACATACGCCATGCCATTACTTGAACCGGGGCTATTGTGCTCCACATGCTATCATTTAAACAACGCCAGTGATTTTCATCTGGATCTTCTGCTTCAAAACCAGAAGAACAGGTTGTACAAACCAATATTGAGGTATCTAATGCTTCTATGTATTCTGGGGTTTTAGCAACCTCATAAACACCTAAGTTTTCTGGCTCTGCGTGGCCACAAAGCTCACATGCTTCCTCTGCTCTCTTTCTTACTTCTCTTTCTATGCTCATTTGATAAATTTTAACAACTCTAACAAATGTAACAATATTGTCTGCTTGAGAGCTATTAAAAATTTATTTCTAGGGTTGTTAAATAGTATATTTCACTAGATTTGTGTCTCTAAGGATTTCAAAACATGCATGGTATTTCTATTTCACAAGCAGTAACTATAGCCAAAACCCACTTCTTAATTACGGGTGATGTTTGTTTGCTTGATGGAGATGAAGATTTTAATTTTAAAATAACAAGCCCAGGGGCTAGTTATGTGCTAAAAATAGCAACTACAAATCTGCAAAGACTCGAGACTCAAAACAATGTACTTCATTTTTTATCCCAAAAAGAACTCCCCCTTACCATACCCCGGGTACTCACAAATAATAAGGGTAAAAAACACACAACAATAACAATTGGTGCTACCCAGTATTATGTTCGCTTACTAACTTTTGTGCAAGGAAGACTTTGGGCTAAGGTAAACCCTAAAACTAGCATATTAAGACATGATTTAGGTTACAAAGCAGGAGCAATTACAAAAGCATTACTGGAGTTTAAGCCCCTGAGAAAAGCTAGCAACTCACATTGGGATCTCGCAAATGTTGCTTGGACCCGAGAATACATGACACTCTTTAAGGGAGAAAACCTAGATGTTATAAAGCGGTTTCAATCTCTTTTTAGTGCTATAGAAACACACTACAAAACCCTACCCAAGAGTGCTATTCATGGAGATGTTAATGATTATAATATTTTAGTTTCAAACAATCTTAAAAATCTTGAAGTTGCAAGCATTATAGATTTTGGAGACGCTACCTACACACAAACCATTAATGACATTGCCATTACAATAGCCTATGGAGCCATGGACGTTCCAGACCCACTTGATGCTGCACTAGACATCCTAAAAGGGTACGGGGCGCAATACAGTTTCACACAACAGGAGCTGAGTTGCCTATACGTTCTTGTAGCTATGCGCCTAGTAATCACAGTTACTAAAGCAGCCCAAAGAAAACAAGAAGACACTACCAATGCCTATCACAGTATCAGTGAACAACCTGCCTGGAAATTACTTAAAAAATGGCAACACATTCACCCAGATGTTGCTGAATATAGCTTCAGAAATAGCTGTGGGTTTGAGGCTCATCCTAACAAATTAGAATTCAAGGCATGGGCAAAAAAGAATACCTTCACGCTTTCTGAGCTATTTCCTTCTGAAACTTCAAAGACAGCTATTGATCTGCTAGATTTAAAAAACTCCAGCACCTGGATTGGTAGTAAGCACGAGTTTAATGACTTGGATTTGTTTGAATTTAAAATCAATCAACGTCAAAAACAACACCCTACAAAATTTATTGCAAATGGTTATCTAGAACCGCGCCCTATATATACATCTAAGGCCTATGACAAAGAAGGAAACACAGGTACAGAAAGCAGGACGGTACATCTAGGAATCGATTTTTGGCTACCAGAAAATACGGCGGTACATAGTCTATTTGATGCAGAAGTTGTTACGGCGGTTCATGACAAAGGATATAAAGAATATGGCGGGCTTGTTATTTTAAAACACAAAGAGGATGAGCTCGTTTTTTACACGCTGTATGGACATCTCTCTTTGGCAAGTGCAACAGCCATAAAGGTTGGTGATAGATTAAATAAAGGAGACAAAATTGGTGTATTAGGAAACCCTCAAGAAAATGGGGAGTGGTCCCCACATTTGCATTTTCAAATCATGCTTACGCTGCTTGATTTCAAAAATGACTTTCCGGGTGTAACCTATCCAAACCAAATAGCCGTATGGGAAAGCATGTGCCCAGACCCTAATCTATTGTTTAAAAAATCAAATCTTATTACTAAATATGATGCTCCAACTCCAGAAATTCTAGATTTCCGAAGAAAACATTTAGGAAAAAGTTTAAGCATCTCATATCAACAGCCTTTGCATATTGTTCGAGGAGATGGGGCTTATTTAATAGACACTTGGGGTGTTAAATACCTGGACACCGTAAATAATGTAGCCCATGTTGGGCATGAGCATCCAACGGTAGTTAAAGCTGCCCAAAAGCAAATGGCACTGCTCAACACAAATACAAGGTATCTAAACCAGAATATCAATACATACACCAAGGCATTGCTTGAAAAACTACCTCCAGAGCTCTCTGTATTGCATTTTGTAAACTCTGGCAGTGAAGCTACAGAACTTGCACTACGCATGGCAAGAACCCTCACTGGTCAAAAAGAAACCCTTGCTATTGAAGTTGGTTATCATGGAAACACAACAGCCGCCATGGAGGTAAGCTCTTACAAGTTTGACAGCAAAGGGGGAGGTGGAAAACCAGAACATACTCATATTTTACCACTGCCAGATCCCTATAGAGGGCGTCATACCAAGCAGCGTGGTTTGGGAAGTACCTATGCCAATTATGCACAACAACATATAGACCGCCTTAAGGGTATTGATGAGGGTATTGCTGGTTTTATGGGAGAAGCCATTATAAGTTGTGGTGGGCAAATTGTGCCACCAAAGGGATACTTTAAAGCATTATATAAAACAGTACGCGCAGCAGGTGGCCTGTGTATTGCAGATGAAGTGCAAACAGGTTTTGGGCGTATTGGATCTCATTTTTGGGGGTTCCAAATGCACGGGGTTATCCCAGACATTGTCACCATGGGTAAACCTGCTGGCAATGGGCATCCGTTAGCCATTGTGGCCTGTACACAAGAGGTTGCTAACGCATTTAATAATGGATTGGAGTTCTTTAATACCTTTGGTGGAAACCCGGTGAGTTGTGCTATTGGTAGTGCGGTTCTTGATGTTATAGCAGCAGAACAATTACAAAATAACGCAGTAAAAATAGGCGCCTTTTTATTGTCTGAATTAAAGAAAATACAGCAAACGACCACCATTATTGGTGATGTAAGAGGCACCGGTCTATTTCTTGGAATAGAACTAAATGATACAGAAAAAAAACCATTGCCAAAACAGGCAAGCTATTTAGTAAATAGAATGAAAGATTTTAAAATCTTAATGAGCACAGATGGCCCAGATCATAATGTGTTAAAAATAAAACCACCAATGGTGTTTAGCCTAGACAATGCAAAAGAGCTTATCTTTAGACTCAAACATGTGTTCCAGGAAGACTTTATGACTCATTATTAAACAACTACTCGTATGAAAATAGTATACTCCCTTATCATTATTGCAAGTCTATGGAGTTGTAATGAAAAAATGATAGATAAAAACCCTGCACCTGGCAAAAAAGTGCAGGTTCAAAACACAGATACCCAAGATAAAGCGGCCATTTTAAAAGTAATGAAGGATCAAGAAATTGCCTGGAGCAATAATGATTTAGAGGGCTTTATGCAAGGGTATATAAAAAGTGACTCTTTAGCGTTTTATGGTAAAAGTGGCCTCACCAAAGGATGGCAGCAAACCCTTGATAACTATAAAAAAGGGTATCCCACCAAACAGCACAGTGGTACCCTTACATTTATCGTGAATGATATCTCAAAAATTGAAGCCAATAGCTATTGGGTCATGGGTGAATATTTTTTATCTAGAGAAGTAGGCGATGCCAAGGGTGTGTTTCTGATCATCTTCAAGAAAATAGATGGTGCCTGGAAAATTGTGGCAGATATGAGCTGTGGATAGCTTTAAAAGATAGCTAGAAGTAGCATGAGGGTTTTGCTAGGAGTATTAATTCCCTTTTACACGTTGCCATAAACTGCCCAATAATTCAGCAGCATCTTCAGGACGTTTTTTATTTTCTGTAATGATAAGTTCATCTCCAGTTTCGTCAAGCAAGAAACTAAACACATAGGCTTGCTCTGAAACATCTGTGCTCAACAGGCCAAAACGTAAATCGTTTAGATATAACGTTCCTTCTTTTTGAGTCACCGTATACCAACCCTTGGTGAGTTTGATGAGCCGTTTCACTTTATCATGATGGGCTAAGTCTCCCAGCAAATGATGATTTTTAGCATGTTTACCAAAGTGTATGGGTTGGGTGTCAAACAAAGAATAATCTCCTATTAAAAAGGCGTCTTTGGTCTCTACATTTGCCAACCATAAAACGGCATTTAAAGGCGCTGGTTTGGTCTGAATTTCTACATATGGTATTTGCTGGTCTTTTAAAGCCGTTTCAAATTTCAAAAAAGTAATTCCTTTGATAAGAAGTGTCAAAGCCAAATAACTAGTACTCACCCATAATCCAAGATTATTTAGCCTACGCCTTTTGGGATTATCGCGCTTTTTAAACAACACTAACATACAGAATACTAAAAAAGGAAGCGTGTATAATGGGTCTACTACAAAAATATTCTTGTATGCTACTCGCAAATCAAAAGGCCAAAACAACTGTGTCCCCCAGGTTGTATGGGCGTCTAATAATGGGTGTGTAATAAATCCAAAGAAAAACAACCAAGACCACTCCCGCCAAGTAGCACTTTTTTCCCAACGAGAAACAAGCCACCCAAAAACAGGCGCACATAATATTGAAAACAGAATAGAGTGAGTAAACCCACGATGGTATTCAAGTGCCGTAACCGTATCTACAAAACTTCTGGAAATAACATCTAGATCTGGAATAGTACCTGCAATAGCACCATATAACATAGCCTTATTACCTACTTTCCTTCCTAACACCGCTTCACCAACTGCGGCTCCTAAAACAATTTGAGTTAATGAATCCATACTAGTCTACAATTCCCATTTTTTTTAATAAAAAGGAGGCGTTCATGTTTTGGCAAATCCCTTTTTTAAAGGTGTAATCAAAATACAGCTCATCATCCTCTATATGTGCATCAAAGTAATAGTTTTCTACTTGTGTATGCGTATCTGCAGTTTCACAGAGACTCAAATCATGGGTTGCTATAATACCTGTAGCATTACTTTGCACTAGTTTTTCAATAAACCTCTTAGACCCTTTTGCTTTATCTTCACTATTGGTCCCTTTTAAAATTTCGTCTAGAATAATAAAGTAGGTGTCTTTTTCAATAGCATCTACAATGTATTTTAGGCGTTGTAATTCGCTAAAAAAATAAGAAGCATCTTGGGTCAAGTTATCGGTGGTGCGCATACTTGTGATGAGCTTAATGGGTGTATATTGAGACTGTGCTGCTCGGGTTGGCAGACCCATATTTGCCATAACAATTTGCAAGGCTACCGTTCTTAAAAAAGTACTTTTACCCGCCATATTGGCTCCTGTTATAATAAAAAATTGTCCTGCATCTATCTGCATCGTATTTGAAACCAAACGCTTAGGATCTAAAAGAGGGTGCCCTGCCTCGTGCATATTTAGAACAGATACTCCCTGTGTGATACTAGGGTAAGTTTGCGATGGATGATTAAAAGCATAAGCGCCTAAAGTGTTGTACCCGTCAAAAAAGTGAAGTACATCAAACCAATTTGCCACCTCCTCTTTATGAGCCATGATCCATTGTTCTATATGGTGGCTTACCCGCATATCTCGAAGCATAAACCCATTGGTCAAAACACCAATTAAGATATTGTTACGCTGGTCTAAACTACTAAGATGTCTAGAAAATTTTTGCAGAACAGAAGATGCTTTTTGACCCGATACCTCTATTTTTTTCTTTTGATGTTGTAGTAATGACGCCTTAAAATCTTGTGTTTCTATTTGAGTAATTAGTTTGTAATACTGCTCAAATGTGCTGTGTATTTGTGCTGTATGTGTGGCGAGTTTATTTACTTTTTTTATAAAAAAACCTGAAATAAGAAGCCCTATTAAAAACCATCCAAAGAGTGCATAGCCGTTTATTAAGCCAAAAAAATAGGATGCAATACACGCACCAGATATAACAGAAAAGAGCGTGCTGATTAATGGAATTTGTTTTGGAACAAAAACCTCATACTCTTTTAACCAAGAAATTACTGTCGTGGTTTTGGTTTTGGTTTGCACCAAAGAAGCTGCTGCTGCAAATTGCTGTCTCCATTTTGGTAATGATGCTAGTTCTTGTATCGCTTCTTGCTTTTGGGGTATTTCTAAAACATCATTACTGGTAAGTAACCCGGCAAAAGCGTCGGTACCGCTTTGCAAGCTAGTTCTATTTGTGTACTGAAAAAAACTGCCCACACCAAACAAATCTATATCATGGCTATACCTATGAGTTGGGTCTTGATATTGACTCCCCGTTTCAAATTCATGAAAATCTCTATTGAGAATTTTAAGCTCTTTTTCATTAATATCAATGAGTTGCAGTAAAAGATCCCGTTTGTATTTTGTGTTTTGATGCCGTGCTATTAAAAACAGGAAAAGTGCGCCCCCTAACACTATAACAACAGCAACTCCTTTTGTGTTTCCAAAGAAAGAATACACTCCAACAATTATAGCAATAAAAACTGCTAAACGAAGCATACTAGAAAGCAATAACTTGTTTTTAAGTCTTGCAATTTGCCCACAATAGGAGTTGATTTTTTCTGTGTAAAAGGTCCTTGGGTCTATCATAGTATTATGCTATTTTGTATAACACAGGCCTACTTGGAGCCGCATCATTTTCAAAGGGTGCTACTTGTAAATTTAACACATAGGGGCCATCTTTAATAGTATCTGGCACATAGATAAACTCTGTTATGGTAGCCTCTTTCCTAGGAGCTTTAGGGATATTCCAAAAGGCTTTATGCGCCAATAAGGCGCCATCATCCTTTTCTTTGTCTACAGAGGGTAAATCTATAAGTAAATGCTGTACCCCCAAATCTCTCAAAAAAGCAGCTGCTTTATCGTCTAGATAAGGCCAGTTGGTATTGGAGTATTTTCTCGATGTCTTATCCCCTGTATTAGGCAGGGTTCTTATAATAACAGCCTGTGCTTTTGTGTTGTTTAGTTTCCTTGAAATGTCTTCCAGGCTCAGCACATGATCTTCTCCAATTAATGTAGGGGTAATGGTTATTATTTCGGCTATAAAAAAGAAGGTGGACACGGCATCATTAATAGAGTAGAATGCATTGGTAATATGTCCTAAACATTCTGTATGGGTACCATGAGCGTGTGGGTTAAAAGAAATATTATTAAAATTAACAGCCGCACCTTGGCTAACTTTTCCAACCCAGTCTCCCAATTGTACGGGAGAAATCTTAGGTTTTTCAATATACCAAGCCAAAGGGTTACTTGAGGTATCTGTTAGCACAATAGAAATGTCTAGCGGCTTTAAAAGATCTATAGTATAGGTAGTATTATTTGATTTTATGGTGGCTAACATGGCGTTATTTTTGCAGTTTCAATATACAACTCTATTGCGTTTTATCAAAGAATTGTTGCGCCAATCAAACGGGTATTCTTTCCAATAAAAAAGAGGTTGAGATTGGTCCAGGTGACTACTAGGTAATCATAAACAAATCTGCGGCAATACCATCACTTAAAAATTTTCCTTTTTTAGTAGCTTTTATAAAGTCTTCCTCTTCAACTAGCAGTTCTCTTTCTAGATGTTGCTGCATGTTTTGTTTTAAATAGGATTGAAATTGAGGACCAAAAAGCGCTCCTATTTCATTGATAGATATGCCTGCGGCAGTTCTTAAACGCGTCATGATATATTCATTGTATTGATCCTCTTGGCTAAGAACCTCAGAGGTTAAAGGAAGTTCTCCAGCTTCAATACTTTTTATATATAAGGCATTGTTTGATACATTCCATCTCCTTGAAACAACATCATAGCTGTGCGCAGAGGGACCAACACCCAAATAAGGTTTTCTTTTCCAATACGATGAATTGCTTTGAGACTCCCATCCTGGAATACAGAAATTTGAAAATTCATAATTATGATATCCAACAGCCTCTGTCTTTTCTAGTAAAATACTGTGATGCTCCTGAGCAATCGCATCTTCAATAGGCCGTATGATCCCTTTTTTAATAAAACGCTCTAAAGCGGTTTTGGGCTCAATGGTTAATACGTAACAAGAAATATGCGGGACCCCTAAAGAGAGGGCCTTTTCTATATTTTCTTGCCAACGTTCACTAGACATATTTGGAATACCATACATTAAATCAATGCTTATATTCTTAAAATACTGTTTGGCTTTTACAATACAATGAAGTGCTTCTGTTTCATTATGAGCCCGGTTCATAAGTTTCAAATCTTCTTCAAAAAAAGATTGTATGCCTATGGAGAGCCTATTAATTTGAGAACTCGCCAATGAAGTCACGGTTGCCTCTGTTAGGTCATCTGGATTGGCCTCTAGTGTAATTTCTGGTGTGCCTGAAACCGTAAAATGTGTATAAACAGTGTCTAGAATAAGATCAATTTCTTGAGGTGTTAGCAAACTAGGTGTTCCTCCACCAAAATAAATGGTCTCTATGGTTTGGGTGAGTTCCTGTTTGCGAAGTGACAGCTCTTTACAGATCGCGGCAACCATTGCATCCCGTTTTTTTAAGGATGTTGAGAAATGGAAGTCACAATAATGACATGCTTGTTTGCAAAAAGGAATGTGGATGTAGATGCCGGCCATAATTAATACAGAATTACTTTTTTACTCGTTTTTCATTCTGCTGGACAAAACTAGCCCATCCAGAGTAGCTTTTACCCGTTCCTAGTGTTTTCCCGCTATTGTAGAAATGACAAACTGCAGCAGCCAAGCCGTCTGTGCTGTCTAGGTTTTTAGGCAACTCTTTTAGGCCTAAAACACTCTGCAACATCTTTGCCACTTGTTCTTTGGAAGCATTCCCATTTCCTGTAATGGCCATTTTTATTTTCTTTGGCGCATATTCTGTAATAGGAATATCACGAGATAATCCTGCGGCCATGGCTACTCCTTGGGCACGCCCCAATTTCAACATAGACTGTACGTTTTTACCAAAAAAAGGAGCTTCAATAGCAATCTCGTCTGGGTGATAGGTATCTATAAGCTCTATGGTGCGTTCAAAAATAAGTTTGAGCCGTTTGTAGTGATCATCATACTTAGAGAGTTGCAACTCATTAAGCTGTAAAAATTCCATTTTTTTACCAACCACCTTAATAAGCCCAAAGCCCATAATAGTGGTTCCTGGATCAATACCTAAAATGATGTTCTCTGTTGTGTGCATTTGCTGTGTTACAAATTTAAACAATATCTACACGGCACACTAAGGTTTTACTAATGCTGTGGCGTTTGGGTATTATTACTTTGTTTGTAAAACAACGGGCAACTTGAAAGCAACTGCTACTGGAACCCCTCTTTTATGAGCAGGCGCAACGGGAGCTATGCTATCTACACTTTGCCGAATCCAGGTTGACAAATCTGGAAATGTTAGGGCGGTAATAGAATCCATCTCAATAGCGTTTACAGCAATGTTGCCAGTTTGTGAAACAGCAATAGCAACCCACAGTGTGTCTTTAATAGTACGTATGCTTACAAAATGCTTTGCGCTAAATCCTGCATATATTTTTGATATCAATGTGTTCTCAAAACAGGCTTTACTTGCCATTTTTCCTGAGGTGTCCTGACATGAATTAAAATTTGGAAATTGATCTACATCATTCCAAGAAATGGTTTTTATTTCTTCTTTATAAAATGTATCTGAGGAGATTTTATCCGTTTCAAAGTACTGGCAAGAAGCCATTGTAAATAATACTAAAACATACCATGTATATTTCATGATTTTGAAATTATAATTCCGAAGCTTGAAAAATACACATTTTGTAGCGATACCCTGATGTGTTCTTGAATTAATCTTCTCTATCTATAGCTTGCGAATTGTTAAGAAATTACTTGTGGTGTTTTGGGGGCAAAAAAAGCCGCTCTAAAGAGAGCGGCTTAGGTAGTATGTATTATTGTATTTATT
>CAJWVI010000034.1 GCA_913048115.1 uncultured Flavobacteriaceae bacterium | reverse complement strand
CAATCATTTATTTGATTGGATCTTTTTTTTTGCAATAAAATCAACCAATATTTTGGGGCTGCTATTACACGAGTATCGTTGTGGTGAGAAGCCAAGGGCTTCAAAGCCTTTTCTTTTTTACCAGCCGCCTTCTTTAAGATCCAATCATTTATTTGATTGTATCTTTTTTCACTCTATATCCATTTAATTCATTGCCTATAGATTCTATAACTAAACACTATCTTATAAACTAAAGCCCATTGTGTTTTGCCCGCAGGGTTACACCAGTTCATACAAAAAAATGGGGTTGGCCTTAATCAAGATCTTTTATAAAAATACTTGAAGATTGACTTTATAATGGTGTTAGTATCTATAAATAGAAGATATATAGCACTTATGAAGGGTGTTTTATCAAAAAGAGCACAAACTATATACCAATATAATTTGTGCTCTTTAATTTTGTATTCTGCTGTGTGCTATTTTAATATTTTAAAAAATGTGATTTGATCTCTATTATTTGCTACCATGACATGTTTTTTACCAGCGATAACAATAACATCTAAGTCTCTAGCATCCTTATCATTAAAAAACCCTGTGTTGGATTGATTGTATATTACTTGTTTATTATCTGTCCTTAATACCGTCCCAGTATGTGCATCATATCTCCCAGTTTCTACTTCAACAGGGTGAAAATTTCCAACAGTTAGTATTGTTGGTTTTCCATCGATATCAATTACAATACTCTGGTTTGTTGGCGCCATTTGATTTTCATTAGGTAAAGGTTTTATGGTAAATGAAGTATTATTATTTACAAATATTGCAGATTGAAAGTAGGTAGCTTCTAGTTTTGTTGCATCAGAAAGATCATATTTATTGTAAACCTCATCAAAGGTTAAGGTCCCAAATTCTGAAAAGGAGCGAATGCTCTGTTTTAAATCTGGATTTTGTTCAGCAGAGCATTGTAGACCTCTTACTGGATATAAACTATTGTTATTGTAATACCCTAATGCTATATCATTGGTTCCGTTGTTGTCAAAATCTTTTGCGATTATTTTAAATGGTTGACCCAAATTAGCCTTGTGTTTTGAATTAAGTCCTAGATTTCCAACAATAAAATCTTTTGTGCCATTATCATCTGTATCAAGTACTTGTATGCTATTCCACCAACCAACCTTATCTGCGATACCGTAGCCTTGTGTTGTATTTGTATAGGTTTCATCTGTCTTTTCAAAAATAGTAACGCTCATCCAGTGTCCTACAACAATGATGTCATTTTTACCATCGTTGTTTATGTCTTCAATTACAGCATCCTTTACCATGCCTATTTTTTCTAATCCTGGCGCTAATGTTTTTATTTTGTTAGTGAAAATGCCATTTTCATTTATAAGTAATAAACTCTTACCCGCTTTTGGATACTGTTGGGGTGTTTGATATCCTCCTACAAATAAATCTATATCTCCATCATTATCTATATCTTTTGCAATTACGCAAGATCCACTCGCGTTATCATCAGGAAGCAGTCCCATTGTTTTACTAAAATTTCCCTTACCATCATTTTGGTAGAGTCTATCTTGCATTTGTAATGAAGTTAAATCGTGTTCATTACTTCCACTAACTACATATAAATCTTGATCTCCATCTGAGTCATAATCAAAAAATACAACGCCAATGTCTTCAGATTCTTTATCCCCTATAAACCCTTTTTGATTTCCTTTCTTGAAAGTGCCTTGCTTTGTTTGTAAATACAAGACTCCTGGATGTCCCGCACCATTTCCTTGAAAAAAATCTTCCATCCCATCTCCATTTACATCTGCAACAGTAATAAAAGGACCCTCTTGAGATTGTTTTTGAGGTAGCAATATTTCGGTTTTGTAGTCATCAAATTCAGCTTCTTGATGCCTTGATGTAATTCCTATTGTTCTAGTCACATCTTTAAAAAGAGGCGTATTTTTATTTTTTAAAATGTTTAGAAATACTGCATTCTCGTATTTAATATCATGATTTATATTGACCTCAAGATTTGTGTATAGGCTTTTCTTATTGTTTGGCCATGTAATTATTATAGAGTCAACTATTTTTTTACTTCCAACACCAAAATGGATACGATAATCTGATACAGACTGGAACCCTCTAGTATTCGTTATTTGAGATACTTGTTCTTTTTTATTGTCCAAAAGGGTCGCTTTTGTCCCATAAGGAATGCCCCCACTTTTTGTGATGGTAAGGGTGATAGCATTGTTTTTTTCGGAAGCATTATTTATGTATAAAGAAGCTTTGTCCTCGATGTTATTAACAACAAGATCTAAATCTCCATCATTATCAAAATCTGCATAGGCAGCACCGTTAGAGTTAAAAGCGTGTGTTTTTAAGCCCCAGTCCATTGCGCTATCTGTAAAAGTCAAGTCTCCATTATTTTTAAACATTGCGTTAAAAGATTTTTTCGCAGGCAGAAAATTTATTGCGCCTTCAAAAAGAGCGGGATTTTCTGAAAGTCCTTTCCCTTCTTTATTTTTAAAATCCTTATTAAAGACTTCTCTTTTAATACCATTAGTTACAAAAATATCTTTGTAGCCATCATTATCAAAATCTGCAATAAGTGGGCACCATGACCAATCAGTCTCTGCCACATTAGCCATCCAAGAGATTTCACTAAAAGTGTTATTACCATTATTTAATTGCAGACTATTGTGCATGTCTTGGTATTGGTATCCTGAGTTTACAAACCCCCAATAGAGTTTTGGATTCATGGACGCCATATTTACTTTTTTTGAATAGTTGTCTTGACCTAGCATTTCAGAGTTAAAGATATCTAATAATCCATCGTTGTTAATGTCTGCAATGTCTACGCCCATTGAAAACTTAGACATATGCTTTAATGAGCTATCTGCCATGTTTTTAAAACTGCCATTTTTATTATTCATAAGTATGGCATCAGGTTTTGAATAATCATTAGCAATATATAAGTCTTGATAGCCGTCATTATTTAAATCTGCGGCAATAATACCTAACCCATAATCTGAGTTTACTAGTCCCGCTTTTTTAGTGATATCAACGTAGGTACCGTTATTGTTTTGGTATAGTTTATCACTATCTGTGTAGGTGCTGTTTAAATCTACGAGTCTAATGTCTCCATTTTTATACTCTCGTGTTTTTGTGTGTTCTTTTGGGTTATTAATAAGATACATGTCTAGATCACCATCATTATCCATGTCAAAAAAACAAGCTTGATTTGACCTTGAAAGATCAGTAAATCCATATGCGTTGGCACTCTCTGTAAATGTAAGGTCTTTGTTGTTTACAAATAATAAGTTGCTTAGCGCTGCTTTTTGATCACCTTCAAACCAACCCGACCTTGAAATAAAAATATCTTGATACCCATCATTGTTTATATCTACGATTGTCACCCCTGTACACCAATCTCGTGTGTTTGAATTGATATTAGCAGTTTGGGTAACATCTTGAAAAGTAAAGTTACCTTTGTTTATATAAAGCCTGTTGTTGGCCATATTTGCTGTAAATACGATGTCCAGTAAGCCGTCATTGTTGAAATCTGCCGAAGCTACGCCACCGCCATTATAGAAATACTCGTAGGAATAGTAATTATAATCATTATTTTCTTTGTTGAAATTAGTAAAATTTATACCAGATTGATCATTAGGCACTAAGGAAAATAGGGGATTAGCTTTTTTTATTTCTACATTATTTGACGGTGCGGTAGTTTGCTGTGTTTGCTTTTTTGTATCTGTACAAAAGCTAAAAGCAAGAGCTATTATAAGTATAAAGTGAATTTTCATTAGGAGTAGGTTTAATTCAAAAATAGAGATTTTTTATTGCAAATTAAAATCTCTTTTGTTTAGGTAATAGCGCTGTATAAATATACTTAAAATCATTTTTTCAATAACGTGAAAAGACATTTAAACGACATCAATTGCGGTTTAATTTGCAATAATTTATGGTTATTTTTGAACTTTAATAACATCTTTATGCGGGAACAAACTTTACAAGAAGAACGATATAACTTTGGCACTCATGCTTTTGGTTTTGCAATGGCTTTGCTGGGTTCTATACTATTAGTAATTACTACAATAACGGCTTCTAAAACGGCTATTTTTGCAGTTTCATTATATGGTCTTTCTTTGTGTATCCTTTATTTGGTATCTTCAAAATACCATCACACACAAGACCCCGTTAAAAAGTTGTTTTATAGAAAATTAGACCACATCAGTATCTATGTTCTTATTGCTGGAACCTATACTCCAATCACGCTCATATTTTTAACACAAAGTAAAGGCTTGTTGCTATTTTATACGGTATGGTCCATAGCTTTATTTGGCACTGTATTAAAAATATTTTTTACTGGACGCTTTGAGATAATCTCTTTACTATTGTATGTTGTTATGGGCTGGTTAATAGTATTTGATTTTACTGCCTTACAAGCAGCTGTTTCGCCAATGGCTATTTCACTTTTAATTGCTGGAGGTGCAGCTTATACTGGAGGAATTGTATTTTACGTGTGGAATTCATTAAAATATAACCACGTTGTTTGGCATCTCTTTGTACTAGCAGGGAGTATCTGCCATTTTTTATGTATTTATCTAGAACTTATATAAAATAAGCAATAACTATTGCCGCTATTATAGTGCTTAGTTTTGCTAGATTGAATTTATGATCCTTACTACTTTCAAATAGTATAGTAGTAGAAACATGCAAGAAAATACCAATCGAAATAGCATTTAACTCATCTTTAAAGGCTATGATTTCTGAAACATTTGAAGACAACCAACTTCCTAAAGGAGTCATGCTTGCAAATAACAAAAGAAAGGATAGGATGGTAACAAGTGGATATTTTGCTTTAATGAAAAAGAACGATAGTATCATAGCAATAGGAATCTTATGCACTAAAACACCTATAAACATGCTAGAGTGTCCAGCTATTGGAAAGCCCTCAAATAGAGCATGAATAGAAAGACTAATAAAAAGCAACCATGGAAATGTGTTTTTATTTGCATGGATGTGAACATGCCCGTGTTCTGCTCCTTTACTTAAAAACTCTAAGCAAATTTGAAGTAAGATACCTACCATTATAAATGGCCCTACAAACTCACTTGTTGTTTGATATACCTCAGGTAATAATTCAAATAGGGTAACGGCTAATAAAAACGCACCACTAAAAGCTAGTGGTAATGATAGTTTTTGGGCTTTTTTGTTTTTTAGAATCACTGCAACACCATATCCAACAAATACAGCAAAAAATAACGCTAGATATATCATAAGCCAAAAATAAGTATTAGTCTTTTAGAGGTGTTGCTATCAAAAGTGTTTAAATGATAATCTCCAAAAATATGTTTTAATTGTAAACCAGCTTCTTCAAAATAGTTCTTAAAATGTGCTAGGGTTAAAGCTTTCACCTTTTCTGTATATTTATGGTGCTTTGCGTCTTTTGTAAACGAAATATTCTTTTGGATGTATCCATCTTTAATTACTCTGCTTATATCAAAGGTAACACCTTCAACAGTCTTTGACTCTTCTTTCACTAAATTTGATGCTACATAAGAGACATTTAAAAAATCAATCACTG
The DNA here is from genome assembly GCA_913048115.1 of uncultured Flavobacteriaceae bacterium. Lineage (GTDB taxonomy): Bacteria > Bacteroidota > Bacteroidia > Flavobacteriales > Flavobacteriaceae > Patiriisocius. Next base: position 10,662 of record CAJWVI010000034.1, on the reverse strand, counting down.
CTAGGCCATTATTTGCTAAGTTATTCTTGATTGCTTTAATAGTTCTTACGTTATCCTCTTCTTTTTCAAAATAACCAAAACTCGTAAACAAATTAAAAACAGCATCAAAAGCGTTCTCTTTATAGGGTAAACACATGTCGTGGACAGCAAAACGAAGGTGTTCTTTTTCGAATTTTTTTGCAAATTTAATGCTTTCTTCAGATAAATCTACACCGGTAACATCATACCCAAGAGTTGATAAGTGTCTGGAATGCCTCCCTTTACCACATGCCAAATCTAGGATTTTAGCGTCTGTATTTAATTCTAAATGATGGGTAAGCTTGCGCATAAAATCTGCCGCTTCACTATCATCTCTATCCTTATATAAAATATGATAATATGGGCTATCAAACCATGAGGCATACCAACTTATATCTTCTTTTTGCATTGTATCGTTTTACAGTGCTAAAATACTGTATTTTTGCAGGAGATTGAATAAAAAGTTATGACAAAAAATTTTAAAATGGTAGCCAAGACCCTTTATGGTCTAGAAGAGATATTAGCAGAAGAACTAAGGCAACTTGGAGCATCTAATATAGAAATTGGTGTACGTAACGTATCTTTTGAGGGTGATACGGGCTTTATGTACAAGGCTAACTTATGCTGTAGAACTGCTATTAAAATTTTAAAGCCTATTACTGCCTTTAATGTTTTTAAAGAAGAAGATTTATATCAAAAAGTCTACAATATTAATTGGCAAGACTATATGAGTAAAAATGGAAGCTTGGCTGTAGATGCAACCGTGTTTTCAGACTACTTTACCCATTCTCAATACATAGCCTTAAAAACAAAAGATGCTATTGTAGACCGCTTTAGAGACATGGAGGGAGAAAGACCAAATGTTGATCTTGACCACCCAACCTTGCGTATTAATATTCATATAGATAGAAATATTTGTACAGTATCACTTGATAGTTCTGGACAATCCTTACATAAGCGAGGGTATAAAGTAGCAAACACTCTAGCGCCTATAAATGAGGTGTTGGCTGCTGGTTTGATTTTAAAAGCAGGCTGGAGCGGCCAGTGTGATTTTATTGACCCTATGTGTGGTGGAGGAACCTTATTAACAGAAGCCGCTATGATTGCTTGTAATATTCCAGCAAATTTAAATAAAGAAGAATTCGGTTTTGAAACATGGCCAGATTTTGATGTTAATCTTTACGAAGTTATAGAAGAAGCAGCTCTTAAAAAGATCAAGGAATTTCATTTTAAAATTGTAGGATTTGACAATGATGATATCACACTTAAAAAAGCGCAAGAAAATATAGTCTCTGCTAATCTTTCAGAATTTATCACTCTAGAACATTGTGATTTCTTTGAAACCGAAAAAGGAAGAGAAAGACAGTTGTTCTTGGTGTTTAACCCACCTTATGATGAGCGAATTTCTATAGATAATGTAGAGCGTTTTTATGCAAACATTGGTAACACTTTAAAGAGAAGTTATCCAGATTCTCAAGCTTGGATGATTACCTCAAACCTTGAAGCATTAAAGCATGTAGGGCTTAGACCTTCTAGAAAAATCAAACTTTTTAATGGTAAATTAGAGAGTAAGTTGGTGCAGTATGAAATGTACTCTGGTAGTAAAAAGGCTAAGAAGCAATAATTATTTTTTAAATATTGGTAGTAGATAGCTTATGGTATAGCCATAGCCAACGCCCCATTGACTAAAATCATAGGTTCTGTTAAATCCAGGAATGTATAGGTTGTCAAAATTCTCTGGTGCAACCTCAGAAATTTTTCTCTTAAGTTGTAAGTTTATGGATAAATAGACATTGTTTAAAACCTCGGTTTTAACCCCAAGAATAAACTCAGCCCAATGTGCCGACAAGCCTTTAAACTCTTGTGGATCTGTGACAAAAACAGCAGGAAAGCTTTGGTTTGTTGAGTAGATGTTATAGCCTAATAATTCTTGACTAAAACTTGAAAACCCATACCGTATCCCAGTGAAAATCTCATTGGTCATTCCAACCCAGTTTAAAAAAGCGTTGTAATTGACACCTACTTTAAAATAGCTTCCTTTGTAGATAGCGTTTATATTAGGTTCAAAATAATCTTTTTTTTCACTTCCTAATTCGGCAGCAAGATAGAATCGGTCTTGAATTCTAAAATCTCCTAAAATTTCAAAACCAGTATAACCATCCTCTAGCACAGAGCGTATAGGCTTTGCTAGATCAAGACCAAAACGTAGACCGTATTTGGTTTTTAGCGCTAGGGTATCTTGAGCTTTTTCTAAGTTCTCTTGTGCCACCGTATCTAGAGTAGCAAAAAGAGTACTAATGAAAAATAGTAATATGTGTAATGTCTTCATTTTCTACAATTGCGTTATTTATAGTAGTACTTAGCATCCAGTTTGCACTTCCTTCTGCTTGTATTGTTGGGTTTATGTCTGTAAATGTGGTTTTAAAAGCACAGGCTCTGTTAATATATATATCATCTCCTCTAAGGTAGCTAATGTTTATAGCATCTGTGTTGGGTAGGTTACTTCCATAACCTTGTGTGAAATTATAGTCAACGCTTGTGGTAGCTGGATTTAATGGAATTTTATACAAGGTGTCTGTTCTTGCTATCACTACCTCTGTTTGAGAGGTGTTTGCAAGTGTAATTCTTAAATTATCTACTGCTTTTACTTGGGTAGGGTTGCTTATGTCCATAAACTTTATAACAAGTAATGGAGTTGTTTGAGTGTCATCTGGACAAATATCATCACGCGTACAAGCCCAAAGAAAAAGGGTGGTAAAAAGTAATAGTGTTATTTTTTGTATCATTTACTCAAATTTAAAGCTACCAATTATATTTTTTTTCAAGCAAAACCACATTCTCAACATGATGGGTTTGTGGAAACATATCTCCCGGGACTGCATTGTTTATAAATACCACACGGCCATCTGCAGCTTTAGCAATTGCTTTTCCTTTAGCACCTGCATCAATTACCTGGAGATGTTCTAATACAATTCTATTTTGAGACCATTTTTCTAGCCATAGTGTAAAAATACTATAAATGCCTTATTATTATTGGTAACGACTTTAAAAAAACATAATATATTTAGTAATTTTACAAAAGGATGATTTCTCTCCTCCGCTGAATTTTTGAATATTCAAAAAAATAAAGGTATTGAAGGAATTTCATGTATTAATTTTTTAAGTTTTATGTTATGTCTGCAATAGAAAAAACAATGTCACAAAAATCAATCGATTTAGAGTATAAATATGGCGCTCATAATTACCATCCATTACCTGTTGTACTAAATAGAGGAGAAGGTGTCTATGTTTGGGATGTAGAGGGTAAAAAATATTATGATTTTCTATCAGCATATAGCGCTGTAAATCAAGGACATTGTCATCCAAAAATTGTGGCAGCTCTAGTAGAACAAGCTAGTCTATTAACTCTAACCTCTCGAGCTTTTCATAATGATGTGTTAGGAGCCTACGAAAAATATGTAACAACATTATTTGGTTACGATAAAATTTTACCAATGAATACTGGGGTAGAAGGTGGGGAAACTGCACTTAAGTTATGCAGAAAGTGGGCTTATAAAGTAAAAGGGATAGCGCCAAACAAAGCAAAAATTTTATTTGCAGAAAATAACTTTTGGGGAAGAACATTGGCTGCAGTATCTTCTTCTACAGACCCAAGTGCTTTTAATGACTATGGGCCTTATTTGCCGGGTTTTGAGATTGTTAAATACAATGATTTAAAAGATTTAGAAAAAGCTTTAGAAGACCCCAACGTTGCTGGATTTATGGTAGAACCTATTCAAGGTGAGGCAGGAGTTATGGTGCCTGATGAGGGATACTTAAAAAAAGCTTATGATTTGTGTAAATCAAAAAATGTACTGTTTATTGCCGACGAAGTACAAACTGGAATTTCAAGAACAGGAAAACTATACTGTTGCCAACATGAAGGAGTAAAACCAGATATTTTGATTCTCGGTAAAGCGTTGTCTGGAGGAGTATTTCCCGTTTCAGCAGCTTTAGCAGACGATGAAATAATGATGACTATTAAACCTGGAGAGCATGGTTCTACTTTTGGCGGTAACCCACTAGGATGTAGAGTTGCTATGGCAGCTTTAGAGGTTGCTGTTGATGAGAAACTTGCTGATAATGCAGAATTTCTAGGAAATATATTTAGAGCAGAACTTAATAAATATATTGAAACAAGTACTATTTGTAGCGCTGTGCGAGGAAAAGGATTGTTAAATGCTATAATCATTAACGATGATGAAGAAAGTGACATAGCTTGGAATATATGCATGAAACTTCGTGATAATGGTTTATTAGCTAAACCTACACACGGAAATATTATCCGTTTTGCCCCGCCATTGGTAATGACACAAGCCCAATTACTTGACTGTCTTTCTATTATTACAAGCACCCTAAAAGAGTTTGAGATATAGTTGATTACATAATTTTATAAAAAATGTACAATAGCTATTTAGAGATAGTTTCACTATTATTTATATGTAATTAAACAATGAAAAAGGGAGATAAAGTTATGGTGCTTGATGATAATTTGGAAGGAATTATTGTCTCTGTCTTTAATGAAACCGTAATGGTCGAAACATTAGATGGTTTTGAAATAGCTTTTGAAAAGCATGAACTTGTTGTTATAGATAATCCAATTTCTTCTCATGAATTTTCGGTGTCTAATATTTCAGAAGTTTTAAAAAACAAGGAGGTATTAGCAAATAAAAATACTAAGCGTCAAAAGCCTCGAGAACGCCTCCAGCCAGCTATGGAGGTGGACTTGCATATTGGCCAACTAGTTGCTTCTCAAAAAGGGCTTAGTAATTATGATATGCTCGAAATACAGATAGATACCGCTAAAAGGCAATTAAATTTTGCGATGCAAAAAGGCATACAACGCGTGGTTTTTATTCACGGTATAGGCGCAGGAGTGCTTAGACAAGAGCTAGAGTACTTATTTAGAGGCTATGATGCTATTACTTTTGAAGATGCTAACTTTCAGAAATATGGACGTGGAGCCACTGAGATATACATCCACCAAAGTAAATTATAGTTTTAAAAATTTGGGGTTACTATAATAGTTTCGTTTCGTACTGCTTCAATACTACCAAGGTTAAAGGTTTCAAGAATAATTTCTTCTTGTGCACTTACAAGTACTAGATTGTCTATTATTATAGTTCCATCACTCGTTCTATTGTAGGTATGGGCTCTATAGGCTTCGATATTAACCGTATCTGTCTTAGTGGCATCAAGGTAATTGGCTACTGCTCCAGCCTCAGAGATATCATCTGCAGGGTTTAAATTTTGATTGATGTCTTCGTTAATTGTAAGTACTCCATCATTATCATCATCGGTGTCTAAATAATCTGGCATTCCATCAAGATCTGTATCTTTTGGGTTTTGAGGATCTTCACCAATTTCTATTGATGTAAGCACATTATCACCATCATCGTCAAAATCATAATAATTAGGAATTCCATCATCATCAAAGTCACCGAAGCCTTCATCTGTGAGCAATTCTGAGTCTACAAAGACTACTGAGTCGCTATCGTCTCTAGTGGTCTCAGAAATAAGTCTTGCAACTCCTGATGTGCCAATATACTCAATAGCTACTTGTGGCGAGGTTGGTGGAATAGGGTTGCAAAAATAATTTGCAGTAACCGCATCATTAAAACTTCTATAGTTTACGATACTTCCTGTACTGCTTAGGGTAAATGATTGTGTTCCTGTCTCTAAAAATAGTTCCTCAATTGTTGGAATGAATAGTGAAATACTTTCATTAACCTGCGGGTTTATTTTAAAAAAAACAAGGGTCCCAGTTTCTCCACATTGTTGAAGTTGCGCCGCTTCAAAATCAAAATTAGTCACTATAAGATCCCCATCATTACAGCTTAGAACCAGTAGTAGAGTGAAAATTAATAAGATAAATTTTTTCATGTTTTTTTCTGAAATTATACATCATTACAAAGTAACGCATTTCTTTAGGATAGGGTTATGAATCATCAAAAATTTATCTGTATTTTTGTTATAAGTTTTCTTATTAACGTATTAATATTTAGCCATTGAGAACAGTATATTTTGACAGTGCCGCTACAACACAGTTAAGATCGGAAGTAATTACTACGATGACCCAAGTGTTGCAAACTGAGTTTGGAAACCCTTCTTCTACGCACGCAAATGGAAGATCGGCCAAGGCCTTAATTGAAACAGCAAGAAAAGAAACAGCTAGCCTGTTAAATGTTTCTGCTTCAGAAATAATTTTTACTTCGGGAGGTACAGAAGCAGATAATCTAGTACTCAATAGTTGTGTAAAAGATTTAAACGTTACTAGAATAATTTCTAGTAAGATTGAACATCATGCGGTTTTATATGCGATTAACCAATTACAAGCATCTCACGGGATCACTGTTGATTTTGTTAGTGTTGATGATTGCGGCCTTATAGATTATATTCATTTAGAAAACTTACTTGCAGATACAACACACAAGACTCTAGTGAGCTTGATGCATATTAATAATGAAATTGGAACCATTCTAGACTTAAAACGAACTGCACTTTTATGCAAGAAGTATGATACTTTGTTTCATAGTGATACAGTTCAATCTGTAGGGCATTATGAATTAGACTTTATAGATATTCCTATAGATTTTGCTGCAATAGCTGCACATAAGTTTCATGGCCCAAAAGGCGTTGGGTTTGCGTTTATTAGAAAAAACTCTGGGCTAAGGCCAATGATACATGGAGGTGAACAGGAGCGGGGCATGAGAGCTGGTACAGAGCCAGTCTATGCTATTGTTGGAATGGTTGAAGCCTTGAAAATTTCTTATCAAAATTTAGCAAAAGAAAAAAAGCACATTACTGGACTTAAAGATTACTTCAAAGAAAGATTACTTATTGAAATACCAGAAATTCTATTTAACGGATCCTGTAATGATAATGATAAGAGTACCTATACATTACTTAATGTATGTCTTCCCGTTTCTCCAGAAAAAGGCATGATGCTCTTGTTTCAATTGGATTTAAAAGGAATTGCCTGTTCAAAAGGAAGCGCTTGCCAGAGTGGGAGCAATATGGGATCTCACGTATTATCTGAAATTTTAACAGATGAAAATTTAACAAAACCTTCTATTCGGTTTTCATTTTCAATTTTTAATACCAAAGATGAAATAGACTATGTAATTACTACCTTAAAAGCTTTTTGCTGCTAGAGTAAAGTTGTTAAAACATCAATAGATTTAGGTCGCTATGCGGCATATCAAACCAATTACTTACAGATCTACTTGTTAAGATTCCTCTATAAAAATATAAGCCATTTTTTAAACCAGCGTCAAAGCGTATGGCTTGTTCTAAACCTCCAGATTCTGCAATTTCCAGCAGGTATGGAGTAAATATATTACTTATTGAAATAGAGGCTGTTCTTGGATATCTTGCTGGAATGTTGGGTACACCATAATGAATTACACCATGTTTTATAAAGGTAGGCTTGTCGTGTGTGGTTGTTTCTGTAGTTTCAAAACATCCTCCCATGTCGACACTAACGTCGATAATAATAGACCCTTCTTTCATGTTTTCTACCATCTCTTGTGTTACAATAATAGGGGAGCGGTTGGTTCCTCTTACGGCACCAATAGCTACATCACATCTACGAAGTGACTTCATTAAGTTTTTAGGTTGTATTGTAGATGTGTAAAGGGTATGTCCTACCTTGTATTGCAACTCACGTAAACGTGTTATTGAATTGTCAAATACTTTAACATTGGCGCCAAGACCTAGTGCAGAACGTATTGCAAATTGCCCTACTGTGCCTGCACCAATAACAACTACTTCTACAGGGGGTACGCCACTAATATTACCAAAGAGTAAGCCTTTACCTTTTTGTGCATTAACCATAAGCTCAGAAGCAATAAGAACAGCAGCGGTTCCTGCAATTTCACTAAGCGCTTTTACAACTGGATATGAATGTCCTTCGTCTTTAATTAGCTCAAAGGCAAGTGCTGTAATTTTTTTCTTAGCCAAGGCTTCAAAATAGCTTTTTTGTCTAGTTTTAAGCTGCAGGGCAGAGATGAGCACAGTCTTTGGATTAATTAATTCTATTTCTTCTAGTGTAGGAGGCTCTACCTTTAATAGTATAGGACAGCCAAATACTTGCTTGGTGTCTTTTGTGATAACTGCTCCAGCCTCACTATAAGAAATATTTGTAAACCCAGCTTCTTCTCCAGCTCCATCTTCCACAAGTACCCTATGTCCATTTGCAACTATTGCCGCAACAGCATCTGGTGTTAAACAAATACGTTTTTCTTGAAAGTTTGTTTCTTTGGGAAGCCCTATATACAAAGCTCCTTTTTGTTTGGTGATCTCCAGGGTTTCTTCTTGAGGAAGTAACTGCTCTTTGGTAAAAGGCGATGTTGGTTTTGACATGATGTTTTGTTAATTGCACCAATGTACGTTTTTTTTTTAAGCTAGTCTTGTATTTTAAAAACGTAAGGTGTCTCTACCAATCTATATCTTGGTTATCAAAAAAGCAAATCATCTTTCCATTCACTATGGAAATAACTCCCCAGTTATAGCATGTTAGTACTCAGATGATTTGCTGGTTCAAATATGTGGTAATATTCTGCTGTTTCCAAACAGGGCTAGTGTCAATTCTTAAAAAAGCAGTGTAAATTCTTGAATAATCAGCACATATTACTGCCTTAATTGTTTGTTTTTCAACGGCTTGACTGTTTTTGTGTGCGCCGCACATAATCTAGAGCTGGGAAGCACTAAAAACCCGTTGATTTTTGCTAGTTTTAACTTAGTAAATCATACTATCCTATGAAATATCTTAAGCTACTTGTGTTTTTTCTAGTTTCAATGCATTTGAGCGCACAACAATACTCATCATTACAGCTAGAAGAGCTAGGCGATGAAGCGTTATTGACATACTTTGAAACGATACTTGGTGATTCTATAAAGGCCGAGAAGGTAGCACGCATTTATCTAGATAGGGGCAGAGATAGAAAGGACACCATTATGATGGCTCGGGGCTATGACAGGCTAGCGCAATCATTTAGCCCACAAACAAACCTTACATATACCGATAGTGTAATAGCGTTGACAGAAAAAATAAACCATATTACCTATCCGGCGTTTGGGTATGTTCTAAAATCTTATAATTATTATATATTGGATGAATTTAAAAAAGCAAATGACAATGCTTATGTTGCCTATAGTAAAGCTTTAGCTACTGGAAACCTTGGGCAACAGTTGTATGTTCTTGATAGGTTGATCTTTAATAAAGTAGTTTGGGGTAATAAAAAAGAAGCTTTGGCCCTACAACATAAAAGCCATGATTTGTTAATGAGTGATGGTTTTCTAGAAAAACTGTATGTATCAACAAGAAAAACCGCCAGAGATAGTATAGACAGCTATTATACCAAACAAAAAATAGATTCATATTTAAGTTTTGCCATTTGTTATCACTATCTGGGACAGCGTGATTCTACAGAATATTATTTAAAGAAAGCAAAAACTCATATTAAAACAAAAAAAATAAATTATAAATCAAGTTTAAATTATATGTTTCTTCAAATTAACATGGAGCATTATTATTATAAAAAAGAATATCAAACCTCTTTAAAATACAATGATTTATTAATGAAATATGATGACTTGATAGATTCTGATTTCATGAATATTTACTTATTTAAAGGTTTGTCTTTATATGACTCAGGGAATAAAACCGCAGGTTTAAAATATTTAAACAAAGCAGATTCTATATTTGACATAGGTGAAAAATTAAAAGTCCAACCTCAAGATAATTTATTATTTGAAAAATTAAAAAACCATTACGTTACATTAAATGATTTTAAAAATCAAAATAAGTATTTAAAAAAGCAACTGTTTTTGGATAGCCTTATCAAGACTAAAATAGTTGGTTTTGAAAGTGACTTAATAAGAAACATTGAAACACCAACTCTTTTAAAAGAGAAGGAGGAAGTAGCCATAGCTTTAAGAGAACTGGCGGCTAGTACAAGACAAACAATAATACTTATATCTGCAATAGTAGCTATATTTATTTTTTGGCTATTACTTTATATTAAAAAACAAAAAATCTATAAAAAGCGTTATCAAATATTAATTAAACAACTAAAAGACCAACAATTAGGAGCGATGGTGGCTGTAGAAAATGAGATTAATATCTCTGAAGAAGTCATTGCAGATATTCTTGAAAAACTTGAGGGGTTTGAAAAAACAAAAAAATACTTACAACAACATATATCCTTGCATAGTTTAGCGCAAGAATTAAAAACCAACCCAAATTACCTGTCTAGGGTTATTAATTTTAAAAGAGACAAGAATTTTTCTCAATACCTTAATGATTTGCGCATTGCCTATGCTCTAGAAGAAATAAAGAACAATCCTAGATTTTTAAAGTACTCAATTAGAGCAATAGCCGCAGAGTGTGGCTATACAAATGCTACTTCATTTTCAAGAGCTTTTTATAGGCAAACAGGATTTTATCCATCTTTTTACATCAAACAGTTGTTAAAGTAGGCAGAGGAGAGACGGCTAGGAGTAAAGAAAAAAAGTAATTTTTTATCTAAACAAATCTTTTAATTGCTGGATGGTTGTACGTTCTGCACTTAACTCTTCTTCAAAGGCCTCAAGATCGTTACC
>CAJWVI010000033.1 GCA_913048115.1 uncultured Flavobacteriaceae bacterium | reverse complement strand
TCACAAATATTATACTTGGTTGGAAGAGTAGCACCCGGAGCAACTACGATATTTATATTAAAGTTTCCAGAATCAAAACAAGTAACATCAAATATACTTTCAATACGCACAAATATAATTTCTACTGGAGCCGTTACATTATACACTCCCGGTAATGGGTTTATATCTGTATTGGCGTCCTCTAATGTATTATGATATGTTATATCATAAAGTAAGGGGTCTAAGCCGTTAAGAACCTCGATGTCTTTTAAAACAGATAAATTAACCTGTACAATACCATTAGAATCTTCATCACAAAAACCTTCATCGGTAAGAACATCAACAAGAGGTTGAGAATATGTAATGGTAAAATCTTCAAGAGCAAAGCAAATCCCTCCTATATCCTCAATACGAACAAATATTGTTTGTAAAGGAGTTGTTGCTATGGCATATGCATTTGGAGTAAGAATTTCATTTATACCTGCTTGACTGTCTGAGAAATTTTCATAATATTTTACAGTAAATAGCGAAGGATCTTGTGGTCCTAAAATAATAACATCATTGATAGTAAGATCAAAAAGCCCCGTCTGGGTGCCGTCATCGCATAGAAACAAATCATCTGGTTGATTAGCGGTAGGCTGTGGAGCAAATTCTACTAAAATCTCGTCTGTACCAGAACATCCAGAACCATTGCTGGTTACCTCTATTTGGTAAATTCCTGACGCTGTAACATCTATTGTTGAATCTGTTTCTCCTGGAATAATGTCATAGACCATAGTAACTGGATTAAAAACAAACCATTGATAAGTGCTGTCTCCGGGGGTTCCGCCAAGACCACTTAAGCCAATCTCTAATATTTCACCTTCACACAAAGCGGTTCCAGAGGCTATAGTAACATCTGGACCAAGGTTTACTCCAATATTAAAAGACCCACCTTCGAGAAATACAGCCGCGTCGTATGCAGAATCTGTTTCATCTGCAATAACCAATTTAATGTTGTAGCCATTTCCTGCAATAACATTACCAACTGCGGTTAAGGGGACTGTTTGTCCATTAAAATAGATGTCGGCATCAGCGGCATTAACAAAGGGAAGTCCAGGAATATCAGTTGGTTGAAAATTATATTGTTGAAAAAATTCTGTATTAATATCATCACAACCGACCTGGCTAGGTACACCGTATCTAACATTTGTAACTTCTATGGGTGTTGTAGTAGCGGGAATTACAGCTAGATTTTGAACAACACCTGTTACTTGATCTGTGAGTATAAATGCAAAAGCATCAGAAAAAGAACATTCAAAATTTCTATTGTACTCTTCAGAGGCGAAAATAAAATTAAAATTAATTTGACTTATTTGAGGAACAAAATTAAACTGAATTGCAGAAGCATTGTTTGTTGCTGTAGCCGTTGTATTTGCCTCTAGATCTAAATCTCCCGGCCAAGAAGCATCTCCATCACTCAAGATAGCTCCTCCATTAGGCCCTGGAGCACTAGAAACAGATCCTGTGGTTAGTACAACACCATAAGCAAAAGGAAATGAAGAACCATTTGCGTCAAAAGCACCAATACCATTTACATTTCCAAAATCTGTACCCGTACGTTGGCCTACATTTGTAACCTCAGCACAAGGACTATTGATAAGCACGTCCTCTACAAGCTCTTGGGCTGTAAGGGTTTCATCAATTGTAATCTGGCCAATGGCCACAAAAGAATAAGACGCAAATATAAACAGTAAGATATTTTTCATTGTCATAGCAATATGAGTTCAAATATATTCATTACAATGATTTTCTTTCGGTATTTTTACAAAAAAAAATCACACAAAAATCACACCATGAGTCAATTTAGCATAACTGTACAACCAACTAACAACGAAAATATTGTGAAGTTTATTACAAATTCGTTTTTAACCCAGGCAAAAAGTTATGAATTTTCGAATATAGACCAGGCAAAACCTAGTGCTTTAGCCCAGGAACTGTTTTATCTTCCTTTTGTGAAAACAGTCTATATTTCTCAAAATTTTGTTGCTATAGAGAAGTTCAATATTGTTGATTGGCCCTCAGTCCAGGATGAAGTAGCGAAATCTATTGCAGAGTACCTTGAAAGCGGCAAAAAAGTAATCACAGAAGAAGAAACATCCAAAAAAGTTCCTGTAACTGTATATGCAGAAAGCACACCCAACCCCGGGGTAATGAAGTATGTTGCCAACAAACCTCTAGCCGACGGTGTTTTTGAATTTAAAACAATAGAAGATGCCGTGGAAGCTCCTTTAGCAAAGGCACTCTTCTCTTTCCCGTTTGTAAAGGAAATTTTTATAAGTGCAAACTATGTGTCTGTAACTAAATACAATGTTGTAGAATGGATGGAGGTTTCTAATGATCTTCGTTCATTTATTCGAACTTTTATCGAAGATGGTAAGGATATTTTCAATGATGCTTTTCTTCAACGTAAAAAAGAAGTTACCTCAACAAGTACCGATAAAAAAACTTCTATTACAAAAGAAAAAAACGATGCTTCTCACACAAGTATTGAACAAGAAATTATTGATATTCTTGATGAATACATTAAACCTGCTGTGGCAAGTGATGGTGGACATATTGCATTTGATTCATACCAGGAAGAAACAAAAACAGTTCATGTTATACTGCAAGGTGCTTGTAGCGGATGCCCTTCGGCAACAGTTACCCTCAAAAACGGAATTGAAACAATGCTAAAAGAAATGATGCCAGGTCGCGTAACAACCGTAGAGGCTGTAAATGGGTAAATTAGACTGACATTATAAATAATATACCGTAATAACAGTAGTGTAATATAGAAGCTTTCAAAAGTGTATTTTTACACAAAAGCTCTTTTAAACCCCATTGTAATGAAGCAAATTTTCTTGTTATTATTTTTTTCGATTTTATTTTCTTCTTGTAATACTTCAAAAAAAGACATCGTGGACACACATGAATATACCAACTTACTTGTTCAAGAAACAAGCCCTTATTTATTACAACATGCTCATAACCCTGTAGACTGGAGAGCTTGGAATGACCAGACACTAGCTGTTGCAAAACAAGAGAAAAAACTGATGATCATTAGCATAGGATATGCTGCTTGCCATTGGTGTCATGTTATGGAACGAGAAAGTTTTGAAGACTCTACAGTAGCCTCCGTAATGAATAAAAATTACATTAATGTGAAGGTAGATAGAGAGGAGCGTCCAGATGTGGATCAAATTTACATCAATGCGGTTCAATTATTAACAGGTGGTGCGGGTTGGCCACTTAATGTTATTACACTTCCCGATGGCAGACCTGTTTGGGGAGGCACTTACTTTGGTAAAAATGACTGGGTAAATGCACTTGAACAAATGCAGAAAATTTATAAAGAAAATCCTGAGCGTTTATTTGAAGTTGCTGGAAATCTTGAAGAAGGTATTAAAAGCATGGATCTGTTACCGCTTAATACAGAAAATGTAGATTTAAGAAATTACAATACAGATCAAATTTTAAGTCAATGGCAAGAGTCTTTTGACACTAGATTTGGAGGTCCAAACAGGACTCCTAAATTTATGATGCCTAATACAATGTCATATTTATTACGCCAAGCAAAACAAACCCAAGACACCGCATTGCTTGACTATGTAACCACAACACTAGACAAAATGGCCTATGGTGGTATTTATGATCATGTTGGAGGAGGCTTCTCGAGATACAGTGTAGATGCCAAATGGCATATCCCCCACTTTGAGAAAATGCTTTATGACAATGGCCAGATGGTGAGCTTGTACAGCAATGCATATCTAGCAACAAAAAACACCCTGTACAAAGAGGTAGTGGAGCAAACGCTTGCTTTTATTGCTCGAGAATGTACAAACAATGAAGGCGCATTCTACTCTTCCTTTGACGCAGACAGCCTAACAGAAGAAGGAGCTCTTGAAGAAGGAGCCTATTATGTTTTCACTAAAGAATCTCTAAGGCAAGAACTTGGAACTGATTTTGAACTCTTCGCTACCTATTACAACATTAATTCTTACGGGAAATGGGAGAAAAACCACTATGTTTTAATACGCTCTAAGAGTGATAAAGAGGTATGTGCTGAGTTTGGTATTACCCTTGAAACATTACAAAACAAAAAAACATCCTGGAGAAGTCTACTTCTTACCTTCCGTAACAAAAAAGATAAGCCAAGACTAGATGATAAAATATTAACTTCCTGGAATGGGCTTATGCTAAGGGGCTATGTAGATGCTTATAAAGCATTTCAAAAACCAGAATATCTTGAGGCAGCATTAAAAAACGCACATTTTTTGAAATCAAAACAATGGAGTGAAACTGGGGCATTGTTTCATAACTATAAAGGCGGAAAAAGCACAATTAATGGCTACTTAGAAGATTATGCCGCAGTGATAGATGCTTTTATTGGCCTATATGAAGTTACATTAGATGCTCAATGGCTTGACATCTCAAATGAATTAACAAGCTACACATATGCACATTTCTTTGATACAGAAAAACAACTATTTTATTTTACTAGTGATGAAGACACTTCTCTAATTACAAGAAATTTTGAATACAGAGACAATGTCATTCCAGCATCAAATTCTATGATGGCAAAAAACCTTTATGTGCTATCACATCATTTTGACAATAAAACATATGCAGCTACAGCATCTCAAATGCTTAAAAACGTGTTACCAGAGATAGAAAAATATCCTTCTGGATTTTCAAACTGGTTAGACCTGTTGGCCAATTTTCAAAATAGCTACTATGAAATTGTTGTGGTGGGTGAAGATGCGCAAGACAAAATAAAAAGCATACATCAATATTACCTTCCTAACAAACTTATTGCAGGAAGCACAATTGAAGGTAGCAGTCCTTTATTAAACCTTAGGTTTATAGAAGATGAGACTTTTGTATATGTGTGTGTAAATAATGCATGTAAACTACCAGAGACAGAAGTAACCAAAGCAATCGATCCTATTAAGTTTTAACGCTTTCTTTTTAAATAGTCCTTATAGATCATAGTTTTATGAATTAGTATGAATTAGAAATTGCATTAAAATCTCACAAAAAAGACACAAATCATTAGCCTTTAGATTTGGTTTGGTTTTATTTGCAGGAAATATATTAAAAAAGTTTTTTAAATTTCACGGGGCACAAAAACAACACCGCAGCCTTAAACAATAACAATAAATTAACATAATTAGTAGCTCGAAATATTATTTTTGGGTTTTTTATAAAATATCAGCCATGCCAATACGTAAAACATATTTTCTAGTAATAATAACAGTATCATTATCCCTAAACATTTTTGCCCAAAAAATGACAAATGGTGAGGCTACACAAAATGCATACTTGTCATCAAAAACAACCCCTGTGTTTAAAGGATATCAAAACACCATGGGATCTATCTATGCAAATAAAGAGTTTCAAAGCGGGTCTGTTTATAAAAACGGAAAGATGGTTGCCAACAATATAGCTTTACGTTATAATGTAAAGGCAGAAGAAATTGAACTTAAAACAAATATTAATTCATCTTCTACCGTTGTAAACGTTTTAAAAGCAGAAGAAAGCATTTATGTGCGTATTTTAAATGATGATTTTGTGTACCTAGTATCTCCAGACAAAAATCAAAAGGCAGGATACTTCATGGTCATCCAAGAAGGTGAGAGACTTACTATTTATAAAAAAATTATCAAAAAATTTGTTGAAGGTAAAAAATCTGGAAACTCATACTCTAGAGATGTTCCAGACACATTTAAAGAAAAAGAACAATTATATATTGTAAGTACTACTGGAAGTTTAACCAAGCTTCCAAAAGGGAAATCAAAGAGAGAAAAACTATTCGACCTAAAAGCAGCTGAAATGAAAGCGTATCTAGAATCAAAAGGTCTAAACTTGCGAAGAGAGAAAGACTTTAATAGAGCTGTAGCCCATTTTAATGCTTTGTAGTTTCTAGATTTTAAATCTTGGCAAAGTATTTGCAGTTGTTATTAAAATTTAAAACCAATACAATGAAGAAAGCTTTAATCACAATTGTTTTATGTTCATTAGCATTTAACACACTGACATCCCAAAGTTTTAACTCTGCTTTATTTGTTTCAGATGTTCTTTTACTAGACAACTACATAAAAAGGCAGAACAAAGATGTAAATTTCGAGGAAACTAAAACATACAAAGGAACTCCATATAATAATCCAAAGTATTTATACGGAAAAATCTATAAAGAAGGTGTCTTACTCGTAGACAAGGTAGCGATACGATATAATGCTATCGCTGATGAGATGGAAGTAAAGCAAACAACTGATACTGATAATCAGGACGCTAGAGCTCTTACTAAATCACAAGACATTTATGTTAAAATAGTTGATGACATATATGTATTTGTGCCCTACCAAGGCGGCATTGAAAATGGAGGATACTTTCAAGTTATATTTGAAGGAGATCAAATAGCATTATACAAAAAACATGTTAAAGATTTTAGCCCAGAAAAAAAGGCTTCTTCTTCCATAACAAAAACACTTCCTGCTGTTTTTAAAGATAAACCCGTGTATTACTTGGTAACAAAAACAGGTAAATTTTATCAAATGCCAAAGGCTAGAAAAAAGAAAATAAAAGTCTTTGGAGAGAAGCTTAAAGAAATGAAAGACTTCACGAAGCAAAATGATTTGGATCTTAATAACGAGAAAGAATTATTGAGAGCTGTTAAATATTATGATACGCTTTAATATTTGTTTAAATTATTAATTTAGCATCTGTTTATTGGTTATGATCAAAACAATTATCACCCTATTTTTTATTTTATTTTCATTTGGCATTTCTAATGCACAAGGAATTACAAACATATCATTAATGAAAATTAATGATGCAGCCGCAGAGGATGATGGAGTCATAGATTTTGACGACACTAAAACCTATGTCGGTTCTCCTTACAGTAATCCAAAATTTGTGCTAGGAAGCATTTTAAGAAATGACACCATTATATTTAAATTGGTAGCACTTCGGTACAATACTATAAATGATCAAGTAGAGATTAAAGAAACACTCTCAACTCCAAATCAAGAAATAAGAAACCTTAAAAAATCTGCTTCGCTTGTTGCTAAAATGGGCAAAACAAAATTTGTTTTTATGCCTTTTGAAGGAAGCGTTAGTGAAGGAGATTTCTTAGAGGTCATTTATGAAGGCACCCAGGTTGACGTATATAAAAAACACATAAAAGACATTCGATACCCTATAAAAGCATCATCATCAATCACGCGGGATTTACCTGCAAAATTTACAGACAAACCCCTGTATTTTTTAGTAACAAAAAGACAGCAGTTTTATCAATTCCCGAATTCTAGGAAAAACAAATTTAAAGTCTTTGGTAAAAAAGAAAACCTGATAAAACAATATGCCAAAGAGCTAAAGCTTGACATCAATGATGAAAAAGAGCTTTTAGAAATTGTTGCGTATTTTGAAAAACAATAGACGAAGATCCATCTAGCCTTAAAACCCCTCTACAAAAAAAGTAAAGGGTTTTTTTTTGCTACCACATTCTATGTTACTTAATAAAACATACAGAAGGTCCAAGGTGCATACATTAAATTTTTGATTGCAAATTCATACACAAAAAATACCTTTGTAACTATATTAGCAACACAGCCTATTTTATAATAAATATAGAGCTAAATCAAAATTATAAACCAATCTCAAATAGTGGTATAATAATGTCTTATATTTTATAATCGCTTTTGGTAAAACTCTCTACTGTTTTTTCTATTTTTGAATATCATAGTAATGTCTTTTCGAGCACAGTCGAAAACACTATTGATCAGGACATTTCATCAACCCATCGACTGTGCTCGAAAAGACTAATAAATCATGTCAGACCAAAAAAAACGTTTGTTCCTTATAGATGCATTCGCCTTAATTTTTAGAGGCTATTATGCACTCATTAAAAATCCTCGTATCAATAGTAAAGGAATGGACACCTCTGCCATTATGGGGTTTATGAATTCGTTTATTGATGTTATTAAACGAGAACGCCCAGATTATATAGCAGTGTGTTTTGACAAAGGAGGTAGCGCTGCTAGAAACGAAATGTTCCCAGACTATAAAGCCAATAGAGATGAAACGCCAGATGGCATTAAAATAGCTGTTCCATATATTCAAAAAATATTGACTGCTATGCATATACCCATCATGGTTAAAGAAGGGTTTGAAGCAGATGATGTGATAGGAACCCTAGCAAAGAAAGCAGAAAAAGAAGGATACCAGACCTTTATGGTAACTCCAGACAAGGATTTTGCTCAGCTCGTTTCAGATAATATTTTTATGTATCGCCCAGTTTTTGGAGGGGGTTATGAAACATGGGGCATCCCTGAAGTACAAAAGAAATTTGAAGTAACAGACCCTTTGCAAGTCATTGACTATTTAGGGATGATGGGCGATAGCGCAGACAATATTCCTGGACTCCCGGGAGTGGGTGATAAAACTGCCAAAAAATTCATTAATGAATTTGGTTCTATGGAAGGCTTGTTGGCCAACACGGCGCAACTAAAAGGGAAAATGAAAGAAAAGATAGAAGCCAACAAAAACCTTGGTATTCTTAGTAAAGAACTAGCCACTATTATGCTAGACGTCCCGGTAGAGTTCAATGAAAAGGAATTTGAAATGAGTACTCCAGACGTTGCAGCTGTAATAGAAATTTTTGAAGAATTAGAATTCCGCCGCCTCATTACTAGTTTCTCAACTACTTTTTCTGAGAATGCCATGGCATCAAAAGGAACAAGCAACCAACCAAAAACGGCTCCCGCTGAATCAAAAAAGCCAGCAACAATTGCAGCAAACTCAAGTGCTGGAGAAGGGCAGTTTTCACTCTTTGGCGGAGACAGCCAACCCAGCCAAGAAACACAAACATACAGCAGTAGAAAAACTATTAAAGACACAGAGCATTTTTATCAAACCATACAACCTGGTATGGGCACCAACTTGTTTATTAATAATTTAATGAAACAAAGTAGTGTGTGTTTTGACACAGAAACAACAGGGCTCAATCCACTCACTGCAACACTTGTTGGTATCGCTTTTTCTTGGGAAACAGGAAAAGGATTCTACCTACCCATCCCTGAGGTTAGAGAGGCAGCCCAAGAAGTTGTAGAGAAATTACGTCCATTTTTTGAAGCTATAGACATTGAAAAAGTTGGGCAAAATTTAAAATATGACATTAAGGTTCTTCGGAAATACAACATTTCGGTACACGGAAAACTATTTGACACGATGTTGGCGCATTACCTCATCAATCCAGATATGAGACACAACATGGATATCTTGGCAGAGACCTATTTAAATTACACACCCATCTCTATTATCGATCTCATTGGCAAAAAAGGAAAAAACCAAAAGTCTATGCGCGAGGTACCTATAAAAGAGCAGACACAATATGCTGTAGAAGATGCAGATATTACATTTCAATTAAAAGCGCATTTAAGCAAAGAGTTAGGTGAGGCAAATACACAAGAATTATTTGATGATATTGAAATACCACTATTAAGAGTTCTTGCAGATATGGAGGCTGAAGGGATTAACCTAGATAAAGGCTTTTTACAATCACTCTCTGGAGATTTAGACCATGACATTCTTAGCCTAGAGGCTAGTATTTATAAAGAAGCTGGAGAAGAGTTTAACATAGCATCTCCAAAACAATTGGGAGAAATTCTCTTCGGGAAAATGAAGCTGGTTGCAAAACCTAAAAAAACAAAAACAGGACAATACTCTACTGCAGAAGATGTACTCTCTTACCTGGGTAAAGACCATAAAATTATTGCAGACGTACTCGAGTACCGTGGGCTTGCCAAACTAAAATCTACTTATGTAGATGCATTGCCTTTGCAAATAGAAGAAACATCCCTCAGAGTGCATACAGATTACATGCAAACGGTGGCAGCAACAGGGCGTTTAAGCAGCAACAACCCTAATTTACAGAACATTCCAATACGTACCCAGCGAGGACGACAAGTTAGAAAAGCCTTTATTCCTAGAAATAAGGAGTATGTGCTGGTTGCAGCAGATTACTCACAAATAGAGCTGCGCATTATTGCCGCCTTAAGTGAAGAACAAACCATGATGAAAGCCTTTACAAATGGCGAAGATATTCATGCCTCTACAGCAGCCAAAGTGTTTAATGTACCCCTAGAGGAAGTAACCCGTGAGCAGCGAGGCAATGCCAAAACTGTAAACTTTGGTATTATCTATGGTGTTTCTGCTTTTGGACTTAGCAACCAAACAGATCTTTCAAGAAGTGAAGCCAAAGAACTCATTGACACCTACTACAAAACCTACCCAAAATTGCGTAACTACATGAGTGATTTGGTCGATTTTGCGAGAGACAATGGCTATGTGCAAACGGTTTTAGGGCGTCGCAGATATTTAAAAGATATTAATGGTGCCAATGCAATAGTTCGAGGAGCTGCAGAGCGCAATGCTGTCAATGCACCTATTCAAGGAAGCGCCGCAGACATTATTAAAATTGCCATGATTAACATCCATAAAAAATTAGAGGAAGGTGGCTACAAAACTAAAATGCTACTACAGGTGCATGACGAACTGGTTTTTGATGTATACAAACCAGAACTTTCAATAATGAAAACCCTCATTAAAACAGAAATGGAAAACGCCTATACCCTTGCGGTTCCTCTAGATGTTGAATTAGGTGAGGGTGAAAATTGGCTGGAGGCACATTAATAAACAGCTGCAATATTTTAGTGGTGTTAATGAAGTTTTCGTTTTAGAGGGAATTTGGTACCTTTAAAAGGCTTAGTATTCATTTTTATTTTAATGATCATATGCAAAAACTTATTTCAAAGAAAAAGCCGACGTATCCAGTCACTGATAGCTTATCTGAGTACTTGACAAAATATGCTCGTACTATTAAAATTCCAATTTATTATGATGACCTGTTACGGTATCAAGGATCGGTTACCGTGTATGATAAACATGGCAATGATACTTTATGGATACAAGTATACTATTCAGAAACCGAGCGTGACGAGATAGAGCTAAGCCTAAAGCAGGTTTACTCAATACTTCACAGTGATGGTTCTAATGCACTGCTGCCTTATCTTAATATTGACAGCATTGACTATTGCACCTTTGGAAACTCTAAGCCCTTTAGAATTAAGGTTAGAAATATTCTCAATGATAATTATATATTTCTGTACATTAAAAAAGCAGACGCCTCGAGAATTTATGGTCTTGAGTTAGAACACCTTTTATCTCCAAATCATATTAATTTTTTAGTTCACGGCAACACCTTAATTGAAGAACACATCTCTGGAATTCCTGGTGATGATTTCATTACGCATCATTTAGCAAAGTGTTCAGACCAAGATAAAAAGGAGATTGCAAAAGAGTTTGTGAAATTTAATGAACGTTGTTTTGTGCGTTTGCTTGGTGATATGCGATCCTACAATTATGTAATGGTGCTAACCAATGACTTTGATAGAATACAATATAGAATTCGCGCCATCGATTTTGACCAACAATCTTATGAAGGCAATCAAAAAGTATATAAACCACAGTTCTTAATAGAAAATATTGAGCTTGTAAAGCTAGTCTCTAATGTATTAGAAGATGCTTCTGTTGAACAATACAAAAGAGAAGAGCGCTCTTTGTTAGCAAAAAGAGCTACCAGTGAAAATAACAGGCTACAAGAATTAATGTACTGCATGAGAGAAGACCGTGTATCCAAGCCTGAAAAAATAGTGCAATTAAAAAAGGCGTTGCACATCATGACAGGAGATATTAATTTTAAAAAGTCAAAGAATATGGGCGAAATTCTTGAAAGCGCCCTTGATTATGTCATTAGAAATTATAAAAACGAAAATCCATTCTTAAAATAATTGAAGATTCATTGTTAAAAAATATAAAATATTTATTATGCGTGCACAGGTAACTGTATCTTTAAGAACATTTTACACCTACATATCTCTTTAAATTTAAATTTGTTATGAAAATTAAGAAGGTTCTAGTTGCCAACCGAAGTGAAATAGCAATCCGGGTGTTGCGAGCCTGTGCAGAGATTAATTTAAAAACTGTTGCGATTTACACCTATGAAGATAGATATTCTCAGCACCGCCTAAAAGCAGACGAATCATACCAGATAGGAGAGGATAACGCCCCGCTTAAACCCTATCTTGATATTGACGCTATTGTAAAGCTTGCCAAAGAAAAAAATATTGATGCTATTCATCCTGGTTATGGTTTTCTTTCTGAAAACTCAACCTTTGCTCGTGCTTGCCAAGAAAATGGAATAATTTTTATTGGTCCAGACCCTAAGGTTATGGATGCCCTGGGTGATAAGATAATGGCAAAAAAAATCGCAACTTCTTGTAATGTTCCTATTATAAGAAGTAGTGTAAAAGAACTCACATCCCTTGACATTGCCCTCTCTGAAGCTACTGTTATTGGATACCCAATAATGCTAAAAGCAGCCTCTGGAGGTGGGGGCCGAGGAATGAGAATCATACAGGCTCCAGAAGATTTAAAAAAGAATTTTGATGCGGCAAGAAACGAAGCGAAAAATGCGTTTGGCGATGACACCATGTTCTTGGAAAAGTACATAGAAAATCCAAAACACATTGAGGTCCAACTTGTGGCAGATAACCACGGAAATATTAGACACCTCTTTGAGCGAGATTGCTCTGTACAAAGAAGACATCAAAAAGTAGTTGAAATTGCACCCTCTTTTAACGTGTCTCAAAAAGTTAAGGATGCGCTCTACTCTTACGCAATTGCAATTGCAACGCACGTAAAATACAACAATGTAGGTACCGTAGAGTTTTTGGTGGATCAAGATGATACGATATACTTCATTGAGGTAAACCCAAGAATTCAAGTGGAACATACAGTAACCGAAATGGTAACAGGTATTGACCTTATAAAAACACAAATTTTTATTGCTGGAAACTATAAATTAAGTGATAAACAGATAAAAATTTATGAGCAATCTTCCTTAGCAACCTACGGTTTTGCATTACAGTGTAGGTTAACCACAGAAGACCCATCAAATGATTTTACACCAGATTATGGAACGATCACAACCTACAGAAGTGCCTCTGGTATGGGAATTAGACTAGATGCTGGTAGCATATACCAATCTTATAAGGTAAGTCCCTTTTTTGATTCTATGTTGGTAAAAGTTTCTGCTCATGGGCGTACACTAGATGGAGCTGTTAGAAAGATGAGTAGAGCGCTAAAAGAGTTTAGAATTAGGGGTGTAAAGACAAATGTTCATTTTCTTCAAAATGTAATTCAAAACGAAATTTTTAAAGAAGGAAAAGCCTCTGTGAATTTCATTAAAGAACACCCGTCTTTATTTACATTAAAAGTACCACAAGATAGAACTACAAAAATCACTAATTATCTAGGGGAGGTAATTGTCAATGGAAATCCAGATATAAAATTAAAGAATCCAACTGTTATTTTTAGGGAACCTAAAGTTCCTCTTTTTGACCCAAACGCGGCCTTCCCTAAAGGAACCAAAGACCTGTTAACAGAGTTAGGACCAGAAAAGTTTAGTCAATGGCTTAAAAACGAAAAACAAATACATTATACAGACACAACCATTAGAGATGCACACCAATCACTATTAGCGACGCGTATGCGCACCAAAGACATGGTTGCAGTTGCAGAGAGCTATGCCAAAAATCATCCCAATCTTTTTAGTATTGAAATGTGGGGAGGAGCAACTTTTGATGTATGTATGCGCTTTTTAAATGAAAGCCCATGGACACGTCTTCGAGAACTCAGGAAACTAATGCCAAACATCTTGTTTCAAATGCTAATACGGGGGTCTAATGGCGTAGGCTATAAAGCATATCCTGACAACCTCATTGAAAAATTTATTGAGAAATCCTGGGAGAACGGAATCGATGTCTTTAGAATATTCGACTCTCTTAACTGGGTTAATGCTATGGCTCCTAGTATAGAATACGTGAGAAATAAAACAAGAGGTCTGGCTGAGGCAGCCATTAGTTATACCGGTGATATTCTAGATGTAAATAACACTAAATATTCTCTTCAATATTATACTAGATTAGCTAAAGATTTAGAAAATGCTGGTGCGCATATTATTGCGATCAAAGACATGGCTGGGCTTTTAACTCCATATGCAGCCACAGAGTTAATTACCGCTTTAAAAGACACTGTAAAGCTTCCATTGCATTTACACACCCACGACACCTCTTCTATACAATCTGCTACTTATTTAAAAGCTATTGAAGCTGGTGTAGATGTTGTCGATGTCGCTTTAGCTGGTTTAAGCGGCCTAACATCGCAGCCAAATTTTAATAGTATTGTGGAGATGATGAAACATCAAGAAAGAGCCAATCCTATTAACGTAACATCGCTTAACCAATACTCAAATTACTGGGAAGATGTACGCGAGTATTATTATCCTTTTGAATCTGGTTTAAAATCAGGAACGGCAGAGGTGTATACACATGAAATACCTGGAGGACAGTATTCAAACCTTCGCCCACAAGCTATTGCTTTGGGGCTAACAGATCGATTTGAAGAAGTGAAAAAAATGTATGCTGAAGTAAATACCCTCTTCGGAAATCTCATTAAAGTAACTCCTAGTTCTAAAGTTGTTGGAGATATGGCCATCTTCATGGTAACAAATAATTTAACTTCTGCAGATATTTTTGAACGTGGCAGTTCGCTTTCTTTTCCAGAGTCTGTAGTAAGTTTCTTTAAAGGAGATTTAGGACAACCCCAAGATGGTTTTCCAAAAGAATTACAAGCCATCATACTAAAAAACGAAACCCCATATTCAGACAGACCTAATGCGCATTTAGCACCCATAGATTTTACAGAGAGCTTTACTGTGTTTAAAAAAGAATTTCAGAAGAACTTTAGCAGAAAAATAGAGTTTGAAGATTTTTTAAGTTATTGCTTGTATCCTAGGGTTTTTAAACAAGCTCACGAGAACTACATTAAGTATGGAAATGTATCTATCCTACCTACAAAGAACTTTTTCTACGGTATGGAACAACGAGAGGAAATAATGATTGAACTGGAGCCAGGTAAGACCATTATTGTAAAATTATTATCTGTTAGTCCTGCCAATGAAGAAGGAAAACGAACCGTTTTCTTTAGGGTAAATGGAGAAAATAGATTTGTAGAAATTACAGATACATCTTTAAATATTGAAACACAGACCAACCTTCAAGCAGACCCCAATAATGAAAAAGAATATGGAGCTCCCCTTCAAGGAATGCTCTACAAAATGCTTGTTAAGCCTGGTCAAGAAATAAAAAAAGATGATCACCTTTTTATTATTGAAGCCATGAAAATGGAGACAACAGTAACTGCATTAAAAGATGGCACGGTACATTCATTGCCTTTGAAAGAAGGAGTAATGGTGGTGACAGGAGATTTAGTAGTAAGCCTTAACTAACAAATTATTTGAGTATTAATTAGTTAAATTGCATGTTTAAAATTAATAGAAATGGTAAAAATATACGCAAAGTCAGTGATTTTATTGGTTTTATCTTTGTTTTCTGGAATTGTATTTTCGCAATGCGAAGATATAACCCTGGAAAGCTTAACAAATCCGGGCATATATCAAGTTGGCACACTAACACAGGAAGACGGATTACGAGATGGCCCAGCCTATTTTAGTGCTACTGTTTACTATCCAACAAATGCTACACCACCATATGCTAGTATTGCAATTGTTCCAGGATTTAACTCCTTTCCAGAAAGTGTAGAAGCTTGGGGACCTTTTTATGCCTCTCACGGTATTGTTACAATTATTATTGGCACCAATTCTATATTTGACTTCCCAGAAGCGAGAGCACTAGGGCTATTAGACGCACTAGAAACACTACGACAAGAAAACACAAGAACCTCCTCTCCTTTACAAGGAGCCATAGACGAGACCAAGTTTGCTGTTAGCGGCCACTCTATGGGTGGCGGAGGAGCACAACGTGCTGCTGTACTAGACCCCACTATTAAAGGGGTAGTAGCTTTATGCCCTTGGCTTCCAAACCCAGATTTAGACCACGATAGCGCTGTAGTGATTTTTAGTGGCCAAAATGATGCCGTAGCCCCTCCAGGGATTCATGCAAATATTCATTACGACATTACCCCAAATAGCACAAATAAACTTTTATTCGAAATAGAAAATGGCAATCACTCTGTAGCAAACACCCCACAGGGCGGAAACTCAAGTGTTGGTAAAATTGCACTATCATGGTTTAAATTATATGTAGATCAAAACGATTGCTATTGCTCTTTATTAACAGATTACGTTCAAGACAATCCACTTGCATCAAACATAGAAAGTAGTTTTGAATGTGAGTTGTTGGCAACGCAAGAAAATGGTATTGAGACGCTTTTATACCCAAACCCAACGGCAGGCATTATTAATATATCAAGACAAGAAAATGTACTGTATAAAGTATTTTCTACTCAAGGACAATTAGTTCTCTCTGGAGAGCTTAGAGGTGGTAAAAAACAAATAGATCTTTCTTCTCTTGCTGCAAACTTCTATTATGTTCGCATCAATAGCGAAATGTTTAAAATCCTTAAAACAAAATAGGTTTTTGTAAGTTAAAGTCTCAAAGACCTAGAGCTGGGTTTAATAGCTTGTGGTGTTATTGAATTTCAAAAGCTATTGATAAAGATAAATTAGACAGCAAATTACATATTACATTAGCCCGGTAATTACAGTCATATTATTTTTGGAAAAAACATAAAAATGTATACCCTACTATTTGTTATTCAAATAAATAACATTACTTTTGCCGTCCCTTAATACGGGACAGAAATAATTTATTAATAATTAGACAAAGAACTATAATGGATACATTAAGTTACAAAACAGTATCTGCTAATAAGGCCACAGTAACAAAAGAGTGGTTAATAGTAGATGCGGACGGGCACACACTAGGTCGTCTTGCGAGTGAAGTTGCAAAATTACTTCGCGGTAAACACAAGCCAAGCTTTACACCTCATGTAGATTGTGGAGACAATGTGATTATCATAAACGCAAGCAACGTCCAATTAACAGGAAACAAGTGGACAGAGAAGTCTTACATTCGCCATACGGGTTACCCAGGTGGACAAAAAAGTCTTACTGCTACTGAATTAAAAGACAAGAATCCAGCACGCGTTGTTGAGAAGGCGGTTAAAGGAATGCTACCTAAGAACAAATTAGGTTCAGTACTTTTTAGAAACTTGAAAGTGTATGCAGATGCAAACCACGGTCAAGAAGCACAAAAACCAAGAGCTATTAAAATTAATACCGCAACTAAGTAATGGAAACTATACACAAAATTGGAAGAAGAAAAACCGCTGTTGCGCGTGTTTACTTATCTCAAGGGAAAGGAAACATCACAATCAACAAGCGTGAGTTTGATAATTATTTTACAACCCCAACATTACGCTACAAAGTAATGCAACCATTAGTGATGACTGATAACGAAAAAACGTTTGACATCAAAGTAAATGTTTTTGGTGGTGGTATCACAGGACAAGCAGAAGCAATTCGTTTGGCTATCTCTCGTGCAATGTGCACATTAAATGATGACAACAGAGGAATCTTAAAACCAGAAGGTCTTTTAACTAGAGATCCAAGAATGGTGGAAAGAAAGAAGTTCGGACAGAAAAAAGCCCGTAAAAAATTCCAATTCTCGAAACGTTAATTTTTACACCCAATTTATTGGGTATCTCTTTCGAGTTCTAAAATTTTTAGACTTGAAATAAGTTCATAGAAATACAATTATATTAATAAGCTGTTAGTCCCGCTCTGCCGGGTGGGACAATTAGTTTAGCATCTAAACTACTTGGTACTTGATTGCAATAGCAATTTTGCACATTAAAGGTAGTTGACATCTAAACACACAGAACGTAAACTAAAAACAAAATGGCAAAAGACAACAACATGGAAGTTAAAGAACTTCTAAATGCAGGTGTACACTTTGGACACCTAACAAGAAAATGGAATCCAAACATGGCTCCTTACATCTACATGGAGCGTAATGGAATTCATATTATCAACTTATACAAAACTGCTGCAAAAATTGAAGAAGCTGGTGAAGCTTTAAAAAAAATAGCAGCCTCTGGTAGAAAAATACTTTTTGTTGCTACCAAAAAACAAGCAAAAGATATCGTTGCTGAAAAAGCAAAAGCAGTAAACATGCCTTACATCACAGAAAGATGGCCTGGTGGGATGTTAACTAATTTTGTAACTATCAGAAAAGCCGTAAAGAAAATGGCTACTATCGATAGAATGAAGCAAGATGGAACATTTATGACGCTTTCTAAGAAAGAACGTCTACAAGTAGACCGTTTACGTGCTAAGCTAGAAAAGAATTTAGGTTCTATTGGCGAAATGAGTCGTTTACCTGCTGCGTTATTTATAGTTGATACAACGCGTGAACACATTGCCGTTGCTGAAGCAATTAAATTAAACATTCCAATTTTTGCCATGGTTGATACAAACTGTGACCCAAAAGTGATTGATTATGTTATCCCTTCAAATGATGATGCATCTAAGTCGATAGACAAAATCATGACAGCTGTTACTGACGCTGTAAAAGATGGTTTAGCAGAACGCAAGACTGGAAAAGAAAATGCAGAAAAAGCAAAAGCTGAAAAAGAAACTTTAGACGTTGCTTCAACTAAAGAAGAAGCTCCAGTAAAAGAAGAGGCGACAACTAAAGAAGCTGCTCCAGTAAAAGAAGAAGCGGCAACTAAAGAAGC
>CAJWVI010000032.1 GCA_913048115.1 uncultured Flavobacteriaceae bacterium | reverse complement strand
TTATAAACAACACCAATAACAACAATTGGCTAAAAATAAATACCGTTGGTGTAGAGAGTAATGTTGGAGGTATTGGAGCAAGAGTTGAGCTAACCTCTCCTTCTGGAACTCAAATTAGAGAAGTAAGAAGTGGTGAAGGATTCAGAAACATGAGTACTTTAAACACACATTTTGGTCTTGGGCAAGACACACAGGTTGAATCTGTTACTATCTATTGGCCATCTGGAATTGTTGACATCTATGAGGATTTAGACATAAATATTGCGCACCAACTTGTAGAAGGAAGTAGCATATTAAATACAGGAGATTTCTTGACAAATGACCTTTCTATATATCCTATTCCTGCACTTGATAACCTAACAGTTTCAAACATTGAAGGTATTGAAGATCCAATTTATACTGTATTTGATATTACTGGAAGAAAGGTAATGAACGGTAGATTGATAAACAATATGATTGATGTTTCTCAATTAAATTCTGGACAATACATTCTTCGTGTAGCAGGACAGAGGTTTAGAAGAAACAATGTTAAGTCAAAGAAATTTACAAAAAGATAATATACTAATTTAAAAAAACACCGTTGAGAGCTCTCTTGATGGTGTTTTTCTTTTATAATATGATCCGATATTACATCTACATAGCGGCAATTTCTCTTTTATTTACAAGCTGTAATAGTGATGATAATACTGGATATGTTACAATCCCACCTGTCTCTCAAGTTACAGTAGATCTATCACGAGTACCTTACGCAACACTTTCTGAATATCAGTTTTTTGATGAAAGCTTGAGTGATTTAACACCTTCTTTTGGTGTTATCCCTTATGAGCCTATTAGTTCGTTGTTTTCAAACTATGCTCAAAAGCTGAGATTTGTCTGGCTTCCTGAAGGCACAATAGGAACCTATAATGGCGACGCCAATAATATAGAGCTACCCGTTGGTAGTGTTATTATTAAAAACTTCTTTTATGACAATGTCCTTCCTGATAACACCAGAGTAATAATAGAAACTAGGCTCATGATAAGAAAAGCCGAGGGCTGGACTTTTGCAGAATATTTTTGGAATGATGAACAAACCGAAGCGGTTTTAGACACACAAGGGGATGGTGGGTTTAAATATATTAGGTGGTTAGAAGGTGGAGAACAGCGTGAAATAAATTATAGAATGCCCTCTGGAAGTGAGTGTTTTACCTGTCACAAAAGCAATACAACAAACGAGCCTATTGGTATAAAGCCCCAAAGTCTTAACAGTACTTACAGCTTTGCAGATGGTATGCAAAATCAATTACAAAAATGGATTGACATTGGCTATCTTGAAGACACCCTGCCATCAAATATTAATACCGTTGTAGACTATAGAGATACCTCACAGCCTCTTGAAATAAGAGTGCGCTCTTATGTAGATATAAATTGCGCAAGTTGTCACAGAGATGAAGGGCACTGTAATTACAGGCCAATGAGGTTTGCCTTTAGTGAAAATAATCTTCTAGAGAACTTAGGGGTTTGCGTACCTCCAGATCAAACCTTGGTCAATCTTTCTTCAGATCAAAAACTAATTAAGCCTGGAGATCCAGAAAACTCAGTTATTTACTATCGTCTTAATGCAGTTGCAGAAGATGAGCGCATGCCATTATTAGGCAGAAGCATTGTACATGATGATGGTGTTGCTTTACTAAGAGATTGGATCAATACCCTAGATATTCCCTGCCAATAGCACCCTGAAAACATTATAAATACCCCGCTTGCAAGTAGTTGCAATCGGGGTATTTATTTTTTATTATCTTTAAGTGAACATAACATTAACTAAACCATTATTATGAATTCAACTTTTACAACTATTTTACGCGTATTATTAGGTGTTTCCTTATTGGTATTTGGAGTAAACAAGTTCATGCCATTTATCCCTATTTTTGACATGCCCCCAGCGGCCGCAAATTTCATGGAATCCTTAAATAGTACAGGATATGTTTTATATGTAGTTGCGTCTCTAGAAATCATTATTGGTTTATTGTTACTTCTTAAAAAATGGGTGCCCTTTGCGCTTGTTCTATTAGCGCCAATTGTTATTAATATTTTGCTTTTTCATGTTTTTCTAAATGTCTCTGGCGTGTTTGTTGCTATTTTTATGATAGCAATTACAGCAACCCTAATTTATAAATATTGGAAATCTTATAGGTCTTTATTCCAATAGGTTTTAATACGCTCTTTTTAAATTTTAAACAGGACATTAATCTATCTTTTGTCCCCTGTTTTTTTATGTATTTTTATAAAAAAATTCAGCCCCATGAAAAACATCATACATGCTGTTATTGCAGTCCTTTTATTAACGGGATGTACCAATAGTAAAATTTTAAAAAATGAAAAAACTGCTGTGATTTATCCAAATACCAAAAAAGTAGACACTGTTACTAATTATTTTGGAACAGACGTAAAAGACCCATACAGGTGGCTAGAAAACGACAGAAGCCAAGAAACAGGAGAATGGGTAAAGGACCAAAACAAAACCACATTTAACTATCTAGAAAATATTCCTTTTAGAGCAGCCTTAAGAGACCGCCTTTCCTCACTTTGGAATTACGAAAAAGTGGGAGCTCCTTTTAAAGAGGGCGCCTACGCTTACTTTTATAAAAATGATGGGCTACAAGACCAATATGCAATCTACCGCTACAAGATAGGAGAAGACCCTATTAATGCCGAAATTTTCCTAGACCCTAACACTTTTACAAAAGATGGAACCACCTCGCTAGGGGGCCTTAGTTTTAGTGATAATGGAAAAATGGCGGCCTACAGTATTAGTGAAGGTGGAAGCGACTGGAGAAAAGTCTTAGTGATGAATGCACAAACCAAGGAGGTTATAGAGGACACCATTATTGATGTGAAATTTAGCGGCATCTCTTGGCTAAAAAATGAAGGCTTTTATTACGCTAGTTATGACAAGCCTAAAGGAAGTGAACTTTCTGCCAAAACAGACCAGCATAAACTGTACTATCATAAATTAGGGGATTCTCAAAAAGAAGATGCGCTTATTTTTGGGGGCAATCCTACAGAGAAACACCGGTATGTTCGAGGAGGCACTACAGAAGATAATCGATATCTTGTAGTCTCCGCTAGCGTGTCAACCTCTGGGAATAAATTATTTATAAAAGACCTCAGCAACCCAAACAGCCCATTTGTAACACTCCTAGATGATACAGATAGCGATACCTCTATTATAGATAATGATGGCAGCAAGCTTTACCTGGTAACAAACCGCAATGCTCCTAACAAAAAAATAGTTTCTGTAGATGCCTCAAGCCCTGGGCCAGAAAACTGGAAAGAGGTCATTTCTGAAACACAAAATGTGTTGAGCGCAGGTACAGGGGGTGGATTTATTTTTGCCAACTACATGGTAGATGCTGTAAGCAAAATCAAACAATATACTTTTGAAGGAAAACTTGTTCGTGACATTGAATTACCTGGAGTTGGAACTGCAGGAGGATTTGGCGCCAAAAAAGAAGACACACAATTGTACTATTCTTATACAAACTACATTACCCCTGGGAGTATTTATTCTTTTGATATTGCCTCTGGGGTATCTGGTTTGTATAAAAAACCAGATATCGATTTTAACCCAAAAGGATATGAAAGCAAACAAATATTCTACACTTCAAAAGACGGCACACAGGTGCCTATGATAATCACACACAAGAAAGGGCTTGTTTTGGACGGCACAAACCCAACCATTCTTTATGGCTACGGAGGTTTCAATATTAGTTTAACACCTAGCTTTAGTATTACCAATGCTGTATGGATGGAGCAAGGTGGTATTTACGCGGTAGCCAACCTTCGTGGTGGTGGAGAGTATGGTAAAAAGTGGCATAATGCGGGCACCAAATTACAAAAGCAAAATGTTTTTGATGATTTTATCGCTGCCGCAGAATACCTGATTTCAAAGAAATACACAACTAGTGATTACTTAGCAATTCGCGGAGGGTCTAATGGGGGGCTATTAGTAGGCGCTACAATGACACAGCGTCCAGATTTAATGCGCGTGGCACTGCCGGCCGTAGGGGTGCTAGACATGTTGCGCTATCATACCTTTACCGCAGGAGCTGGTTGGGCTTATGATTACGGAACCGCAGAAGACAACAAAGAAATGTTTGAATACTTAAAAGGATATTCTCCAGTACATAATGTAAAATCTGGAACAAAATATCCAGCGACTATGGTTACAACAGGAGATCATGATGATAGAGTGGTACCGGCGCATAGTTTTAAGTTTGCAGCAGAGCTTCAAGACAAACAAGGTGGAGCTAGTCCTGTTTTAATAAGAGTTGAAACAGATGCTGGACACGGAGCAGGAACTCCGGTAAGCAAAACTATTGAACAATATGCAGACATTTATGGTTTTACGCTTTACAACATGGGATATAAAGTCTTGCCAAAAAAAATTAATGAAGGTGTAAAACAATAACGCACTTACACAGATAAAAAGCCACGAGCACCAAGAAAAACACACTTAACCTACGCGGCTTTTTTAGCAAACAATATTCCTTATGCTGAACGTTACTATTGATCAATTTTCGTACACCAATGCTCCCAAAAATTTAATACTAGAGAACATTTGGTTTTCCCTAAAAGCAGGAGAGCACCTCGTTGTTTTGGGAGAGAGTGGTTGTGGTAAATCTACTTTGCTACACTTAATTTATGGGTTATTGCATCTAGAGCATGGCGCATTATCTTGGAAAGACAACCCGCTTCTTGGGCCTCAACACAATCTTGTTCCCGGAGAAGGTGCTATGAAATTAGTAGCACAAGAGTTTAATGTAATGCCTTATATTTCTGTGAAGGAGAATATCGCCACGCACTTGAGCCGTAATAACAAAATAGAAGATGCCGCTCGCGTGGATGAACTCATAGCTGTAGTGGCTTTAGAGGCGCACAGAGACACCAAGGTAAAAAACCTAAGTGGAGGCCAAAAGCAGCGGGTTGCGCTCGCAAAGGCCCTTGCAGACACCCCAGAGGTGATCTTGTTAGACGAGCCTTTTAGTAATATAGATACTTTTAGAAAAAACAAGCTGCGACGTAATTTATATGGGTATTTAAAAGCAAAAAACATAACCTGTATTACCGCTACTCACGATAGTGATGAGGCTTTAAGTTTTGCAGATACGATCCTTATGCTTCGAGAAGGAAAAAAAGAAATGATGGGCCCACCGCAGGAAATCATCAATAATATTGTGACACCATATCAAGCAGGCTTTTTTGGTTCTGGGTCTCACGTAAACATGAGCCTATTTGATGGCCACAAAAAAGAACACTTTAAAACACTATTGCCTCATCAACTTAAAATTTCAGAAACAAAAACACCTCTTTCTGGGTTTGTTTCTAAACACTATTTTAAAGGTCATTTCTACGAGTTAGAAATACAAACACCTACAGAAACCCTCTTTGTAAATCATCCAAAAAAAATAGCACACAACGCAGTGGTTTTTGTAACGTTGGTTTAGCGGTTCAAAAACAAAAGTCTTTTAGATTATAGCAAGTTGTACAAAATAGAGAGGGCGCCTAAGATAATCAATATAGAACAGGTTATGATTATGTGGTTGTGCCCTATTCTTTTAAAAAGAAACAACACCCCTTGTATGCTCGTCAAAAAGATGGCTACAATAATAAGTTGACCCGCTTCAATACCTAGATTAAACCCCAATAAAGACATTGCCAAATCATCTCCCTCAAAAAGAGTCATTTTCAAAAAGTTTGAAAATGCCAAGCCATGAATACAACCAAAAAACAATACCAGCCCATATAAAATTTGGTAGTTGGTTTGGGAGGGCCTATACACCTTAAAAAGATTATTGGCGCCGGTTATAATAATGGTGACGGGAATAAGAATTTCAATAATAGTCCGCGGCGCTGTAAATACATCAAACACAGAAAGCAGCAATGTAATGCTGTGACCAATAGTAAAGGCGGTAATAACCCATGCTAATTTTTTCCAATTCTTGAGGCTAAAAAAAACGGTTATAGACAAAATAAAAAGCAAATGATCTATGCCGTTTATATCTAGAATATGGGCCAGTCCTTGCTTATAAAACAGTACAAATGTTTCCATCATGCAATATTGCTAATAGTGTAGGTGGTGTCGCGAAACATAAAAGAATCTCCTTCTTGTTTTCCTAACAATAAGGTTCCTATTGGAGTTTGTAGGCCAATACAAAAAAACGAAATGTTTTCGTGCTGTAAAGCTCCTAAAGAAATACTCAAGAAAAAGCGCCCATGATTGGTCGTCACCAAACTACCTAAGTGGGCATGTATTGCAGGGCTTGTTATGTCTATTTTATACAAGACCTCAAGTGTTTTTTCAATTTCTGCCAAGCGTTCTCCCGCTTGTTCTCTGTCTATTTGAAGCATTGCCCGAGTTGTTTCATGTTTGTCCCCGGCGCTGCTTTTTGTAGCATCATCTAGGGACGCGACAATACCCTTAATTTTATCTTGAATTGTTTTGTGTTTTTGTGCTACTTGCGCCCGGCAAGACTCAAGCAAGTACTCTTTGTTTGTTTTTTTAGCCATTGTTTATGCTATATCTCTTTTATGATTGTGATGATAGTTCTGCCAACTCTTTACCAATAGTACTTCCAATGGCAACACCCATTCCTCCTAGGCGAACCCCACAATACACCTTAGAAGAAATTTGTTTTACAATAGGTTTTTTTTGGCTACCAACACCCATTATACCGCTCCAGCGGCTGTCAATTTCAAATGGGGTTTTTGGTAAAATCGTGTCTCTAAGAAGTTTCTCTAAATGATCTTGCACAACACTTGTAAGACCTATTTCTGACGTGTTTTCTGTTTTAAAGTCGAGGTTTCTACCGCCTCCAAACAAAATTCTATCATCAATATTCCTAAAATAATAATAGCCGCAATCTAGATGAAACGTCCCTTTAATGGTGAGGTTTTTAATAGGTTTTGTAACCAACACTTGTGCTCTTGCAGGAACTACATTTTCTTGCAGTAATTGTTGCGCAAAACCATTGGTAGCAATGCATATTTTTTTTGCGGAAACGCATGTATTATCTATGGTAAGAACTGGTGTTGTGTCGCTTTCTGAAATGCTATCAACAGGGGCATTGTTTACTATCAAAATACCTTGTTGTATAACTTTTTGAATAAGCGCGGTCATCATCTTTCCTGTATCTATTTGCCCTTCAAAGGCATTAAACATAGCCCTAGGGGCTACCTTCTCAAAGCCGAAAGGGGTGTCAACCAAAGAAAATACATTGGCATTAAAAATAGGATACAGAAGTGCGTTTATGTACGGTAGTTTTTCTGTACATTTCTCAAAAAGGGTGGTATCAGTTTGTGCAAACAGTTCATATCCTCCCCACTCTTTATAGGCAATGGCATCATCCCCGAGTGTTTTTCTAAGTTTTTTAAGCCCCTCAAGGCGCTGAGTAATCAAATCAATAACTTGTGTTTCTGTATGTGTTTTAAGGTCTTCTAATATTTCAGAAATGCTGCCAAAACAAGCAAATCCTGCATTTTTAGTGCTAGCGCCACTAGGCAGCATCCCTTTTTCAAATATTACAATTTTTGCGCTTGGGTGTTGAAGCCGCAATTCTAATGCACAGCTTAGCCCTACAATACCACTGCCAATAATTGCAAAGTCTATGTTGGCAAACCATGATTGTTGTTCCCAATAGGATAGGTTCATAAATAGTATTATATTTAAGCCAGTTCTTACAGCAATTTGCTTTTTATAAATTTAATTACATTCTAATGAATAACAACTACAGACTATTACTTGTTTTTATTTTATTCTCTTTTTTGTCTTTTTCTCAACAACCTGGAGATGAAATTGAAATTCAAACAATAGAATTTGATGGCTACCCTGTAGGAAGTGGATGGTTGGCGCCAAGAGAAGGGTATTTTGATTTTACGTCTTTGGAGGGCCTTGATTTTGAAAAAGTTTACATTAAATATAAATTAAAGTGTGACCCAA
Source organism: uncultured Flavobacteriaceae bacterium (assembly GCA_913048115.1). Classification (GTDB taxonomy): domain Bacteria; phylum Bacteroidota; class Bacteroidia; order Flavobacteriales; family Flavobacteriaceae; genus Patiriisocius. The sequence continues at coordinate 11,431 of CAJWVI010000032.1, read as the reverse complement.
CGCAAAATCCAAGTTGTGGAGAATGGGATTATTTATCATACCTTAAAGTTATTGAACATACCGGCAAGGGGCTCCACCCTAATTATTATATTGGCGGCGCAGGCGGCCTAACACCTGCTGCTTTTTCATACATGAACAACACCGCCTGGGAGTACGCCCCTAGATATGAGCAGACTATTGTTTTTGACACCCCTGATGCGCTCTCTGAACATGAGATAGGTACCGGTGCGCTTGTCGTTGAGGACCCCTTTAATGCTGCACTAGAAGACTCTCATGTTAACTATTTATTTAGACAATCTGAGCTAGCGACTTCTGGCTTAACGGAGGGAAATATCACAGGAATGCAATTTAATATCCTTGATACGGGAGGCGAAATGCAGAATGTAAGAATTAGCATGAAGGCAACTTTTGAAGATGAATTACAAGAAAACGAAGCCCCAGCAGGTTTAGTAGAAGTGTTTGCTAAAGATGTGGCCTTTGACGCTTCTGGTTGGCAGCAATTAGATTTCGCTGCCTTTTTTAATTGGAATGGATTTTCAAACATCATTGTAAGTGTAGCCTTTACTGGTGCCACAGGAGCAAGTGCTGTTACCCTTAATGGAACTAGTTATGGCTGGAATTGTGCTTCGAAAGCTGCAAGCACAGATTCTTACTTTAACTTTAATGGTCCCGATAAAATTGAGGTCCCCACAACAAACCTAGACGAAATAGATAATGAAGTTACGATCTCATTTTGGCTAAACGGAAATGGAGAGCAGCCACAAAATGATAGCGTCTTTGATGTATATGACCAAGACGGAAATCGAGTTCTAAACATACATTTACCCTGGAGTAATCAACGGGTGTATTGGGACGCAGGAGACGCCTCGGGATATGACCGTATCGATAAAGAAGTCGATAATATTGACCAGTTTAAAGGTGTTTGGAACCACTGGGCTTTCACAAAAAATGCAACTACTGGTGTTATGAACATATACCTCAACGGTGTGCTATGGCATACCGGAAGTGGGCTAGATAGAAGTATTGGAGAAATCGCTAGTTTTAAACTAGGTAGAGGGCAAGGAAACGCAGACAACTTTTATGATGGAAAACTAGACGACTTTCAAATTTGGTCTAAAGAACTTGATGCCGCTACGATTGCCAATTGGATGCATAGAGATGTAGATGCCTCTCACCCTAGTTTTTCAGACTTAAAATTAAACTATAGATTTGACGAGGTTTCCACAAACTATGAAACTCTTGAAGCGGTAACGGCTCAACAAACGCCACTTTATGGTATTCCACAATTAAAAAACTTTCAAGGAGAACACTTTAAGAATTTTACAACATCTACAACGCGCCCCAATGTTAAATTTAACAAGAATACCTCGCCCTTTACAATAAGCAATGAACTAGTTATAGATTCTATTGCTAAGGGAAAAGTGATGGTAGAAAAATACGTGCAATTAGTGCCAGGAGAAATTCCTGTTTTGGATCAAACGCTTTATGTAAACCCAACATACTATAACAATTACCTGTACGATGCCAATTTAGTTGCTACAGACTCAACGGCTGTTGCTCCAGATTTTACCCTTATACTAGAACAAATTGAGTACAACACCACAGCTCCAGGAGAAGAAGTACTTGTGCCTTGGGAGATTGGTCGTTATATCACTCCCTATGGTAATGGCCTTTCTTTAGGAGATGATGGTTGGACCTGGATCTTTGATGTCACAGATTTTCAACATCTTTTTCAAGGAGATGACGTGCACATTAGGGCAGGTAACTTTCAAGAACTACTTGATATGAAGGTGGTCTTTAAGGTTGGAACTCCCTCTAGAGATGTTTTAGGCATTCAAAGTCTATACTCTGGAAATTATAGTTTAAACACCTTTGATGAAGTCGTGGTAAACACAACAGTACCGCTAAACCCTGACGCCGAGATGTTTTCTGTAAAATCAACCTTAACAGGACATGACTTTGGCGCCGGTAATAATTGTGGAGAATTTTGTAATAACACCCACAAAGTACTTGTTAATGGTGTGGAGCAGTACAGCTGGCAAATCATGCAGGAATGTGGCGAAAACCCACTCTATCCTCAAGGTGGAACGTGGATGTATGATCGCGCTGGATGGTGCCCTGGAGCGCCTGCAACGGTCCAAAACTTAGACATCACCCCTTTTATAAATGTTGGGGTAGATACCACTACAGATATAGATTATGACATCAATCAAGACCCCTATGGAAACTATATTACAGAGATATTTTTTGTAGAGTATGGGGCTCCTAACTTTAGCAATGATGCATCTTTGGAAGAAATTATTGCCCCTAATATTTTTAAGCTAAATACCCGGTTTAACCCAACGTGTGGAGAGCCTATTATTAAAATTAAAAACAATGGAGAAAATACATTAGAGACGGTGACAATTACATATGGTGTTTCGGCGCAGGAGTCCTATAGCCATACCTGGACAGGGTCTTTGGCTTTTTTAGAAGAAGCAGTAATCACACTGCCTGCTGTAGAGGTTGGAAATTACTATGAAGGTGTCACCAACTTTGAGGTTAGCTTAAGCAACCCAAATGGGGCTGTAGATCAATACGAATTTAATAATAGTCTTGTTTCTCAGTTTGAGCCTGCGCCAATTCATGATGAGCAAATGGTCATTGAATTTAAAACAAATAACCGCCCTTACGAGAACAGCTATAAAGTTTTTGATACTGCAGGTAATATAATGTTTGAACGTGATTTTGACGACGCCAATACAACCTATACAAACTTAATCAATCTGCCTCCTGGGTGTTATGAGCTGGTAGTATATGATACAGGTGGTGATGGAATGAACAGCTGGCCTTCAAACCACGGAAACGGAATTATACGATTAAAGAATTATAGTGGGTCGACCATTATATTTTTAGAAAGGTGGTTTGGAGAGAGTTTAAAATATCTCTTTAGAAATGACGCTGTTTTAAGTACAGAAGATCAAGTAAATACTTTGTTTTCCGTGTACCCAAATCCTGCAGATAATGCGGTTACAGTTTCACTAGTAAATAGCACCGACGCTTTTTCAATGGAGGTGTTTAATATAACGGGGATGTCAATCTATAAGCAAGAAAACATGGGCCCTACAAATAACAGTGTAGACGTTTCCAGTTATAGCAGTGGGGTGTATTTACTATCCTTAAAGACCGCAAACGGAAACACTCAAGTTAAAAAACTGATTGTTAATTAACAATACGATTTTAGTGGGTATAAAAAAAGTGCTATCTTAATGTAGATAGCACTTTTTTTATACCCTTCTGTTTGTTTTTATTCCTCCTCTACTGGATCATTCATTTTCCAAGTATTCATGAATGCAGTGGTATAGTTTCCTGCCACATAATCTGGATGATCCATAAGTTGGCGGTGAAATGGAATAGTTGTCTTGATTCCTTCAATTACAAACTCATCTAGTGCGCGCTTCATTTTGTTAATAGCCTCCTCACGTGTTTGTGCGGTTGTAATTAGCTTAGCTATCATAGAATCATAGTTCGGCGGAATAGAGTATCCTGCATAAACATGTGTATCTAGACGAACACCATGGCCTCCAGGAGCGTGCAGTGTTGTTATTCTACCAGGAGAAGGCCTAAAGTCATTGTATGGGTCTTCTGCATTAATGCGGCACTCAATAGCGTGTAGTGATGGAAAGTAGTTTTTACCAGAAATTGGCACACCCGCAGCAACCAAAATTTGCTCTCTAATTAAATCGTGATCCACAACTTGCTCGGTAATAGGGTGCTCTACCTGGATACGTGTATTCATTTCCATAAAGTAGAAGTTGCGATGTTTGTCTACTAAAAACTCTACAGTTCCAGCTCCTTCATATTTAATATATTCTGAAGCTTTTACAGCAGCTTCACCCATTTTCTCTCTAAGGGTGTCTGTCATAAAAGGACTTGGTGTTTCTTCTGTCAATTTTTGGTGGCGACGTTGTACAGAACAGTCCCGCTCACTTAGGTGACATGCGTTTCCTTTGCTGTCTCCGATGATTTGAATCTCTATGTGTCGCGGCTCTTCAATAAGCTTCTCCATATACATGTCATCATTTCCAAAGGCTGCTTTACTTTCTTGTCTGGCAGACTCCCAAGCATCTTGAAGCTCTTCTTCTTTCCAAACAGCACGCATTCCTTTTCCACCACCACCTGCACTTGCCTTAAGCATTACAGGATAACCAGTTTTTTTAGCAACTTTAATACACGTTTTAAAATCTGGAATTACTCCTTCACTTCCTGGAACACAAGGGACTCCTGCTTCAATCATGGTGGATTTTGCATTGGCCTTGTCACCCATTCTGTCGATCATCTCTGGAGAGGCTCCAATAAACTTGATGTTATGTTCTCCGCAAATTTTAGAAAACTTTGCGTTTTCTGAAAGAAATCCATACCCTGGATGAATAGCATCTGCATTTGTAATTTCTGCCGCGGCAATAATGTTACTTATTTTCAAATAACTCTCGCTACTTGGGGCCGGTCCAATACAAACCGCTTCATCTGCAAACTTAACGTGCAAACTCTCTTCGTCTGCTTTGCTATAAACAGCCACCGTTTTAATACCCATTTCTTTACAGGTACGAATGATACGAAGTGCGATTTCACCTCTATTGGCGATCAATATTTTTTTAAACATATCTTTTTTTTTAAACTTATAACACAACCCTAACTCTTTGGCAATGGTTGTTGAAACTCTATCTAAGATTTAAAATATAAATTATGATGGGTCTACTAAAAACAAGGGCTGGTCAAACTCTACTGGAGAGGCATCATCTACCAATATTTTTACAATTTTTCCAGACACTTCACTTTCTATTTCATTGAATAGTTTCATCGCCTCAATAACACACAATACGTCTCCTTCGCCAATAACAGTACCTACCTCAACAAAAAGAGGCTTATCTGGTGATGGTTTGCGGTAAAAAGTACCAATGATTGGTGACTTTACAGTAATGAATTTTGAATCTTCATTGCTTTCTACAGGAGCTTCTGCAGCTGGCAAAGTAGCGGGCGCAGGAGCATTAGTAGCAGCGTGTGGCATTTGTTGTATGAAGGTAGTCTCACCTTTATTGTGAGCGCCTGTTCTAATGGTAATTTTAACGTCTTCCATTTCAAGTTTCACTTCACTAGCACCAGACTTAGTTACGAACTTGATTAAATTTTGAATGTCTTTTAATTCCATAATATGATTGTTTTTTAATAGGTATTAATTTTTTATTTTGGATCGTAGGCCCATTTTACATACATAGCACCCCAAGTAAAGCCTCCTCCAAAAGCGGCAAAAACTATATTATCTCCTTTTTTAAGTTGGTTTTCATAATCAAATAAGCACAGCGGCAATGTTGCTGATGTTGTGTTACCGTATTTGTGAATGTTTAACATCACTTTATCTTCTGGCAAATTCATTCTTCTTGACGTAGCGTCAATAATACGTTTATTAGCCTGATGTGGAACCAGCCAAGTTATATCATCTGCTGTCAAGTTGTTTCTCTTCATTATTTTTTCTGAAACATCTGCCATGTTAGAAACAGCAAATTTAAACACTGTTTTTCCATCTTGGTAAATGTAATGCTGGTTATCTGCTATGGTTTGGTTTGACGGAGGTAAAATAGATCCGCCAGCGTCAATTTTAAGACTTTTCCTGCCTATACCATCAGAGCGTAATATTTCGTCTTGAACGCCAAGGCCTTCTGTGTTAGGCTCAAACAAAACAGCTCCAGCGCCATCTCCAAAGATAATGCATGTGGTGCGATCTGTGTAATCAACAATAGAAGACATTTTATCTGCTCCTATTAGTAAAACTTTTTTGTAACGCCCAGACTCAATGTATTTGGCGGCGGTAGACATCCCAAATAAAAAACTCGAGCATGCTGCCACGAGATCATAAGAAAAAGCGTTTACAGCGCCTATCTGAGAGGCTACATAAACACCTGTTGATGCTACGGGCATATCTGGTGTGGCAGTTGCCATAATCACCATGTCTATATCTTCTGGGTTGGTATTGCTTTTGGAAAGGAGCTGTTGGGCTGCCTTAATGGCCATAAAGGAAGTTCCTTGGCCTTCTTCTTTTAGAATGCGACGCTCTTTAACTCCTGTTCGCGAAGTGATCCACTCATCGTTGGTGTCAACCATGGTTGAGAGTATTTCGTTTGTTAAAACATACTCAGGAACATAGCCTCCAACAGCGGTAATTGCAGCAGTAATGGTACTCATAGAATTTGTTTAAATTCAGCAAAAAGAGGCGAAACCTCTCTAAAAAGCACGAAAAATAGTGAATTTTAATCAAAAAAAAGCCTTTTTTGACTTATTTGATTTTTTCTAAAATTTCAGAAAACAAAAAACTCTCACAGGCTGTGAGAGTTCTCTGTATGTAATTTTTTTAAAGCCTATGCTTCTACTTCTTCTACTGCATCAATAACAATTTGACCACGGTAGTATAACTTACCCTCATGCCAGTGCGCTCTATGGTATAAGTGCGGTTCTCCGGTTGTAGGATCTGTAGCAATTTGCGGTGCAACTGCTTTGTAATGTGTTCTTCTTTTATCTCTTCTGGTTTTGGAGATTTTTCTTTTAGGATGTGCCATTACGCTCTATTATTTATCGTTTAATAATTTTTTTAATGAATCCCATCTTGGATCTGTAGGTCCTTTTTGGGGTTCTTCTATGTCTTCTTTGGGTGCTTTTGGGCTTAACTCTTCAAGTTTGTCGAGGATGTCACTTTGCAGTGTTCCGTCTTCTATACCTGGATGTATTCTTCTACTTGGTAGATTTAAAATTACAGACTCATAAATAAATTGTTGAATGTTAACCTCATAGCTTCCGTGCGGAATAATTAATAGGTCTTCATTCTCATCATTGAAATCATCTCCAAACTTTACAATAAAATGATATGCTCCATCCAAGGACTCATTAAAAGCCTCATTAGTAACATCACAATTTACATTTACAACACCTGTGTAGGTTAATGTAAACTCCATAAAGGTTGTTTTTTTATCTAGCAGTACATCAAGATTAATGGTTGCCCCATTAAACTCATCATACTCAAAATGCTCAAAGAACTTATTTTCTATTGTGAAATCAAAGTGATGCTCTCCAAGTTTCAACCCTACAAAAGGGATTGTAAATTCTTTCAAATCTCTCATAATCACACCAAATTGAAATATCCGCCTTACGTATAAAGCGGGTGCAAAGATAAAAAATTATTTCATTTGCAAATTATTTTATCACTACTTTTTTACAAAGGGTTTTCGCTTGCTAATTTTCAAGGGGTTTTCTGCAGTGAACATATAATCTTTTCGTGTTTTAAAAATCTGGATTGCACTAAAAACTGCCGCCCTAAATGATGTGAAATCTGCTTGGTCTTTTCCCGCTATATCATAGGCGGTACCATGGTCTGGAGAGGTTCTTATCTTATCAAGACCTGCAGTGTAATTTACCCCTGTGCCAAAGGCTAGTGTCTTAAAAGGAACAAGGCCTTGGTCATGATATGATGCTATAATTACATCAAAGTTTTTATAATTTCCAGTGCCAAAAAAGCTATCTGCAGCATAAGGGCCAAATACTGTTTTGCCATTATTGCGTAAATTGTCTAAGGTTGGGCGCATAATTGTATCATCTTCATTTCCAATAACGCCATTATCTCCAGTGTGTGGATTGATCCCCAAAACTGCTATTTTTGGTTTCGCAATACCAAAATCTTGTATAAGTGTTTTGTGTATGGTATTTATCTTCTTTTCTATAACCTCTCTTGTAATGTTTGCCGAAATGTCTTTTACCGCAACATGATCTGTTAACAGCCCTACTCTCAGTGTTTCTGAAATCATCAACATTAAGCTATCCCCTGCTAGTTCTTGTTGCAAATAGTTTGTGTGTCCCGGGAAGTTGAAGGTTTCAGACTGTATGTTTGATTTGTTTATTGGCGCGGTTACAAGGGTGTTAATTTTATCTTCTTTTAGGGCCAAAACGGCTGCCTGTAATGACTGAACAGCATAGGCGCCAATAGTCGTGTCTTCTTCTCCAAAATTAATTTGCACAGGCTCTTTCCAAACATTAAGAACATTAATCTTTTTATGAACTAGGTTGTCTAAAGAGTCTATGCCATGTAAATTAATATCCATGTTATAGTGTTTCTTGAAAAAAGACATAAGTTTAATAGAAGCAAAAATAACAGGAGTGCAGAATTCTAACATTCTGGCATCTTGAAATGTTTTAAGCACAACTTCACTACCAATGCCGTTTAGATCACCAATTGAAATTCCTACTATTATTTTATCTTGATTACTCATATAGGTTATTTCTTTATCGTTATTTTTGCACTACAAATGTAACCAAATTACTCATGTTTACAGGAATAATTGAATCCTTAGGTAAAATAAAATCTCTCACTAAAGAGGGTAATAACCTGCACATAGAAGTGGCCAGCGCGCTAACTCCTGAGCTAAAAATTGACCAAAGTGTCTCGCACAACGGTGTGTGCCTTACCGTTGTTTGTTTAACAGAAACCACCTACACGGTTACTGCCATCAAAGAAACCCTTGATAAAACCAATATTGGGCAATTAAAAACTGGCTCTGTTGTAAATCTAGAGCGGGCCATGAAGCTGGGGGACAGACTAGATGGTCATATTGTTCAAGGGCATGTTGATCAAACTGCTATTTGCGAGGAAATAAAAGTAGAAGATGGTAGTTGGGTGTTTACCTTTGCCTATGATGCTTCTTTAAACAACATAACCATTGAAAAGGGGTCTGCCACCGTGAACGGGGTAAGCCTTACGGTGGTAAACTCAAAACCAAACATGTTTAGTGTTGCTATAATACCTTACACCTATAAGCACACAAACTTCAACACCTTTACTAAGGGCACTATTATAAACCTAGAATTTGATGTGATTGGAAAATACGTCAAACGCATTACCGAGGGGTACCTATAGGAAGAGCCAACTACAGTAACACTTTGGGAGGATCCTGCATTAAAAAAAGCCCTACATTGCTGTAAGACTTTTTATGTTATCAATGCCCTGTAAAAGGAGTCTAGGTGTTTCCAAACAATACATTAGGACATGGTTTTGGTTTATTGTTCAATAACAACTCTCTCGTTAATATAAAATTTTTGAATCCTTCCCTTTACAATAAGAGCGTCATGAACTTGATTGATCTTTACTTCTTCCCCAGCCACAGTGAGGGTAACCTCGTGGCCAGAAGTAACCCACTGGTTTAGGTTTCCATCTTTGTCTGTGAACTGATTTGAAATCAGGTATTTTGTAGTCCAAGAAGGATTGCTTTCAGTAAACCAGGTGGCTAAAAACTCTTGATGCGCCTGTGTGCCTGTAATAACTTCTCCGTTTGGGGCGTAAGCCATGAAATCTTTCTCTGCATTTAAAGCGGCGATAGTTTCAAGATCTCTCTCATTGTGAGCTTTTACGTAGGCTTCCCAGAGGGAAACGACAGACAAGTCTCCCGCGTAAAGTGGGATTTTTGAGCCATCATCAGAAATTTCAAAGCCTATTTCTTTTGTTACAGCATCTTTTGCGAGCTTTCCATTTATTGATGCTTCAATCATTGCGGCATGCGCTTCACCGTTTGATTTTTTTGTGTCATTACAAGCTACTAACAAAGTAGCTACTAATAAAAGTGTAAATAGTTTTTTCATTGAAGGTATAATTTAAATGGTTCGAGGTGTGTTTAAGAGGATCAAATATACTATAAAAAACAGTTTCAAAATAAAACTATTTTTTCAAATAAAAAACATCGTAAAGGGTCGTGAGAAACTAAAATAAAAGGATCCCTTCGGTTTACTGGTTTGTTTAAAACAAGTCTTAAAAATCATAAACGCCTGATAAATATTACACTATAAATAAATTATGGCGCTGTAGGGTCATTTATTTAAAGTACCTTGGCCTCATGAGGTGTAGAAAGTGTAGAAATAAATTGTCTTTAAAAGACAGAATAAAAAGAAAAAATTGGCAAAGACACGTCCCTTTTTCAAAGGCATATAGCTGCGGACTTTGTGGGCACGAATTTTGGACGCTATTGCTATTTAAAAAACCCATTTAAAGAATACCCATTAACCAAGCTTCCGGCAAAAATGAGGGTGGTTATATTTACTTGAAATTTCATCCCTAGCTTTAATATAGTTTTGCGTTACCCCGGTATTAAGTATTAATGCTTTTTAGGTCAGTTTCTTCGAAAGCGTCAACACTCAAGGGGTGGGTGTCTTTTTCTAGGCGCTTTTTAGTCCACAAAGAAAAGTCTGTTATTACACGAAAAAAGTCTACACCAGCATTGGTGAGATAATAGTACTTTATCTTTTTATCATTTTTACCTTTAACAAGGTCGAGGATGCCATTGCCCTTTAATTTTTCAATCCTGTCAACCAAATCTAATGCGCTACTTAAGGTGCTCCTTAAGCTAAGCTCTACCGTTTTCGTGCTCACTTGTTTTGTGTTTTAGAAATTATTTATAGTCTTAAATATTGTTATAATTAGTTGCGATACTAAAGTAATTTATTAAGTTTGTGTTCTTAACATTAAAAAAAAATCATGAAAAAATTATTTATTACACTTCTTGTAGCGGTTTTTACGCTACAGTTATCTGCCCAAACTACCGCTTACAGCGTTGTAGAATTTAGAGCAAAACCACACACACAAAAAGACCTCTTAAACATATTTAATAGAACTTTTGATTCTGTAGCAATGAACAAAGGTGGGGTCGCACTGGAGCGAATAGGAAACGGAAGAACCAATGGGGCAACCCATCGAATGGTCTGGTTTTGGACCATGGGTGAGGATATGATGGCAGAAGACGCCATGAGTGATGATAAGGCTGATTTATTATGGTCAAGAATGGCAAACTACATTGAGGAGTGGCAAACATCTTACTCTGGAAGAGTAACTAGCTGGCAAGAAGGAAAAGAGCAGAACTCAACCATGCACATCTGGGATATCAAAATTGAAGACCCTAATGTGTTTAAAGCGGGCCACGATAAAATTGTAAAAGAATTCAAGGATGATTTTGCGGGAAGAAGTGTTGGTTTTGGAACCTATGATTTTGGAAGACCAAATGGAGCTACTCACTGGATTGCACTATCTGGAAAAGATAGAGAAGACCACATGATGCTGTATGAGAAGTTTGGAAATGATGCCGCTTTTGTGAAATTAATTAAAGAAAGAGGCCCTGTAGAGAATGTAAAAGACTACGAGATAAAAGTTTTAAAGCAGTACCAAAACTAAGGCTATTCTCTTTATACAATAAAAAACCTCCACAAATTGGAGGTTTTTTTATTGTATAAATCTGGAGGCTATTCATTTTATAATTAACACCAATAAACTGGTACAAGGGTTGTCTTGGTCATAGTAGTGGTTGTGCTTCAATTAATTTAGCTTATTCATTAGGGTCAGAAGCTGCAAGCGCAAAAACTAAAAACACAA
>CAJWVI010000031.1 GCA_913048115.1 uncultured Flavobacteriaceae bacterium | reverse complement strand
ATTTAATTCGTTTTTTAGAAAACAATGAAATTCATCACATTGAAAGCAACGGAGAGGCTTTAATGATTTTTAAATACCTTCATGTAGCGCGCACAGACGAAGTAGACAGGATGCTTTCATTTGCCACAAACCTATTAAAACATATGGATTTAAAACCTGTTTTAGACAAATAATCTCCCTGTATCGCTTTTGCCCTGTTAATAGAAAACACAACACAAAACGCCGAAAGTTAGGTTTTTTGTAATTTACACCATTATGACATTACACCCTATAGAAGCTGGAAACTTTAAACTAGACGGCGGCGCCATGTTTGGCGTTGTGCCCAAAGCTTTGTGGACCAGAACAAATCCCGCAGACAGCAATAACATGATAGATGTTGCAGCGCGATGCTTATTGATTGAAGACGGAAACAAGCTCACCTTAATTGATACAGGAATGGGCAACAAGCAGCCTCAAAAATTCTTTGGATATTACCATCAATGGGGAGATTACGCCTTGGCCTCTTCTTTAAAAAAAGCTGGGTTTCATAAAGATGATATAACCGATGTGTTTATGACGCACCTGCACTTTGATCATTGTGGCGGTAGCGTGCAGTGGAATAAAAACAAAACCGGATATGAGCCGGCTTTTAAAAATGCCCGATTCTGGAGCAATAAAGATCATTGGCAATGGGCGACAAAACCCAACCGTAGAGAAAAAGCTTCTTTTCTTACAGAAAACATCTTGCCTATGCAAAAAAGCGGTCAACTAAACTTTGTGAGCCCACCCAATAGTAGTATTTCTAACACCAACAAAGTCAACGACTTGACAAAGATCTCAGCCCTTGATTTTGGGATCTTTTTTGCAGATGGTCACACAGAAAAACAAATGCTCCCCATGATCCAGCACCAGGGTAAAACTATTGTTTTTATGGCAGACCTGCTTCCCACTGCGGGCCACTTGCCGCTGCCATTTGTTATGGGCTATGACACAAGGCCCCTACTTACTTTGCCTGAAAAAGAAAAGTTTTTAAATGCTGCCGCAGACCATAATTATTATTTATTTTTGGAACACGACGCGCACAACCAAATTATTACAGTAAAACACACAGAAAAAGGCGTAAGACTTAACAAGGTTTTTACGTTTAATGAATTATTTAATTAAACCACCATGAGAATTATAAAAAACACCCTAATTATTACCGCGGCAGCAACATTGCTTGTTGGATGTAGATCAACGATCATACCCGCTCTTTCGGTCCCGATGGAAAGCAGCGATGCCGTAGCCTCTAAAGTTACTGCCTTAACAGACATGGAGCTCAAGAACTGGAGCTCAAAAGATTTAAAAAATGACACCATTCCCGGAATGTCTGTAGATAGAACCTACCAAGAAATTATTCAAGGCAAGGTAGGAACTACCGTAATTGTTGCGGTTATTGACAGCGGTGTTGATATTGAGCATGAAGACCTTAAAAACGTACTGTGGACTAACCCAAAAGAAATTGCGGGAAACAACATAGATGATGACAACAACGGCTACGTAGATGATATTCATGGATGGAACTTCCTTGGTGATATTATAAAAGAGAACATGGAATATGTTCGTATAATAAGAAACCTAAAACCAAAATACGACGGGAAAACGCAAAGCGCTGTTAGCGCAGTAGATCTTGAAGAATTTGCTTTATACCAAAAAGCTAATGAAGAATTCAGTAAAGAGCTTCAGCAAACCACCGCAAACGTTACTCGATACGGTGATATGTTAGGCCAATTAATCCCTGCGCACACTGCTATTAGTAAAAAACTGGGCAAAAAAGACTATTCAAAAGAAGACTTGGTGAGTATTACAGATGCTTCAGGTGAAGAAAAGCAACAAATAGGAATGCTTACTCAAATGCTAAACTACAGTGACAACATTCCTGGTTTTATAACCCAAATTAAAGGTGGTGTTGCTTATTATCAAGGAAGGTTGGATTCTCATTTTGACACAAAAACAGATTTTAGAAGTGTTGTGGGTGATAACCCTGATGATAATTCAAATCCATATTACGGGAATAATGATGTTGACGGTCCAGACCCAGAGAAAAAAGACGCAAAACACGGTACTCACGTTGCAGGAATTATTGCAGCTCAACGCAATAACAATCTAGGCATGAATGGTGTTGCTCAAAATGTACAAATCATGGCCGTGCGCGCGGTTCCAGACGGAGACGAGTATGATAAAGATATTGCAAATGCAATTAGATACGCAGTTGATAATGGCGCAAAGGTTATTAATACAAGTTTCGGTAAATACTACTCGACACACCCTCAGTGGGTCTGGGACGCTCTTGCGTATGCAAGTGAAAAAGACGTTTTAATTGTAAACGCTGCAGGAAATGAAAGCATAGACCTTGACGGGATACAGGTATATCCAAACGATCAAGTAGGTGTTGGCGAAGAAATTAGCGAAACGTTTTTAACGGTGGGTGCTTTAAATTATAAATATGGTAGCGAAGTCTTGGCGACTTTTTCAAACTACGGTAAAGTAAATGTAGATGTGTTTGGACCTGGTGTAAAAATTTGGGCTACAACACCCCTTAACACTTACGAGTATCTACAGGGCACCTCTATGGCTTCTCCAAATGTTGCTGGTGTTGCCGCAATGATCCGCTCTTACTACCCAAGGCTTTCTGCAAAACAAGTAAAGCAGGTGTTAATGGATAGTGGCCTACCTGTAAAAACTGATGTTGTCTTGGGTGGAGATCCATCAAAAAAAGACCGTTTTAAAAACATTTCAACATCTGGAAAAATGGTTAACATGTACAATGCTTTTATTATGGCATCAAAAATGTAATTGATTTATTAAACAACGTTATTTTCGGCTGCCTTTTCTAATGAAATGAGCGGCCGAAATTTTATAAAACCAACAGTATATACTATGAAAACTCTTTTTAATCTTGCAATAGCTCTTTGTTTCTTGGGAAACGTAATTGCTCAAAACAACACCTCTTATTGGCAACAACATGTTGACTATAAAATGACGATTAATGTAGATGAAAAAAACAATCAATACAGCGGGAAACAAACCCTTGTTTACACCAACAACTCTCCAGATGTATTAGACAGGGTGTTTTATCATTTATATTTTAACGCCTTTCAGCCTGGTAGTGAAATGGATGTTCGCTCTCTAACAATTGAGGACCCAGACAGAAGAGTGGGTGATAGAATTTCAAAGCTAGCCCCTAGTGAAATTGGATACATCAGGCCAAGTAAACTAACTCAGGATGGCAAAAAGCTAGCCTATGAGGTTGTTGGTACGGTGCTAGAGGTAAGACTAAACGCCCCTATTCAACCCGGTGCAAGCACTACCTTTAAAATGGTTTGGGACGCACAGGTGCCTTTGCAGGTGAGAAGAAGCGGAAGAGATAATGCAGAGGGGGTTCGTTTTTCAATGACACAGTGGTATCCAAAAATGGCCGAATATGATTTTCAAGGATGGCATGCAGACCCATACATTGGCCGTGAATTTCATAGCCCTTGGGGTGACTTTGATGTTACTATCAACATAGATAAACAATACATCGTTGCGGGAACCGGGTATAATAAAACAAACGTGATGGGTGAGAATGGCTACAAAAGCGTAATGCACGCAAGAAGGGGGAAAAAATCTTGGAATTTTATTGCCCCTAACGTGCATGACTTTACTTGGGCTGCAGACAAAGACTACATACATGAGCAATACTTAGCAGACAACGGCACCACTTTAAATTTTTATTTCAAAAACAATCCCGACATTTTAGAAAACTGGAAAAACTTACAACCGAAAACAGCAGAAATGTTAGCTTATTTTAATGAAAACATCGGGATGTATCCTTACAAACAGTACTCTGTTATTCAGGGTGGAGATGGCGGTATGGAGTATGCTATGTGTACCCTAATAACAGGAAATAGAAAGTTTGGAAGCCTTGTTGGGGTTACAGCACACGAATTGGCGCATACCTGGTTTCAGTTTTTAATGGCAACAAACGAAGGGAAACATGAGTGGATGGATGAAGGGTTTACCTCTTATATTTCAGACGAGGCCATGAATCTAATTAACCAAGAAGGCGCTAAAAACCCTCATACGGGGTCTTATAGGGGTTATACCTTTTTGGCAAATAGCGGAAAAGAGGAACCACAAACAACACACGCTGATAGGTATGCTAGTAATCGCGCTTATGGTATTACAGCCTATAGTAAAGGGGCTGTGTTTTTATCTCAATTAGGATATGTAATAGGAAAGAGCAACTTAGACAAAACCCTAAAGCAGTATTTTACAGACTGGTCTTTCAAACACCCAACGCCCAACGATTTTATTAGGGTTGCAGAAAAAGTATCAGCAATAGAACTAGACTGGTACTTGATGGACTGGACACAAACCACCAAAACAATAGACTATGCGGTTAAAACAGTAACACAGGCCGAGAAAACTGCGAGTATTACATTGTCTCGTTTAGGAGAAATGGGAATGCCTATTGACCTTGACGTAACGTATGAGGATGGAAGCAAGGAGCAATTCTATATTCCACTACAAATGATGCGCGGCGAGAAGCCCTTAGGTATAAAGGGGGAGAAAACAACTCTAGAAAAAGACTGGGCTTGGGCATATCCAACTTATACATTAAAGGTTGAGAACGGAAAAAAGATTGCACGCGTAGAAATTGATGCCTCACAAACAATGGCAGACATAAACAGAGAAAATAACACCTATACTGTAAAATAAGATTTCGTTACGGTGTTAAAAAAGACCTCAAAAAGACCTGTTTTTTAGAAATTCCAAACAGGTCTTTTTTCTTTGTATATCTTTACGGTAATAAAAACAAATCTCTAACACTTCTATCTTGAGGGTAACATTTCCAAAGCACGAAAAACTCAAATCACGAAAAGCCATTAAGCAGCTTTTTGAGGAAGGAAAAACAATAACCAAGTACCCTGTAAAATTGTTGTGGCTCCCTATAGAAGGACAAAAGACACAAGCAGGGTTTGCGGTGGCTAAACGAAATTTTAAAAGCGCCGTAACACGCAACAAGATAAAACGCCTTATGCGAGAAGCATATCGGCTTCAAAAACCAGAGACTACAAATAAAAATAGCAGGGCCTTTATCTTACTTTTCTTGTATATAGGTAAAGATGTTGCTGCTTTTCAAGCAATAGAGAGCTCTGTGGTATCGGCTTTAAAAAAGCTAGCCGCTTCCAGCTCGTAGCTCCCTTTTTATTTTGTAGATTTATATGTAATTTGCTAACACAAAACAGTTGCTTCTAGTGTTTTGTCGCAAAGAATAAAACACCCTTATGATGAGAAAAAAAATTATCCTTCCTATACTAGCGATTATTCTCTTTGGGGCTGCTGGTTTTACGACTGCTGTAAAGAGTGATTTCTTTGAAATTGCCAAACAATTAGAAATCTTCACGTCGCTCTATAAAGAGCTCAACATGAATTATGTTGACCAGGTTACTCCTGCGGCTTTAATGGACAACGCAATTAAGGGTGTGTTAGAGAATCTTGATCCTTACACAGTATACTGGAATGAACAGGCGGTTGAGGATGCTCGTATTAAAAACAGCGGCGTATATACCGGTGTTGGGGCTAGTATACGTTACAATAACAAGCGGTTGACTGTCTTGGAGGTTTTTAAAGACTACCCTGCGGACGTGGCTGGATTACAGGCGGGCGACGCGATAATTAGTGTTGGCGGCGTTGATGTAAAAACTTATGAAAACGATCCTCGCGATTTACTTAAAGGGGCCGCGGGCTCTAGTGTTAAGGTGACCTACAGGCGCCAAGGGGAGGTTGAAAAAACCACAATTCAGCGAGGTGCCGTTGAAATAAAGGCTGTGCCTTTTTACACCTTAATAGGTGAAGATATTGGCTACATTGTGTTGAGAAAATTTAACAAAAAGACAACCATACAAACCAGAAACGCACTGGAGGATTTAAAGCTACAGGGAGCTAAAAAAATTATTTTAGACCTACGTGGTAATCCCGGAGGCTTATTAAATGAAGCTATTAGTGTTGTAAATCTATTTGTTCCAAAAGGGGAGGTGATAACCACAACCCGTTCTGTAATAAAAAAATACAATAAAGTGTATAAAACAAGAAGTGAGCCCGTTGATGTTTCTATTCCGTTAGCAGTGCTGGTAAACGGTCGCAGCGCATCAGCAAGTGAGATTGTCTCTGGTGGTTTGCAAGACCTAGATCGCGCTGTTATTGTTGGTGCTAGGAGTTTTGGAAAAGGGCTTGTACAGCGCCCTAAAAACCTAACCTATGGCTCACAGCTTAAGATCACAATATCGCGCTACTACACCCCAAGCGGGCGCTGCATTCAAGCTTTAGACTATTGGAACAGGGATAAGAACGGAGATCCTGTGCGCTTAAAACCCAAGGAATACTCCGCATTTAAAACAAGGGGGGGAAGAACAGTATATGACGGTGGTGGAATTCTACCAGACATTGAGTTGTCTTCTGCTAATTTTAGCCCAATAACGAATGCGCTACTTAAAGATAATGCAATTTTTGAATACGCAACACAGTACCGATACAGCAACCCACTTGAGCGCTGGGAGGACTTTAGCTTCACGGGAAAAGATTTTCAAAATTTTAGAGTTTTTTTAAAAACATCTGGTTTTGATTTTGAGACACAGACAGAGCTTGCGTTTAAAGAAGCTTTACGCAGGGCTGAGGACGATAACCTAGAAATAGAAAACAGCTATACCTTACTAATGACAGAAATAGACAAGGCTAAGCAAGAAAAAATAATAAATAAGAAAGATGAAATTGTCTCTTTGTTAAAAGCTGAAATTTTAAAACAATACTTCTACAGCGAGGGTTTATATGAATATCAAGTGATAAACAACCCTGAGATTATGGCGGCAATAAAGATTTTAAACAATGAGAGGGAATATAAAAAAATATTAAAATAACCAACAGGTATTGCTTACTATTTTAGTTACAACAACACTTCTTGGTTTGCAAAACCTTAAATAGTGTTTACCATTAATATGTGCGGTATCCCGTCTTCTAAATACCCTTCGCCTACTTGAGAAAATCCATGGTTTTTGTAAAATTTTTTTAGATATTCTTGTGCAGACAAAGAGATGGCTTGCGTGTTATAATGTGTTTGTATTGCTTGAATAGAAGCCTTCATAATTTCTGCTCCATATTTATTTTTGCGCTCTTTTTTGGTAACCACAACCCTACCTATAGAGGCTTCTTTAAAATAAATACCTGGTGCAAAACAACGGGTATATGCCACAAGACGGCCCTTATCTTTACCAATAACATGAAGCGCCTCCTTGTCTTTACCATCAATATCTAGATACACACAATTTTGCTCCACTACAAACACCTCTCCGCGCAGTTGAAAGACATCGTGAAGCTCCTCGATGGTTAATTCTTTAAATGTTTTTATTTTTAGCTCCATGGTCTAAATTTCTAGGTGAGTAAAAATTATAAGCACTATTTTATATAAAGGAATAAGACTATTAAACACACCTTATCTTATCTACTCTGTTTTGATGACGACCCCCTTCAAAATTAGTGTTTAAGAAAGTATCTACCATTTTTAAGGCTTGTGGTATTGATGTAAATCGTGCGGGAATACATAATATATTAGCATCATTGTGTTGGCGTATAAGGCTTACAATCTCATTAGTCCAGCATAGCCCGGCACGAACGTTTGGGTATTTATTTGCAGTCATTGCAACACCATTTGCACTTCCACAAATAAGTATTCCTTTTTGAACCATTGCCTCGTTAACTGCTTTAGCTACTGGATTTGCAAAGTCTGGATAATCAACACTATCTAAGGTATCTGTTCCATGATTTTCTACTGTGATTCCTTTTGACTCTAATAGTTTTACAATAGCAAGTTTATACTCTGGTCCTGCGTGATCGTTTCCAATAGCTATTTTCATAATTGTTTTTTATTTACTACAAATATACTATTTCAAGAAGGCTTGGAAATATATATTTCCGTTTGGTTGTTAACTATAGATAACAAAGTTAATAACCTGTGTTAAATTGTTAATAGCTGTTAATAGAAAAATAATAGAAAAATTTGCATATCTAAATATAAAAGTGAATATGTATTAATAATTTAGAATACCTAAATATAACCTTGTTGTTTATTGAGAAGTTATTAGAATAATAACGTTGCTTCTAAACAATAAAAATAAAAAAAGTTATTAATAAAACAGGTGTGGTATAGGTTTTCCACAGTTGTTAATATATCTACTTAAATCCTTATTTTACAAGGATTAAATACAAGGACAACCTGTTGATATCATACCTATAAAAATAAATAAATTATATTCTTTATAATTAGTATAAAAGTTATACCGCTATAAACATACCATAATACACACTATTTTATTTTAAAAATTTATAAAAAAGAAATGAGATGTATATATACTTGTTAATAAGTCTAAAAACCTTGTTTTATATTTATGATAAATTAAGTAGTAGATAAATTAATAGAATTTTTAAGGGATTTTATAATTATTATAGATTCTTGAATATCGTTAAAATGTACTTTTAACCTAATACCCCTAAAGGAATTATAATGAAAAGGTAAAACACCAATTATAGTTTTATTTAAAAAAAACGAAGTTCTGCTTGTTCTAATAAATGGTGTAAAACATAATATTGACTAGGAAATGTAAAACATGTAACAGTTTTAAAATTTTCTATTTTGTTATTTAATTAGTAGTATAAATATACATTTAATACTTTTTTTATTAATCATATTTAAAAACTGTTTTATTGTCAATACAAAACTCCAGTAGTTATTAATAATACTCTTTTAGTCATTTAATATTAAAAGTGTAGCTTTGCAGTAATCTTAATAGATTGGTTTAAAATAATATTATCTAATTTTAAATCTTCTTCACATGAGTTATAGTTCATCCTGAACTTTATTTAAATCAATTCCTTTAAGAAATATAAATTAATACGTGTCTCACAAAATAAATGAGAACAAGAAAAAATACATGAAAAGAAATAAAAGAAGAAAATCTTCTAATAAAATTGAAAACCTTACCCAAAGTATCCTTGCTATTTTAAGAAAAGATCACAGTAACCCCCATAATTATAAGCAGTTAGCTTCAAAATTAGGTGTGGATGATCCTAGTAATAGAAATCAAATAATCAAAAAATTAAAACAACTTCAAGAAGAAAAAACAATTCAAGAAGTTGATAGAGGTAAATATATTATTACGCCATCTCAAAACTACTATACAGGTAGAGTAGATATGGCTGGAAGGGGCCAAGGATATATTATCGTTGAAGATCTAGAAGAGGATATTTATGTAAAAAGCAACAATCTTAATAAATCATTAAATGGTGATATAGTTGAAGTATATGTTTTTAAACGTAGAAAAGGAGGAAAAACAGAAGGAGAGGTTACAAAAATCATAGAACGTAAAAAAACAGAGTTTGTTGGCACTATAGATATTCAAGAACGTTTTGCATTTGTTAATGTGGCAGATCATAAAATGATGACTGATATATTTATATCCAAAAATAAACTCAACGGTGCACAGCAAGGTGAAATGGTTTTAGTTTCACTGGATGATTGGCCAGAAAAGGCAGATTCTCCTTTTGGTAGTGTATTAAAAAGGTTAGGAATGCCTGGAGAGCACCATACAGAAATTCATGCAATTTTAGCTCAATACGGCCTTCCTTACGATTTTCCAGAAGAAGTTGAAGAGTTTGCAAATAAAATAGACACTTCAATACAAGAAAACGAAATAAAAATACGCCGAGATATGCGTAAAGATTTAACCTTTACGATAGACCCAAAAGACGCTAAAGATTTTGATGATGCATTATCGGTAACCACGCTACAAAACGGAAATTATGAAATTGGTATTCATATTGCAGATGTTTCACACTATTTAAAAGAAGGAACAGTATTAGATGACGAGGCTTTTGAGCGCGCAACATCGGTATATTTGGTCGATAGAGTAGTACCTATGCTGCCTGAAATTTTAAGCAACGGAGCTTGTTCACTCCGCCCACATGAAGAAAAGTACACGTTTTCTGCAGTGTTTGAAATAAATCAAAAAGCAGAGGTGGTAGACCAATGGTTTGGTAGAACAGTTACTTATAGTGATGCTAGGTTTGCATACGAAGAAGCGCAGCAAATCATTGAGGCAAATTATAATAATACAGGAGTCTTAAATACAGAAATTTCTGCAGAAATTTCTATTACAGACACCCCATACACTATTGAGAAGCCTATTGCACAAGCAATTCTAGATCTAGATAGACTCGCGAAGATTCTTCGTGAAAAAAGAATGAATAACGGCGCTATTTCTTTTGATAAAGTAGAGGTTCGTTTTAAACTAGATGAGGCTAATAACCCAGAAGGAGTTTATTTTAAAGAGAGTAAAGACGCTAATAAACTAATCGAAGAGTTTATGCTTCTTGCCAACAGAAGTGTTGCAGAGTACATAGGAAGGCAATCTGTTAAAAAAACCTTTGTGTACCGAGTACACGACGAACCAGATGACGAAAAAATTGCAGCTCTAGAGAAAATCATTAAGCAGTTTGGTTATAAATTAGACACCAGAGACAAAAAGACCACCGCACAATCTATGAATAGATTACTTAAAGATGTGCACGGTAGGAAAGAACAAAACATGATAGATACCTTAGCTATACGCACCATGAGTAAAGCGGTATACACAACAAATAATATTGGTCATTATGGTTTAGCCTTTGATCACTACACACACTTTACATCTCCTATTCGTAGGTATCCAGATGTTATGGTCCATAGGCTATTGCAGCGCTATTTAGATAAAAACGATTCTGCAAAGCAAGATGCTTTTGAAGAAAAATGTAGGCACAGTAGCGAACGAGAGGGCTTAGCCGCTAGAGCAGAAAGAGACAGTATTAAGTACATGCAAATTAAGTATATGAAGGACCACGAAGATCAAGACTTTCTTGGTGTAATTAGCGGTGTTACTGAGTGGGGTATCTATATTGAGATTGTTTCTAATAAATGCGAGGGAATGGTTCGTATTCAAGACATGCGGGATGATCACTATGAGTTTATTAAAGAAGAGTATGCTGTAGTTGGTAGAAAAACTAATAATACTTTTACACTAGGAGATGAGGTGCGCGTAAGGGTTAAAAATGCAGACTTAGTAAGAAAACATCTTGATTTTACTATGCTGGATGGGGCGCCAATGTTATAGCGGGACACACCTTTTTCTAATAAAAAACCTAAAAAAGGCCCTGACATTTAAATCAAGGGCCTTTTTGGTTGATAAACGTATGCTTTGCGCTATCACGGCGCTTCGAGTAATGTTTATTGCCCAGGAGTGTTTTTTGGTCTAAACAACCCAACACACCATTCCATCACGCTATAAACCCGCCTGTGATATTATCTTTTTTTTATTGTGCGCTGCGTGTTATTGTACGCCACTAGACTAGAGAAAATATTATTTATTGGTATGTGGGTATAATTACAAAACTTCACATCGTGGTTGCCGCTAAAAAAGCCCCTTTGTTTTGTGTTAATCTCTTTAAACCTTTTGTAACTTTACACCTCTATGTTTGATGGTTTAGCATACGCAGCTTTATATGGTTTTATCCTTGCTTTTGCAGTAGGGCCGGTTTTTTTCACCCTAATCGAGACTAGTATAACCAAGGGTTTTAAGGCTGGGTTGTTTTTTGATCTAGGGGCGGTGTCTGCAGATATTGTTTTTATTGTTATTGCATATTTTAGCACCTCAAAAATCTTATCACACGTAAAAGACGACCCGGGTCTACTTATTTTTGGGGGCGCAATTTTAATTGCTTATGGTATCATATCTTATATAAGGACCTCAAAAAACTTTATTAAAATTGTTCGTGAACACTACGCTGTAAACGTCAAAAAAAACCTTGGAGGGCTATTTTTAAAGGGTTTTTTACTCAACTTTGTTAACTTCGGTGTGCTCTCTGGGTGGGTGCTAACGATAATTGCGGCTAACGCGTTAACAAGTTCAGAAAACGGAATGTTTTTATTCCTTGGTACTGTTCTTGTTGTTTTTTTCTCTGTTGATTTATTAAAAATAGCTGCGGCCAAAAAATTAAAAAACAAGATGACCCCTAGGTTTATAATCAAAACTAAAAAGTGGGTAAGTATTTTTATTGTTGTCTTTGGAGTTTTTATGCTGTTAGAAGGAGTCTTTCCATCACAGGTTAAAAAAGGGATTGAGAGCATACCCGGACAATCCGCCGCAATAGGCTTTTTAAAATACAAACCCACAGAATTCTTAGACATAAAAAAACCCTCAGGATTACTGAAGGTTTTTTGAGGCATCAAGCGGATTCGAACCGCTGTGGAAGGTTTTGCAGACCTCTGCCTAGCCGCTCGGCCATGATGCCTTGAATTTCTGCTAAACCTTGAATTTCTTCTAGACCCGTATTGCAGAGCGCAAATATATAAGATTCGTGGTAAAGAGCACAACTAAAAACCGAAATTATCTATACCGATGTCATTGTGACGCTTACCGCCTCAACGTCTCCACCTATGGGAGGATTTAGTTTTGAGACCGTTACGCAAACAAAAGTAATTTCAGGAAATTGTTTTAAAACACGGTTTATAATCCTCTGCCCAACATTTTCTAGTAGCTTGGCGCGTATCGCCATTTCTTCTTTTACAATGGAGTTTAAATGTACGTAGTCTACGGTATCTACTAACATGTCTGTTTTTGCCGCACGCAATAAATCACAATCAACACTAAGGTTTACTAGGTAGTCGCTGCCTATTTTTTCTTCTTCAGTTAAGCAACCATGGTTGGCATAAACGCGAATGTCCTTTAAATGGATAGAGCTCATAATATCTGGTTTTTGTAAAGATAAAATTAAGTGACTAGATAGGGCCACACAATCATTTGTTTTTAACAAGATTAGTTACCTTTGTGCTTTGTTTTAACCAACACGCATATAATGTCTGAAGAAAAAGAAACGCTTAATTTTATTGAGCATATTATAGAAGAAGATTTAAAGACAACCCACAACAAAGAGGGCTTGTGTTTTAGATTTCCACCAGAGCCAAATGGATATTTACATATTGGTCACGCGTCTTCTATTTGTCTTAACTTCGGCTTGGGTTTAAAATATAACGCCCCAGTGAATTTACGTTTTGATGACACAAACCCAGCCAAAGAGGAGCAGCGGTTTGTGGATGCAATTAAAAAAGACATTAGCTTTTTGGGTTATAGTTGGACCAAAGAATGTTACGCGAGTGATTACTTTCAACAACTCTATGATTGGGCCCTACTATTAATTAAAGAAGGCAAGGCATATGTAGATTCTCAATCCAGTGAAGATATTGCAAATCAAAAAGGAACACCAACAACTCTTGGTGTAGCGGGCCCTTACAGAACCCGCTCGGTATCAGAAAACCTAGACTTATTTGAGCAAATGAAAACAGGTGACGCGCCAGAAGGAGCCCATGTGCTGCGCGCTAAAATTGATCTCGAATCTAGCAACATGCTAATGCGTGACCCAGTTATTTATAGAACTCTACACAAGCACCATCATAGAACAGGAACAGATTGGAAAATTTTCCCAATGTATGACTGGACTCACGGTGAAAGCGACTACATAGAGCAGATTTCACATTCTTTTTGTACGCTTGAGTTTTTACCCCATAGAGAGCTTTATGATTGGTTTTTAGACCAACTAGTTGACCCTGTTAAATTACGTCCAAAACAACGTGAATTTGCTCGTAGAAATCTAAGCCACACACTTGTAAGTAAGCGAAAACTAGCTAGACTCGTTGAAGAGGGCGTGGTACAAAGTTGGGACGACCCAAGAATGCCAACGATATCTGGCCTCCGAAGAAGAGGGTATACAGCCGCCTCTATTAAAAACTTTGCAGAGGGTATTGGTGTAGGAAAGCGCGATAACCTAATTGATGTATCTAGACTAGAGTTTAGTATACGAGAAGATTTAAACAAAAAGGCAAACCGAGTAATGGCGGTTTTAGACCCTGTAAAAGTGATTATTACCAACTACCCAGAAGGCGAGACAGAGTGGTTAGAGGCAGAAAACAACCAAGAAGACCCAGAAGCAGGGCATAGGCAAGTTCCGTTCTCTAGGGAGCTTTATATTGAGAAAGAAGATTTTAGAGAAGAGGCTAATAAAAAGTTTTTTAGATTAAAATTAGGCAAAGAAGTGCGCCTTAAAAATGCATACATCATCAAAGCAGAGGGCTGTGTAAAAGATGAAGATGGAAATATTACGGAAATACACTGCAGCTATGATCCTAAAAGCAAAAGCGGGAGCGGCACACAAGAGAGTTTACGCAAAGTAAAAGGAACTCTCCACTGGGTTGCTATTAAAGAGGCAATACCTGTTGAGGTGCGCCTGTACGATAGGCTGTTTACAGACCCCTCGCCAGACACCCACAAAGACAAAGACTTTATGGACTTCGTAAACCCAGACTCTTTAACCGTTATAACCGGGTATGCAGAACCAAGCCTAAAAGAGCTAGCTGTTGAAGATACGGTGCAGTTTCAGCGCTTAGGGTATTTTACAGTAGACCCAGAAACCACAGAAGATGAAATGGTCTTTAATAGAACCGTTAGTCTAAGAGACTCATGGGCTAGGCTTGCGGAATAAAAAAACCCGAAACAATCTGTTTCGGGTTTCTTATAAAGTTTATTTCTCGCTCTAAAACACCACATCGGCATCATCATCATAAGAAGGTTTTGGGGGAGGAAGTTTTGATTCCTTCTTTTTCTTCCCTAGCCCGTTGGCTGCATTTGTTTTTTTCATTTCTTCCCCAATTTGGTTACTCGCCACAAAACTAGCGATCATATCGTTTAGCATATTACTTCCTGCTTGGGGGGAGTTTGGTAATAAAATTAAATTAGTGTTTGTTGCCTCACCAATAGATTGTAGTGTGTCGTAGTGTTGTGTAACCACAATAAGCGCAGAGGCCTCTTGAGAGTTTATACCAACATTGTTTAAAACATCAACAGATTCTTCAAGACCACGTGCAATTTCCCTTCTCTGGTCTGCAATACCCTGCCCTTGTAGTCTTTTGCTTTCTGCCTCTGCGCGCGCTTTGGCAACAATCTTAATACGCTCTGCCTCTCCCTCATACTCTGCAGCTACTTTTTCACGCTCTGCGGCATTAATGCGGTTCATGGCCGCCTTCACCTGTACATCTGGATCTATGTCTGTCACTAGGGTTTTTATAATATCATACCCATAATTAATCATAGCCTCATTAAGCTCTTGTTTTACAGCAATAGCAACATCGTCTTTGCGCTCAAAGACGTCATCTAGTTTCATCTTAGGAACCTCAGCCCTAACAACATCAAACACATAAGAAGTGATTTGGTCGTGCGGGTTTTCTAGCTTATAAAAAGCATCATATACCTTTTCTTTGATGACCTGAAATTGCACCGAAATCTTTAGCCTAACAAACACATCATCTTTTGTTTTTGTTTCAACCATAACATCTAGCTGCTGAACTTTTAAATTTATTCTTCCTGAAATTCTATCCACAAGCGGTATTTTAAAGTGCAAGCCAGAGCTTCTCCCGCTTAAAAACTTTCCAAACCGCTCTACAATTGCAGCAGTTTGTTGTTTTACAGTAAACACCGAAGAGGTTAAGAAAAAGAAAGCAAAAATTAAAAAAGGAATTGAAATAAGAATACCACTCATAGCAAACTGTTTAAAAAAGTTAATACATCATTAATATACAAAAATTAAGCCCAACTACATTGTTTTTTTCATAAAAGTAATGGCTTTTTCAATTCTCGAAAGCGACTCTTCTTTTCCCAGCAAGGCAGCTATTTCAAACACATCTGGCCCCTGCATAGCCCCAACCAAAGCGAGTCTTAGCGGCATCATTATTTTTCCAAAGCCCATTTCTTGTCCCGAGACCCATTGTTTTACCGCTCCAGAAATGGTTGGCCCATCAAAGGATGCTTGCTGTTTTAAAATTTCAGAAACATGTAAAAGAATTGTTGGTGTGTCTTCTTTAAATGCTTTTTTTGCAGCCTTTTCATCATAGCTTGTTGGTTGTTCAAAAAAGAAAAAGCCTTGGCTCCAAAGATCTTCAACAAAAACAGCGCGCTCTTTAATTAAAGCAACGATCCTTGTTATATCAAGGGGGGTAGAAACCCCCTTGCTCTTTAACAGTGCGGCAAACTCTTTTGTTAAAATAGCGTCACTTGCTTTTTGAAAATATTGTTGTTGAAACCATTTTGTTTTATCTGGATCAAATTTAGCCCCAGCCTTATTAACACGCTCTAGGCTAAAGGTTTTTATAAGCTCTTCTAAGCTAAAGAGCTCTTGCTCTGTTCCTGGATTCCAGCCCAAAAAAGCAAGCATATTTAATACCGCTTCCGGCAAGTACCCGTCTTCTCTATACCCAGAAAACAAATCTCCTTCTGCTGTTTTCCACTCAAGCGGAAACACAGGAAACCCCATTTTATCACCGTCCCGCTTGCTTAGTTTACCCTTACCGGTAGGTTTCATAATGAGGGGTAAATGCGCAAAAATTGGCGCCTCCCAGCCTAAAGACCTGTACAACAAAATGTGTAAAGCCAAAGATGGCAACCACTCCTCTCCTCTAATAACGTGTGTGATATTCATTAGGTGATCATCCACAATATTTGCTAGATGGTAGGTTGGCATTCCATCGCTTTTAAATAATATCTTATCGTCTAGCACGTTGGTGTCTATTTGCATAGCGCCTCTAATAACATCTTGAAGCCTTAGGGTTTCGTCCTGTGGTGTTTTGAACCGAATAACATAAGGAGTCCCAGCATCTAATTTTGTCTGGACGTCTTGCTTAGAAAGCACTAATGAGTTATCTAGGGTTAATCTATTATGCCAATTGTAGATAAAGGTCTCTCCATTTGCCTCATATTCTTTTCTTTGCGTGTCTAAGGAATCAGGGGTGTCAAAGCCATAATAAGCGTGTCCTGCTTTTATTAGCGTGTCGGCATGCTCTTTATATAGGTCTTTGCGCTCGCTTTGTCTGTAGGGGCCTACATTTCCAGGCTTTGCGGTGCTTTCATCAAAAGGAATACCAAGCCACTCCAGGGCCTCTATTATATATTCTTCTGCACTAGAAACATAGCGCGCCCTATCGGTGTCTTCTATTCGAAGTATAAAATCACCGCCGTGTTTTTTTGCAAACAAATAATTAAACAAAGCAGTTCTTACACCACCAATATGAAGAGGCCCCGTTGGACTAGGAGCGAAACGTACACGTACTTTTTGAGCCATAAAAAATTAATTTTTGTGGATGTAAAGATACAATTCTATGGGCGCATCGCAACAGGAATTAGTTTATTCATAACAGTAAACCACAGCGCAGGTATTAAAGCTAAAACCATAGAGGTTGTATACCCAAAAGGCATTTGAGGACTAAGGTCATGATATTCTAGCAATTGATATTTTTTATGAGCCCTATAATGATGATCGCTATGGCGCGTTAACTCATATAAAAGAATCCTTCCTAATATGTGGTTGGAGTTCCAGGAATGTATCTCGGTTACTCGTTCATACCGGCCAGAGGTCATTTTACTTCGTTTAAGGCCGTAGTGCTCTATATAATTAATAGTTTCAAGCAAGACAACGCCCATCAAGGCAATTCCTACCCCAAGAACTGTTGCAAAACCACCTATTAATAAATAGATCCCGCTTAGATATCCTAGCTGGATTAAAGTATACCAAAACATGTCGTTCTTAATGCTCAAAAAGGGCAATTTAGCTTGTTTTAACAGGTTTTTCTGAATGCGCCAAGCATTTACATATTGCCCGCTAATAGAGGCGCGCCAAAAAGAATAAACACTTTGATTGTAGTTCGCTGTAGCGGGGTCTTCTGGAGTTGCCGCATGAAGATGGTGCCCAAAGTTATGTTCAATAAAAAAATGCATATACAGCGCCGGAATTAGCAAAAGCTTCCCAAGTGTTTTTTCAAACCGCAGCCTTCTGTGCCCCAGCTCATGTGCTACATTAATTCCGTTAGCACCCACAACAACACCTATGGAGACCGTGAGCCCAGCGAGCTCTGTCGTTGTGTAGTCTACAAACCCAAGACTCCATAAAAAATAACCGACCAAACCATAAACAATAGGGATGTTAAGGTATAAAAGAATATTAAAAAATTTGTTCTTATTTTTGCTAAGCGCCTGTTTTTTAGTGAGGTTTTGCTCTGCTACAGGTAAAATGGTTTCTAAAAATGGCACTATCATAAAAGCAAAAAAAGGCGTTAAAAATACCCAAAAACTTCCTGCCCACAAACCGATTACCGCGGTTGCCGGGGTGGCATATGCAAATAGGTATTTTAAATCTTTCATAAATTTTTAAATTTACTGTGTTTGGTATTTTTTTTGCAGTAATTTTAAATGCGCGGTTTATCGCCTATAAAACCATATGAGTTCATTTAACCTTATCCAGCTAAAGCTGGAACAATTTATAAAAAAATACTACACCAATGAGTTAATAAAAGGAACTATTTTGTTCTTTGTTATTGGCCTGTTGTACTTGTTGTTTACCCTTATTGTAGAGTATTTTTTATGGCTTAACCCAATGGGGCGAACCGTTTTGTTTTGGGTTTTTGTGTTTGTGGAACTTGCTTTGTTTTTTCGATTCATTGCTTTTACACTATTAAAACTGTTTCGCCTTCAACAAGGAATTAGCAACGAAGAAGCGGCAGAAATTATTGGAAATCATTTCCCTCAGATCAGTGACAAGCTTTTAAATGTCATTCAGTTAAATCAAAACCAAAGAGAGTCTGAGCTGCTCGCGGCAAGTATTGATCAAAAAGCAGGTGAAATGCAGCCGGTGGTTTTTAAAAAAGCGATAAACTTTCAACAAAACTACAAATACTTGGCCTATGCGGCTGTGCCGGCGGTTATTTTTATACTAGTTAACACCTTAGGTGAGAAAGACCTGTTTAGCAATAGCTATAAGCGAGTCGTTAACTATGACAAGGCTTACCAACCCCCCGCGCCCTTTATTTTTCATGTCGAGAACGAGAGCCTAACCGCAGTTCAAAACAAACCTTTTACTGTACGCGTAAGAACCCAAGGAGCGTCTGTTCCAGAAAACGCAAGTATTGTATATCAAGGCCAAACATATTTTCTTCAACAAACAGATCTCGGGGTCTTTGAGCACACATTTGTTCAGCCCAACGCGCCAATAGAGTTTAATTTCATCGCAAACAAGGTGGCCTCTAGGGGCTATCTCCTTGATGTTATTAAAACACCGTCTTTACTTGGTTTCGAACTGTTTTTAAGATTCCCTCAGCACACAGGCAAGAAAAATGAAGTGCTAAAAAGCACTGGAAACGCGACGATACCAGAAGGTACCCTAGCGCAGTGGCTGGTATATACACAAAACACAAGCGAGGTAAGCCTTAAGGCTAAGGGCGAAACATATGCTTTTACAGGTAATAATCAAGAATATACCTTAAAAAAAGGAATTTATACGAAGTTAGACTACGCCATAACAACCTCTAATGCTCGCTTAAAGGATTTTGAAAACCTCTCTTTTACCCTGGAGGTTGTTAAGGATCAATATCCAGAAATCTATATGCAGTCTAAACCCGATAGCCTAGATAGTCAAGTTGTTTATTTTCTTGGTCAAGTGAGTGATGATTATGGTTTCACAAAATTACAACTCATATATTATCCATTAGGGCAAGAAGCCTTAAAGCTTTCTAAGGCATTAAACATAAACAAAAGCAACGTTCATCAATTTACGCACACGTTTCCAGGTGAACTAGAGCTGCCTGAAGGTGTCGCGTACGAATATTATTTTGAAGTGTTTGACAACGACGCAGTAAACTCTTATAAAGCAGCTCAGTCTGAGTATTATTCCTACAGGAAACTACCTCAAATCGAGCTTGATAATAAGCAATTAGAAAATCAAGAAAATGCTATTAAAGGGCTAGACAAGGCTTTAGAGGAAATGAAAAAGCAAGATATGCGCCTGGAGAGATTAGAAAAAATCCAAAAAGAAAAAAAAGCACTTAATTGGAATGACAACAAAACCCTTGAAGATGTTTTGAAGCGTCAAAAAGCACAAGAAAAAATGATGCAGAAGTTTTCCAAAGAGCTGCAGGAAAACCTGGAGAACTTTCAGCCAGAGAATAAAGAGAAAGACTTGTTTAAAAAGCAACTAGAAAAAAGGATAGAGGATAATCTAGAAAAACTAAAAGAAAACGAAAGGCTTTTAGAGACCCTTGAAAAATTGCAAGAAAAAATAAGTAAAGAGGAGCTAACCAAAAAGCTAGAAGAGGTGTCTAAGCAAAATAAAAATCAAGAAAAAAACCTCGAACAGTTAATAGAGTTAACAAAGCGCTATTACGTAAATAAGAAAAGCGAAAAGCTTGCAGAGGATCTTTTTAGGCTAGGAAAGCAACAAGAAAAACTAGCAGATACCCCAGGACAAGAAAACACAAAGGAGGCTCAAGAGAAATTAAACAAGAAGTTTGAACAATACAAAAAAGAAGCACAAGAGCTAGAGAAAGAAAATAAAGAGCTAAAAGACCCTGTAGATCTCCCAAAAAACGAAATAGGAGAGAGGGTTGTTGACAAGGAGCAGCAAGAGGCAACCGACAAGCTTGAAAAAGACAACAAAACGGGCGCAAAAAAAAATCAAAAAAAAGCAGGAAAAAAAATGCAACAAATGGGTCAGCAAATGAAAATTGCGATGTCAGGCGGGCAACAACAACAACTAGATGAAGACGTTGCTATATTGCGTCAAATTCTTGATAATTTGATCGTGTTTTCCTTTAGACAAGAAGAATTAATGCAGGCTTTTAAAGAAACCGATTACGGTAATCCTGTTTTTGGAAAACGCCTAAACACACAAAACAACCTAAAACAAAACTTTAAACACATAGATGATAGTTTGTTTTCCCTCTCTCTAAGACAGCCCATGATAAGCCAGAAAATAAACCAGGCAATAACCAATGTTCAATACAATATAAACAAAGCGATGGAGCGCCTTGCTGAAAACCAATTACGCCAAGGTGTTGCTAGCCAACAGTATACCATCTCAGGAACTAACGAGCTTGCCAACATGCTTACAAACATTCTCACTACTATGCAAGACCAGCAAATGGGTGAGGGAAGCGGAAGCGGTAAGCAAGGAATGCCGCAACCTGGCAAAGGACAGGGACAGGGTGAGGGTTTTCAGCTTCCAGACATAATTGAAAAACAAAAAAGTTTGGGAGAAAAAATGGAAGAAGGGATGGGAGAAAAAGGAAAAGGAGAAGGAGAGGGAAAAGGAGAGGGAAAAGGAGAGGGA
>CAJWVI010000030.1 GCA_913048115.1 uncultured Flavobacteriaceae bacterium | reverse complement strand
TGTCAATTTGTTGTTCTGTTTGATCATTATCTAGATTCTCAGGAGTACAAGAAGTTGCGAACATTCCTAATGATACGATTGCTATAATACAAAGTGTTTTTACGTTTTTCATGATATAATTTTTGTGAGAGTTATACCACAAACCTATCATGAAAAAAGACATGTACCGAAATTAAGTTCGACGTACATTGCTAGGTCACTTATTTCTCAAATATATCAACACGTAATATAGTGTCTGTTTTTTGAGATACTACTAGATTATACACTGTCTTTTATATTTTGTATTAGCAATACTATAGCATAGAAATTAGTGTTGCTGTTCTTGTTCCATTGGCATTTAGTATTAATTTAATTTTATTACTATCCAGTGGTACAAAATTTTTAATGTTTTCTGGCCATTCAATAAACGTATAATGGCCTGCCGTTAAATAATCTTCAATTCCAATATCTAAGGCTTCTTCTTCGCTTGTAAGCCTGAAACAATCAAAATGATACAGCAAACTATCTTTAGTTTCATATTCATTTACAATCGAAAATGTAGGACTGCTTAATGTTTCCAAAACCCCTAGTTGCTTTGCTAGCTGTTTGATTAGCGTAGTTTTGCCAACACCCATTTCTCCGTAAAACAATACAGTTTTACTTGAAAGGTTTTTTAAAAGCGTGTCCGCAACCTTTGGTATTTCATCAAGCGAGTACGTTATTTCCATACATTATATTACAAATATATACTTTAATGCCATTTAACGCATATTTTTAACCTAAAATATATTTATCAAGGAATATTCCTACACCAAAACTACCTAGGAGTCAATGTAACAAAAGGTATTATCATTTCCTCTAAAGATACACCACCATGTTGGTAGGTATTCCTATAATACCCTACGTAATGATTGTAATTATTTGGATAAGCAAAGAACATATCACTCTTGGCAAAGATAAACGAGCTGCTCATATTTATTTTTGGTAATTCAATGGTTGCTGGGTTAGACGCAGCCAATACATCCTTTTTTTGGTAGGTTAAGCTCTTACCTGTTTTGTATCTTAGGTTTGCGCTAGTGTTTTTGTCTCCTATAACTTTACTTGGGTTCTTTACGTTTATTGTTCCATGGTCTGTCGTGATTATAAGTTTAAAGCCAAGCTGAGAAGCTTGTTGTATTATATCCATCAACGGTGAGTTTTTAAACCAACTCTGTGTTAGTGATCTGTAAGACTTGTCTGTAGAGGCTAATTCTTTAATTACCTCCATTTCTGTTTTTGAATGAGAAAGGATGTCTACAAAATTGTAAACCAGTACCGTTAGGTCTTCATTTTTGTGACTTTTAAAGTTCTCAGCAAGGCGTTTTCCTTGTTTTAAACTTGATATTTTGTGATAGCTCCAATCGAGGTTTAATTGTAATCTTTTTAGTTGCGCTGCTAAAAATTTATCTTCATACATGTTCTTACCCCCTTCGTCTGTATCGTTTAACCATAAGTCTGGATGTAATTTCTCCATGTCACTTGGCATTAGGCCGCTAAATATTGCATTACGCGCATACTGTGTAGCGGTGGGAAGAATACCGTAGTACATTTCTTCTGTATTTTTTTTATAGCTATTTGCTATAAACGGCTCAAAGGCTTTCCATTGGTCATAGCGCAGGTTGTCCACAACTACTAGTAGTGTTGGCGATCCTTTTTTTAATTGTGGCGCAACTTTATCTCTAAATAGTGTGTGAGACATGGTGGGAGCTTCTATACTGCCGTCAAAACATTTTGGGTAGTTCTTGTCTATAAATTTGCAAAACTGGTTGTTGGCTTCCATTTTTTGAGATTCAAGAATTTCAAACATTCCCGTGTCTTCAATGGTTTCTAGTTCAAGCTCCCAATATATTAATTTTTGGTACATGTCTGCCCACTGTTCAAAACTATTCACCATGGATAGCTCCATGGCAATTTTACGAAACTCTTGTTGGTAATTAGACGTGGTCTTTTGTGAAATTAATCTAGAATGATCCAAATTCTTTTTTAAACTCAATAAAATTTGATTTGGATTTACAGGCTTAATTAAGTAATCTGCAATCTTAGAGCCAATGGCCTCTTCCATGATATACTCTTCTTCACTCTTGGTAAT
This sequence comes from uncultured Flavobacteriaceae bacterium, assembly GCA_913048115.1. GTDB lineage: Bacteria > Bacteroidota > Bacteroidia > Flavobacteriales > Flavobacteriaceae > Patiriisocius. The sequence goes on along the minus strand of CAJWVI010000030.1, from coordinate 19,347 downwards.
CATAACAACAGGGAGAGAGGCATTCATTTCTTTTATCTCTGCGAGTGTCTCTAATCCAGAGAGTCCAGGCATGTTTTCATCTAGAAAGACAATATCAAACGAAGTTTTTTTGATTTCTTCAAGGGCCTCTGTACCACTTTGAGCTTCTGTAACATGGTAGTTCCTTTTTTCTAAAAACATGATATGTGGTTTTAACAAATCAATTTCATCATCTACCCAAAGTACTTTTATGTTGCTCATAGTGTTCTGTTGTTTGCTACAAACGTAGCGTTAATTCTTAATTATGTGTGTTTCTAAAATGTTATTTTCTCCTGAAATTTTAGAAGCATTTCACAACTTTATGTTTTTGATTGCTTAATTTTGATGCTATAATTTAACTCCTTGAAAAAGAAACCTTTGAATTCGCGTAGCAACCTTAAAATAGTAAACGATCCTATCTATGGTTTTATTACCATACCGAGCACACTTATTTTTGATTTAATTGAGCACCCGTATTTTCAACGCCTTCGAAGAATATCTCAAATGGGCATGTCATACCTTGTATATCCAGGGGCACATCATACGCGTTTCCACCATGCTTTAGGGGCTATGTTTTTAATGCAAAAAGCAATACAGGTTTTACGCTCTAAGGATATTGCAATTTCTAATCAAGAAGAAGAGGCCTTACTTGTTGCTATATTGTTACACGACATTGGGCATGGCCCATTTTCTCATGCAATGGAGCGTAGTATTGTAGAAAACATATCTCATGAAGAAATTTCTTTGCTTTTCATGGAAGAGCTAAATTCTATATTTAAAGGTAGATTAACCCTTGCAATCACGCTTTTTAACAATCAATACAATCGTATATTTTTACACCAGTTAATTTCAAGCCAGTTGGACATGGACCGTTTAGATTACCTGCGCCGTGATAGCTTTTATACGGGAGTGAGTGAGGGATCTGTTAATAGTGAACGTCTTATAGCGATGCTTAACGTGAAAGATGACAGGCTAGTGGTAGAGGAGAAGGGAATCTACTCTGTAGAAAAATTCATCATAGCCAGAAGGCTAATGTATTGGCAGGTGTATCTTCATAAAACAGGCTTAGTTGCCGAACAGTTATTAACACGGGTTTTAAAACGTGCGAAAGAATTAAGTAATCAAGAAGACACACTGTTGGCAAGTAAAGCGCTTTGCTATTTTTTAACCACATCGGTACGCAAAGAAGATTTTAACACGAGTGTTTTAGAGAAATTTTCTAAACTAGACGATTATGACATTGTAGGGGCAATGAAATCATGGCAATACCATTCAGATTTTGTTTTACGTACCTTGTCTGGGATGTTGCTGAATAGAGATTTGTTGAAGATAAAAATTCAACACAAAGAAATACCACCAAAAAAGATTTCAGAGAAAATACAACAGGTCATGCATCAATATGAGCTTAGTGAAGCCGAAGCATCTTATTTTGTTTTTAGTGATTCCATCTCAAATCAAGCATACCGCATGGACAAAGACACAATTAATTTAGTGACTAAAAACGGTGAGGTCATAGACGTAGCAAGGGCTAGTGATCAATTAAACATTGAAGCACTCTCAAAAAAAGTAACCAAATACTATCTCTGTTATCCCAAGGCACTTTAATTGCACTTTTTTCCTATTTTTGTAACTATGAAATTTAACACAACAAACCAATTAGATACTATGGCTTCTTGGCTTTATATATACACTTTTGACACCCTAACTATCTCATGAAATTTACAGCAAGCCAAATAGCAGGAATTCTTGAGGGCGAGGTAGAAGGTGATGCAACTACAGAAGTGTCTAAACTTGCAAAAATTGAAGAAGGCACTCCAGGGAGTTTAACTTTTTTGGCAAACCCAAAATACACTCCTTATATATACTCAACAAAAGCATCTATTACTATTGTGGATAAAGCTTTTGTTGTAGAACAAGATATAACAACTACACTTATACGTGTAGACAATGCCTATGAGTCTTTCTCTAAATTATTAGAGTATTACAATCAAGTCAAAATGAATAAAACAGGAATTGAAGAACCTGTTTTTGTTTCAAAAAGTGCATCCTTAGGAGAAAATATTTACCTAGGAGCTTTTGCCTATGTTGGTGATAACGTAATTATTGGAGACAATGTTAAGATTTATCCAAACGTATATATTGGTGATAATGTTACAATTGGTGATCATAGTGTTTTATTTGCAGGTGCAAAATTGTATTCTGAAACTATAGTAGGAAAACATTGTGTAATTAATAGTTGTGTTGTTTTAGGTGCGGATGGTTTTGGCTTTTCTCCTAATGAAACAGGAGCATACACTAAAGTTCCTCAAATAGGAAATGTTATCCTTGAGGACTATGTAGATATAGGAGCAGCAACGACCATTGATAGAGCTACACTAGGGTCAACCATAATACGCAAGGGCGTAAAATTAGATAATCAAATTCAAATTGCTCACAATGTCGAGGTTGGAGAAAATACAGTCATCGCTGCACAAACAGGTATTGCAGGTTCTACTAAAATTGGATCTAGCTGTTTAATTGGAGGTCAAGTAGGTTTTGCAGGACATTTAATCATTGGCAACAATGTGCGCATTCAAGCCCAGAGTGGTGTAGGAAAAAACATAAAAGACAACGAAACAATACAAGGCTCTCCTTCTTTTGGCTATGGAGATTTTAGTAAAAGTTATGTTCATTTCAGGAATTTACCAACAATAATGAAACGCTTCAACGCCATAGAAAAAAAAATAAATGATGAGTGATATTCTCCCAAATCAACGCACCCTTAAAGAGGAAGTAACGCTAACTGGTGTTGGTCTTCATACTGGTAAAAATGTAACACTAACCTTTAAACCAGCTCCTGCTAATACAGGATATCTTTTTAAGCGTATAGACCTTGAAGGTGCTCCTTGTATTGAAGCAGATGCAAATCATGTCACCAATACACAGCGTGGTACCAATCTTGAAAAAGATGGGGTTACCATACAAACATCAGAACATGTACTAGCCGCTTTGGTTGGATTAGAAGTAGATAATTGCATACTAGAATTAGATGCCTCTGAGCCGCCTATTATGGACGGTTCTTCTAAGTTCTTCGTAGAAGCCATCGAGAAAGCAGGAATTGTATCTCAAGATGTTATTAGAGAAGAATATGTTGTTACAGAGATCATCAACTACCTTGATGAAGAAACAGGCAGTGAAATAACCATAATCCCTGCAGATTCATACCAAATAACGACCATGGTCGACTTTGGCACTAAAGTACTTGGAACTCAAAATGCTTCTATCAAAAATTTATCTGAATTTAAATCTGAAATATCTGACTCTAGAACCTTTAGTTTTCTTCATGAAATAGAAATGTTATTAGATCATGGTCTTATTAAGGGGGGTGATTTAAATAACGCTATTGTTTATGTAGACAAAGAATTGTCTGAAAAGACAATGGAAAAATTACGCCATGCTTTTGGAAAAGATACTATTTCTGTAAAACCTAATGGTATTTTAGATAATCTTACTTTGCATCACCCTAATGAGGCTGCACGACATAAGTTACTTGATGTTATTGGTGATTTAGCACTTATAGGTACCCGTATTCGCGGTAAAGTAATCGCCAATAAGCCTGGACATTTTGTAAACACTCAGTTTGCAAAAAAGCTTTCAAAAATCATTAAAAACGAAAAACGTAATAACATTCCAAAGATTGATATCAATGCAACACCTCTTAAGGATGTAAATGCTATCATGGAAATGTTACCACACCGTCCACCGTTTTTATTGGTAGACAAAATCATGGAATTGAGTAGCACTCATGTTATTGGGCTTAAAAACGTAACAATGAATGAGCCTTTCTTCGTGGGTCACTTTCCGGGAACACCAGTAATGCCTGGTGTATTAATTGTAGAAGCCATGGCTCAAACAGGAGGGATACTTGCATTAAGTACGGTGCCAGATCCAGAAAATTATTTGACATTTTTTATGAAGATAGACAATGCCAAATTTAAAAGACAAGTAAATCCAGGTGATACACTTATTTTTAAATTAGAACTTATTACACCAATACGAAGAGGTATTGTGCACATGCAGGGAACTGCATATGCCAATAATAAATTAGTAACCGAGGCCGAGTTAATGGCTCAGATTGTTAAAACAAAAAAATAATTAAATGAATCAACCATTAGCTTACGTACATCCAGGCGCTAAAATTGCTAAAAATGTAGTCATAGAACCATTTACAACCATACACAATAACGTAATTATTGGTGACGGAACTTGGATTGGATCCAACGTTACTATCATGGAAGGTGCTCGCATTGGAAAAAACTGTAATATTTTTCCTGGTGCTGTAATTTCTGCCGTACCTCAAGATTTAAAATTTCAGGATGAAGAGACCACTGTAGAGATTGGTAATAATGTAACTATTCGTGAATACGTAACGGTAAATAGAGGTACCGTAGATAGAGGTAAAACAGTTATTGGTGACAATTGTTTAATTATGGCTTATTGCCATATTGCTCATGACTGTATCGTGGGTAACAATTGTATCTTTTCAAACAATAGCACTTTGGCAGGACATTGTACCGTTGGTGATTATGTAATCCTTGCAGGTATGACTGCAGTACATCAATTTTGTATGATAGGCAACCACGCTTTTGTAACAGGAGGGTCTCTGGTGCGTAAAGATGTACCGCCTTTTGTAAAAGCAGCAAGAGAGCCGCTATCATATGTAGGCATCAACTCAATTGGGTTGCGTAGAAGAGGGTTTACCCCAGAGAAGATTAAAGAGATACAAGGAATTTACAGACTTTTATTTCAAAAAAATCACAATACATCTCAAGCATCTTCTATCATTGAGGCTGAAATGGAGGCAACTCCAGAGCGTGACGAGATATTAGAATTCATAAAGAATGCTAAAAGAGGAATTATGAAGGGATATTTCAGCAATAACTAATATATAAATAGAATGATGAGTGCTATCACTCATTGCTCGAAACAAACAACAATAACAATGGCAAGTACATCAGATATTAGAAACGGTTTATGTATCAAATACAACCATGATATTTTCAAGGTAATAGAGTTTTTACACGTAAAGCCAGGAAAAGGTCCTGCCTTTGTAAGAACAAAATTAAAAAGTGTTACCAATGGAAAAGTTATAGATAACACTTTCTCTGCAGGGCATAAACTTGAAGATGTGCGTGTTGAGACACATAAGTTTCAATACCTATATAACGATGGTGATTTTTATCATTTCATGAATCAAGAAGATTATACGCAAATTCAACTTGTAGAGGCTGCTCTTGACAAACCAGAGCTTATGAAAGAAGGGGAAGTGGTAACGGTAATCATTAACGCAGAAGACAACTCACCTTTGTCTGTAGATTTACCAGCAAGTGTTATTTTAGAGGTTACTGCTACAGAGCCAGGTATGAAAGGAAATACAGCAACCAACGCCACTAAACCTGCAACCGTTGAAACGGGAGCTACCGTAAATGTACCTTTGTTTATTAATGAAGGAGATAAAATTAAAGTTGATACAGAAAAAGGAGCATACAAAGAGCGTGTGAAAGAGTAAGTTTTTCAACCATAAATTAAATCCCAACATATCTTACAATACGTTGGGATTTTTTATATTTGATAACACAATTAAAACCTCATGAAATTTAATACTCCACAAACACTTCAAAATATAGCAACATTACTAGCATGTGATTTTGTGGGTGATGCAAACTTTCCAGTTCTGGGCATGAATGAAATTCATGTGGTAAAACCAGGCGACATTGTTTTTGTAGACCACCCAAAATATTATGATAAGGCTTTGGCATCTGCTGCTACCGTTGTGTTAATCAATAAAAAAGTATCCTGTCCAGAGGGAAAAGCATTACTTATTAGTGATGATCCTTTTAATGATTTTAATACGCTAATCAAGCATTTTAACCCATTTCAAAAGGCCAGTGCTGTTATAGCCAAGACTGCTAATATTGGTGAGAATACGGTATTACAACCCAATGTATTTGTTGGTAATAATGTTTCTATTGGTAGGGACTGCTTAATACATAGTAATGTAGTTATCTATGATAATACAATTATCGGTAATGGAGTCACCATTCATGCAGGAACCATTTTAGGAGCTGACGGTTTTTACTATAAAAACAGACCCGAAAAATTTGATAAATTACGTAGTGGTGGTAATGTAGTTATAGAAGACAATGTAGATCTTGGTGCTTTATGTACAATAGATAAAGGAGTAACAGCATCTACCACTATTGGTGAGGGCTCAAAGCTCGATAACCAAGTTCATGTTGGTCATGATACTCTTATCGGGAAACGCTGTCTAATAGCTGCTCAAGCCTGCATAGCAGGCTGTGTTGTTATAGAAGACTTTGTGACACTTTGGGGCCAAGTAGGTATCACAAGTGGTGTAACAATTGGTAAAAAAGCAGTAGTTTCGGGTCAAAGTGGAGTAAGTAAGTCTCTTGAGGGACATAAATCTTATTTTGGAAGTCCTGCAGACGAAATTAGAAAAAAACATAAAGAGTTGGCTTCCATACGGTTAATACCAGCTATTATTGAAAAACTAGAGAAACTATAATGAATACAAGCGCAAAAAATATTGTTAAGAGTTTTTACCAAGCAAATTTTGTAACAGATGCAAAAGATGTAGAGAAATATTTACACAAGGATATTGTTCTTGTCTGGAATAGCACAGAGGGTCTTACGATCATGCATCATAAAGAAATTATTGAGACCTTTCAAGAAGTTAGCAGGACATATAATGAGCTGCGCATAGAGGTAAGTCATGTTTTGGAAGATGAAAATTTTGTAACGATACGTTATAAATATTATATAAGAACTATAGAAAACCCTGATGAAGAATTAGGCATAGCCCATTTCATTGCCATTTGGGAAGTGAAAGAAGGGAAATTATACCGTGGTCATCAAATTAGCCAGCCAGTAATGAGCATCGATGATTCTAACGGAACGTACAACAAAGTAAAAGTGTAAACTTTGTTTCTTACCCAAAACAAAAATAGTACCTTTGCACCGCAAACTTTCAAGGTTTTTTTCTAAAATTTTAGAGCATCCAAACAATGTGTTGCAACCACAAAATTTATAGTTTAACATAGACAAAATATATTCATGAGTGTTTTAGTAAATAAAGATTCAAAAATAATAGTTCAAGGTTTTACTGGTAGTGAAGGAACTTTTCACGCAGGCCAAATGATTGAATACGGTACAAACGTTGTTGGTGGAGTGACCCCTGGTAAAGGAGGACAAACTCACCTTGATAGACCCGTTTTTAACACGGTAGCAGATGCTGTTACTAACGTTGGAGCAGACACCACGATTATATTTGTGCCGCCAGCATTTGCAGCAGATGCAATTATGGAGGCTGCAGACGCAGGTATAAAAGTAATCATTACCATTACGGAGGGAATTCCTGTGGCAGACATGATTAAAACAGCAAACTATATTAAAGACAGAGACTGCAGGCTTATCGGCCCTAACTGTCCAGGTGTTATTACACCAGGAGAGGCAAAAGTTGGTATCATGCCAGGATTTGTATTCAAAAAAGGTACTGTTGGTATTGTTTCAAAATCAGGAACACTTACCTATGAAGCAGCTGATCAAGTTGTAAAACAAGGCTTAGGTATCACAACAGCTATTGGTATTGGAGGAGATCCTATTATTGGAACCACTACCAAAGAAGCCGTAGAAATGTTAATCAACGATCCACAAACACAAGCTATAGTAATGATTGGTGAAATTGGTGGACAACTTGAGGCAGATGCTGCTTATTGGTATAAAGCTAGTGGAAGTAAAAAACCAGTAGTAGGTTTTATAGCAGGAGAAACTGCACCAGCAGGAAGAACAATGGGACATGCAGGAGCTATTGTAGGTGGAAGTGATGATACAGCACAAGCAAAAAAGAAGATCATGCGTGCTTGTGGAATTCATGTTGTAGAATCACCAGCAGAGATTGGTAAAAAAGTTGCAGAAGTTTTAGGGTAATATAATTCACAACAGCATCTATGTATTTAAACGTTTGGGTTTTATTAAAAACCCAAACGTTTTTTTATGGCTGTACTTTAAATAAAAGAACAATTAAACGGCGTTTTGTAAACATCATTAAATTATAAGAATTTGTAGATGTATATATTTCGTTTTGGGTATATTTATCGATTGAAAAAAATCACATAATTTTAGATTAAATTTTATTGTATGAAGCTTTTAGAAGGAAAAACTGCTATAATCACAGGTGGAAGCCGAGGCATTGGTAAAGGAATTGTTGAGATATTTGCTCAACATGGTGCTAATGTTGCATTTACATACAACTCATCTGCAGCACCTGCAGAAGCCTTAGCGCTTCAGATGTCTGAAATGGGAATAAAAGCTAAAGCTTACAAAAGCAACGCTGCAAGTTATCAAGAGTCTCAGGAGCTTGCTAAAGCTGTGTTAGAGGATTTTGGAGGCATTGATATTTTAATTAATAATGCAGGAATTACAAAAGATAATTTACTCATGCGCATGAGTGAAGAAGATTTTGATTCGGTAATAGAAGTAAATTTGAAGTCTGTTTTTAACATGACCAAAGCGGTACAACGCACCATGCTTAAACAACGTAAAGGTTCTATTATTAATATGAGCTCTATTGTTGGGGTAAAAGGTAATGCAGGACAAACAAATTATGCTGCCTCAAAAGCGGGTATAATTGGATTTTCTAAATCTGTAGCCCTAGAGCTAGGGTCTAGAGATATTCGCAGCAATGTAATAGCACCAGGTTTTATTGAAACAGAGATGACTGGTAAGTTGGACGAAGTAACAGTTCAGTCATGGCGTGATGCTATTCCTTTAAAGCGTGGAGGTACTCCAGAGGATATTGCAAATGCATGTGTTTTCTTGGCAAGTGATCTCTCTAGTTATGTTACTGGACAAGTTATTAACGTAGATGGAGGTATGTTAACTTAGTGCAACCTGTTGTAGACAAGCAGCTTATTGTAGCTTAAAATTTTGATCATTAATTGCCTCACTTTTGAACCCAGAAACTATTCTTTATATTAGTATTGCAGCAATTATTTCTTTAATAATCACTTCGTATATCTATGGGTATAAAACAAAATACACGCTCAAATTAAGATGGTTGTTTGGTGTATTGCGTTTTATTACCCTCTTTAGTATTTTGGTGTTATTAATTAATCCAAAATTTGAAAGGGAGGCCTATACCTTCAATAAACCAAAACTTCCTGTCTTGGTAGATAATTCATTTTCTATAGCATCACTAAATCAAAAAGAAAATACAACTAGAATTATAAAAGAATTGAAAGAAAACGAAGCTTTAAATGAAAAGTTTGATGTTTCTTTTTTTCAATTTGGAAGCAGTTTTCAATCTTTAGACTCTTTAACCTTTGATGAAAAACACACAAATATTTCTAAAGCTTTAGGGTCTCTTCAAAAAATATTTGACACACAAATTGCGCCTACCATTCTTATTTCAGATGGAAATCAAACCCTTGGTAGAGATTATCAATATGCGGTTTCACAATTAAAACATCCAGTATATCCTGTCATCCTTGGAGATTCAATACGCTATAAAGACCTAAAGATAGAACAACTTAATAGTAATAAGTATGCCTTTTTAAAGAACAAGTTTCCAGTAGAGGCAGTCTTGGTGTATCGCGGTTCTGGTGCTGTAAGGTCAGAATTTGTTATTAGTAAAGGTGATGTAGTGGTGTATCGCGAAGCCATTTCTTTTTCAAAAAATAAAAATGCTCACACCGTTTCACTATCCTTGCCTGCTGTAAAAGTGGGTTTACAAAGCTATACAGCAACCATTACAGCGCTAGAGGATGAAAAAAATAAAGTTAACAATAGTAAGGGTTTTGCAGTAGAGGTGATAGACCAAGCTACAAACGTATTAATTGTGAGCTCGATACTCCATCCAGATTTGGGGATGTTAAAAAAAGCGATCACCACAAATGAGCGGCGTACGGTTACCTTTAAAAACCCCGCAGATGCTGCCGCGGTACTTAATGACTACCAATTGGTAATACTCTACCAGCCAAATAAAGAGTTTGCTTCAGTACACCAAGAACTTTCAAAACTTAAAAAAAATACTTTTGTCTTTACTGGAGCCCAGACAGACTGGAGTTATCTCAACTCTGCACAAGAGTATTACGAGAAAGAAGTTCTTGATCAAAGAGAAATTGTCTCAGCAAAACTTAATCTTAATTATGGAGCTTTTGCAATAGATCCAATAGGTTTTGATGACTTTCCACCACTACAAACAACCTTTGGAGCACTATACCTTAACGTGCCACATCAAACACTACTAGAACAATATGTTGACGGTATTGTTACAACTACCCCTATGTTGGCCACCATCGAGAATAGTGGTATGCGCCATGGAATTTGGGACGCACAAGACCTTTGGAAATGGCGTGCGCAATCATACAGAGATACACAAAGCTTTGAGGCCTTTGATAGCTTCATTGGTAAAATGGTTCAATATCTTGCCTCTAATAAACGCCGCGGTAGGCTAGAGGTGAGTAGTGAAACTTTTTATTATAATACTGTACCTATGAAGATTTCAGCACAATACTTTGATAAAAGTTTTGTTTTTGATACCAGAGCCTCGCTTACTATATCTGTAGTGCATCAAGAGAGTAAAAAAAGAAATGTATATCCGTTATTACTAAAAAACAACTTTTACGAGGTAGACCTTAATTCTTTACAAGCGGGTGCCTATAGTTATACCGTTTCTGTAAGAGATCAACAAATTGCTAAAACTGGAAATTTCACCATTTTACAATTTAATATTGAACAACAGTTTGTAAACCCAAACATTAAAAAATTAAAACGCTTTGCAGAAAAAACAAACGGTGCAACGTTTTTCTCCAACCAAATAGATCAATTAATTAACGAATTAATAACAAATCAAAGCTATGCTACTACTCAAAAAAGCCAGCAAAAAGTAGTACCTTTAATTTTTATTAAATGGTTACTCGGTCTTATTGCATTGAGCCTTGCAATAGAATGGTTTATTAGAAAATTTAACGGCCTCATATAAAAATAAAATTATGGAAAAATTACCAAAAATTGGCGTGCCAATTATTATCGTTATTGTACTTGCTGTAATATTACTAGCAAAATCTGCTGTTACTATAGATTCTGGTGAAGCTGGAGTTTTATATAAAACCTTTGACAATGGTGTTGTTACAGATCTGCCACCTTTAGGTGAGGGGTTTCATGTAATTGCTCCTTGGAACAAAGTATTTGTTTATGAGGTAAGACAACAAGAACTCTTTGAGAAGATGAAAGTATTATCATCAAACGGTTTGGAAATACAAATTGATGCATCTGCATGGTATGAGCCTGTTTACACAGAATTAGGAAATCTTCACCAATCTTTAGGTGAAAATTACTTAGGAAGAGTGATACAACCAGCCATTCGTTCTGCGGCACGTAGTGTAGTAGGGCGTTATACACCAGAGCAATTATACTCTAGTAAGCGTGATGCTATTCAAGATGAAATCTTTGCAGAGACAAAGACAATCCTAGAAAAGCAATATGTTCAGTTAAATGAGGTATTAGTTCGTGATGTAACACTCCCAAATACTATTAAAGAAGCCATTGAGCGTAAACTGCGTCAAGAACAAGAATCTTTAGAGTATGAATTTAGATTAGTAACTGCATCAAAAGAGGCGGAGAAAGTAACTATTGAGGCTCAAGGTAAAGCAGATGCTAACCGTATTTTAAGTGCTTCCTTGACAGACAAGATACTTCAAGATAAAGGTATTGATGCTACTTTAAAATTAAGCGAATCTCCAAACACTAAGGTTATTGTAATTGGTGGTGGTGAAGGTGGATTGCCTTTAATTTTAGGAAACAATTAATATATAAAGTATACTTTTTCAAAAACCGCCTTTATTTAAATAAAGGCGGTTTTTGCATGCAATATATTAATGTATAGTAAAGCTTACTTTTTTCTGAAAAATATAAATAGCCTATTGTTGAAATAAATCCATTAAATAACAGTAATTTTGCACGCTGAAACTATACCCTTTTGTAGGGTACTACTATTTCAGTAAAAAAGCTAATAATTAACACTTTAAGTGTTTAGCCCTTTGAGTATGAAAATTAAAAATATTGCAATTATTGCACACGTTGATCACGGTAAGACAACCTTGGTAGATAAAATTATGCATCACTGTAGCCTATTTCGTGAAAACGAACATACAGGAGATCTAATTCTAGATAATAATGATTTAGAACGTGAACGTGGTATCACCATTACCTCTAAAAATGTTTCTGTAGTATACAAGGACACGAAGATTAATATCATTGACACCCCTGGTCACGCCGATTTTGGTGGTGAAGTAGAACGTGTATTAAATATGGCAGATGGTGTTTGTTTGTTAGTAGATGCCTTTGAAGGACCTATGCCACAAACACGTTTTGTATTGCAAAAAGCCTTAGATCTAGGTTTAAAGCCTTGTGTTGTAATTAATAAAGTAGATAAAGAAAACTGTACACCAGAAGAAGTACATGAAAAGGTATTTGACTTAATGTTTGAGTTAGGTGCTGAAGAGTGGCAGTTGGATTTCCCAACAGTATATGGTTCTGCAAAGAACAACTGGATGAGTGATGACTGGAAAGATGAAACAGATAATGTTGAACCATTATTAGATATGGTATTGGAGCACGTACCTTCTTTCGAAGTTAAACAAGGAAGCCTACAGATGTTAATTACATCATTAGATTTCTCTTCATTTACAGGGCGTATTGCTATTGGTCGCCTTCAAAGAGGTACTCTAAAGGCAGGAATGCAAGTGGCTTTAGTAAAGAGGGATGGTAGTATTCAGAAAACTAAAATTAAAGAATTACATACTTTTGAAGGATTAGGTCGTAAAAAGGTAGAACAAGTTCAAGCTGGAGATATTTGCGCACTTGTTGGTCTAGAAGGGTTTGAAATTGGTGATACTGTTGCCGATCTTGAAAATCCAGAAGGAATGGAAACTATTGCAATCGATGAGCCTACAATGAGTATGTTGTTCACTATTAACGATTCTCCTTTCTTCGGTAAAGATGGAAAATATGTAACCTCAAGACATATTAAAGAGAGGCTTGAAAAAGAATTAGAAAAGAATTTAGCACTCCGTATGGAGCCAACGGGTAGTGCAGATAAGTTTTTAGTATTTGGCCGAGGTGTATTGCACCTTTCTGTACTAATTGAAACAATGCGTCGTGAAGGATATGAATTACAAATTGGGCAACCACAAGTTATAATCAAGGAAATTGATGGTAAGAAATGTGAGCCAATTGAGGCATTAACTATTGATTTGCCAGAAACGGTAAGTGGAACTGCTGTAAACATGGTATCGCTTCGTAAGGGGGAAATGGTTTCTATGGAAGCTAAAGGAGAAAGAATGATTTGTGAATTCTTAATTCCATCTCGTGGAATTATCGGATTACGTAATCAACTTCTTACAGCAACTGCTGGAGAGGCAATTATGACACACCGTTTTCTTGAGTATCAACCTTTAAAAGGAGGTATTCCAGAACGTCAAAATGGATCTTTAGTATCTATGGAAAATGGAAATGCAATACCTTACTCTATTGATAAGTTGCAGGATAGAGGACGTTTCTTTGTAGAACCAGGTGAGGACATTTACGGAGGACAGGTTATTGGAGAAAACACACGTCAAGATGATATGGCTGTGAATATCACCAAAACAAAGAAGATGAGTAACGTTCGTTCTAGTGGTGCAGATGACAAGGCAAAGATTGTTCCTGCTATTAAATTTTCATTAGAAGAGGCACTTGAATATATTCAAAAAGATGAGTATGTTGAAGTAACTCCTAACTTCTTAAGAATACGTAAAGTACATCTTAAAGAAGTAGACAGAAAGCGTAATAAAATGTAAACATTATATTTATATTAAAAACCTCCAGAAAGAGTATTCTTTTTGGAGGTTTTTTTACAAATAATGATTACTGGTTTTTCAAAAGAGGGTTTCTACAAGGTATAGAAACTCATTTAAAAATAAAACCATATTGTTCTAGAGAACTCTTTAGTTTTAAAGTGTCTTAGCGGTAATAGTTACGTTTTTTAGTGGCCACTGTTTTGCATCTTTTGGTAGTTTTGAAATTTTAACCACCACCTCCATGCCCTTTATTACTTTACCAAAAACGGTGTATGATCCGTCTAAATGTTTTGTAGCAGTTTTTGGTCCTAAGAAAATGTAAAACTCAAAGGGTTCTGTTTTTTTATCATCGTTATCACGGTAGTACTTTGCGCCAGAAAGTGTTCCGTAGGCATGTTTTCGATTAATTTCGTTTGGTATTCTATAGGTGTGTCCAATTGCGTATCTATCTTCTTGCGTCTCACGGTTATCACTCGTTCCTGCTTGGATTATAAAGTTAGAAACCACCCTATGAAAATAGGTTGTATTAAAATAGCCTTGTTTTACAAGGTATATAAAATTAGCTCTGTGTAAAGGGGTGTCCTTAAAGAGCTCAATTACAATAGAGCCATATGGAGTTGTGAGTTGTACCTTTGTCTCTAGATTATCCTTTCCATAGCGTGTTAAGAGTTTCACCACATTTTCTTGGGTTAATTTTTCTAAATTTTTAATGCTGTAAAGAGTATCTTTTTGTCTTACTTCTTGGATACTAACAGAATTGCTTTGTTGGTTTTTGGGTATAACATTGTGTTGCTTTTTAGTATCTTCACATTGAACCAGAAGGGGGGTAACACAACAACAAACAAAAAGTATTCTACCTAAGTATGACATTTTCTAGCTTTAAAAAACAGATTGTAAAAATAGCAAAACTGGACCTACCCGGCGAGGCTTCGCATCATAAAATGTCTCCAATTGATCGTTTAAAAGAATTAACAGAGCATTCACGTAAAAAAAACACAGCCAATAAAGCTGCTGTGATGGCATTGTTTTATCCTAATGATGCTGATGAAACCTATTTGGTATTAATTCTAAGAAAAACCTATAAAGGTGTTCATTCTGCACAAGTTGGCTTTCCTGGTGGAAAAGCTGAGCCTTTTGATGCATCTGCCCAACAAACTGCACTACGTGAGACCGAAGAAGAGATTGGGGTTTCTCAACAAGATATAACGGTACTAAAAAAAGCCACCGAAATCTATATACCTCCAAGCAACTTTTTTGTGCAACCTTTTATAGGTATTTGCAACAAAACTCCAAATTTTATTGCTCAAGAAGAAGAGGTAGAAGCAATCATTGAGGTTGCATTGTCTCACTTTATGGATGATGGTATTTGCATTACCAGAACCTTAACTACTTCTTATGCTACTGATATAGAAGTTCCTGCCTATTTGTTAAATGGTCATGTTGTTTGGGGCGCTACTGCCATGATGTTAAGTGAGGTGAGAGAGTTGCTTAAACAGGTAATCAACCATTAGTTTTTTGTATATTTGCGATTAGGCATTTTTTAGAAATGCCTAAATAATCCAATAATTTTTATGGGGCTTTTCAAGAAAAATCCATTTGGTCATATATTATTTTTAAAATTGTGGTTGATCCGTATTTTCGGTTCGCTTACACATCGACGTTTTAAGGGTTTTAACAAATTAGAGATTGAGGGTAGTGAAATACTGCGTAATCTTCCAGATAACAATGTGCTTTTTGTTTCTAATCACCAAACATACTTTGCAGATGTAGTTGCAATGTTTCATGTATTTAACGCTAGTTTAAGTGGGCGAGATGATAACATAAAAAACATTGGGTATTTATGGAGGCCAAAACTAAACCTTTACTTTGTTGCAGCCAAGGAAACAATGCAAGATGGTTTGTTGCCAAAAATTTTGGCTTATGCAGGATCGGTAAGTATAGAGCGTACCTGGAGAGCAGAAGGAAAAGATGTTAATCGTCAAGTTAAGATGAGTGATGTAAACAGTATTGCTTTGGCATTGCAAGATGGTTGGGTGATTACATTTCCGCAAGGAACAACTCGACCATGGAAACCCATTAGACGAGGTACTGCCCACCTTATAAAAACAAACAAGCCTATAGTGGTCCCTATCGTTATTGACGGTTTTAGACGCTCTTTTGACCGTAAAGGATTGCGTATAAAAAAGCGTGGAATACTTCAGTCTATGGAAATTAAACAGCCTCTAGATATTGATTATGATGCTATATCGGTAGCAGATTTAGTAGAGAAATTAGAATACGCTATAGAGCAACACCCTTCTTTTTTGAAAGTAATACCAGCATCAGAAATTAAAAAAGAAGAAGACTTAAACGCAGAGAGACAATGGAGTTACTAAGATGATACATTACTCTTAATGCATTTGGAAGTATACACAACAAAGTCCTGTTAAAATTTAATTTTAACAGGACTTTGTTGTACCTAATACCTAAAGATAGTTAGAGTTCTATCTTTTTTAATTCTAGATAGTTGCCCTTTAATCTTTTTAGGAGAATACCGTATACAATTCTGTAAAACAAAAGAATAAAACCTATTAATAAAACACCAACAGCAAATTGTGCAATAAAGAATACCGAAGTAAAGTTTTCTTTAGCCATAGACTCACTAATATCATTACCTTGTTTGAGTAGTAAATATAATTGATCTTTTTTGGAAAAAAAATAAAGGTTAATGTAGAGTAATACCAATACGGTGCTAGCAACATTGTAGATAACAAAATAGGTAACCGTTTTACGGGTTTTTATAATACTTTGCATTAAGGTCTTTACGGTGTCTGTCGTTTTTATGTTTTTGTAGTTTAGATAAAACAGCGCTAAGAATATCGCAATAACGGCGTAATGAATTACATACAATACATTTAAAGTTGGTTGAAGACCAATGTCTGTCAAAAATTCTTTATTAGATTCTGGACTTGTTAAGCCTAAAACTATCCAAAATATAAGCTCAACAATACTAATAGCAAAAATCCACTTTACAATAGATGATGATTTTTTAAGCAACATTTTGTAAATGTCATTATAGGTCAAGGTGGGGAGATCTTTTTCCCGCTCTGACCATTTTGATTTTAATAATTCTAATGCATCCATCTTGGTTAAGGATTTAAAATTTTTCTTAATTTACCTTTAATTCTATTCATCTTTACTCTTGCATTTACCTCGCTAATACCTAATGTACTTGATATTTCTTTATAGTTTTTGTCTTCTAAGTATAAAAAAACAAGCGCTTTGTCTATGTCGTTTAAGTCTTTTACTGCAGCATACATTAAGCTAAGTTGTTCTTCTATTGTGTCATCATACTCTTGTGCTTTAATCTTAAAACTTACTCCTTCAAAATCTTGAGTACGTACCCTTCTTTTGCTTTTTCGATACAGGGTAATGGCCGTGTTTAATGCTACACGGTACATCCAGGTGCTAAATTTTGAATCCCCCCTAAACTTCGGGAAAGCTCTCCATAGCTGTATTGTAATTTCTTGGAACAAATCGTTATGCGCATCACTATCGTTGGTGTACAGACGACAGATTTTGTGCACAATGTTTTGGTTTTGCTCAAGTTGGGTTACAAAACTATGTTCAAGTTCTTTATTCAATGGTTGGGGTTGTTTGCTATTGCATTAGTATTTAAATCTAATGTTTTGTTACAATATACATGAATTAATCTATGACGTATCTATTATTAAAGGGTCTGTTTTGTGTAAACACATTTTTCATTTCTTTCATGTAGTAGCGTTATTTCGTATTTAAATGTTTTTATTTTACGCGTATTTATAGATACCTCTATTTGTTTTAATGATTTCATTTACTAAAAACATATTCTTGTCCTTATCTTTATACATAAATTAAAATGTATTATATAACTCTTTGAGTGTTACAAAAAACAATGTTGTTCGTCAATAGAGTATAGCACACTAATCAGTGATTATGAATCAGAAAGAGTTTTTGGATATTGTATTGCCTATGAAAGATAGGTTGTATCGATTAGCAAGACGCTTTTTGATTTCTAGTGATGAAGCAGAAGATGCAGTTCAAGAGGTTTTTTTGAAATTATGGAATCATAAAGATGTTATTAAGAGGTATAAGAGTCCAGAAGCCTATGCTATTACAATGACTAAAAATTACTGCCTAGATAGATTAAAATCTAAGCAAGCATCTAATTTAAAAATCGTTCATGTAAATTTTGAAAACAAAAGTAACTTAGAACATGATATTGAAGCTAAAGATGGAGTTTCTATTTTGTTTAAGCTAATGAATACATTGCCACAGCAGCAAAAACTAATTTTACATTTGCGCGATGTAGAACAGTTTGAGTTTTCAGAAATAGCAAAAATTACTCAAAGCACAGAAGCAGCTGTTCGAGTATCACTTTCAAGAGCGCGTAAAAAGATTAAAAGTTTATTGTTAAAACAATATAATTATGGAATACAATAAGGTTCAACAGGTTTTAGACGCCTATTTTGAGGGAGACACAAGCCTACAGGAAGAAATAGAGTTAAGAAAGTACTTTAATAGTGATGTTGTAGACAAAAGACTTATAGGTTATATACCACTATTTAAAGCGCTAATAAAGGCCTCCGTAGAGGTTTCAAGCACAACTATCAAGATACCTAAAACTTCAAATACGTTTATCCCTTGGTGGCTTAGCAGTGCCGCTTTGATTGTTTCTATTTTAGGTGTGGCAGGATTCATCAATTCAAGCAATACAAGAATTGCTGAACAGCAACAGGCCTTAGCCGCATTAAAACAAAGTAAAAATGCTATGATATTATTAGCAAATCAATTTAATCGAGCAACAGAAACACTTTCTCTTGTCAATCAATTTCACCAAACTAAAAGTAAATATTTAAAATAATAATTAAAATAAACACCATGAAAAAAACACTCATACTACTAGTCTTTATTTGCATCCCTTTAGGGCTTGCGGCGCAAGGAAGTTTTGATTCTTTCGAGAATGAAAAAGATGTCACCTCTGTTGTTGTGACAAAAAATATGTTCAAGTTACTGAGCAAGATGGATTTAAACTCTGAAGACCCAGAGGTAAAAGATTATTTAAATATGGTAGATAACCTTGATAATATAAAAATATTTACCACAGACAACCCAGAGGTTGCTGCACGCATGTCTAGCAAAGTAAGCAGTTATGTTCTAGCCAATAGTGGCTTGTCTGAATTAATGCGTGTAAAAGATGATGGAAAAAACATCAAGTTTTATTCTAGAGAAGGAGCCACAGAAAATCTAGTAAGTGAGCTTTTAATGCATCTTGATAGTACGGTAGAGGGTGAGGTTAAAACGGTAGTAATGAGTATTACTGGAAATATAGACTTGAAACAAATTGGAAAGTTAACACAGGAGCTTAAAGTTCCAGGTAGCGAACAATTAATAAACATAAACATAGAAAACT
>CAJWVI010000029.1 GCA_913048115.1 uncultured Flavobacteriaceae bacterium | reverse complement strand
TTCTCTGGGCTTCGACACTTGGTAGTCCAGTAACGATAACACCTTTATTTCCTGCTTTTGCTAATTGTGCTTTTGCACTAGCAACTGCTTTAACTATTTTTTCTGGCAATCCAGAAATACTTCCACCTGTTAAGGCTTTTAACACCTGTAACTGTTGTGACGGGGTTGCAGGTATACGCTTATCTGCATTGGCTCCACTTAATGACATATTTGCTTCAAACTGAACGTGGCGTGACATTTTACCTTTTGTTGGCACATGCCCTTTTGCATAAGCAGCATCATAGCCACCCCCTTGCCAATCTCCTAGGAGATCTGCTCCTACAGATATAATTACTTCAGCTTTGCTAAAGTCATAATCTGCCATTGCTCTTATTCCGTATATAGATTGAAACGCATCAAGGGCTTCAGAAGAAGACACCGTATCATACACAACGTGACGTACGTTTGAAAATTTGCTCGTAAACTCTTTTATTAATTTTGAAGTAGATGGACTTGCAAATGTTTGTGTTAACAAAACAACATCCTTGCCTTCCATCTGGTTTAGTTTTCCTGCAACAGCTGTATCAAAATCTGTCCAAGAAACATCTTTACCAACAAGTTGTGGCGCTTTCACCCTATTGTTATCATACAATGACAATACAGAGGCATGTACTCTTGCGTTTACACTACCACCATGCTTGGATTGGTCATTACGCTCTATTTTAATAGGGCGCCCTTCACGGGTTTTAACCAATACGTTTGCAAAATCAAACCCATCTGCAATGGTGCTTGCATAGTAATTTGCAACCCCAGGAACAATCTCATCTGGCGCAACAACGTAAGGAATAGATTTAATTACGGGTCCCTCACAAGCTGCCAATGAAGCTGCAGCGGTTGTAAAACCGACGTACTTTAAGAAATCACGACGCGTAGTAGAAGAAGCCTCTAAGGTTTCTTTATCACCCAAAAACTCATCTGTTGGTATATCCGTAACAAATTCGTTTTGCTGTAACGCCTCAACAATAGTGCTGTTTTCATCTAGCTCCTCAACACTTTTCCAGTATTTCTTGTTTGATGCCATATTATATAATTTCGATGTACGAGCTACAAATCTTTTTCTGAAATTTTTAAAACTTCAAGTTGGAATTATTTTTCGTTTTTCTAATTTTAATTTTTATTATTCTTATTCACAGATGTAATGTCTTTTGACTGCTACTTTAGCAGCAACTATCAAATACTTAATAGTGACACTTACCACACTCTAATCCACCCATTTGCGCAGCGGTTAACTGCTCAACACCATATTTTTTGGATAATTCTTCATGGATCTTATTATAGTAATCGTTGCCTTGAACTTTAACATTGGTCTCTCGGTGACAGTCAATACACCAACCCATAGTTAAAGGGGAATATTGATACATAATCTCCATCTCTTGTGCAGGACCATGACATTTTTGACAATCTACACCTGCAACAGTTACGTGCTGAGAGTGATTAAAATACGCAAAGTCTGGCAAATTGTGAATACGAACCCATTTCACCGGCTCTGTTTCACCTGTATATTTTTGGTTTTCTTCATCCCACCCTACAGCTTTGTAAAGTTTTTGAATTTCTTTGTTGTAATCTACACCATACTCAGCCAAACCTTCTGCTTGAACACCTTCTGCAACTTCACCGATACTCTTGTGACAGTTCATACAAACATTTAAAGAAGGAATTCCAGAATGCTTACTTTTCCTAGCAGATGAGTGACAGTAATTACAATCTATCTCATTAGAACCAGCATGTATTCTGTGTGAGTAATGTATTGGTTGAACTGGAGCATATCCTTGATCAAGACCTACACTCATTAAACCGCCATACACAAAATATGCAGAACCTAATAATAGAATAATAGCAGAAACTAACAACAAGAATTGATTCTCTATAAATGATTTCCAAATGGGTTTGCTGTGTTCTCTAACAGGAACGGCTACACCGTTGGCAGCAGCAATTTTATTTAATGTTTTTGTAACTAAATACAACATAGTCATCAACAACAAAAACACAAGGGTTAGAACTCCTAATATAATATTGTTTGAAACACCACTTCCAGAACCTGCAGTTGCGGCACCAGGAATAACAGGTGGAGCAACTACTACTTTCTTTTCGGTGTAAGTGTACGCTATTATATCGTCAATGTCTCCATCACTTAAACCTGGAAAAACATTCATTGCAGATTTGTTGTATTCTTCAAAAATAGCATTGGCACGAGAATCACCAGTAGCGATTAGCGCAGCGCTATTTTTTATCCATTTGTACAGCCATTCTTTTTCATACTTATCACCTACACCGTACAAAGAAGGACCAGTGGCCTTTTTATACAATTTGTGACACGCAGCACAATTTGCCTTAAATAATTTCTCGCCCAGAGCAGCGTCACCGCCGTTGGCAGCTACCTCAGCATCACCTGTTGGAGCATCTTGAGCAAATACACTTGTAGATAACGATAACGCAAGCGTTAAGGCTACTACTGACAAAATTGAGGAAAGCTTTCTTAAATTCACCTTTTGCATACTAATGTTAATTATCGTCAATAGTTTGGCACGTAATTGGTTAGTAATTTATCTTAAATATAACGTCATTTACGATGCCATAAATAACTGTGCAAAAGTACTACTTAAAGACGAAATTTGAAATCTAATTATTTTGTATAATCTTAATTTATAATTGTTCTAAATAATAAATATATACTTCAAGATAATAAACTCTTGTACATTTGCAATAACAACATTACTCCATGAAAAAGCACAGCACATTTAACCTATTTGTTATCAGTATTTTAGTTACTTTTTTTACACAACTTGCAATTGCGCAGCCAGGCAGTGTAACTGTAAATGCTGATTCAGAAATTAATGAATTACTTATTTTAAAGAAGAGCTTAGAAAAAGAAAACAAAATGGATCAAGGCTTTACTATCCAATTATTTTATGGAGACCTCGAACAGGCAAATATCTCTTTAAAACAATACAGAAACCTCTATGGTTCTTGGCCTGCGTCTATAGAATATGAAACACCAAATTACAAAGTGTGGGCAGGAAATTTTGCTACAAGAATTGAGGCCGACAGGGCTTTAATAATTATTAAGAAAAAGTTTTCGAGTGCTTTTATTATAGAAAACAATATGTAAGTACCTTGATACAAGAATAGTGCAAAGAATCCCTCACCACCAAGGTATTTTCAGAAATACAAAACAATCAATAAAACAAAAGAGCTAGATTCTTACATGAATCTAGCTCTTTTTATATCCTTCAAACCGTGTTTGAAACTATTCTTATTTCAATTTTTTCTTCACAGCTACTTCATGGAAACTTTCTATAACATCACCTTCTTGAATGTCATTATAGTTTTTAACTTGTATCCCACAATCATATCCTTTAGCAACCTCTTTAGCATCGTCTTTAAATCGTTTTAAGCTGTCTAATTGACCTGTATATACTACAACACCCTCACGAATTAAACGTATGCCTGCGCTACGAAGAATCTTACCGGTCATTACCATACAACCTGCAATAGTTCCCACCTTAGAAATCTTAAAGGTTTCACGTATTTCTGCAGTACCTGTAATCTCTTCCTTCATAACCGGAGACAACATACCTTCCATTGCATCTTTCAAGTCATTGATTGCTGCATAAATAATACTGTAGGTACGAATATCAATTTCTTCTTTATCTGCTATTTGACGTGCATTACCCATTGGGCGTACATTAAATCCAATTATAATTGCATCTGAAGCTGTTGCTAATAACACATCACTTTCTGTAATAGGTCCAACGGCTTTATGAATTATATTTACTTGAATTTCTTCTGTAGATAACTTTTGGAAACTATCTGTTAATGCTTCAACAGATCCATCAACATCCCCTTTCAAGATAATGTTTAATTCTTTAAAGTCACCAAGTGCAATACGACGCCCTATTTCATCTAGAGTAATATGACGTTGTGTTCTAACAGATTGCTCACGTTGTAATTGTGTACGACGGCTGGCAATATCTTTTGCTTCGCGTTCGTCTTCAAATACATTAAACTTATCTCCTGCTTGTGGTGCTCCTGTTAAACCAAGAATAGAAACTGGCGTTGAAGGCCCTGCCTCATGTACTTTCTTGCCTCGCTCGTCGTGCATTGCCTTAACTTTTCCACTATGCTGGCCAGCCAGCACATAATCTCCAATTTTTAGTGTTCCACCTTGTACTAATATCGTTGAAACATATCCTCGTCCTTTGTCTAAGAATGCCTCTACTACTGTACCATTGGCTGTTTTGTTTGGATTTGCTTTAAGCTCTAAAAGTTCAGCCTCAAGCAATACTTTCTCTAACAATTCTGGAACCCCTTCCCCTGTTTTGGCAGAAATATCATGAGATTGTATTTTACCACCCCAATCTTCTACCAGAAGATTCATTTGTGCTAATTGTTCTTTAATTTTTTCTGGATTTGCATCTGGCTTATCAATTTTATTGATAGCAAATACAATAGGAACTCCTGCAGCTTGTGCATGACTAATAGCTTCTTTAGTTTGTGGCATGATGGCATCATCTGCCGCCACTACAATAATAGCTAAATCTGTTACTTGAGCACCTCTGGCACGCATGGCTGTAAAAGCCTCGTGACCTGGTGTATCTAAGAATGCCATTTTTTGACCATCCTTTAATTCTACTCCATATGCACCAATATGCTGTGTGATACCCCCAGACTCTCCTGCTATTACATTTTCTTCACGAATATAATCTAGCAACGATGTTTTACCATGATCAACGTGACCCATTACCGTTACAATTGGAGCTCTACCTTTAAGATCTTCAACAGCATCTTCAACTTCTTGAATAGACTCTTCAATATCTGCGGTAATAAACTCTACTTCATATCCAAATTCTTCTGCAACAATAGAGATTGTTTCTGCATCTAAACGTTGGTTCATCGTTACCATCATACCCAAAGACATACAGGCAGATATAATTCCTGTAACAGGAGTATCCATCATTGTAGCAACTTCACTCACGGTAACAAACTCAGTTACTTTTAAGACTTTGTTGTCTAATGCTTGTTGGGCTAGTTCATCCTCTGTCTTTTGACGGTGAATATCACGTTTCTCTCTTCTATATTTAACTCCTTTACCTTTAGAAGACTTTCCTTTAAGTTTCTCTAAGGTCTCTCTTACTTGTTTTTGTACATCCTCTTCACTAGGTTCTGCTTTTGGCACATTGGCACGCTGCACTACCCTACGAACTGGAGCACCTCTTTTCTCTCTTACATTTCCAGGCGCGCCTGTTTTTGGAGCTTCTTTAGTGATACGACGTCTACGTCCTTTTTTCTCACCTGCAGCGCCTGCCGCTGGTTTTTTCTTTTCTGGTTTTTTAAATTGAGTTAAATCAATTTTCTGTCCAGTAAAGTTAGGACCATTTAACTTTTTATATTTTGTAGCAACCGGTTCAGCATCTTCTGTACTTGCGGCTTCTACCTCAGTCTCTTTCTTGGCTGATGTTTCTTTTTTTGTTTTTACTGCTTTTGCAGCTTCTTTATCTAAAGCAGTTGCTGTCTTCTTAGCAGTTACCTTTTTGACTAGCACCTCTTCTTGAACAGCCTCTGTAGTAGCAGGTGATTCTTCGGGCGAAGCAACAACTTCCTCTTTTGCAATAGGAGCCTCTTGTTTAACAGCGGCCTTTGGTTTAGCCTTGACATTTCCTTTGGCATCAAGATCTACCTTACCGACCTTCTTGGGTCCTTTAATGGTTGCCTTTGCCTCAATTACTTTTTCTGCGGCAGCAGCGGCAGCTTTCGCTACGGCTATTGCTTCTGCAGCAGCTTTTGCGGCAGCTTCTTGATCTGCTCTGCGCTTTTCTTCTTCTTCGCGCTCGCGTTCGCGATCCTTAAAGAGTTCTTCTTTCTCTTTACGTTTTTCCTCGCCTACTTCTTTAGACTCTACTTTTTTCTCTTTGTCCTTTGCAAATTCTTCTGACAAGAGTGAATACTCTGTATTAGAAATTTTTGCAGTAGGGCGCGCCTCTATCTCAACGCTTTTAGATTTTAAAAAATCTACTGCGCGATCAAGAGAGATATTAAACTCCTTAAGTACCTTATTGAGTCGTATCGATTTTACTTCAGCCATAAAAATGCTTGTCTGTTCTTTTTAACTACTTTATAATTTGGCAATAAAAATACTAATTTGTATCCTACTCATCAAATTCTTCTTTCAATATATTTATAACTTCTTGTATCGTCTCTTCCTCAAGGTCGGTACGTTTTACAAGGTCGTTAAAATCATAATCTAATACACTCTTAGCCGTATCAAGACCTATCTTATGAAATTCTGCGATGATCCACTCATCAATTTCATCACTAAACTCTCTTAATTCTACATCTTCTTCTGCTCCTTCACGTAACACATCAATTTCATATCCAGTTAATTGACCTGCAAGTCTAATGTTATGACCACCACGACCAATAGCCTTACTTACTTCTTCGGGACGTAAAATCACCTCAGCACGTTTTGTCTCTTCATTAATCTTAATAGACGTCACTTTTGCCGGGCTTAGGGCGCGTGTTATAAATAGGTTTAAATTAGTGGTGTAATTAATTACATCAATGTTTTCATTTCCTAATTCACGAACAATTCCGTGAATTCTAGAACCTTTCATCCCCACACAAGCACCTACTGGATCGATACGGTCATCATAACTCTCTACAGCTACTTTGGCCTTTTCACCAGGAATACGCACTACTTTTTTAACAGTAATTAAACCATCAAAAACTTCTGGGATTTCTTGTTCAAACAATTTCTCTAAAAACACAGGATTAGCACGTGACATAACAATTGCCGGCTTGTTCCCTTTTAATTCAACGCTTTCTATGATACCACGTACGTTGTCTCCTTTTCTAAAAAAGTCTGAAGGTATTTGTTTGTCTTTTGGCAAGATAATCTCATTTCCTTCATCATCCAACAAAATAATAGCTCGATGACGTATGTGATGCACTTCTGCAGTATATATTTCACCTTCTAAGTCTTTAAATTGCTTGTAGATGATCGTATTATCATGCTCGTGTATTTTTGAAATTAAGTTTTGTCTTAATGCTAAGATGGAACGACGTCCTAACTGCATTAGCTTCACTTCTTCAGAAACATCTTCCCCTACTTCAAAATCATCTTCAATCTTTCTTGCTTCGGTCAAGGATATTTCCTCATTAGGGTCCATCACATCTTGATCTGCAACAACCACACGGTTTCTCCAAATCTCTAAATCTCCCTTGTCTGGGTTTACAATAATATCAAAATTATCATCACTCCCGTATTTTTTCTTTAAAGCATTTCTAAAAACATCTTCAAGTATCGCCATAAGGGTCACTCTATCAATCTGTTTGTCGTCTTTAAATTCTGAAAATGAATCAATTAAGGCTAAATTTTCCATATCATTTTAATTAAATGTTACCATAACTTTTGCTTCTACAATATCTGTGTAAGGCAGTACCGCTTTTTTGTGAACCGTTACCTTTCCTTTTCCAACAGGCTTTGGCTCGCGAGCTTTCCACTCAAGGGTTACCTCGTTATCTGTTGTTTGTGTAATCTTACCTTCTAGGGTTTCACCTTGTGTTGTTCTCAACTGCAAGTTTCTTCCTAAGTTTTTTTTGTACTGCCTTGGCATACTTAATGGGCGTGAAACCCCGGCAGAGAAAACATCTAACGAAAAATCTTCTTCTTCTCTATCTAGATTATGTTCTATTGCCCTGCTTATTGCAATACAATCTTCCACTCGCACCCCTTGATCACCATCAATAATAATAGTGATTTTATTGTCTGAAGCAATTTCAATATCAATTAAGAACAAATGGGTATGCTCTTTTAATGCTTCGTTTAATAATGGGGTTACTTTTTCTCTCATTAAATTTTGGTTATAAAAAGAGGGGACTAGCTGTCCCCTCTTTCTCTCGTCATAAATTCGATGCAAATATAATACTTTATTTGATATTAAAAAACTGTAGCGCAGCACATTATTTTTTCGTATCTTCATTAGACACTAATCTCTTAGTAACTCAAAAAAAAATAGCCTATGAAACGTATCCTCGTCCCAACAGATTTTTCATCACAAGCAGAAAATGCATTAAAAGTAGCTGTGGAGATTGCCACCAAACACAATAGCGAAATCTACCTCTTACACTCTCTTGATATGCCACTACAAATACGTGGGGTACAAAACAATGCAAGCATGCCAGAATCCTTATATTTTATAAGGCTTGCAGAGAAAAGTTTTGAAACACTGTTGGAAAAAGACTATCTAGGTCCCGTTGAGATGCACGAAGCAATAGGACACGATGAAATCTATAAGGATATAAATAGAACTGTAGAGGAAAAGGACATTGATCTTGTTATCATGGGCTCTCATGGTGCAAATGGCTTTAAAGAGCTCTTTATTGGAAGCAATACAGAAAAAGTAGTACGTACCTCCAAGGTCCCTGTATTGGTTATTAAAAACGAGCACAAACATTTTGAAATTAAAGATTTTGTTTTTGCTACAGATTTTGGAGAAGAGAGCCGCTGGAGCTATAGTGAGGCACAAAAATTTGCAAAAGCAATGGATGCAAAAATGCATTTACTATACGTAAATACTCCTGCTGGATTTAAAACTACAGAAGATGCAATGCAACTCATGCAAAGCTTTGTAAAAGATATGCCCTCAGAAAACTATACTATTAATATACACAATGCTTTTTCTGTAGAGAAAGGTATTTTACAGTTTACAAAGATGAAAGAAGCACAACTCATTGGCATGAGCACCCATGGCCGCAAAGGCCTTTCTCACTTCTTTAATGGCAGTATAAGCGAGGATTTAGTAAACCACGCTAATATGCCTGTAATTACCTTTAAAATTCAATAGCAAGTACAACAAGCAAAAGGCACCGAAATAGTACATATATCAAAAAGGCTTCCTGTATAGGAAGCCTTTTTGACTTTTAATTAGGGCTATTGCGTTGTTTTATTAATTGAGCAAAGACAGACAACTCAAAATTAAAGGCATAAAAAAAGTCCAGATAGTAAACTATCTGGACTTCAAATATAAAATAGCGTATGTACTAGTTAATTGTTATGCAAATTAACGGTACCGTATGTTCCAATATCTACTTTTGGAACAGTAGCATTATAGGTTGTATTAACTACATCAATAATCATGTTTGCGCAAAACGCATATCCTCTTGGTGTTAAGTGTACTCCATCTAGAGAGAAACCACCACCTGTAACATAAGCATTAGTCATTCTTCCACCATTAAATATATGACCCGTTGAAGCAACTTCAGCTAAAGCAGCTTTTGCATCAACATATCCAAGATCATTAGCAGCAGCTAATCCTTCAATAATAGTATTGAAAGATTGTGTAGCAGTATCTACACGTGCTTTTTCTGTAGATGTTAAAACATACACATCTTGTAATGGTATAGAAACACCTACAACACCCGTAGGGTTTGAAGGGTCTGGTGTAGTTCCTAATACACCTGAAGCAGGTAAAATAATTATATCATCATCTTTAGCTTGACGTAATTGACCTAATAAAGCTGCAGTTTCTGCATCCAGACCAGCTCCTTGAAGTATGGCAGTTACATCTGTTAAATCATCATCTGTAATTATTGGGTAATTTACTCCAGCTACAAAATTAATTACACGACTCGCAGCTTCTTCAGCAGAAATAAATCCACCTGCTACTAACTGCCCTAGAGCGCCGTTATATAAAGTAAATTGAGCATTCACAGCACCGGCTGTTGCACCATCTAATGGAATAGACTGTGCTGGAACCGTAGTAAAATAAGGAAGAGATGTTACATCTGGAATATTTACCAATACTCCTTTAGCACCATTGGCTACAAGTGCATCTACTTGAGCACTATAAGCTGTGGCAAAAGCGTTTGGATCTGTAATGTCTCTATAACCATAAGTACTTAAATCTGTATTCCCTAATTGATCTACACCAATACCTCCTTGAGAGGCATATGAATAAACATCATTATTACCGGTCCAAAGACTGAAAAATGTAGGGTTTAAAGAAACTGCATCGTCTATTACTGTTGAAGATGCACTAGTTGCAAATCTCGCATACCAAGGGTTAGCTGTACCTCCAGCAATACCAGCAATATCACCATATCCTGGCGTAACTAAATTAAAACTTTTTGACCCATCAACACCCATATTATTAAATGGGCCAGCTTCGCTTGTTGCAACATCTGTAGTTGGCGTTCCCTCTAAAGGTGTAGGTCCTGGGTTTCCATTTTCATCAAAAGACAAAACCAATCTAGTTCCATATCCTGGAAGTGGCTGACCGTTTAACAACAAACCACCTATATTATCTGAGGTTAAAGGCTGTGTGAATTCTCCACCACCAACAAATTCAAATTGCTGTGCCATAATGTTTGGGTACGAGTTTTCTTGTGCAAACATATAATTTGTTCCATCTGCAGTTCCGCCAGTTATAGAGGCACCAAGAGATACGTAGGTTGAGAAATCTGCATCTCCTGCGTCATAAAAACCTTCGTCAATGACTGCATTTTCAAATTCTGGTTCACAACTCACCAAGCCAATGGCAAGTGCACCAATCATAAATTTTATAGTATTTTTCATCTTAATTAAATTTTTAAAGATTATAGTTTGTACGTGATTCCAAGACCCGGTACAAATGCACTTGATTTATAGGTTCCTCTAAAACTTGAGTATTGATTTTGCAATCCGTTAGATCCTTCAACAAAGTAGTCATAAGAAGCATCTACTTCTTTAAAGTGTAAGTACAAGAATGAAGCATCAATTTCTAAACGGCTACCAACTCTAAAGGTTAAACCAGCTGTATATCCATTACTATCGTTACGCGGTGTTTCTGGAGCAAAATATCCTGATTGCACAGGAGACTCGTCAAAGTAGTATCCACCTCTTAAGGTAAATGACTCTGATGCGTTGTATTGTATTCCAAATCTATAGGTAGAAGAATCTTTGTAGTTACGTAAAAGCTCAGTGTCTTGAATTTCTGCAGGTGCAAAATCAACAGATAAAGACTCATACACATTCCACATTGTTCTGTTATAATCAATTGCGAATAAGAATTTATCATGCTTGTAAGACATCCCTGTACTCCATTCTGCAGGTAAAGGTAATTCTGCATCAAAAGTGGTAGCTGCAAAAGGAGTAGCTGGAGAGTTAGGAACATTCTCGAAAGTAGCGTCTCCATCTTCTGCGCTAAGAATTATTTCTGAACGGTAATTCATACCAAAAGTTAAGTTTTCAGATGCTTTTAACATCCAACTTGCAGTCCAACCCCAGTTACTAATTCCAGATTGTTCTAAAGTTACTTCAGTTCTGTTTCCGTCAAGATCAGACAATGTTCTATTTAGGTTTTTGTTAAAAGTAACACCACCTGTCGCATAGATTGGCCCACCACCAACACTAAACTTATCTGTAATTTTGATAGAGATTGTAGGTTGAATAAAAATCGCTTTTAGATCGATATTGTTTACTAGGTGAGATCCAGCCCAGTCATCTTCATAAGTTACACCACTACCATAAGGAGTGTAAATACCCAAACCAAACGCAAGCCAATCGTTAGCCTGGTAAGACACATATGCATAAAAGGGTGTACCTACACCACTATCTGTCATAGCATTTTCTCCGGTTGCTGAGTTTTGGTAATTAACATTTGCAAGAACTCCATGTGCTCCAACAGAAACACTTAATTTGTTTTCTAGGTATACTAATCCTGCAGGATTAAAAAATACAAGTTCACTACTGTTAATTACAGCAACACCTGTATGACCCATTGCCAAGGATTTGTTTCCTTGAAGACTCACCCTATATCCACCAGCATATGTTACAGCTGTAGCAAGAAATAGCACCGTGAGGAGTAATACTTTTTTCATAATAGTTTTACGTTAAGTTAAAATTAGTTTTTATTAAAAACGGCTTGTAAAACACACAATAATTATTAATAATGCAATTATTGAATACTTACAATACATATTTCTTTGCAATGTTATAAAAAATTCACAACAATATGGTGAAATTGTAAAGGATTTTCTGCATGCAACCAATGACCTGCATTTGAAATGGTCTTTATTTCACTATTGGGAAACTGTTTTTGTATGCCAATTTGGTCTATAGATGTTATGTATCCTGAATGTTCTCCACGAAGAAACAGGACCTCTTTCTCATAAATTGCACCTGCTTCAAGGGCTTTCCCTACTTGTGTAATTTCTTTGGTCACTACCGGGAGGTTAACCCTAAGGCCTAGTTGTCCTTTTTCAAGCCAGTAAATATTTTTAAGTAAGAAAAAACGCGTTCCAACATCCTTTATATATCTAGACAAAGCTAGATCTGCATCACTTCTGGTTTTAATCACTGAAAAATCTAAAGAAGACAAACCCTTTAAGACATCTTGATGATGTTGTGGATAGTGCTTTGGCCCGATATCAGCAATCAATAGTTTTGAAACCATCTCTGGATGCTTTACCGCAAATTCCATAGCGGTTTTACCACCCATAGAGTGGCCCAGTAAAATAATTTTATCTAGGTTGTGATGCCCACAATACAATAACAAATCTTCAGCCATAGCTGCATAGGTAAAAACTGGATCGTGAAAACTTCTCCCGTGATTTCGCTGGTCTATTAAATGAACCTGATACCCGTCCTTGGCAAACTTTTTTCCAAGGGTTTTCCAGTTATCACCCATGCCCATAAACCCGTGAAGAATTAAAAACGGAGTGCCTGTACCTATTATTTGTGAATGTAACACCATGCTATTTTAACTTTGAGAGGTACGAAGCTATTGTTGGCTGCAAACCTTTATATAGCGCCTCAGAAATAAGCGCATGCCCAATACTCACTTCTGCAAGATGTGGAATGTTTTTAGCAAAAAACTCAATATTTTCTAGAGAAAGATCATGACCCGCATTTACACCAAGTCCAAGTTGGTTTGCATGGGTTGCACAAGCCGCGTAAGGCATAATAGCGTTTGTATTTCCAAGAGAATACTCTTTGGCAAAATCTTCTGTGTATAATTCTATTCTATCTGCACCAACAACTGCAGCTCCCTGGACACAATCCAGAGAGGGATCAACAAAAATAGAAGTACGAATTCCATTTCTTTTAAATTCTGAAATCACCTCACTCAAAAAATCTTTATGCTTTACGGTATCCCATCCAGCGTTTGAGGTAATAGCATCTATGGTGTCTGGAACAAGGGTAACCTGAGTGGGTTTAATGTGCAGGACCATGTCCATAAATTTAACTATTGGGTTTCCTTCTATATTATACTCTGTGACCACCACCTCTTTTAAATCATAGGCATCTTGATACCTAATGTGGCGCTCATCTGGTCTCGGGTGTATGGTTATACCTTGTGCGCCAAACAATTGCACATCTTTTGCAACTTGTACTACATTTGGGTAATTACCACCACGGGCATTACGTATTGTGGCAATTTTATTAATATTTACACTTAACTTTGTCATCATTATATATTTGAAACAAAAATACAATGCTTAAGCACAGTTTTGAAACTATATTTTAAGTATTTTGCGTAAAACCATTGCAGTGAAAACACAACAACACATCATTAATGACATTACACCCTTTGAGCTTACTACCAAAGTGAGTGAGGTTCAAAATGCATTCAACCAGCTTAGTTACTCTCATATACCAGTAACCAAAGATGGTATTTTTGAAGGTGCTATCTCAGAGAATGACGCTCATTGTTATGATGCAGAGAAAACACTTGAAGCATACCAATATTCTTTAGAATCATTTCACGTAAAACAACATACAAACTGGCTAGACATCTTGGAAGCTTTTGCATTAAACAATAGCACTATTATGCCCGTATTGTCAGAGAATTACAAGTATATAGGATATTATGAACTAAGTGATATCATGAATATTTTTAACGACACTCCTTTTCTTGGAGAAGCTGGAGGAATTATTGTCGTTGAAAAAGAAATAGCAGGCTACTCTTTTTCTGAAATTTGCCAAATTGTGGAGAGTAATGATGCCAAAATATTAGGAGTATTTGTTTCGAAAATGGAAAACAATACTGCTCAAATTACAATTAAGATTGGGCACACTGGCATCAATGCAATTGTACAGACCTTTAGGAGATATAGCTATAATGTAGTCTCCAACCATGAAGAAGATCGATTTATTGAAGATTTAAAAAAACGATCTAAATACCTTGACAAATACCTAAAGATGTAGTTATGAAAATAGGGATCTACGGTCAATTTTATCACAAAAATTCTGAAACACATATTCAGTCAATTCTCAACGCACTACAAAGCAAAGATGTTGAAATTGTAGTGGAAGAAAACTTCTTAGCCTTAATGAAAGAAAATCAATCTTTCCACACAGATTTATCTGGGCTAGGAACTTTCACAAAACTAGACCAGAGCTATGACTTTTTTTTCAGTATTGGTGGAGATGGTACCATTTTGAAGTCCATCACCTTTGTTCGTGACCTTAATATTCCAATTGTTGGAGTAAACACAGGAAGGCTTGGCTTTTTGGCTACCATACAAAAAGAAGATGTCGCATCCAGCATCACTGATATACTAGAGGGTAATTATTACATTTCTAAGCGCTCCTTACTAGCCATTGAAACCAACCCACCTCATGATGAAATAACACCTTTAAATTTTGCGCTAAATGAAGTGGCTGTAAATAGAAAAAACACCTCCTCCATGATTAAAGTAGAAACAACAATAAATGGTGAATATTTAACCTCTTATTGGTCTGATGGTTTAATTATTTCGACCCCTACAGGTTCTACTGGATATTCATTGAGTTGTGGAGGGCCTGTTATTGAGCCAAGCAATGAAAGTATTATTCTTACTCCTATTGCTCCACATAATTTAAATGTTAGACCGCTAATTGTTCCAGACAACAGTGTTGTCACTCTTAAAGTTTCTGGAAGAGAAGACACGCATTTAGTTTCATTAGACTCAAGAATTTTAACGCTTAACAATGAAACTATCATTACTATTAAAAAGGCGCCATTTACAATCAAATTTGTACAGCCCATTGAAGAAAGTTTTATAAAAACACTTCGTAAAAAACTACTATGGGGAGAAGACAAAAGAAATTAGGCAATAAAAATCTTCAAAATTTGTTTATCAAACTAGAGTATGATTGTTATCATGAGCTAGTGCCGAGTTTATTGTTATATTTGCGAACTTTTCAAAATTTATGAAGTATTTAACAGCAATTTTTTTAATACTATTCTACTTCCAAACAGCAACCTCACAGACCTATGAACTTGGTGGTTTTATTGGTGGAGCTAACGTAATTGGCGATGTTGGAAACACTGCATATATCAATCCAAATACAGTGGCATTTGGTGGTGTTTTTAAATGGAACAGGAGTGAGCGTCATTCATTTCGTTTTTCGGCAATCGTTGCTAAAGCAGAAGGAAATGATGCAGACAGTAAAGAAGGGCGCAGGCAACAAAGAGGCTATTCTTTTAAAAATAACATCAAAGAGTTTTCTGCAGGTTTAGAATACACTTTTTGGGAATTTAACTTAAATTCTGGAGCACCCGCAGCTGCGCCATACCTATATACTGGTGTTTCTTATTTTTTGTATGAAGCCTCTTACATAGATACTACAGGAAGTTATAAAGACTATGATCAAGCAGGAGCAATTGCTATACCAATGGTTATTGGGTACAAAACAACCCTAGGCACTAAGTTAATTGGGGCTATTGAAATTGGTGCCCGCTACTCATTTACCGATGATATAGACGGGAGCAACCCAACTCAAGGCATGATTGGTGACAACCAAGATTTAAAATTCGGAAATCAAAACAATAATGACTGGTATGTCTTTACAGGCATTACTTTTTCATTTACTTTTGGGAGAGAACCTTGTTATTGTAATTTTTAAAAAAATGAGTCGTCTCTTAGAACAAATAAACAAAAACAACACACCAAAACACTTGGCTATCATCATGGACGGCAATGGGCGTTGGGCCAAGTCTAAAGGGATGTTTAGGTCTATGGGTCATGAGAATGGCACAAAAGCGGTGCGGGAAATCACAGAGGCATGTGTAGAAATTAACATTCCATACCTAACCCTTTATACTTTTTCTACCGAAAACTGGAATCGTCCAAAACTGGAAGTAGAATTATTAATGAAGTTATTGGTTTCTTCCTTGAAGAAAGAAATCAAAATGCTGAATGAAAACAATATAAAATTAAATGCTATTGGCAATCTTGATGCGCTTCCAAGCAAGGCACGTAAAGAACTTTTAGACGTTATTGAAAAAACAAAAGACAATACAAGAATGACCTTGACACTTGCACTAAGTTATGGGTCTAGAGAAGAAATAACAAAAACAATTCAAGAGATTAGTCTTAAAGTTAAAAAAGGATTAATTTCGCCGTCAAATATTGACGAAAAACTGATTAACAATCATTTATACACACAAGACCTACCAGATGTAGACTTGTTAATACGCACTAGTGGTGAACAACGTATAAGCAACTTTTTGTTGTGGCAAATAGCATACGCAGAATTATATTTTACAGATATACTTTGGCCAGATTATACAAAAAATCATCTTTTTGAGGCAATATTAAATTATCAAAACAGAGAACGAAGATTTGGAAAGACAAGTGAGCAATTATAATCCGCATTATTTTTTTAGTATGTACAGAAAGATCTTTTGCTTTGTAGCCATTACAATGCTTTCAATCTTTACAATACATGCACAGCAAAAAGAGCTAGATGCAGGTATCAAATATGAAATCAACAACATAACAGTTGCTGGAGCACAAAGCTACAATGAGCAAACCGTCATAGCCTTTACCGGCTTAAAAAAGGGAGAACGCATCTTCATCCCTGGAGAGCGTCTAAGTGAAGTCACAAAAAAATTATGGAATCAAAACCTATTTAGTGATATTGCTATCTACGTGACCAAAATTGAAGGAGAACTTGCAGATCTTGAAATATACATAGAAGAACTTCCAAAACTAGATGAGATCACCATATCTGGAGATGGCATGCGAAAAACAATTATAAAGGAAATTCTAAAAGAAACAGAATTAAAACCTGGCCTTAAAATCACTAAAAACTTAATCACAACCACCAAAAACTTTATTAGAAATAAATTTGTTGAAAAAGGATTCTACAATACAGATGTCATTATAAGCACTATCCCTAAACTAGACTCTACAGGTCTTGAGATTGCTAAAGACATGAATATCATTATAAATAAAAACAAACGTATTAAAATCTCTCCACTTGAGTTTCAGGGCAATAACAATTTGCAGGATGGAATTTTAAGACGTTCCATGAAAAACACCAAAACAAGGAACCCTATTCGTATCTGGAAAATGTCAAAATTTACAGATACAGGATATGAAGAAGATAAGGCCTCTCTTATTCTTACCTACAAAGAAAATGGGTATAGAGATGCGAAAATCACACAAGACAGTGTGTATGATAAAGACGATAGAAATGTAGGTATTTTAATAAAAATAGATGAAGGTAAAAAATACTACTTTGGAGATATTCGTTTTTTAGGTAATGGAGTCTATACAGATGGGCAATTACGCCAAACACTAGGAATAAAGAGAGGAGATGTATACAATGGTACGCTCATGGCAGAACGTATTGCAGACAACACAGACCCTGAAGCTTATGATTTAACTAACAAATATCAAAACAATGGGTATTTGTTTTCTACTATTAATGCTGTAGAGGTCGCAGTAAGACAAGACACAATTGATTACGAAATACGAATTAGAGAAGGGAAGTTGGCTTATTTTGACCACATCACAGTGGTTGGAAACACCAAAACAAATGATCATGTAATTTATAGAGAATTACGTACCAGGCCTGGGCAAAAGTATAGCAAGAAAAATGTGGTTAGAACCATTAGAGAGTTAAGTAATCTAGGATTCTTTGATCCAGAACAAATTTCACCAAACTTTAAAAACGTAGATCCAAACAATGGTACCTTAGATATGGAGTATTCTCTCGTTGAAAAAGGAGCCAGCCAGATAGAACTTCAAGGAGGTTATGGTGGTGGTGGTTTTGTTGGTACACTGGGGCTATCTTTTAACAATTTCTCATTAAGAAATATATTTAATCTAGACGCATACAAGCCTTTGCCAATGGGAGATGGGCAAAAACTATCTTTAAGAGCACAAGCAAGCACAAACTATTCAACCTATAGTTTATCTATCACAGAACCTTGGTTGGGAGGAAAACGTCCCGTTCAATTTAGTGGATCCTTTTCACACACAGTGCAGTATCGTTACAACTTCCAAACAAGAGAAGTTGACAGAGACCAGCGTTTCTTGATAACCGGTGGTTCTCTTGGGCTTGCAAAGCGACTCACTTGGCCAGATGACAATTTTACATTCTCAAACGCTTTAAGTTTCCAACACTATAATCTAAAAAACTATAATACAGGACTTTTTACTTTTGGAGATGGATATTCAAACAACTTGGCTTACACAATTGGGCTTACTAGAAGTAATGTAGGTAACAATCCAATTTATCCTAAATTTGGTGCAGAATTTAAAGTGTCTGCAAAAGTAACCCTTCCCTACTCTTTGTTTAATGGTGTAGATTATGGGATCCTTGCAGAAGAACGAGTAGGGTTGGTAGATTTTTTATTAGAAAACCAAACAGATGTTGATACACAAGATCGTATTGCCGAGATTGATCAAGAGCGTTTTAAATGGTTAGAATATTATAAAATCAAATTTGAAGGGACTTGGTACACCAAAATCACTGGTGATCTAGTCTTGCGCTCCAAAACTGAATTTGGATTCTTAGGAGCCTATAATAAAGACAGAGGAGAAGTTCCTTTTGAACGATTTTTTGTTGGAGGAGATGGACTCGGGTCTTTTAGCTTGGACGGAAGAGAGGTTGTACAACTTCGTGGATACCCAAACCAATCATTATCTCCTCAGGATGGAAATACCATTTACAATAAATTTTCGTTAGAGGTTAGGTATCCTATTACATTGAAGCAGTTAGCTTCTATATATGTGTTGGCATTTTTAGAAGGAGGAAACTCTTATGATGGTTTTAGGGACTACAATCCTTTTAATCTAAAAAGGTCTGCTGGCGCAGGATTGCGTATATTTATGCCAGCATTTGGATTATTAGGTATCGATTTTGGATATGGATTTGATCCAACAATAAACGGAACCAGCGGTAATGGCTGGGAAACCCACTTTATAATAGGACAACAATTTTAATTTGGCACGATATTTCCTTAACATTAACTATTACTATGAAAACTAAACAAATTCTTTTAGTAGCGATTGCATTTATTTGCACATCATTTTCAGCACAAGCACAAAGAGGTGTACGTATTGGATACATTGACATGGAATACATTCTTGAAAATGTACCTGAGTATATAGAAGCTTCTACACAATTGGATGGTAAAGTTCAACGCTGGAAAACAGACATTGACAAAAAACAACAAGAGATTGATTTAATAAAATTAAATCTCGCCAATGAGCGTGTTTTATTAACAAAAGAGCTTATTGAAGAACGAGAAGAAGAAATAAAAATCAAAGAGGATGAGATGATCACCTACCAACAAAATCGTTTTGGCTCTGGTGGAGATTTAGTGATTCAAAGAAGACAGTTGGTTCAACCCATACAAGATCAAGTGTTTAATATTGTACAAGAAGTAGCAGAAGGGAAAAAATATGATTTTATATTTGATAAATCTGCAGATGTTGTAATGTTATTTGCTGCCAAAAGAAATGATATCAGTGATATTGTTTTAAGAAGTATTAATAGGGTTGAGAAAAGAAAAGAAGCAAATAACAAAAAGGAGCGTAAAGAAATTGACAAAAGAGATGATTTATCTCTAGAAGAAGATAAAGAGGTTTCCAAACGTGAAGATGAAAATACTGCAAAGCAGACTGCTCGTGAAGAAATCATGAACGAGCGAAAAAGGATACGTGACTCTGTAAGAGCGGCAAAAAAGATAGCTTACGATGCAAAAAGGGCACAATTACTTGAAGCCCGCCAAAGAAGTAGAGACTCCGTTCAAGCAATTCGTAACGGAACACCTTGGCCACCTTTGCCACCGAAAGAAAATGACAATAATGAAGACGCAACACCGCCAGAAGATAATGATCAAGATAATGGAAGCGGAAATTAACTAGTATACTCTAAACTCTATATAATAATTAATAACAATGAAAACAATGAAGAATTTAATGATAGCAGTAGCCTTATTGATAGGAGCTACAACATTTACAAATGCTCAATCAAAAACTGCTCACGTAGACACACAGGCTCTAGTTGAATCTATGCCAGAAATGAAAGCTGCACAAAGCCAATTAGAAAAACTGCAAAAAACCTATGATACTGCTATTAAAGACATGGCCAAAGAGTTTGAAGCAAAAGTAAAGCAATACGGAGCTGAAGAAACTACAAAAACACAAGAAGAAAATGCAAAACGTGTTGAAGAAGTTCAAGGCATGGAGCGTAACATCTCTGCATACAGACAACAAGCATTACAAGACTTACAAAAGAAAGAAGTTGACATCTATCAGCCTATCTTAGAAAAAGCACGTACTGCTATCCAAAAAGTTGCAAGAGCAAAAGGATTCGAGTATGTTCTTGATTCTGCCACAGGAAATGGAGTAATCTTAGCAGATGGATACGACCTTCTAATGGACGTTAAAAAAGAATTAGGAATGTAATTCTATACCCATACACTATTAAAAAAGCCCGCTATATAGCGGGCTTTTTTGTTTTACACAATATGTAATAAAAATATATTTGATATCATTATCTTTATACTATGAACAATAAGGCGCCTATTGGTATTTTTGATTCTGGAGTGGGAGGAACTTCTATTTGGAAGGAGATTCACAAACAACTACCACATGAGGCTACTGTATATCTTGCAGATAGTGCCAATGCACCTTATGGCAACAAAACAAAGGAAGAAATTATTTCTCTGTGTATTAAAAACACAGAACACCTTATCTCTCTTGGTTGTAAAATTATAATTATAGCTTGCAATACAGCCACCACAAATGCCATTACTTATTTAAGAAACCACTACCAGATTCCCTTCATTGGTATAGAGCCAGCCATCAAACCTGCGGCATTAATGTCTAAGACAAACAGTATTGGCATATTAGCCACCAAAGGCACCTTGTCTAGTGATTTGTTTTATGAGACCTCTAAGGCCTTAACACTAGAGGTTAATATCACAGAAGTCGTTGGAGCGGGTTTAGTGCCACTTATAGAAAATGGCGAAATTGAGTCCTCTAGAACCCTCGCGCTGCTTAAGAAGTACTTAAAACCAATGGTAGCGGCCAACATTGACTACTTAGTATTAGGGTGTAGTCATTATCCCTATCTTATAAAACCACTTCAAGAGCTACTCCCTGGCAACATAAAAATTATAGACAGTGGTGAAGCTGTAGCTAAACAAACTCAGCTTGTATTAGCCTCAAAATCAATTTCAAATATTTCGGAAGAAACACCAAGGCTTCTGTTTTTTACAAATGGAAAAATGAGGACCCTTAATTTCTTCCTAAAAGAATATAAAGACAAGATTGAAATTTCTGAAATTTCTTTTTAATAAAAAGTAAAGAGAAATAAAAAAGCCTTCAAAATTTGAAGGCTTTTTTATTAGTTAATCGCTGGGCAATTACAATCATATGGCTCTGGCCTGTCTCCTAAGAAATCATACCCCAAAGTAATTTGATGAAATCCACCACCGTTATTGAATTGAACAACCCCTAGTTGAAGACCATAGGTATATGCGAATAAAAAGTTGTTATAATTAACCCCTATAACTGGTGTAATTAATTGTTGTTTTTGAGCATTGATAACACCTCCGTCTAAAAACTCTGCACCATCTAAACTTCTTCTGTATGACAATGCCGCCCAAATTTTTCCGAAATCCATGCTTCGGAACAATTTAAAATTAACGTCTAAGGATTGCTCTCCAGTTCCCTCTGAGTGTTGAAATAAAATAGATGGCTCGTAGCTCCAATCTGAACCGTAGCTACCAATAGCATAACCTGCAGAAACTAAATATCTACGTTGATTGTTTGACTCATTTCTTGGGTCATAAAGATCTCTGTTTTGTAGTATTAAATTCTTTACTGTAACATGAGAAGAAAAATTTAAAAAATTATAAGACAAACTAGCATCTATATTGAAATAAGATGCAGATTGTGTTCCTCCAAAAATTGCGGGATCAAAGCTATCATTGGTTGGGTATGAAAGTAAAAAAGTACCTTCATTAAGACTTGATTGAGAAAGTCCTGCACTCAAACCAAATGATAATTGATTTAAATCTGAGGCTGTTCTAGAAAACATTAAGTGGTATGCATATGTAAGATACCCACCAGATTGAGAATGAAATCCATTTTTATCGTTATACACAATGGCACCAAAACCAGATTTCTCACCTACTCTTGCATTAAAACTTACAGTCTGTAAATTTGGAGCTTCTAGTTCTCCAAACCATTGTTGACGTGCAGTTAATCTTACTTGATTGTGAGATGCTGCTCCGGCCATAGAGGGATGTAACAAATATAAGTTATCACTCAAATAATCATGATAAATAGGGATGCCGTCCTGTGAAAATGAAAATTGGGTTACTAATAAAAGTAAAACAACGTAGGTTTTTTTAAAATTCATAATTTTTTATCGTCTTATTTCTTATCTCTTAAGGGTGAAATTCCCTCTAATTTCTTTTTGTATGCCTTGTTCTGTGTACGCTACTCTAAACCAGTAATCACTAGAT
>CAJWVI010000028.1 GCA_913048115.1 uncultured Flavobacteriaceae bacterium | reverse complement strand
TAGACCTTCATGAATCTCCAGAAGATATAGAATTGTATTTCTGTGGTCCACCACTTATGAATCAAGCGGTTCAAAAAATGGGTGAAGATTATGGAATTCCAGATGAGCACATTCGCTTTGATGACTTTGGTGGTTAACCTCCTCAATAATTACACCCTTATTAAACCGCTATCATTTTTTTGATAGCGGTTTTTTGTTATTAATTATTTACTAATTAAAAATAGAAAACAATAAAGAGCTATTTCATCTTGATACCTGTCAAGATCAAACACATTACTGTATTTTTGCAGTGTTAACATATCACAACAAAACACATGGCCCAAGAATTAACCAAAC
Source organism: uncultured Flavobacteriaceae bacterium (assembly GCA_913048115.1). Lineage (GTDB taxonomy): Bacteria > Bacteroidota > Bacteroidia > Flavobacteriales > Flavobacteriaceae > Patiriisocius. The sequence goes on along the minus strand of CAJWVI010000028.1, from coordinate 24,337 downwards.
AAGAATTACACAATCTAGCTATGAACATTGTAGGCGAGGATATGAAATCTCAAGGGTTTGAGTTTTTAGGCGTCAATAGTAAAATTGGTAAGGATCCTCAGTTTGTGGGTTTAAAAAACAAGGACTTACATTTTGTTATTGTACGTGTCTCACACTATCCTCAGGACGCTCATATATATGACCCCGTGTTTATGCAAACCATAAAAGAACATGCTAACGGCTTTGATGCAAAAACCTACTACGCAGGAGTGGGTCTTGGGCATGGAACAGATTATGCCAAACCATTGCTAAAAGATCAAGAATATACCATGGTGTATAAAGGCCTACAAGAAATAGTATGAAAAAAATAACAATCCTTATCTTCTTGATCATTTTTGCTAGTTGTAAAAACGAGCCTTCAGTGATTAAAAAAGTGCTCCAAGGCAATGCCTTTGGAACTACCTATACCATACAGTATTTTACAGATTCAAATTTTGATGCTCAAAAGCAAGTAGATTCTGTTTTGTATAGGGTTAATAAATCTATGAGTACGTATTTGTATGAAAGTGATATATCAAAAATTAATAGGGGAGACAGCACCATTGTGGTAGACGCTTTATTTAAAGAGGTGTGGCGCATCTCTGAGATAGTCCACACAGCATCACAGGGTTATTTTGATCCAACGGTGGGAAGTCTGCGTAACCTATACGGCTTTGGAGATACAGCCTATCTTGAAGACATAAATACCAAAGTCTTGGATAGTGTTCGTGAGTTAGTGGGTTTTAAAAAGGTTGCTATCAAAAATAATGGTACACTGCACAAAGACAACCCTAATATATACATAGATTTTAATGCTGTAGCAAAAGGCTACGGTATTGATTGCCTTGGAAACATGCTCATTAAAAACAGTGTTACTGACTTTATAATTGAGTTGGGCGGAGAAGTGTTGGCTAAAGGACAAAACGTTTTAAAAGACTCTCCATGGATTTCTGGTGTAGAAGCAATTGGTTCTGAGATAGGCGATAGAAAAGCGGTTGTTTATTTTACACTTCAAGACAAAGCCTTAGCGGGTTCTGGAAACTACAGAAAGTATCGTGTAGACGATGCTACGGGAAAAAAGTATGTACATACAATTAACCCCTTAACGGGCCTTGCAGAGCAAAGCAATGTAACAAGTGCTACGGTAATAGCATCCAACTGTGCATTAGCAGATGCATATGCTACAGCATGTATGGCCATGGGTTTTGAAAAAGCAAGGTTAATGCTTGAGAACTTAAAGGATGTAGAGGCGTACCTAAGCTATATAGATACTAATGAAGCCCCACAAGCCTACATAACCAAAGGCTTTGAAGATATTATTTTAAAATAATACTTTATTTTTTACAGACAGGCAGTAATTCTCCGCTACAAATTCTGTAGCGCTCTAAGTCATCCTCACTGATGTTTTTTGTGTAGTCTAGTGCATCAACATGAAAACCAATACTTCTCAGCTTGTCAAAGTAATCTGTGCCATACACACGAACATGATCATATTGGCCAAAAATACGAGTGCGCTTTTTTTGGTCTGTAATGGTATTGTCTTCAAAGGTTATGGCCCGTTGTGCCTGGTAAGGTACTTGCAAAATAGCAGTTCCTCCAGGGGCTAAAACACGATACAGTTCTTGCATTGCTTTTGTGTCATCAGGGATATGTTCTAAGACATGATTGCAAATAATAAAATCATAGCTATTATCCTTAAAGGGCAATGCACAAATGTCAGCCTTTACATCTGCAATAGGGGAGTTGAGATCTGTGGTGGTATAGTTTATGTTTTTTAGCTTCTTAAATTTCTTGAGAAACGCCTGTTCTGGCGCAAAGTGTAAAACATTTAATGTTTCAGAAAAAAAAGAGGTTTCATTTTTTAAGTACAGCCAAAAAAGACGATGCCTTTCTAGTGAAAGCGTTCCTGGAGCCAAAACATTTTCACGAACACTGGCGTATCCATAAGGAAGAAACGTACGATACGATTTTCCATCTATTGGATCTGTGTATCTGTCTCCTTTCAAGAAAAAAGCCACAAGAGGCCTCATCAAATAACTTATTCTAATAAGTAATGTTCTTGGAAATAGATTTAAAAAAAATTTAAATAAAGAATTCAAAAGCTATTGTTACGCGATATTAGTTATAAAAATTTTAATTATTTTTTACCTGTGGAGGGTATTGTGCTAATATTTCAGAAACAACAAGGCGTATTCTCTCTTCCCTCTTTTCTATATCATTACCTGCATACAGTGAAGTGCGCCCAACCCCCTGCCAAACCAACTCGTTAGTCTTGGCGTCAATAAGATCTATAAATAGACTACCTTCTGTAGTTGTAGAGATTCTATTGGTATTGTTAAAGCTACCGCCCCAATATGGATTCCAGCCCCAGCCTCCACCAAAGTTATTTTGATACATATCCACGCGTTGGCTCTCTTTGGTGAAAATACTTACCAAAATGTTTGGAGCCCCATTTTTATTCATGCCTTTTGCCATTAGATTTGCTTGTATAGCGCGTAAAATCCTTTTTTTATCAAGATCATTGATTTGAGCTTTATCAATACCTGGTTTAAAAAAAGCAAAAGAGGTGTAGTTATTAAAGTTTGCTTCCTTGTCATAATCACTCACAACCCTAACGGTTCCACAAGAAGTTAATACAAGTAATGCAATAATAGAAAGTGTTTTTAATGGGTTCATGTCATTTTAATTTAAGAGTGAGTCATCTACAAAATTAGGAAGTGTTACTTTGAGGTTTGGATTGCGCTCCATTTCTCTTTTAATAGCAAAAACAGCTTCTTTGTTTCTAGCCCAACTACGTCTTGCAATACCGTTATTTACATCCCAAAAAAGCATGCTTTCCAGACGTCTTTGTGCATCACTACTACCATCAAGAACCATACCGAAGCCACCATTAATAACTTCACCCCAGCCAACACCTCCACCGTTGTGTATACTCACCCAGGTTGCACCCCTGAAGCTATCACCAATAACATTTTGTATTGCCATGTCTGCCGTGAAGCGGCTACCGTCATAGATATTACTAGTTTCACGATAGGGAGAGTCTGTACCACTTACATCATGATGGTCTCGCCCTAAAATAATAGTTTCAACAACCCCGTCTTTAATAGCTTTGTTAAAAGCACTAGCTATTTTCATTCTACCTTCAGAATCTGCATATAAAATTCTAGCTTGAGATCCTACCACTAGTTTGTTTTCTTGAGCTCCTTTAATCCATTGAATGTTGTCTGCCATTTGCTGTTGCACTTCTTGCGGTGCGTCCTTCATAATCTCTTCTAGTACTTGACAAGCAATAGCATCTGTTTTGGCTAGGTCTTCTGGTTTTCCAGAGCCGCATACCCATCTAAAAGGTCCAAAACCATAATCAAAACACATAGGCCCCATGATGTCTTGAACATAACTTGAGTATTTAAAATCTATGTTATTTTCTGCCATGATATTTGCTCCTGCTCTTGATGCTTCAAGTAAAAATGCATTTCCATAATCGAAGAAGTAGGTTCCTTTTTCAGCATGTTTATTAACAGCAGCTACATGTCTTTTCAGAGTTTCTTGTACTTTTTCTTTAAATAGAACAGGGTTATTAGCCATCATTTCGTTGGCTTCTTCATAAGACAATCCCATGGGGTAATATCCACCTGCCCAAGGGTTGTGCAGTGAGGTTTGGTCACTCCCTAAATCTATGTGTATGTTTTCTTTATCAAAATGTTCCCATACATCAACAATGTTTCCATCCCAAGCAATAGATACTGCTTCTTTTGCGGCCATGGCTTGTTTAACTCTTTTGGCAAGTAGCTCAAGATCACTTATTACTTCATCTACCCAGCCCTGGGTGTGTCTTGTATGTGTTGCTTTTTTGTTTACCTCACCACATACTGTTACACAACCGGCAATACTTCCAGCTTTTGGCTGCGCCCCACTCATGCCCCCTAATCCAGAGGTTACAAACAAGCCACCCTTAGGTGATTTTTTAATTTTTCTAAAACCATTTAAAACGGTAATGGTTGTGCCATGAACGATACCCTGAGGCCCAATATACATGTAACTTCCAGCGGTCATTTGGCCATATTGAGTCACTCCAAGTGCGTTAAACTTTTCCCAGTCATCTGGTTTTGAGTAATTGGGTATCATCATACCGTTGGTGACCACAACACGAGGTGCGTCTTTATGAGAAGGAAATAAACCTAGTGGATGCCCAGAGTATACTGCCATGGTTTGTTCATCTGTCATCTGCGCCAAATATTGCATTACCAATCGGTACTGCGCCCAGTTAGAGAAAACACCTCCATTACCACCATAGGTAATTAATTCATGGGGATGTTGCGCAACCGCATGGTCTAAGTTGTTTTGTATCATGAGCATGATCGCCTTGGCTTGCTCACAGGTGCCAGGATATTCGTTTATTGGCCTTGCATATATTTTGTAATTAGGTCTAAAACGATACATATATATACGGCCATATCTCTGCAGTTCTTCTTTAAATTCTGGCAGAAGTGTAGCGTGATCCTTAGGGTCAAAATATCTAAGTGCATTTCTGAAGGCTAATTTCTCTTCCTCTGGAGAGAGTATTTTCTTTCTTTTTGGAGCGTGATTTACCTCAAGGTCATATGCTTTTACAGCAGGCAATTCATTAGGTATTCCAGCTAATACTTCTTCTTTAAAAGTCATGATAATGTGTTTGATAGTTTGCATTTTTTAAATAGCATTTGGGGCTATTTATTGTTGTGTATTTGTTTTTTTATTAAAACCATAAGGGCAATGACGGCAACCACTTTCACAGCAATATGTTCTTTTGAGATGGTATTGTTCTGTAAAGCATTTATACCCCTCGGGTGTGAGGTAAAAGTCTCCTTCTTCTAGTTCTATTTTTTTCTTCGGAAATAACACATAACAAAAATACGCAAAGTTAGGTGTTTATGTTGCTTCATTTTCTTTTCGTTCTTTTCAGGGATTGAAACCCTTAGTCTTACTGGGTATTTACAGGCAATATTTAACAATATTTTCTAATATTTTAAAAAATAAACAATCTCAATATTTTGTACCTTTGTAAGGTGTCTAAGCATTCTCTTGTGTGTAATGTCAAGGGTACGGTTTGTTATGAGATAGCATGATTATAGGTTTCTAAAAGCAGTGTGTAATTGCAATGTTTTTTGTTGACGGCGGTTTAATATTCATAAAAAAATGAATCAAAAAATAGATGTTTCTTTTCTTTCTGGTGATGTTGTCTTAGATTTAAAAAGAGAAGACCTTTTGCATCCTATTATTTCTGGGAATAAGTTTAGAAAGTTAAAATATACCCTTGCCGAGGTAGTGGGTAGATCACAAAAATGCATGTTAACCTTTGGAGGTGCTTTTTCAAACCACATTGCTGCTGTTGCCGCGGCTGGTAAATTGCATAAAATTCATACCATAGGTATTATTAGAGGTGAAGAACTTACACATGTCTATAAAAACAATCCAACATTACGCTATGCCGGGGAGCAGGGTATGGAGCTTGTATTTGTTTCTAGAGAACAATATGCTTTAAAAGATACACCAGCATTTTTAACTTGGCTTGATGATACTTATGGTGATTTTTATGCAGTCCCAGAGGGGGGAACCAATGATTTGGCCATAAAGGGTTGTACTGAAATCTTAACACCAGAAGATGCCCAGTATGATTATATATGCGTTTGTACAGGTACAGGAGGAACATTAGCAGGTATTGTTTGCTCCCTAAAGGAACATCAACACGCTATTGGGTTTTCTGCCTTGAAGGGAACCTTTCAAGACGAAGTAGTTTCAAAATATACCCCAAAAACAAACTATACCATTACAGATGACTATTGTTTTGGAGGTTATGCTAAAGTAAACACAGAGTTAATACACTTTATAAATACCTTTAAAAAAGAGCATGGTGTTGGTTTAGATCCTGTGTATACAGGTAAATTACTCTACGGTGTTTTTGATCTTATTAAAAAAGATTATTTCAAAAAAAATAGCCGTATTTTAGCGGTACATACCGGAGGAATGCAAGGTGTTGCTGGTATGAACCTATCATTGAAGAAAAAGAATTTACCTCAAATTAATATATAATATGTTTCATAAAATCATGACAGTAGCTGTCATATGTTTTCTTGTATTATCTGGATGTAAAGCAAAACAGCCTGGTGTTTCTGTAAAGAAACCAAATGACACTACCCAAGGTGCTACGGCGCCCAAAAAAGAAACAGCAACCAAAGTAGTAATGCCAAAACCCGCGGGAGAGTATGCCGGTGTTGTTATAAACTATATTGATCAATTTAGTGAGATTGCTAAAGAAGAAATGAAGCAATACGGTATTCCTGCGAGTATTACTTTGGCTCAAGGAATTTTAGAAAGTGGCGCAGGCAGGGGTACTTTAAGTGTGCGCGCCAACAATCATTTTGGTATTAAATGTCATACGGGCTGGAAGGGTCAATATGTTTATCATGATGATGATGAAGCTCAAGAATGTTTCAGGAAGTATGTAGATGCAAAATACTCTTATAGAGATCATTCATTATTTTTATCTGGAAGAGGCAGGTACAGCGCTCTTTTTAGTTTGTCTAAAAAAGACTATAAAGGGTGGGCTAAAGGCCTAAAAAAAGCTGGATACGCCACAGATCCAAAGTATCCAAACAAGTTGATTTCTATTATTGAGAGGTACAATCTTCAAGAGTATGATCTCGAGGTGTTAAAAGGTAAAAAGAGGAGTAAGCGTTCTAAAGACCTTAGCGATGACTCCATTTTAAAAGCATATACCGTTGCAAAGGGAGATACCTTGTATAGCATTTCTAAGAGGTTTAATATTTTAGTAGCAACGTTAAAAAGCTATAATAGTTTAACAGATAATAGCCTGTCTATTGGGCAAGTGTTGTATTTACAAGCGCCAAAAAATTAGTACATGATATACAAAAGAAGTAGTGCACTTTTTGCAGCAGCCCAGAAAGTAATTCCAGGCGGAGTCAACTCTCCAGTTCGCGCTTTTAAAGCCGTGGGTGGTGAGCCTGTTTTTGTTGAAAAGGCCAAGGGGGCCTATTTGTATGATGCAGATGGTAATCGTCTTATAGATTACATTAACTCATGGGGCCCTATGATATTAGGACATGCTTATGAGCCTGTTGTAAATGCTATCATAGAGAAAGCAACGCTAGGAACCAGCTTTGGAATGCCAACTCAAATAGAAACCCAGATCGCTGAATTAGCAGTCTCGATGGTTCCATATATAGAAATGATTCGCTTTGTAAATAGCGGAACAGAAGCTTGTATGAGTGCAGTGCGTTTGGCAAGAGGGTACACTAATAAAGATAAAATAATAAAATTTGCTGGATGCTATCACGGGCACAGTGACTCTTTTTTAATACAAGCTGGAAGCGGCGCCATTACCTTTGGAAGCCCAAACAGTCCCGGAGTTACCCAAGGTACTGCAAAAGACACTCTTTTGGCTAGGTATAATGACTTGCAGCACGTGGCAGACATCATTGCGCAAAATCCTCATGAAATTGCATGTATCATTATAGAGCCTGTGGCGGGTAATATGGGGTGTATTTCTCCAGCACCTGGTTTTTTGGAGGGTCTTAGAGCTTTGTGTGATACTCATGAAATATTATTAATTTTTGATGAGGTCATGACTGGTTTTAGACTTGCCCCGGGAGGTGTTCAAGAACTTAAAAATGTACGCGCAGATATTGTCACCTTCGGAAAAGTTATTGGAGGTGGTTTGCCTGTAGGTGCTTTTGCTGCCAATACAGATATTATGAGTTATCTAGCTCCTATAGGACCCGTCTATCAAGCAGGTACCTTGAGCGGTAACCCATTAGCAATGGCAGCAGGTTTCGCGATGCTTTCTGAGCTTAATAATAAGCCAGAAATCTTTACTTCTCTTGCAAAAAAGACTGCGTATTTACACAAAGGTCTTACAGAAGTATTTACAAGAAGAGGTATTGCTCACACAATTAATAGAGAGCAGTCTATGCTCTCTGTGCACTTTGGGCAGACTCCTGTAACAAATTTTGAGACAGCTGCAGCAGCTGCCTCTAACGGCGTGTTTAATAGCTTTTTTCACGGCATGTTAGACCAAGGTATTTATATAGCTCCTAGTGCTTATGAAACATGGTTTTTAACAGATGCCCTTACCTATAAAGATCTAGATCAAACCATAGCTGCTGCAGATCATGCAGCAAAATTATTGGCATAAAAAAAGTCCTAACACTGAGTTAGGACTTTTTTTATAGTATAAAAATATTCTTATTTTTTTTGCATCGCTTTCCAAGCAGTAAACTGCTCAGTGGTGAGTGTTTTTTTCATAGCTCTTTCTAAAGATGCAGCAAATTTTATCTTGTTTGCTATTACCTCAGGGCTTGATGGGTTTTTACCATTGATATTTTTTCTAGTGTCTACTTCGTTTGCAGTAAAAGCTCTAAAGATATAACGTTGCTGAGTGCCGTCAAGACCTAACTCTTGGCTTAATTCTGCTGTTTTTTGTTTTGCAATAGTCTCTGGTCTGTCTTGGTTAACCGTTAAAGATTGTGCTGTTGTGTTCTGGATCCCTAGAACAAACATACCTGAAATTGCTATTGATTTTATTAAGTTTTTCATTGTTTTATTTTTAAAGTAGGGTACTAAAGTATGTATTTTGACTAGAATAAACCAATAATTAAGCCAAAAAACAAATTTATTCTTTTAAGTACTCTTTTTTGATAAAAAAAAACACTTTCAAAAAAACATTACTATCTGTAAAATACATAAAATGAGGGTGTCTTCACTGCTCTTTTTTAAAACCATAGGTGTTTTGGCCAATAAAATCTTTAGGAAACATATCATCTCCTTTAAATCCAATTTCAAGGGTTCCACTATCTTCAGGTATGTAATTTGTTTTGAAAATATAATCCCACAGGCTTAAGCTAATTCCATAATTTACCCCTCGTTTTCCTTCCGGAAGCTTACGTGCATGATGGTATAAATGCATTACTGGATTATTGAAAATATATTTAAGTGGTCCCCAAGTAATTTTAACATTTGCATGATTAAGATGGCCAATTGCTATGGTGATAAAGTGAACAATAAATGCCTGCTGAGGTTCAAAACCGCCAAGAATCATGACCCCAAATGTCTTGAGGGGCTTGTATAGAATGTTTTCCATCCAATGATATCTTAAGTGAGCTGCAAAACCCATTTCTTTTACACTGTGGTGTACTTTGTGAAACTTCCACAGGAAAGGATATTTATGGAGTGTTAGGTGTGTAAACCATTGTACAAGGTCAAGTATAATAAAAAACACTAATAATTGTACCCAAGCAGCCCATAGAGAAATGTCTATAAGAGCCAAGCTTTTTGCACCCATATTTATTTCAGCAAATAGCTCTTTTAAAACTTTATATACACCACTAATTATGATAGAGAAAACAAAAAAATTAAAAAACATATAAAAGCCATCCAACCAAAAATCACGCCTAAATATAGCTTGTTGTTTGCGCCAAGGAAAAATAATTTCTAGTCCCCAGACAAGTAATGAAATTGCAATAAGTCCCCAAAAATAATTGGTGTACCAAGGAACATCAAAGGCCATAGATTTCCATGTCCACTCTAGGGTTCCTAAAAAGGCATTGTTAAATGCGGCTAGATATTTTTCCATTGGTATTGCTACTATCTAAGGGTGTTTTATTAAAATGCGGTACCACTCTTAAGGCTATGCCATTAAAACAATAAGCCCGTCATCTGTCTTTTCTACCTTAGCCAGATTGTGCTTTGTTAGTCCTTTAATTGTTTTGTCCCACTTTTTATTACTAAGCCCCGATTGCTCTTTTAGGTTGTTTAAACCCATTGGAGAAGCACTCTTCAAGATGTTAAAAACAACTTTTTCATCATCTGTCATAGCAACTTGCTTCTGTTCGGGTTTCATTTGCGGGAAGAATAATACTTCTTGGATAGATGCATTGTTTGTTAAAAACATAATTAAGCGATCCATACCAATTCCCATCCCGGATGTTGGAGGCATTCCATACTCTAGAGCTCTTAAAAAATCTTGATCTATAAACTCTGTAGCTTCATCATCACCTCGTCCGGCTAGTTTTATTTGATCCTCAAAACGCGCTCTTTGGTCTATAGGGTCGTTAAGCTCAGAATATGCATTGGCTAATTCTTTTCCACAAATAATTAACTCAAAGCGTTCTGTAAGATCAGGGTTAGATCGATGCTCTTTGGTTAATGGACTCATCTCTTTTGGATAGTCTGTAATAAAAGTTGGCTGGATGTAATTCCCTTCACATTTTTCACCAAAAATCTCATCAATTAGTTTCCCTTTACCCATTGTATTGTCTACCTCAATGCCCATGGATTTTGCAGCGTCTCTAATTTCATTTTCTGATTTTCCCGAAATATCAAATCCAGTAAAGTGTTTGATAGCGTCTGTCATGGTTACTCTTGCGTAAGGAGCCTTAAAATTAATTTCATGATCTCCAAAAATAGTTTTTGCGCTACCATTTACCTCCGTAGCACAGAAATCTAATAATTGTTCTGTGAAATCCATCATCCAATTATAGTCTTTGTACGCAACATAAATCTCCATCATTGTAAACTCTGGGTTGTGGGTGCGATCCATCCCTTCATTTCTAAAGGTTTTTGCGAACTCATACACACCATCAAAACCTCCAACAATTAATTTTTTTAAATACAATTCACATGCAATTCTCATGTACATTGGAATGTCTAATGAATTATGATGTGTTAGAAATGGTCTTGCTGCAGCACCGCCGGGTATGGATTGAAGGATGGGTGTCTCAACCTCAAAATAACCACTATTATTAAAGAAGGTACGCATCGCCGTAAAGAGTTTTGTGCGCTTGATAAATACTTCTTTTACTTTTGGATTTACCACTAGATCTGCATAGCGCTGTCTGTAGCGCATTTCTGGGTCTATAAATTCATCATAGGTATTCCCTTCACTGTCTGTTTTGGGTAGCGGCAAAGGTTTTAATGCTTTGCTTAATAGAGTAAAGTCTTTAACTAAAACGGTAATCTCTCCTACTTTCGTGGTAAACATTTCTCCTTCAACACCAATAAAATCACCCAAGTCTAATAATTTTTTAAACAGGTCATTATATTTCATTTTATCTTCACCAGGACAAATCTCATCCCTGTTAAAGTAAACTTGTATGCGACCTTCACTATCTTGTATTTCAGCAAATGAAGCTTTTCCTTGTATTTTTTTACGCATCAATCTTCCAGCAATTACCACCTTTTTGCCTTCAGTATATGCCTGTTTAATCTGTTTACTGGTGTGATCTACAGGGTATAAATCTGCTGGATATGGGTTGATACCTAAGCTTCTTAATTGGCCTAGTTTTTCTCTTCGAATAATTTCTACTTCAGAAAGTTGCATATGCTACATTTTAAAGCGCAAAATTAGCCTATTTCCTAATTTTATGCTTCAAAAAAATTGCAAAATTTTGATTCCCGTGGTATCATTCTGTCTAAGGGCGCTTTTTCTGTTTGTTTTGTTGGGTTTTTTGTTTAAATCTCGGTGTATTATGCCCAAGCTATTAAAAGAGCTTTTTAAGAAGTGTAACAAAACAAAAAGCGGTAGACCTATATATTAAATAATTGTAATTTTGTAATTTAACAACAGCTATGAGTTTTTGGAGAGTTTTACTTTCAATTTTATTTCCCCCTTTGGCAATCATTGATAAAGGGTGCGGTTCTGTTTTAATCGTTTTAATTTTAACATGTTTGGGTTGGATTCCTGGCGTAATTGCAGCCCTTATTATTTTAAACAACCCAGATAATTAAGGCACACTCCCAAAAGCAGTACGTGAGATGCTGTAGGTATGTCTTTTAAAGTGCATTGGCACAAAACACTAGTAGCCCCTATTAATGACGTCTTAGATTTTATATACCTTGAATAAAACACTACAAGTACAAGACTTAGGTCTTAAAGATTATAAAGAAACTTGGGAATACCAGGAAGAACTCTTTGCGTCTATAATTGATATAAAAATTAAAAATAGAAGAGAGGATGCTGGATTGCAAACTCCAAACCATTTTTTATTTGTAGAACATCCTCATGTGTTTACCCTAGGGAAAAGCGGAGATCTTGATAACCTTTTAATTCCTCAAGATACTCTGGAGGCAATTGGTGCTAGCTTTTATAAAATAAATAGAGGTGGAGATATTACCTATCATGGCCCTGGACAAATTGTAGGGTATCCAATCTTAGATCTAGAGAATTACTTTACAGACATCCATAAATATTTACGCCTTTTAGAAGAAATGGTGATACTAACATTGGCAGAATATGGCCTAAAAGCCGTCCGTTCTAAGGGCGAAACAGGTGTTTGGCTTGATGCAGGCACTCCTTTTGCTAGAAAAATTTGTGCAATGGGTGTTAGAGCTAGCAGGTGGGTTACCATGCATGGCTTTGCATTAAATGTAAATGCAGATTTGGGATATTTTGACCATATGATACCTTGCGGCATAAAAGGCAAAGCAGTTACTTCTTTGAATGTAGAGTTAGGTAAGCCAGAAGTCTCAATGGAAGACGTAAAAGAGAAACTACTCAAACATTTTCTAGACCTCTTTGAAGCCGTTTTATAGGTTACTTGATGCGGTATACTAGTATCTTAGTTGCATCTTCTTTAGTGACCATAAACACATTTTTTTTAGCGGCAATAACCTTTGCGCTACTTGCGCCATATACCGGGAATCCTCGATATAGTTGGCCTTTAAAACTGTATAGATAACTCTTTTTTTCTTGCGTTTCTGTTGTGCTTATGTAACCTTTTTTATTTGCATAATACACCTGTGGTTTGGTGTAGATCCCAAAGGGAAGTTCTATGTGTTTTCCATTTATACGTAGATGATTGTCTGAGAGGGATATGGTGTTGTTTCTAACCACCTCTAGATAATAATCATTGGTAATGTTTAATTTTTTGCTTGTAATGTTCCCTTTTTGTGAAATTGTTTTTTCTTCACCCTCTTTAGTTACTAGAAGAAAACTGGTTCTTGTCTTTAATACAGGAGCTCCAGTAAGATTAAGTTTTTCTGAAACCTTAATGCGTTGTTTCCCGGTTCTACTTAAAATCGATAGCGTACCGTTTTCTTGTTGAAATAGCAAATAATCTTTGTTCTGCAAGCGTATGTGTTGCGCCGTTGCTATTATCCTGCTTTTTGCTTTTTTGAAGGTAAATCCTTTGACAGTTTTTCCTTTACTATCGAGCATGATTACCTCTTTGCTTTGAATGATTACAAACCTATATTTTCTAGTATTGTCATAATCAAAAACAGCAAGTGGTTGTGTGATTTCATCTCTAAATGTAATAGGAAATGGCGCAACATCTTTTCCATTTCTATCTATGACATGAAACTTGTTTTTGGTATTGAAAGCGAGTTGTTTCTTGCCGTTACGCATGAGGTCTATTTCTTGAATATCTCCAAGGATTGCATGCGCCAGAGGAAGGGTCCACAACTTGGTTCCATTTAGCGCATAAAGATGGAGTTTGTTTTCAATATCTTGAACAACTATTTCTTTCTCTTTTGTTTTATGATTTGTAAAAAACTGTGGCGTACCTAGTATTGTTTTATTAACATCTATGGTAATAAGCTGAGACACCCCTTGTGCTTTTTTTAGTTCTTTACCAGCCTTATGGCATATAAAATTTATGTGTGCAAAAGAACCGCCATACTTGTATTGAACAATTGCAATAGGGAAGGTATTCGCTTTTTTTTCTGTAAGGGTATCTCCCAAAACCTGGTTAGAAAACCCTGCGGTATATTCCTGTTCAAATACCAGCAAAGAGGCATTGGTTGGTAATTGTTCCCTTGCGGTTTTAAAATAGGAGGTTTCAGAAAGTATGTTACGCGTTTTTATAGCGGTGATGTACTGTTCTGCCTCTGCTTGAGAGGAGGCGCCAATAATATAATTGTCTAAACTAAAGAGTATATTAATCTCATGGGCTTGCAATAAAGGGCTAAATGTTTTTTCTACAAAATCAGGCCTGGTGCATTGGTATAATACAATATCTCTGTAGGTTTCTTTTTCTGAAATGTAGGCAGACAAACTTTCCAGTGTTAATTGGCTGTCTAAGCTTTCTAGTAGTGTAATAGTTCCATTACCTAGGGTTATCTGCCCAATAGTCTTGATCGTTTCAAACACCTCTGGAAGCTGTGCTGCCGTGCTGTCTTTTTTAACGGTATTTATGTTTTGATATAAAAGTGCTGCATTTGAGTAGCCTAGAATAAGACCTCTGTTAGCATCACCAGGTATCATAGCGGCCATTGTAAAGGCATCGGGCTGTTGCCCTTTAAAAACAGAGAGGAGTTGCAGACTGTCTTGAATCATAGCAATTCCAGAACCCTGGATGCCCTTAGAGACTAAGGTAATATCTAGTCCGTTCCAGCTGCTAAAAACAGTTGTATTGTCAAGGTAGGAGTTGTTTTTTGTGTAAACACTAATTCCTTGATGTGTATTAGAGGCTAGTAATTTGGTGAGGGCTTTATCTTTTGATTTCTTTAGTTGTATTGACTTTTCAATGTGTTGTTTTGCAGGAGACAGAAGTATGAAATCTCCAACCTGGGCTTGATATATTTCTTGATTGCCATAGTTTTTCTTGAAAATACCCTTTTGTGGGCTGCTTAACTTAGGCAGGCTATCTTGAGGTTTTACTCTATTTTTTTTAGCAATGACTAGCACATTATTTATCGTGTCTTTGGGCGATGGTAGTGCTATTAAAATTTCAGAAGTAAATGGTAATTTACTAATAAAAGCATGTTTTTTTAGAGTGCGCAGCAATGTTGATGCGTTCATTGCCTCAAGCAGCACGTTGTCTTCTAGATCTTTTTCTACTTGTGAGATGTCATCAATAACATAGATAAGCTCTGTGCTAGGGGCTATAAAATCAATAGCAGATCTATTTGATGATTCATACGAGTCACAAGAAGCAAGAAGCAAGGATATAGTAAATAATATGGTGGCAGTTGTAAAAGACTTCATAAACACAAAAGTATAAAGGATTGCTTAGAAAACGCAGGTTCTTCTATTTGTTTATTGACGGGTTTTCAACAGGGTTAAATCTCTAGACGTAATTGATCTGGAAGCAGTTTAAAACTTTTGCGGTGGTAGGGAGAAGGACCGTATTTACGTATGGCCGCTCTATGTTCTTTGGTAGGATATCCTTTGTTTTGTTTCCAATTGTACATAGGGTATTGTTCATGGAGTACTTCCATATATAAATCTCTGGCCGTTTTTGCGAGAATAGAAGCGGCAGCAATATGTAAGTATTTGCCATCTCCTTTAACAATACACTCGTATCTAACTTTTTGATATGGTTTAAAGCGGTTGCCGTCAATGGCAATAAATTCTGGACGCGTTGAAAGTTGGTCTATAGCGCGGTGCATCCCTAATATAGATGCGTTTAAGATATTAATTTGATCAATCTCATCCATCATAACATGAGAAACCCCGTAGCATATGGCTTGAGCCTCTATTATAGGCTTGAGTTTCATTCTCTTTTTTTCGCTGAGTTGTTTAGAGTCTGTAAGAAATGAGTGGGTAAAATCATCGGGTAAGATAACTGCAGCAGCTGTAACTGGACCGGCAAGACAGCCACGACCCGCTTCGTCTGTGCCGCATTCTATAAGATTTTGATGTATTTTTAACGCTAGCATATGTTTTGCTTGTTGGTTTAAAGATAATAGTATTTAAAATCAAGAACACTAAAATCATTACATAAATAGTTGTGAAGTAATGCTTTTAAGGAGCGACACAAAATATCTCTTACTAAATATCGCTAGAACACTTGTACCCTTTGGCACTAATTTAACTCTTATGGTTAAATTAGTGCCAAAGGACACTTTGTTGGAGGATAACTTTGAGAGTTATCCATAGATTTGTTTAAAAAATCAAACTATGAAAAATTTATTTAAATTAAGTGTTGTGTTATTTGCAATTGTTTTTACATCTTGTAGTGATGATGATGACAACCAAACACTTCCAGCAGAAACAAATACTATCGTTGATATAGTAGCAGCAAATCCAGATTTTAGTACCCTAGGAAGTGCTCTTGCAATCACAAATTTAACATCAGTGTTAGAGTCTGAGGGACCTTTCACGGTATTTGCTCCCACCAACGACGCATTTGCAGATTTTCTAACTGCAAATGGATTTGCAACTCTAGAGGATGTTCCTGTAGATGCTCTAGCTAGTACGTTATTAAATCATGTAGTAGGAGGAGTAAACAATGCAGCAGACCTGTCTACAGGCTATATCAATACTTCTGCCACTTTTAACGGTGAAGCTGACGCGCCATTAAGTATGTACGTTAACATTACAGAAGGTGTTATGTTGAACGGAATGTCTAGTGTAACTACTGCTGATGTTTCTGCAGATAACGGTGTGATACACATTGTAGATGCGGTGATTACACTGCCAAGTGTTGTGACTTTTGCAGCAGCAGACGCAGCAACATTCTCTGAATTAGTAGGCGCTTTAACAAGAGCAGACCAACCAGATTATCTAAGTGTTTTAACTACTGCTAATGGAGCGAGTCCAGCTCCTTTTACTGTATTTGCTCCTACAAATCAGGCATTTGCAGATTTATATATTGAGTTAGGTGTCACTAGCATTGATGATATTGATGGCCCCACGTTAACAGCAGCTTTAAACACACATGTAATTGCAGGTGCTAATGTGCGTGCAGAAGATCTTGTAGATGGGTCTCAAGCTACCTTGGGTGATGCTATTGTGATTGATGCAGCAAATGCTATTATTACTGACCCTAACGGTCGTACAAGTCAAATTGTAGTAACAAACGTGCAAGCCGCTAATGGTGTGATTCATGCGATACAAACTGTATTACTTCCACAACTATAATAAGAATTTATAATTTTATTGAGCCGCTCTTTTTCTATTGATGAAAAAGAGCGGTTTTTTTTTGAAATGTTAAGCTGGTAAGATGTTTTGCAAAAAAAAGATTTTTTCACACTGATAGGTGTTTAAAGTTGGTCTTTAATTTTTAGTAACTCAGCCTTAACGGTTTCTAATTTACGAATGACGTCAAAGGTTTCTAGAGTTTTCCCTTTGTTGTCTTTTAAGTGTGTTTTGGCTCCTTCTAGTGTGAAGCCTCGCTGCTTTACTAGGTGATAAATAAGTTCTAGATTTTTAATGTCTTTAGGGGTGAACTTCCTGTTTCCCTTAGCATTTTTTTTTGGTTGCAAAACATCAAACTCTTTTTCCCAAAACCTAATGAGCGATGTGTTTACACTAAAAGCATCGGCAACTTCGCCAATACCATAATATAATTTTTCTGGAAGATCTATATGCATTTTATTGTTTTATAACGTCTTAATCTAGTGATTGGTTTTCTTGCTGGCTTTTTTTAAGGATGTCTGCAAATTCTTTTGGACTCAGGTTTCCATAATAAAAATTAATAGGGTTGATTCGCTTTTTTTCTTTAAAAACCTCATAGTGTAAGTGTGGCGCTTCAGAGCGACCTGTACTACCTACAAAACCTATTAAATCTCCTCTTTTTACTTTTTGTCCTCTTTTTACATTGTATTTGTAAAGGTGCGCATACAGACTCATATATCCAAAGCCATGAGTGATGCGTATGTGTTTTCCATACCCAGAAGCTCTATTGTCTGCCCTTGAAACCCTACCGTCACCACTGGCATACACTGGGGTTCCTCGAGGGGCTGTAAAATCCATTCCGAAATGAAACTTTCTAGCCTTGGTAAATGGGTCTGTTCTATAGCCGTACCCGGATGCCATGCGTGTTAAATCCTCATTTTTTACAGGTTGTATGGCTGGAATACTTTTTAAAAGGGCTTCTTTTTCTGTGGCCAAACTTGCAATTTCATCCAGAGATTTTGATTGTACTACAATTTGTTTGGTTAATATATCAATACGTTTGTTTGAAGAAATAATGAGTTTGGAGTTATCAAAACCTTCAAGATCTTTATATCTGTTTATACCTCCAAAACCTGCTTTTCTTTGCTCGTCTGGAATAGGGTTTGCCTCAAAGTAGATACGGTATAGGTTATTGTCACGCTCTGCAATCTCTGTTAACACCGTTTCTGCCTCATACATTTTTTTATTGAGTAGATTTACTTGAAACTCTAAGTTGCTTAACTCTCTATTGAGTTCTTTTTCTTTTGGAGTTTCAAAGTTAGGAAGGTTTAAAAACAGGAGCATTAATAAAAAGCCACTTAACAAAACGCTTAAAAAACTTAAAATAAAGAGTCCGGTTTTACGTCCTTTTTTATGTTCAATTTTTCGGTATGATAATGTTTCACTATCATAGTAATATTTTACCTTAGTCATAAATTAAAAAAACTTATTTTTGCTTGTTAATAGGTAACGTTACTATTGGTAACGTTATACAAATATAGAAATTGTTTTCGGCTTAGCCTTTTCAATTAAAATTTCAGTATAAAAAACACGTATGAAATCTCAAGAAATTCGCTCTACTTTTTTAAATTTTTTTGAAAGTAAAAAACACAGTATTGTTTCTTCTGCACCAATGGTGTTAAAGAATGATCCTACGCTAATGTTTGTGAACAGTGGGATGGCCCCTTTTAAAGAGTACTTCCTTGAAAATGCAACTCCAAAAAACACCCGTCTTACCGATACCCAAAAGTGCTTGCGTGTGAGTGGTAAACACAATGACCTAGAAGAGGTAGGATATGATACTTATCACCATACCTTATTTGAAATGCTAGGAAACTGGAGTTTTGGAGACTATTTCAAAAAAGAGGCCATTGCTTGGGCTTGGGAACTGTTAACCCAGGTTTATAAGATAGACAAAGACATTTTATACGTTACTGTTTTCCAGGGAAGTGATGATGAAGATAATTTAGGGATGGATACACAGGCCTATGATATTTGGAAACAATTTATCTCTGAAGACAGAATTCTAAAGGGTAACAAGGACGATAATTTCTGGGAAATGGGAGCGCAAGGACCCTGCGGGCCTTGTAGTGAAATCCATGTAGATATTAGAACACCCCAAGAGAAAGCTGCTGTTGACGGTAAAACCTTAGTAAATATGGACCATCCTCAGGTGGTAGAAATATGGAATTTGGTGTTTATGCAATACAACCGTAAGGCAGATGCTTCATTAGAGGTGTTGCCTAATCAACACATTGATACAGGGATGGGCTTTGAGCGTTTGTGTATGGTTTTACAAGATGTAAAGAGCAATTATGATACCGATGTTTTTAAGCCAATTATTAGAGAAATAGAAGCGGTAACACGATGTGTTAAGTACGGCACACAAGAAAAAGTAGATATTGCAGTACGTGTTATTAGTGATCATTTAAGAGCAGTAGCATTTTCAATTGCAGATGGCCAATTACCAAGCAATACAGGAGCTGGATATGTGATTCGGAGAATTTTACGCCGGGCAATACGCTATGGCTTTACGTTTTTAAACACCAAAGAACCATTTATTTATAAACTAGTAGACACGCTCATCAAACAAATGGGCGATGCTTTTCCAGAATTAAAAAAAGAAAAAAACTTAATAACCAATGTAATTAAAGAAGAAGAAGCTTCTTTTTTGCGCACGCTAGACCAAGGCTTGGTCTTGCTTGATACCGTTATTGAAAACGCAGGTAGCACTACAATTTCTGGTGTAAAAGCCTTTGAGCTTTATGACACTTTTGGATTTCCTATAGATTTAACTGCCCTTATACTAAGGGAGCGCGGGTATGATCTTGATGAAAAAGGATTTGAAGTTGCATTAAAAGAACAAAAAGACAGATCACGTTCTGCCACTAAAATATCTACGGGAGATTGGGTTGAGCTTTTGCAAGATACAGTAGAGGAGTTTGTAGGGTATGATATGTTAGAGGCCACTATTAAAGTTGTGAAATACCGTAAGGTAGAAACCAAGAAAGCAGGAGAAATGTACCAATTAGTATTTAACCGTACGCCTTTTTACCCAGAAGGGGGAGGACAAGTTGGTGATAAAGGATATCTAGAAGCAGATAATGGGGAGGTTGTTTATATTGTAGATACCAAGAAGGAAAACAACTTGATTGTTCATTTTTCAAAAAACCTACCAAGAAAGATAGAAGAAGATTTTAAAGCGGTTGTAGACAGCAAACAACGTGGTCGCTCTGCTTCCAATCATTCTGCAACACACCTGCTACATCAAGCCTTACGTAAAGTCCTTGGAACACACGTGGAGCAAAAAGGATCTATGGTACACAGTGGAAGTCTGCGTTTTGATTTTTCACATTTCAGTAAATTGACTGAAGACGAGCTGGTAGAGGTGCAAGATTTTATCAATGCACGTATCAAAGAAGAATTACCTCTAGAAGAAAAACGTAATATTCCATACCAACAAGCTATTGATCAAGGTGCTATTGCACTCTTTGGAGAGAAATATGGTGATACAGTGCGCGCCATCAAATTTGGAAACTCTATGGAATTGTGCGGAGGTACACATGTTTCAAACACCAGCAGTATTTGGCACTTTATAATTACTAGTGAAGGTGCTGTTGCTAGTGGTATTCGCCGTATTGAAGCTATTACAGCAGATGCGGCAAAGCAATATTTTATGGATAGAAGTAATGCCTTTACAAGGCTTCAAAAAACATTAAATAATGCTCAAGACCCTGTTAAGGCAGTAACAAGTATTCAAGAAGAAAACAATGTGTTACAAAAACAAGTAGCTCAATTACTAAAAGATAAAGCTAAGAATATTAAAGGCGATTTAAAAAATGAAGTGGTGCTGTTAAATGGTGTAAACTTTCTCTCAAAAGAGCTAGACCTTGATGCAGCAGGATTGAAAGACTTAGCCTTTGAGCTAGGGGGAGAAATTGATAACTTATTTATTCTTTTTGGAAGCACCATAGACGGCAAAGCCTTATTGACTTGTTATATTGACAAACAATTGGTCAAAGACAAAGCCTTGAATGCTGGACAAATTGTTCGTGAACTAGGTAAACACATCCAAGGTGGAGGTGGAGGTCAACCTTTCTTTGCAACTGCAGGTGGAAAGAATCCTTCAGGGGTTGCAATAGCTTTGGAACAAGTAAAAGAGTACCTACTGTAATATGAAATTAAGCACACCAATACAACACGCAACAGCATCTAAGCAAATAAACTATAGTGCAAAGGTGCTATTGTTGGGAAGTTGTTTTGCTGAAAACATTGGAGCAAAGCTTGACTATTATAAGTTTGAACAATGCATCAATCCTTTTGGTATATTGTTTCATCCTGTAGCCATAGAGAAATTGATTACTAGAGCTATCGATCAAACATGGTTTGGCTCTTCAGATGTTTTTTTTCAAAACGAACAGTGGTATTGTTTTGAGGCGCATTCAAAACTATCTGGCACGTCTGCAGAAGAATTATTAGCACTACTTAACACACAACTTAAGGTTCTTAATGGCTGGCTATCAGATGCAACGCATCTTGTTTTCACCTTTGGAACAGCATGGGTATATAGGCACATAGAGACAGGTGCTGTGGTCGCAAATTGCCATAAAGTGCCTCAAAAAGAATTTTTAAAACAACTATTATCTCCAGACGATGTAAGCGATGTCCTTCTAGGAATTGAAGAAAAAATAAGAGTGATCAATCCAAAATGTGTCATTATACATACCGTTTCTCCAGTAAGACATCTAAAAGATGGCCTCATAGAGAATAGCAGAAGCAAAGCACATTTAGTTGCGGGCGTACAGGAAGTTATAAGGCCTGTAAAATTAACTCATTACTTCCCTTCTTATGAAATAATGATGGATGAGTTGAGAGACTATCGTTTTTACGCGCAAGACTTGTTGCACCCAAACGAAACAGCGATTTCTATTATTTGGAATGCGTTTAACACTACTTGGCTTGCTACAGAAACACGATCACTGCAAAAAGAAATAGCAGGCATCCAAAAAGGATTGCTGCATAAGCCGTTTCATGAGCACTCTAAGGGGCATAGAATCTTTAAAAAGGATTTGGCTTTAAAAATCTCTAAAGTACAGAAGATGCTGCCTTGGGCGCGTTTTTAGAAAATGGGCCACGTACTAATTTATCATTACCTTAAAATAATACTATCTATAAGTAACTCAAAATCTTCCGTCTTTTTATTACCTATTAAAAATGTAATTTCTTCTAAGACATCTGCATTAAAGTTTGGTAAATCTAACGTACGCCCCCTAAAAGAGGGGTAGAGAGCATTAAGAGGTATGATAACCTCTTGCCAAGACCCATTGGTGGCAAAAGTGGTGATATAAGAATATCTTTTTTTAATTTGGTCTGTAACCCTAAATTGATACTCTTTGCCATCTCCTTTAATTTTTAAGACTACTTCTTTGTAGCTTCCAACAGCTAAGGGTTCTGGTATACGGTATCTAAGGGAAGAAAAGCCGCCATTATTTTCAAGTGAAATACTGCCAGCAAACACACCATGTCCTTCTTGGTCTTGTTTGATGTTTCCTTTGGAGCGCCCACCCATGACACCATCATCAACAACATACCAATTCTTTACAGAGGCGTCACTAGTGAAATTAAAAATAGTTTGTGCATTCATGTTAGTAGCAATACATAGAATTAATAAATATAGCGTGCGCATTTTTTTATTATAAAGATACCATGTTCTTTTTTTTAGACCGCCGACTTTAACATTACGCCAACAGTTTTAATATTTGTCTAGACTATTTTTAAATAATATATAAAAAACCACCCGCTACTTGAGGGTGGTTTTGAGTATGCTAGTAAACCCTTGGCCTACAAAGAAAATGCTTTTCTAACCTCTTCTACATAATCTAACTTCTCCCAGGTGAATAGTTCTACCTCCATAGTTTTAGGGGCTGCATTTGGTATACTGAAGGTTTTAGTAACTACTTTATTTTCTCGACCCATGTGGCCATATGCTGCAGTCTCACTATACATTGGTTGGCGCAGCTTTAAGCGTTGTTCTATAAAATAAGGGCGCATATCAAAGAGAGTTTCAACTACGTTACTAATCTCTCCGTCCGTTAATTTTACATTAGATGTACCATAAGTATCTACATAAATACTAGTTGGCTCTGCAACACCGATGGCGTAGGATACTTGAACTAAAACTTCTTTACAAAGTCCTGCAGCTACTAGGTTTTTAGCAATATGTCTTGTGGCATATGCTCCAGATCTGTCTACCTTACTTGGGTCTTTTCCAGAAAAAGCACCACCACCATGAGCTCCTTTGCCACCATAGGTGTCTACAATAATTTTTCTGCCCGTTAAACCCGTATCACCGTGAGGTCCACCAATTACAAAAACCCCTGTTGGATTGATGTGATAGGTAATACTATCTGTAAATAATCTTTGTACATGTACGGGTAATTTAGCAATGACTCTTGGAATTAAAATAGTAACAATATCTTTTTTAATTTTTGTTAACATGACTTCATTAGAAGAGTCAAAATCATCGTGTTGTGTAGAAATTACAATGGCATCTATTCTTTGCGGAATATTATCATCAGAATATTCAATGGTTACCTGAGATTTTGCATCAGGTCTTAGATAAGGAATATCTTTTTCTTCTCTTCGCAATTCTGCTAGTTCAATAAGTAATCTATGAGATAGCTCTAGTGCGAGAGGCATGTAGTTTTCAGTCTCATCAGTAGCGTAACCAAACATCATACCTTGGTCTCCAGCACCCTGCTCTTCTAGATTTGCTTTGTCTACACCTTGATTAATATCAGCAGATTGCTCATGAATTGCAGAGAGTACTCCACAAGAATTTCCGTCAAACTGATATGCACTTTTGGTATATCCAATTTTATTAATAACATCGCGGGCAATTTTCTGTACATCAAGGTATACGCTGCTTTTTACCTCTCCAGCCAATACAACTTGTCCAGTAGTTACTAGGGTTTCACAAGCTACTTTAGATTGCGGGTCAAAGGCTAAAAAATTATCTATTAATGCGTCACTTATTTGATCTGCAACTTTGTCTGGGTGTCCTTCAGAAACACTTTCCGAGGTAAATAAATACGCCATATAAATGGGGTTTTAATAATGTTAGTTTGTCGAGGTAGATTTGACGTGTAGGTAAAGAGAGGATTGCTAAAGTTGCAATTCACTGATTTAGCATTTAAATTCTACTGTATTACTAGAATTATTTTTTCTGAAAATAGTTATGTCCCAGAAGAGGTTGCAAGCAGTCAAATCTTTCCTCTTTATATCTCTGCAAATGTACATGTTTCCTAAAGATTAAAAAACTTTATTGAAAATTGCCTCTGGAGTTTGCAGTAACATCCTTTGAATAAGAATTTTATTTGCAATATTTGCATCAACATACACCAACGCATTATGAAAGTTACTCTAGAGAGAAAAGACGACGCCTAC
>CAJWVI010000027.1 GCA_913048115.1 uncultured Flavobacteriaceae bacterium | reverse complement strand
GTAAGAGCTACCTCAAAAAACGCAAGTACTGTAGTACAGGTTTTAAAGAACTAAGTCATGTGTTAAACACAAAAAAGTCCTGAGGAAACTCAGGACTTTTTTTTTGAATAAATATAACGATATTTATTAAGGCTTAAATATTTGCCCTATTGTATAACTATCTTTTTTGTAATTACAGTATTGTTATCGCTTTTTAATTTAACTAAGTAGATACCAGAAGCAATAGATGAGACATCGATACTATTTGTATTGTTCATTAAGGATATCTCTTTAACCTTTTGTCCTGAAATACTATAGATGGAAGCAGAAACATTAGTTCCATTACCTGTACTTGCTATACATATAGTTTCTCTTGCAGGATTTGGGTATACAATAAACTGTGGTGTTGCAACATCTTGAATTGCTAGTGTTCCCCAACGGTCTTCTGCAGGTTCCCCTCCCCAGATAATAGTAGCTAAATATGGGTTGTCTATAAATGGGTTTCTATTTCCATAGGCATTTTCTAGATAATCATTTCGTTGATCTTCAAAGGTAGCGTCTACGGGATCCTCTATGTTCCATTGTAAGTATACTTGTAGCATTTCATTGCCACTTTGTAGCGCTCCTGTTCCATTTAATGAAGGAAGACATCTATTACCATAGCATGTATACATATACATCATCATTCTAGCTACATCGCCTTTCCACTCGTCACCAGGGTACCAGTTTCCATTCACATTACCAGCAGTACCAGAACCGGCGGCAAACTTTTTGTTTCCACGATTTCCATTCATTTGCACATCGCTAGATCTTAAGTTGTGAGGGTCTGCGGTAATACCTGTATAGCTATTACTGGTGCTACCCATTTCTGGGTCTGCATTGCTACGTGCAAAAACGTGTTCTCTATTGAAATTACAAGAATTTCCTCCAAATTCTTGTTTATTTCTAGTACGTTGGGTCACGCAACTTGAATTATTGTATCCATAGATTAATAACACATTTTGACTGTTATCTGGGTCTTCATCTGTTTCTAACATTGTATCACGAACATCACCATAGGTAAATGTTGTGTTGTTAATATCAATCTTGTCTTGAAGTTCATTGTATAAAGCCTCTCCTGTAAGGCTTAAATTTACGTTGTTGTAATACGATTGTTGCGCAAATAAAACACTTGTAATGCTCAAACAAAAAAGTAATTGTAATGTTTTCATTTATATATTTTTTTTAAGTAATGCCATATAAAATCCATCAAATCCAGAACTTGAAGGAAGAATTTTTTCATCTTTTACAAAGGTAAAATTTTCACCAGCATCACGCTTTAAAAAAGCTTTCACTTGTTTTTCATTCTCACTTGGTAATATAGAGCAGGTAGCATATACTAGATCTCCACCTGGTTTTACCATTCTAGAATACGAATCTAGAATTTCAGCTTGAGTTACTTTTATTTCTTCCAGAAAATCAGGATTCATTTTCCATTTTGCATCGGGGTTTCTTCTTAAAACACCCAGTCCTGTACATGGAGAATCAATAAGGACTTTATCTGCCTTTTCTAAAAGTTTTTTAATGACTTTGGTAGAATCTATAGTACGCGTTTCTATGTTATGAATACCATTACGGCGGGCACGTCTTTTAAGCTCATTTAATTTATTTTCATAAATATCCATAGAGACCACTTGTCCTTTATTATCCATTAAAGAAGCAATGTGTAAACTTTTACCTCCTGCTCCTGCACAGGCATCAATAATGCGCATACCTGGTTTTGGGTCTAGAAGCGCTGCCACTCTTTGAGATGATGCATCTTGTACTTCAAACCAACCCTTTTTGAAAGCCTCTGTAATAAAAACATTCGCGCGTTCTCTTAAGACAAGCGCATGTGGATACCCTTTAACTGTTTTGGTGAGTATTTCATCATCCTTTAAAGCTAGCTGAACCTCCTCTAATGTTGCTTTTAATGGATTTACTCGAAGAACAACCTCTGCCTGCTTGTTTAGAGCGGTCAACTCTTTGTCCCATTTCTTTCCTAATTCTTTTACCCCTAGTTCATCCAACCAATCTGGAATAGACTCTCTAATTCTTCTAGTTTTTGAAAGTTCATCAAACCGTCCTTTAATACGTCTTGTTGGAGTTTCTTCAAACTGCGTCCAATCTTTTGGTATGGCAATTCCTTTAAGGGTGCACCAAACTGCAAACATTCTGTATAGATTACCACGAGAAAAAGGAGCTTGTACCTCTGCAATTTCTTCATATAAACGTTTCCACCTAACAATGTCATAGGTGGTTTCTGCAATAAAACTGCGGTCTCTTGACCCCCAGCGTTTGTCCTTTTTTAGGGTAGCTCTTAATACTTTATCGGCTTGTTTTTGTTCATTAAATATAAGGTCTAATGAATCAATAGTAGCAAAAACAAGGGTTCTGTGTAATCTCATAGGTAAATAATAAATAGCATTTTATATGCTTGAATCTATCTGCAAAGGTATCTTATTTTCAACGATTTGTTTTAGTTACTTTTACTTAAAAATATTATGTCAAAAAAACATGTTTTTATACTTTTTTTAGTCCTTGTTTTTTGTGCCTCTTGTACGACCCATAAAAAGGAACCCTTTACGCGTGTTAGCATTTCAGAAGTATTTACAGACAGCCTTAGCATACGAGCTATTGTACCTCAAGATGCCTCAAGTGTTTGGTTTGCTGCCAATAAAGGAGTTGTTGGATTAATAGCCGGTAAAACCCCTAAGCTAGTAACGGTAAAATACGATAAAATACCTCTGCATTTTAGAGCAATAGCAAAGACTACTTCATCTGTTTTTGTTTTGAGTATTGATACTCCTGCGGTTTTGTATAAAATTGATGTCAAAGACAATGAGGCTACCGCTATGCAAGAGGTTTATCTAGAAACAGGGGCGGGAGTTTTTTATGATGCAATTTCTTTTTGGAATGACCAAGAAGGTATTGCAATGGGAGATCCTCTAGGAGGTTGTCTTTCTATTATTATTACTAGAGATGGAGGTAATTCATGGACTAAGTTATCTTGCGATGTCCTGCCGGGTGTTGAACTTGGAGAGGCTGCTTTTGCGGCCAGTAATTCTAACATAGCAATCCATGGAGATGATACATGGATTGTAACAGGAGGAATGCGTGCTAGGGTCTTTCATTCTCCAGACAAAGGCGTTACCTGGTCTGTTTTTAATACCCCTATGCTACAAGGAGGTGTTATGACGGGTATTTATAGTGTTGATTTTTTGGATGCCAACACAGGTGTTGTTGTTGGCGGAAATTGGGATGATAAAGACTTTAACCAGGGTAATAAAGCCATCACTAAAGATGGCGGTAAAACATGGAATTTATTAAGTAATGGCGCCGGTCCTGGATATCGTTCTTCGGTATCTTTTGTACCAGGAACAAAGGGGCAGGGTCTTGTTGCGGTTGGGTCTCCGGGTATTTCTTACAGTAGCGATCAAGGAGCGTCTTGGAGTGAATTATCTTCAGAGGGCTTTTATGCCATTTCTTTTGTCAATGATAGTGTTGCTTTTGCCAGCGGAAGTATGAAAATTTCAAAGTTAGTATTTCAATAAAAAAAAAGGTATTTAGCTTGATTTAAAAACAATAATAGTGCCTAAAATATCGACTAAGTACATTATTAAAAGATTAAATACGTAAATATTTTTATTGTAGGAAAATTCTTTCTATATTTGACTCAGGTTAATTTTTGAAACTTATATTATATGCCTCAAATATAATAAAAGTTCACTAATGGCGGGAATAGCATGAGCTTTCCCGCCATTTTGTTTATGGATAGATCTTGTTTTATTGAATGGTATTATACTTATGTAATTAAGTTAGGCACGTGCCCCAAATGTGTTTAACGATAATTTAAGAGCGGTCTCAAACTGCTCTTTTTTTTATGGAGTAAAGTATGCGTATACTAAGCCAAAGATTGCATTTCTACGAGACTGTAATACATTGCTTTCTTTGCGAGTAGCTCTGAGTGTTTTCCTTGTTCTACAATGCGGCCTTTATTTAGTACCACAATCGTGTCCGCATTTTGTATGGTAGAGAGTCTATGGGCAATGACAATAGAAGTTCTGTTTTTCATCATGTTTTCTAAAGCATTTTGTACCAGGCGCTCACTTTCTGTGTCTAGGGCAGAGGTAGCCTCATCTAGAATCATGATAGGAGGGTTTTTTAATACCGCTCTGGCAATACTTAAGCGTTGTTTTTGTCCACCACTTAACTTATTTCCACTATCCCCTATATTGGTGTCTATGCCTTTAGGCAGTTCTTTTACAAACTCCCAAGCATTTGCTATTTTTAAAGCATCTATAATTTCTTCTTCTGTAGCTAGTTCTTTACCAATTAATAAGTTTTCACGTATGGTATCGTTAAATAATATAGAATCTTGTGTAACTAGCCCAAGTAAGTTTCGTAATGAGTTTTGAGTCATATCTTTAATACCAACACCGTCAATACGTATGACCCCTTTGTTTACATCATAAAAGCGAGTAACCAAGTTTGCAATAGTACTTTTACCACTACCACTTTGTCCAACCAACGCAACAGTATGTCCTTTGGGTACTTTTAGGCTAAAGTCTTTTAATACATCATCATCGTCATATTTAAAAGATATGTTTTCAATGCTTACAGCATCAGTAAAACCTTCTTTGATAACAGCATCTGGCTTGTCTTGAATGCTAGCGGTTGTTTCTAAGATTTCTAAAACACGTTCTGCTGCTGCATTTCCTCTTTTCACACTATAACTTGCTTTGCTAATTGCTTTGGCAGGTGTTAAAATATTATACGCAAGCCCCATATACACAATAAAGGCTTCTGCTGGAAGTGTCTTGTCTACAAGTACCATAGAGCCTCCATACCATAATAATATAGAGATCACTGCAATCCCTAAAAACTCACTAGTAGGAGAGGCCAGGTTTTGTCTATTTAATAAGGTGTTTGAAGATTTAAAAAAACGCATGGTAGAGTCTTCAAATCTTTTTGAGAAAATACGTTCTGCGTTAAACCCTTTAATGATTTTTAATCCTCCTAGGGTTTCCTCAAGTAGGGATAAAAAATACCCTTGTTCTTTTTGCACTTTATCACTATGGCTCTTTAATGTTTTTCCAATTTTTGAAATTAGAAACCCAGAAACGGGTATGAATATAAAAACAAACAATGTTAGCTTTGGGCTAATGGCTAACATAGCGGTGATGGTAAATAAGATCATCAAGGGCTCTCTTACGATAAGCTCTAAGATAGATAAGAAGGAGTGTTGTACCTCTAGAACATCATTTGTAATTCTGGCAATAGTATCTCCTTTTCTTTTTTCTGAATAATGAGAAACTGGCAGGTCTACGGTTTTACGATACAATTCATTACGCAAATCTTTTAATACTCCGTTTCTTAAAAATGTAATAAAATACATAGCCAAATACCCAAAGAAATTTTTAAGTAAAAAGGTAGCTATAACAAACACAATCATTATAGTAAGGGCGCTCATTTCTCCATGTGCTTCGATACGCTGGGTGATAAAAAAGTTGGAAAACTGTTCAAAATAATCTCCAATTTTTGAGAGACCTTGGTAGGT
Organism: uncultured Flavobacteriaceae bacterium; assembly: GCA_913048115.1. Lineage (GTDB taxonomy): Bacteria > Bacteroidota > Bacteroidia > Flavobacteriales > Flavobacteriaceae > Patiriisocius. Next base: position 21,419 of record CAJWVI010000027.1, on the reverse strand, counting down.
AGGTTTTACCAATACTTTCTCTCCATTGCCAAATAAAACCTTTAGCATTGGCATGAGTGAAACAAAAGCTAGGGTTCCAAAAAATGCATAAAATACATTTGAAATAATGTTTAGCACCGCATACTTCTTGTAAGGTCTTGCGTAGTCTAGTATTTTTTTAAAATAATTCATAGGGTTTATGCTAATTTTAAAACGCTGCAAATAGCATGTATCTTTTGATTTAGTATTTCTGAAATATTAGGCTGTTGTTTTTCTTGAACACTAATATAGAACTTAATTTTTGGTTCTGTACCACTTGGTCTAGCCGCTATTTTACTTCCATCTGCAGTATAATAGATTAAAACATTACTCTTTGGAATGTCTAATTGCTTTGTGGTATTCTTTAGTACGTCAAATGACGTACTATTATTGTAATCTTCTATTAAAATAATAGGGCTTCCTGCAATTTCTTGCAAAGGATTCATGCGCAAGTCTTTCATGATTTGCTCAATCTCTAGAGCGCCCTTTTTTCCTTTTTTAACTAGTGATACAAGATGTTCTTTATAGTATCCAACTTCTTTGTAAATGGTTTCTAAGTATTCAAATAAAGTACGTCCTTGTGCTTTTTGTTGTGCTGCCACCTCACAGGCCAACAAGCTAGCTGTCACTGCGTCTTTATCTCTCACAAACTCACCAACCATAAATCCAAAACTTTCTTCACCACCGCCAATAAATTCAAGCTCTGGAAAATCTTTAACCATCTTAGCGATCCATTTAAAGCCTGTAAGACCCTCTTTGTATGCCACATCAAATCTAGCAGCAATCTTAGCGATCATAGGGGTAGAAACAATGGTAGAGGCTACAAATTGTTTTCCAGTAATTTTACCTGCTTTTTTCCATTGTTCTAAAAGGAAGTAGGTCTTAATAACCATGGCTTGATTTCCGTTTATGATTTCCATAGTACCCTGTGCATTACGCACTGCAATACCTAATCTGTCACAATCTGGATCGGTACCAATTACAATATCTGCCTTTGTTTGTTCTGCAATCTCTATGGCCATTTTTAGCGCTTCAGGTTCTTCAGGGTTTGGAGATATAACCGTTGGAAAATTCCCATCGGGTTTTGCCTGTTGCTCAACGATATGCACACTTGTATATCCAGCGGCTTCCAAAACACGAGGTATCATAGTAATGGATGTACCGTGCAATGCTGTAAACACAATCTTTAAGTTTTCTTTTGCTTTTGCTGGGGTATTATAACTGCCATTTTTAATAGAAGCTGCCGCAAAGGCATCATCAACTACTTGGTCTATCTCTGTAATAAGTTTATGGTTGGCTTCAAACAAGATATCATGATAAGCCAAGCTATTTATTTCACAGATAATAGCAGCATCTTCTGGTGGTACTAATTGACCACCGTCTTGCCAATATACCTTGTACCCATTATACTCTGGTGGATTGTGTGATGCAGTGAGTACTATACCACAATGACATTCTAGATGTTTTACCGCAAAAGATAATTCTGGAGTGGGACGTAAGTCGCTAAATAAAAATACTTCAATGCCATTGGCAGAGAATACGTTTGATACTATTTGTGCTAGTTCTTTAGAGTTGTGTCTACAATCAAAAGCAATGGCAACTTTTAATGTTTCTAAAGGAAAACATTTTTTAAGATAGTTACTTATTCCTTGCGTGTTTTTACCAAGGGTATATTTATTAATTCTATTATCACCAACACCCATAATACCTCGCATTCCTCCAGTTCCAAAGGCTAGGTTTTTATAAAAAGCATCATCCAAACCTTCTGGATCCTTGGCCATCATTTCTTTTATTTGATCTTGTATCTCTGTATCAAAAGTAGGAGTGAGCCAAACATTTACTCGGTCTAATATAGTGTTTTCTATGGTATTCATTGGGGGTGTTTAATATGCAAAAATAGCCAATTTTATAAGAGTACTTCCCTGGAGTTATTTGCAAATGGTTTATATTGAAATTGTAGTGCTCTATAAAATTTAAGAAACTATAATGTTTTCTTGATGGTGTAGTTGTTGTTCTCTTTTTTAGTACGTAAAAGCAACTCTCCTAAAAATCCAGCCAAGAATAACTGTGTTCCTATAATCATAGCGGTTATTGCTATATAAAATTGTGGTCGTTCTGTAATAAGTCTCCCTGTTGGATTTATAAATAGCTTATCAACTCCTAAATAGAAAGCAAACAAAAACCCAATGGTTAGCATAAAAGCACCCAAAGCACCAAATAAATGCATTGGACGTTTGCCAAATCTAGAAAAAAACCAAAGAGTAATTAGGTCTAAGAACCCGTTAGTAAAGCGTTCTGCGCCAAATTTTGTGCTACCATATTTACGGGCTTGATGTTGTACTATTTTTTCACCAATTTTGGTAAAGCCCGCATTATTTGCTAAAACAGGAATATAGCGATGCATTTCTCCCGTAACCTCAATGTTCTTTACTACATCTTTGTGATAGGCTTTGAGCCCACAGTTAAAATCGTTTAGCTGTACGCCAGATGTTTTTCTTGCTGCCCAATTAAATATTTTTGAAGGAAAATTTTTAAATACTTTAGAATCATACCTTACTTTTTTCCAGCCCGACACCAACTCATACCCTTGGTTGACAATCATGTTGTAAAGTCCAGGTATTTCTTCTGGATTGTCTTGCAGATCTGCATCCATGGTAATAATAACATCTCCTTGTGCCATAGCAAAGCCTGCATGTAAGGCTTGAGATTTACCAAAGTTTCTTAAAAACTGAATGGCTTTTACTTGTGGATATTCTTTGTGTAGCTCATCTACAATAGACCAAGAAGTGTCTGTAGACCCATCATCTATAATGATGATTTCGTATAGGTATCCATTAGTCTGCATCACTTTAGCAATCCAGTGAAATAGTTCCTTAATAGATTCCTCTTCATTTAAAAGAGGTATGACTACAGATATATTCATGGGTTAGTCTATGGCGTTTGGATCTCTTTTTTTAAATATTAACCCAATTAGTAACCCTATTACAGATTGAAATATTAAGCCAGATAGATACGATTTTCCTTGATTTAAAATAGAGAAGTTATTTACACCTTTAATGTCTTTAAGGGCTTCTTCAATAGCAGCTTCAGGGGTGTTAAGACGCTCCATAAACATACGAGCAACTTCTATAGATTCTTCATTAAGGTAGTTTGCTAATTCTGGGTCAACAATAGCAAATATTAGGATGCCGACAGCCGTACTAATTAAAAGACCAATTGCTGTGGTTATAAAGTAAGCAGAAAAGGCTTCTCTAAATGTCATAATACCTCCTAAGATGTCTTTGGCTTTTGCTGTGGAAACAATACCTGCGCCAATTACAACGATTATAGTGGTAATGCCGATCCAAGGCGAAAGAAATAATTCTTGGTTAAGTGCATACATTAGTACGGTACTAATTGCTAAAATACCTCCTAGTATCAGACCGTATTGGATAGCACTTTCTTTTACTGTAACATTTGAATCCTTCATTTTATGTAAGTTTTTTGATTTTCTTGTTAGTAAACAAATGTAGTGAAATGTTACAAAACAATATGTTTTGGTTTATAACAATGCGTTTATGTTTTTTTTAAGATCACTTTCTTGCTAAGCAAAAAAAAATCACGCTATATCTATAGCGTGATTTATTATACAAACGTGTACCTGTATTAAGCGCGCCCATAGAGCTTCTCATAAAGGTCTTTGTACATTTCCTTTATTACTTTACGTTTAGATTTCATGGTAGGAGTAAGGTGTCCTGCCTCAATACTCCAAACATCTGGAGTAAGCTGGAAGGTTTTTACTTTTTCCCAATTTCCAAAACGTTCGTTGTGTTTGTTTATTTCTTCTTGGATACGGCTAATAAGCTGCTCATCCTTACAGGCTATTGTGGTATCATCTGAAATATTATTTCCTTTTCGTTTGCTCCAATCATGAACCCAATCCCAATTTGGTTGGATTAATGCAGCTGGCATTTTTTCTCCATCACCAACAACTAAAATTTGCTCGATGAATGAAGATTGCTTCATTGCATTTTCAATTAACTGAGGTGCTACGTATTTTCCACCACTAGTTTTAAACATAGATTTTTTGCGATCTGTAATCTTTAAGAACCCATCACTATCAATTTCTCCAATATCTCCAGTATGGAAGTATCCATTTTTAAGTACTTCTGCACTTTGTTCTGGATCCTTGTAATACCCTTGCATTACTTGTGGTCCTTTTACTAAAATTTCTCCGTCTTGAGCAATTTTAATTTCGGTGTCTGGTAATACTTTTCCAACACTACCAATTCTAAAACCTCCATTACGTATATCATTTACAGTAACAACAGGAGAGGTCTCTGTAAGACCATACCCTTCCATTACAGGACAACCTGCTGCGTTAAAAACTCGAGCAAGTCTTGGTTGTAATGCTGCAGAACCAGATGCAATAGCCTTTAAGTTTCCACCAAGGGCTTCTTGCCACTTACTAAAAATTAACTTGCGTGCTACCTTTAGTTTAGCTTCATAAAGCCAGCCATTTTGTCCATAAGGTTGCCACTCAAGGCCTAGTTCTACCGCCCAAAAGAAAAGTTTCTTTTTAACACCAGTTAAATCTGCCCCTTTGGCAATAATTTTATCATACACCTTTTCGAGTAAACGCGGCACCGCCGTCATTACTTCTGGGTGTATTTCTTTAAGATTGTCGCTAATGGTCTCTAGGCTTTCAGCAAAATGAATACTTACACCACAATACTGGTACATGTACAATAGCATACGCTCATAAATATGGCACACAGGAAGGAAACTTAATGCTTTAGATTTCCCCATTTCTATAGGCAATCTACCTTTACTATGTTTTGCATTACAGGCAATGTTCTTGTGGCTTAACATTACTCCTTTTGGCTTCCCGGTAGTCCCAGAGGTATAGATAAGTGTTGCTAAATCATCTTCACTAACAGCATCCATACGTTTTTGCACATCTTGCTGCAAATCTTGATTTTCATTACCAAGGCTAATAACCTCTTGCCAAGAATCACAACCATCAATATCTTCAAAGCTGTATACTCCCAAAAGGGTAGGTACGTTTGCTTTTATCTTATTTATTTTTTCTAATACTTCTGCACATGAAACAAATACATATTTAGATTCTGAGTGGTTGAGTACATACTCATAGTCCTGCTCAGAAATAGTAGGATATATAGGGACATCTTGGGCACCTGTTTGTAGTATACCAATATCACAAATATTCCATTCAGTTCTATTTGTCATAGAAATTATGGCTACTTTATCATTGGCTTCTACTCCTAGTTTAATTAAACCACGGCTTATAGCATTGGCTTGATCTATGTATTGTTTGGTGGATGTTTTAATCCATGTTCCATTTACTTTGCTTACCAATGCAGCCTCTTGAGGGTAATTTTCTAATTGGTAATATGGAAAGTCAAAAAGTCTTTTTACTTCTGTCATATCATTGTAATTTCTATGAATGCAAAATAGTGAAAATTATTCGTTTTATATAACTTCAAGAATTAAATTGGAATGACAAAAAAAATGTCATATCAGCGAGCCGATATGACATTTTTTTTAACTACTATATTTTTTATTGCTTAATAATTTTAAATGTTTGTGTAGTTCCTTCTTCTGTAAGTTTTAAAATGTAAACTCCAGTAGCTAGCGCACTATAATTTAAAGAATGATTTCCAGAGGCCTTGGCTGAAGCTATACGCTGCCCTTGTATGGTGTAAATATCTGCTGTGTAATTGTGTAAGGTAGTAGTAATATGCAGTATATCTTTTACTGGGTTTGGATATATACCAAATTGGTAGTGCTGTTGGTCTGTTACAGAAAGCGTGTCATCATTTAATGTATTAAATGTTAAATCATCAAAGTAAAACCCGTCAGCTTCAACACCTCCATCAGACCTAAAGATAAATCTTGCTTTAATAGTCTCACCAATATAATCACTCAAGTCTATTTGCTCCTGTACCCAATCATTTTGTAAGCCATCATACAGTGGTTGTCCCTCTGGTTGGTTTGAGCTACCTGCATTTGTATATAATCCACATTGTGATATCCAGTTGTTACCACCGTTTATAGAAATTTGAAACTGTGCATAATCATAGTTGCTTTCTATATCAAACTTGGTCCAAAAGGTAACATTAGCTCCAATAACCCCAGAGAGGTCAATGGTGTTGTTTAAAACAATAGCTTTATTTGCATCACCATTATAATCTCCATTTGGTGACTCTGTGATGCTACTAGGGGCAGAAACAAAACTTTGTGTTGTAGTAGCCCATCCGTTGTTTGAGTAGTTTGCTATAGAGGAGGCATCATCTTGAAAAACGGTAGAAAGACTCCCAAAAACTTTGGTCACTAAAAGGGTCGTGTCAAATACACCGTTATTAACAATTAATTCATAGACAACAGGGTCTCCGCTGTTTACTAAGCCACCTAGGGTATATTGTATATTTCCATCTTGGGTTTCTAACAATGCCAATGCTGAAAAACTTACGGCATCACCAGAGGCTTCAATATTAGTAGAAACTGGATTTAAAGTTACCGTAAAGTTTCCTTCTCCGGCCAAGCCAAACCTTTTAATGTCAAAGGACGCATTGTTTACAGGGTTTGTTCCTGTAAATATTGGTGCAGTATCTTGTAAAGAAGCAAAGTTGTTTATCATTTTTGCAGATGTCAAGTTATGATACATCATGCTTTTTGCAATAGGCTCAATTTGATTTGATGGAGGCCAAAACTCTGGTCCAATTTCTGGAGTATATGCATAAATTTTATCGTGCGTACCAACAGTGCCGTACATAAAATCATCACTATCTCCTGCGGCAGCATACAATTCTGCCGATAGGATATTGTTAAAACCATTATCTGAAACTAGCTCTGCTCCCAAATTGTCAAGTAATTCTTCATCTGGAGATGGCATGTTTTCTATGTACCCAAAAGGGCGAAGAAGCAGGTCACCATAACTATGGTTGTTAAAAGCCATTATAAAATTGTGCTGTTCTACAAACCATTTCATGGCTTGATTTTCTACTTCACTAAAAGGAGCTGTTCCTCTGTATACTTGACTATCTGGATTACCAGAAGAGCCTTCGCCTCCCCACATACCATTGTTGGTGTTGCCATCAATAAAATATTCGTAGTTTCTATTATTGTCTACACCAAAGGTTCCGTTTCCATTACTTCTTCTGTTTTTTCTCCAAAACCCACCGCCATTAGGGTCTGTTTTTTCATTGTATAGGTATCCATCTGGGTTAACAACAGGAACAAAGTACAACTCACTATTATCTACAATTCCTTTTATTTCAGGGTCTGTTTCATAGTTTTCTAGTAAATACCACATGTAAAAAATAAGTTGGTGCAACGACATAGGCTCCCGCGCATGATGTATCGCAGTATATAACAATTGTGGTTCTGCTTCTTGAGTATCTGGATTGTCACTTATTTTCACCCATTTAATACCATTACCACCAATAGACGGGCTTACAGAGTTATCTGGCTGTCCTTGTGTTAAAAAGGTGCTTATGTTCTCTTTGGTTGTTATAAGGTTAGGGTATAGGGCTTTCATTTGGTCTAACTCGTCAAGTACTTCTTGATAGGTAAAATATCCTCCCATAGAACCCGATGGGTCATTAAAGTGTGTAGGAGTTTGGTAATCTTCTCCCGTTTCTCCACAGTTTAAATTCAGAAGCGGTGCTTGTGTGTTGTTTCTTGCTAAGAAGTGTTCTTTAGAGTCCTGTATTAATACTTCAACTTTAAAACCATTTGCGCGCGCTATGTCTAGTTCTGTGGTTGAGAATTCTGAAATAATAAAATATCCTTTTTTGTATGTACCATGATCCACAGCTAGGCCAAGACTCTCTAGTCTAGAGAGGTCTTGTGAAACAGAGTAATAAATTTTTGCGCGTTGAAATTTTTCTACAAAAGATTGAGAAAAACTGCTCATTGTACTGCATATTATTAACAGCGATACTAAGATCTTATTCATATATTTTTTTTAAAATTCCATATTGTATAGCACAACAATAGGTCTCAAAGATACTAATAGAATAGACTTTGGTGTCTTTAATATTCGTTAAACATGTATTGAAAGTGAGAAAATTATGTAGTTTCCAGCCATTTTCTTGCGTTTACAAACCCCTCTAGCCAAGGACTTACCTCATCTTGTGTGTTGTTTGGGTAGTGTCCCCAATTCCAAGGAAATGTAGAGCGCTCGAGGTGTGGCATCATTACCAAGTGTCTTCCTGTGGTATCTGTCATCATTGCGGTGTTAAAGTCACTACCGTTTGGATTGGCTGGAAATGCATCATATCCATATTTTCCTACAATATTATAATGACCTTCCTCTTTTGGGAATGAAAATTTACCTTCACCATGTGCTGCCCATATTCCAAGAGTACTCCCTGCAAGGCTTGAGAGCATCACCGAATTATTTTCTTGAATTGTTACTGAGGTAAAATTACATTCAAACTTCCCGCTATCGTTGTGAAGCATTTTTGGTTTCTCTGTATCCTCGGTGTTAAGCAATCCTAATTCAACAAATAATTGACATCCATTACAAACCCCTAGAGAAAGTGTGTCATTTTTGGCAAAGAAATTTTTCAATGCTGTATTTGCTTTTTCATTATACAAAAAGGCACCGGCCCAACCTTTAGCACTTCCGAGCACATCACTGTTTGAGAAGCCACCAACAGCAGCAATAAATTTAATATCTTCAAGGGTTTCTCTACCCGCTATTAAGTCTGTCATGTGTACATCCTTAACATCAAAGCCAGCGAGGTACATGGCGTTTGCCATTTCACGTTCACTGTTGCTTCCTTTTTCTCTAATAATAGCAGCTTTAATACGTTTTTTAGAAGGGTCAATAACAGGTTTTTTTCCGTCAAAATCTTTCGGGAATGTAAAGTCTAGCGGTTGGTTTTTATAATTTTCAAAACGAGGCACTGCCATTTTCCCGCTTTGCTTTAAGTCTAATAAGTGAGATGTTTTATACCAAGCGTCTCTCATTTCAGTAATACTAAAACAGAGCACATCACTATGGTTGGTGATTGTTAGTTCTTCTTGATTAGATACCGCTCCAATAGTAGTGTAATGAATATTGTTTTTTTGTAATGTGCTCTCAAAGGTGTCATCATGCATTGCTTGAATTACGATACCGCAATTCTCTGAAAACAATAGCTTTACGGTGTCTTCTTCGTTGATTTTAGAAAGATCTAATGTGGCTCCTAGGTTGGTGTCTGCAAAACACATTTCTAGTAGTGTTGTAATTAAACCACCAGAGGCTACATCATGTCCTGCGGCAATTTGCTTGTCTAGTATAAGTGCCTGTATAGTGTTAAAAACATTGGCTACATAGCTAGCATTTTTTACTGTTGGGGCTTGTGTGCCAATGCTGTTTAATATTTGCCCAAAAGAAGATCCTCCTAGTTTAAAAGCATCTTGACTTACATTAATGTAGTAGATGCTTCCTTTGTCTTTTTGCAATACGGGTTCTACAACCTTTTTAATATCGCTACAATGTCCAGCAGCCGTAATAATTACTGTTCCAGGAGATATTACTTCTTCATTCTTGTATTTCTGCTTCATGGAAAGCGAATCTTTTCCAGTGGGTACATTAATGCCAAGAGCAATACTAAAATCACTAATCGCTTCAACAGCTTTATACAAACGAGCATCTTCACCAGGGTTGTTGCAAGGCCACATCCAGTTGGCAGATAGTGAAATACTCTTTATTCCTTTTTCAAGAGGTGCCCAAATAATATTTGTTAATGATTCTGTGATAGAATTTCTAGAACCTGCTACTGGGTCAATTAATCCAGAAATAGGGGAGTGACCAATACTGGTAGCAACCCCTTGTTTACCATTGTAATCTAAGGCCATTACACCGCAGTTATTGAGTGGTAGTTGTAAAGGACCTGCACATTGTTGTTTTGCAACCTTACCAGTAACACATCGGTCTACTTTGTTTGTTAGCCAATCTTTACATCCAACTGCTTCTAGTTGTAAAACATGTAATGTATATTTTTTAATTTCTGAAATGCTATAGCTTGCTGCCTTATAGTTTGTCTGCAGGGTAGTGTCAGTCATGATTGTTTTTGGAGCGCTTCCAAACATATCACTCAATGCAAAATCCATTGGTTTTTCACCTGTTGTCTTACTTTCAAAAGTAAAGCGGTGTGTTCCTGTAACTTCTCCAACTTGATACATGGGTGATCGTTCTCTGTCAGCCACACGCTGTAAGATATCTATGTCTTTTTTACCAATCACTAATCCCATACGTTCTTGAGACTCGTTGCCTATAATTTCTTTAGCAGAGAGGGTAGGGTCTCCCACTGGAAGTGCATCAAGGTTGATGGTTCCTCCAGTGTCTTCTACCAACTCGCTTAAACAGTTGAGGTGTCCACCCGCACCATGATCATGAATCGATACAATTGGGTTTACGTCACTCTCTACCATACCTCTTACGGCGTTGGCAGCACGTTTTTGCATCTCTGGGTTTGAGCGTTGTATTGCATTTAATTCAATACCGCTTGAAAACACTCCTGTGTCTGCACTAGATACCGCAGCGCCGCCCATACCAATACGGTAGTTTTCTCCTCCTAGGATTACTATTTGATCGCCTTTTTGAGGAATGTCTTTTATAGCCTGTTCTGCCTTACCATAGCCAATACCTCCGGCCATCATAATTACTTTATCAAAGCCTAGCTTTCGTGCTTCATGCTCGTGTTCAAAGGTGAGTACAGATCCTGTGATTAAGGGTTGCCCAAATTTATTACCAAAGTCACTAGCGCCATTACTGGCTTTTATAAGAATATCAAGTGGTGTTTGGTATAGCCAATCTCTTTCTTCCATGGCTTGTTCCCAAGGCCGATTTTTTTCTAGCCTAGAGTAGGATGTCATGTACACTGCAGTTCCTGCAAGGGGCAATGATCCTTTTCCACCTGCTAATCGATCTCTAATTTCTCCACCACTTCCAGTTGCAGCTCCATTAAAAGGTTCTACGGTGGTTGGAAAGTTGTGTGTTTCTGCTTTTATTGAAATAACACTATTAAAATCCTTATTTTGGTAATAATCTGGTTTGTCTGCACTTTTTGGTGCAAACTGTGTTACTGTAGGTCCATTTACAAAGGCAACATTGTCTTTGTAGGCAGAGACAATTTCATTTGGATTTTCTTTGGCGGTTTTCTTGATTAATTTAAATAAGGAAGACGGCATTTCTTCTCCATCAATAATAAAAGTACCATTAAATATTTTGTGCCTGCAGTGTTCACTGTTAGCTTGGCTAAAACCAAATACTTCAGAGTCTGTTAATTTTCTATCCAGTTTTATTGCAAGAGCATCTAGGTAGGCAACTTCTTCTTGATTCAATGCCAATCCTTCTGAGGCATTATAACCAGCAATGTCGTGTATTTCTTTTATAGGTTCTGGAATTGCCTTTACGTCAAATATTTCTTGATCTAACGCAGTATACTTTTGCAAAAGCATTGGGTCAAACCCTTCTAGCATTTTTGCAGTATTATTAAACTCCTCGATTCTAATAATACCTTCAACGCCCATGTTTTGAGATATCTCAACAGCATTTGTACTCCATGGAGTAATCATAGCGGCACGTGGACCAATAAAAAAATCCGCAATTGCGGACTGCTTTATTTGTGGTGTATTGCCAAAAAGCCATTCCAGTTTCTGGGTGCTTTTTTTTGAAATTTCTGAGGGTGTCTGGACAGCAAAGACTTTGTTTTTAACGTCTCCAAAAAAGTGAATCATTCTTGATGGTATTTGAATGGGTTTTAAAGTGTAAAGGTAGTTTTTTTTCTGAAATTTTTTAGTAGAAAATATTGGATTCAGTCAAGGTTATTAGAAACTTTTTAACAGTGTTTTTTGAGTTAAGAATCGAGTATGAGATTATTGTGAGTTGTTTTGTTAGATTCTGCTTATCAAAGAGGCTACCTTGCCTTTTGTAAAACCTAAAGTTGCGTTAACTATAATGTTTATTGACAATTAACTCACCTTTAAACCTTAAATTGCATATAAATCAATTAAATCAATTAAATCAAACAATCTATGAAATTAAGAAATCTACTAATGGCATGCGCTATTTTACTTTCTTGCCAAGCTTTTGGACAGCAAACACAAGGACCAAGTATTGTTTCTCAAGGAACCTTCTTGGGAGCTACTATTGCACTGCGTGACATGCCAACTGCTCCAGAAATGGAACAAGAAGGTTTTGATTATGCTAGAGAAATCAAGCAAAAGTTTGACCCATCACAGAAAAATGCTGTGCTTAACCAAAATGACCTACCACTAGAGGGGCAACATCAAGGTTTTCAGGACACTCAAGGTACAAGAGACCCCCTTACAGTGTTGCAAAACTTTCAAGGTGCATCTGTACAAGAAGGACAGGCAGTACCGCCAGACCCAACAGGAGCTGTAGGGCCAAACCATTATGTGCATGCTGTAAATTTAGTAGTTAAAATATTTGACAAAACAGGAGGTCTTCTTGCGGGACCTACCACGCTAGGAACTTTTTTAGGAAATGGAAATAGCAATGGAGATCCTATTGTTATGTATGATCATCTTGCAGATCGTTTTTTTGTAAGTCAATTTAATATAGCTACCAATTCATTGATTATTGGTATTTCTCAAACGCCAGATCCTACAGGTTCTTATAACGTGTATGATTTTTCTTTAGATGCATTTCCAGATTACCCACACTATTCTATATGGCATGATGGATATTATTTAACTGCAAACAAAACACAGGGTAACAAAGCCTATGTTTTGGACAGACAAGCAATGATTAATGGAGATCTTGACCCAACCATTATAGGTTTTAATTTACCGCAGTTTACAAGAAACCCATTTACTGTTATAAGTCCAGAGCCAGCCAACTTAATTGGTAATGATGCAGATACAGATAGCCCAGCCTTTATTGTTTACTTGCAAGACGGCGCATGGGGTGGTATTAACTTTGATCACCTAAAGGTTTGGACTATTGAAACAGATTTTGTAAATCCTGATAATTCTACTGTAAGCCAGCCTCAAGAAATTGCTACCCAGCCCTTTGATTCTTACTTTCGTGCATTTGGGCAAGGAGATTTTAAACAACCAAATACCGACCAACGCTTAGATGGAGCTTCTGGTGTCATTAGTTACGCAGCAAACTATAGAAGTTTTGCAGATCATAACTCATGGGTTATTACCTTTAACGAAGATATGGGTGCAACCCGAGGAGGTATTCGTTGGATAGAGTTGCGTAATACAGACGCAGACAGTTTTTGGTCTATTTTTCAAGAAGGGTCGTATGCTCCAAATGATGGAGAGAGTAGATTTATGAGTAGTGCTGGTATGGATCAAGATGGAAATATTGGAATGGCCTATAACTTAAGTAGTGAAAACACATCTGTAAGTATAAAGTATACAGGACGTTATGATGGTGATGCTTTGGGGGAGATGACGTTTCCTGAAGGAACTATTTGGGATGGTCTTGGAAGACAATCAAGTACTAACAGGTTTGGAGATTACGCGCACCTTACCATGGATCCAGATGGTGTAACATTTTGGCATACTTCAGAGTATTTTCAAGGAGTAAACCAATGGAGAACTCGTATTGCTTCATTTACCTTAAACAATGGTTTCTCTGAAGATATAGGGGTATTTAATTTTGAAACACCCGTAAGTGGTGATGCTTTAACAGATGCAGAAACGGTTACAGTAAAGCTCTTTAATTTTGGTACTGCACCTCAAAGTAATTTTGAGATAGCATTGCGAGTTAATGGCGATTTGATAGATACAGAGGTGTTTACACAAACAATAGCGCCTTTCTCTCAAGCAACCTATACATTTAATACTACTATAGATTTATCTACACCACAAGAAGAATACGAAATTGAAGCTCGTACCATTTTAACTGGAGATTCAAACACACCAAACGATTCTTTTACAAAGACAATTAACAATACCGCCTTATCGGTTCGAGATCAAGAGTTTAATAGTGGTGATTTTGCCATTGTCGCTTCTGGTTCAAAACAGTATGATGTTATTTTTTCTACAACAAAAGACTTTGGAGCTATTACCTATAGTGTTTATAACACGATAGGTCAACAAGTCTTTAATGGTCTATTGACAAGTACAGGGCAAACCCATACTACACGCTTAGACTTTAGTGCTCAGCCAGTGGGCGTGTTTTTTGTTAGCTTAACAAACGGAGCATACAAAGCAGCCAAAAGAGTAGTGGTGTTTAAATAATACCTAAATACAATCTTGTAAAACCTCGACACCGCAATGTGTCGAGGTTTTTTTATGTACTTACCTTGTCTTTTTGTGAAACTTAGCTTGGGTAAAAGAGTTAAACTTTTACTAATAATATATTTACATCTATTTTTAATAGTAATACTATTATATTTGTATGTAGATGGAACAATTACCTATAAATATACATATTGATGAATGCTTTTATACCAAGAACCCAGAATCTTCTGCCCTTGGTAAAAAAATAGTGTCTCATAGTATTGCCTTGATTGATGAGATTGGTTTTGAACATTTCACCTTCAAGAAGTTAGGAGAGAAAATAGGTTCTAACGAGAGTTCTGTGTATCGTTATTTTGAAAGCAAGCATATGTTGCTTGTCTATCTTATAAGTTGGTATTGGAGTTGGGTATCTTATAGGATAGTCTTTAAAACAGCCAATATAGAAGCGCCAGAGGCACGGTTACAAAAAGCCATTGGTGTTATTACACGCAAGATTACAGAAGATCATTCTTTTTCATATATCAATGAAGTATTGTTGCAAAAAATTATCATTTCAGAGTCTGCCAAGGCCTACCATACAAAAGAGATTGCTGTAGACAACGCAAAGGGGTATTTTAAGACCTATAAAAATGTTGTACAACGTTTAAGTGAGATGGTGTTGACTGTTAACGCTAAGTATAAATATCCTCACATGCTTATTTCTACGGTAATAGAAGGATCACACCAACAGCGTTATTTTTCTGAGCACCTACCTTCTTTAACAGACATAGATACAGATCAAGACACTGTAGTACAATTTTATACAAACCTAGTGTTTCAAACTATAAACGCTCTTTAATGTTAAGCCATACCCTATTACATACTCATAAAATACTGGTTTTTTCTTTGGTGCTGTGCTTCTTTTTAGGACAGCCTATCATTGGCTTAGTGAATGCCTCTGGGTTTGAGGTTATTGCTATATTAGATATTGATATCGAGGGAGAAACAGAAAAAGAAAACAAGAAAGAACAAGAAAAAGAAGTTTCTGAAGAAGAAAAAATACTCTCTCAAGAGGCCCTAGAAACAGTGACAATTACCTGTTTGCAAAATCGCAAAAGAGTAGGGGCACCACATCCTTTTTTTGGTGACATTATTCTAGAGATAAGTATTCCACCTCCAGACACCTTACTTTAATATACACTACACGCGTGTTTCTTGTTCTTTGAGCAGGAGCCTATACATGTGTTTCTAATTCAAATTTTAATTTAAAAATTGCAAGATGGATACTTCCGTTTTGCCCCCGTGTTTATGATTAATTCAAATATTTTTAAAAATTTAAAGAACGATATTCCTGCAAGTATTGTTGTATTTTTTGTTGCATTACCCCTTTGTTTGGGTATCGCTTTGGCCAGTGGAGCTCCACTTTTCTCTGGACTTATTGCAGGAATTGTAGGTGGTATTTTAGTGGGAGTCTTAAGTGGTTCTCAAGTGGGCGTAAGTGGTCCAGCGGCAGGATTAGCTGCTATTGTACTTACTGCAATTGGAAGTTTAGGAGGCTTTGAAAACTTCTTGTTAGCGGTCGTGCTAGGGGGTGTAATACAAATGGTATTTGGCTTTTTAAAAGCAGGTGTTATTGGGTATTATTTTCCTTCTTCTGTTATTAAAGGAATGCTTACTGGTATTGGTATCATTATTATTTTAAAGCAGATCCCGCACTTTTTTGGGTATGATTCTGCGCCAGAAGGTAGTTTTGCTTTCTTTCAAGTAGATGGTGACACTACCTTTTCTGGAATCCTTAACGCAGTTAATTCCATAAGTGTAGGGCCAACCATTATTGCAATAATAGCACTGGTTATACTGGTTTTATGGAGTAATGTGCTTTCTAGTAAAGGAAAGATTTTCACGCTTATTCAAGGACCTTTGGTGGCCGTAGCGGTTGGAATACTGTATTTTGTATCTACCAAGGCCAGTGATGTTTTTGGTATTTCTGGAGAGCATCTAGTTAGTGTACCTATTCCCGATAGTTTTGATATGTTTTTAGGACAATTTAGTACCCCAAATTTTTCTGAAATTTTAAATCCAGCTATCTGGATTACAGCTTTTACTATAGCTTTAGTGGCTAGTCTAGAGACCTTGCTTTGTGCAGAGGCTACTGATAAGTTGGATCCTCAAAAACGCGTGACACCCACCAATAAAGAACTTTTAGCACAAGGTGCGGGTAATATAGTATCTGGGTTAATAGGTGGCTTACCGGTAACACAAGTTATAGTGAGGAGCTCTGCCAACATACAATCTGGCGGTAAAACGAAGATGGCAGCAATTATACACGGTTTTTTATTATTAATCTCTGTGGTAGCCATACCAACTCTTTTAAATAAAATACCCTTGTCTGTACTGGCTTCTATCTTGTTAATTGTAGGGTATAAATTAGCAAAGCCGGCTTTGTTTAAGCAAATGTACCTCTTAGGCTGGAAGCAATTTGTGCCTTTTATTGTTACAGTGTTAGGTATTGTGTTTACAGATCTACTTGTTGGTATTGCCTTAGGACTCGCCGTAGGTGTTGTTGTTATTTTGATAAAGAGTTATCAAAATTCTCATTTTTTACATATAGAAGACAAGAGTAACGGGCTTGTAAAAGTAAAAATGACCCTTGCAGAAGAGGTTACCTTTTTTAATAAAGGAGCTATTTTAAAAGAGTTGGATGCACTTCCTGCAAACAGTAGTTTAGAGCTGGATGTAACCAAAACACGTTTTTTGGATAATGACATTATTGAAATTCTTGAAGATTTTCAAGAAAAGGCTCAAAATAGAAATATAAATATCAAGTTGATTTCTGAACAGGGTGAGATAGAAAACCCAGAAAGTTTTATCAAATTTTTCACATTAAGACCAAAAAAAGTATCGTAAATTTAGCACAGAAAATTAAATAATTATGAAAGCACAAACAAAACAAACACAAGCGGCGATGAGCCCAGATGCTGCTTTACAGGCATTAAAAGACGGAAATTCAAGATTTACAAACAACACACAAGTCTCTAGAGATTTATTAGACCAGGTTGCCCAGACCAGCACAGGACAATTTCCTTTTGCTACAGTATTGCACTGCATAGACTCACGCGTTTCTGCAGAGTTGGTTTTTGATCAAGGTATTGGAGATTTGTTTAGCATTCGTATTGCAGGAAATTTTGTGAACGAGGATATTCTTGGGTCTATGGAGTTTGCCACAAAACTAGCGGGCACTAAGGTTATTGTAATTTTAGGGCACACGGCATGTGGCGCTGTAAAAGGGGCTTGTGATCATGCAAGATTAGGAAACCTTACAGGCTTGATTAAAAAAATAGAACCTGCAGTTGCGGCGGTTACAGAGCCTATAGATGAGAGCTTGCGTAGTTCAAATAACATTGATTTTGTAAATACAGTAGCGGTTAAAAATGTACATATGGCCATAGATAATCTTAGGGTTATGAGTCCAGTATTAAAAGAGATGGAAGCTGCTGGAGAGATCAAGGTAGTAGGGGGGATGTATCATATAGAAAACGGACAGGTTGAATTTTTGTAGTAGGCCTTGTTCTTAACATAAAAAAACCGCTTCTGTTTGAAGCGGTTTTTTTTTGAGATATATTGAGCTTACAGCTCTGTTGGCAGTCCTCCCAATCTTTTTTCAATCTTTTTCTTTTTAACGGTGAGCCTTTTCATAAGGTCCATAAGGCTTTCGTCTTTTGTCTCTTTATAACGCTCGTTTATAGCCAGTATAAGTCTTTTGGCTTCTCGTGATGCAGAGACTTTGTCACTCGTAGACATGTGGCTCATTTTTGCATCTTCATATGCTTTTGCTTGTTCTAATAAATCCATTGTTTATTCTAGGGTATCTAATGAAAAAAAACAGCAACTTTTATTTTAAAGTTGCTGCTGTTTTATTGTTTGGACAATATTAATATAATTTTTTAAAAATGAACCAATAATAATGAAAACATCAGTGTATTTTTTTTAACCTTATTTGATGTAATCTTGCGCTGCATTTTTTTATTTTTAGGGCATAAAAAAACCGCGCTGTTTAGCGCGGTTTTTTTTATTAGCTTATCTCTGACCTACCCTTGAGGCGGACTTCAATTTTTTTCTTTTTCGCAGTAATGCGTTTCATGGCATCCATTAATTTTTCATCTTTTGTTTCTTTGTACAATTCATTGATAGCAAGTACAAGCCTTTTTGCCTCTCGTGATGCGTGTACACGATCACTGGTAGACATATGACTCATTTTTGCTTTCTCAAACTCAGCTGCTTCTTGTAATAAATCCATAGGGTATTGACTTCTTTTACTTTTTTTTAAACTTACGAAAATACTGTGGATTCTGCAAGGGCAGATTATTGATTGTGATTACTTTAACATTGAAACGGATTATGGCTTTTTTATTAATAATCTAGAGTGGTGTTAGATGAGAGTCTCAGTGTGTTAAGTAATTAGAATTCTTTTACTAATAACAGGTAAAATGTCTTCAATTTGGCTTTAAGATAAACTAGTAGGTTGTATTGTAATTTTATTTTAGATAGTATTTACGGTAGTTGTCTTCATTTTTTAATGCAGTATCTCTTTGAGTAGAGCTAAAGGTTTCATGCCTAACCTTATTTTTTTACTATCCTATGATTCGGGTTTATGCAAAATAAATATATACTCCAATTACAATGACGCAGATTGCAATACCGGTATGCTTTGTGTATTTCCAGGGTGTAATATCTACCTGCTTGGTATATTCTTGAAGGTAAGGTTCTTTTCTTGGTTTTATTTTTCCAATAACTAGCATGATTGCTACATTAAGAGTGAATAAAATGGCCATGATGTCTAAAAAGTGTGGGTAGGCTTGCGCTGCAACTAAAGCAAGCGAGTCTTTGTCTGTAACTCCAGCTATTTTTGCCGCCTCTAATGCTTTGTTTACAAAGTAAGGTTGCATAAAAAATTGGCTAATAATATATAATGTACACCCAGAAACTAAGCCAATTTTAGCAGCAATGGCAGGTACTCGTTTTGTTAAATAGCCTACAATGATAATAGAGAAAATTGGGATGCTATAAATACCATTAATTTCTTGAAGGTAGTCAAATAGTGTTCCAGCATTTGCTATTAAAGGAGCAATAAACATGGCAGCAACAGCTAAAAAGACCCCGAATATTTTCCCGTATTTTACAATCGTTTTCTCGTCTGCATCTTTGTTTATATGTTGTTTGTAGACATCAATTCCAAAAAGTGTTACAGAACTATTTAAAACACTATTAAAGGAGCTTAAAATAGCACCAAACAGTACTGCAGCAAAAAAACCAACCCATGGGCTTGGCAATACCTTCCTAACCAACATAGGGTAAGCGCTATCTGCACTTTCTAAAGATCCTTGAAATAAGTGGTAGGCAATAATACCAGGTAAAACTACAATGATAGGTCCTAATATTTTTATAAAAGATGCTAATAGCAAGCCTTTTTGACCCTCTTTTAAGTCTTTAGCTCCAAGTGCTCTTTGAATAATTTGTTGATTGGTACCCCAATAAAATAATTGCACCAACATCATACCCGTGAAAATAGTATAAAAGGGTACAGGGTCTGATGCTCCTCCCATAGATTTAAACTTTTCTGGGTTTTGGCTTGTTAAGGTTGAAATTCCATCCATAATACTACCATCACCAATGATCATTAGGCCAAAAACAGGAATTAAAATTCCTCCAATTAGTAAACCAATTGCATTAATTGAATCTGAAACAGCAACAGCTTTTAAGCCCCCAAATACTGCATAGACAGACCCTATAATTCCTATTGCCCATACACAAATCCAAATAGATTGTGTGTGAGTAACCCCTAATAATGCTGGTATATCAAACATGCCACTAATGGCTAAAGAGCCAGAATATAAAATAACAGGAAGTAACACCACTACATACCCTGTTAGAAACAAAACCGAGGTGAGGGTTTTTGTTGTAACATCAAAGCGTTTTGCTAAAAAACCAGGTACCGTTGTGAGCCCTCCCTTTAGGTATCTTGGTAATAAAAATATAGCTGTAACAACCATTGCAATTGCAGCTAGTGTTTCCCAAACCATAACAGACAAACCACTTTGGTATGCAGAACCGTTTAAGCCAACAATTTGTTCGGTAGATAGGTTGGTGAGTAACAAAGAACCTGCAATAACACCAGCTGTTAAGCTACGACCACCCAAGAAGTATCCATCTGTTGAGGCATCTTGCGTATTTCTTGTTTTATAATACGATATGATAGCTACTAAGGCTGTAAACCCAATGAATGTTAAAAACTGCATAGTGTATAGATTAGTTTGTTCGTTTTTGTTAAGATTTCAATAGCAATATTCCAAGAAGTAGTGGGGTGTGATCTGGAGTGAGCCTTAGTAGGTCTATTTTATTGTTAAAATTATTTGCTAGACCAGTTATTAATGCCCAAGTTAATCTAAAACTGCAACAATGACAACCAAGAATATTTATATATAGATGCAAGTAGATAAGAGATTGTTTAATTGATTTTCTTAGCCTTGGTTGACTTTTTTATACCCTTAAGGCGCCAACAAGGTTTTGTGCAACAAAACGTAAAGTAGCCCAAAATTAGTAACACAAAGACAATAAAGCCTTTAAGAATGGGAGCGTTACCTCACACTATTTCAATGAAGATTTAGATGTTTTTACAAGAAATTATCTTCCATAATAATAAATTATCGCCAAGAATAACTTTTGAGCCTAAAGGGCTTTAGTCAAACTATATAGTGCAGTAATTGAAAATATTTTAATTATTGCAAATACATTATCTTTACTATCTCAAAAACAATAAAGTGATACTAATGAAACCATCTATTTCGGTATTTTTTTTAATCAATTATTTTTTTAATTTAATGGCAATTTAAGTTTCTAAAAAACCTCTTATAAATATAAATATGAACAAAAAATCCTTCCTCTTAACATTCCTTTTTCTGTTTTTATGGCAAGTATCATTTGGGCAACAAACAATATTAAGTGACAGTAACTTGCCTATTATGGTAATTTCAACAGATATAGATCCCCAAACAAATTTGCCCACAGAAATACCAGATGAGCCAAAAGTACTGGGTAATATGCAACTTATTTATAGACCTGATGGAACTAGAAATTATTTAACAGATATTACCAATGAATTGTATCTAAACTATAAGGGTAGGATAGGGATCGAATTAAGAGGA
>CAJWVI010000026.1 GCA_913048115.1 uncultured Flavobacteriaceae bacterium | reverse complement strand
TAAACCAATGTAGCGCTGTGGTAGATTATAGTATTGAAGGTACAGACTCATGTGGTAGTGTTACTATAACTCAAACAAGTGGCCTGGTCTCTGGAAGTATGTTCCCGATTGGAAACACATTAAATGAATTTGAGATTGTAGATGACTGTGGAAACATTAGCGAATGCTCATTTACAGTAACTGTTGAAAACAGCAATAGTACAGCGGCAATTTGTCAAGATATTACAATACAATTGGATGCCTTAGGAAGTGCAACTATTAGCCCTTCAGATATAAACGGTAGTACAGGAACTCTTTGTAATACGCCTAATGTTTCTATAGATATTAGCACATTTACCTGCGATAATTTAGGGCAAAATAATGTAACATTAACAGTAGTAGATGACACAGGAAATACCACTACCTGCGTAGCTGTGGTAACAGTAGAGGATATGATTGCTCCTCAAGTAATTTGTCAAAACATTACACTGCAGCTTAACGCCTCTGGTACTGCAAGTATTACTGCTGCAATGCTTGATGGAGGAAGTACAGATGCTTGTGGAATTCAAACACTAGAAGTAGATATTACAACCTTTGATTGCAGTAATATTGGCATAACCAATGAGGTTTTATTTACTGTTACAGATGCAAGCGGAAACACTAGTTCTTGTACCGCAGAGGTAACGGTAGAAGATACCACAGCGCCTTTAGCTTCTTGTCAAGATATCACAGTAGCACTTGGTGAAAATGGTAGTGTTACAATTACCCCAGCAGATATTGACCAGGGAAGTACAGATAACTGTGGGGGTATTACATTTGAAATAACACCAACTACATTTGATTGTTCAAACATTGGAACAAACCAGGTAAGCCTTATGGTTACAGACGGTAATGGCCTAACCTCTGAATGTTTTGCTACTGTAACGGTAATAGACAATACGGCGCCAACTGCCATCTGTCAAGATATCACCATCTCGCTAAATCAAGAGTATGAGGCAACTATTACTGCTGCAGATATTAATGGAGGAAGCACAGACAACTGCGCTATTACAAACTCAAGCATAGACATAAACTTCTTTGATTGTTCTAGTATAGGCGCCAACATCGTTACACTTAATGTTATAGACCAAAGTGGCAATGAGGCTACATGTACAGCAACGGTAACGGTAGTAGAAGGTATATTTACTCCTAACGCTGTTTGCCAAAGTGTTACAGTTACTTTAGGACAGGATGGAACAGTAAATGTTTTAGCGAGTGCCTTTGATGGAGGCTCTACAGGAGCTCGTTGTGTGGATGGATTAAGCATTGATATAGATAGCTTCTCTTGTGAGGATATTGGAAACCCGATACAAGTAGAATTTACAGTAACAAATGCAGCTGGAAATACAGATAGTTGTATTGCTTTTGTAAATGTAGTAGACGGGATGGCGCCAGAAGTTATTTGTCCAGCAGATCAAACTGTAACTAGTACCGGGCCTTATGCATTACCAGACTACTTTGCAACTGCAGAAGCGGTAGCTATTGACAACTGTACAAATCCAGTAACAGTTACAGATCAAGATCCAAATGTAGGATCCTTACTTGAACAAGGAACATACACAATTACACTTACGGCGCAAGATGATAATGAATTTGAAAGTGAATGTACTTTTATATTGACTGTTGTTGACACCCTTGACGCAGACAGCCCTGCTATTTCATTAGCAAGTATTTTCCTGTTTCCAAATCCTGCAACAAACAGTGTGATTATTAGCAATCCTAAACGTGTAGAAATAGAAAACATTGAGGTCTATGACTTAAATGGTAGACTAGTACTTCAAAAAACGATTGGAATTGTGGAGGCGGCTACTATAGATGTTTCATTTTTACAAAGTGCAACATACATGGTTATGATAAACAGCCAACAAGGAAAAGTTATAAAACGCCTATTGATTGAATAAGTAATTGAAACCTTACCACTATATTAATCCGTCAATAACACTAAGTTGTTGACGGATTTTTTATACTTTTATTTTTAAATACTAATAAAATCATACCTCGCCTATTTTTTTGACCATACTAGAAACCTATATTGTTCCAACCCTTAAAAAACCAATCAGGCTCTCAGATTTCAAGGGGGGGACCTTTAGGTTGGTGCATTCTAGAAAAGCATTTACCAAACTCATTAAAGCAGGGCTCGTTCAAGTAAATGACAGAGCAAGCACGACCGCAACCCCTGTTTTTGGGCATGAAACCATTACTATTTTTAGAGATCAAACCCCATTAAAAAGACCAAATATAGATATACCTCTTAATGTTATTTTTGAAGATGACCACCTAGCTATTATAGCAAAACCCCCAGGGATTGAAGTGAGTGGAAACAAAAGGTATACTATAGAAAATGCACTTTGCAACATCCTTAAAAAATCCAGTCAAGAAGACGCCTTACTAAATCCAGAGCCTATTCATAGACTAGACTACCCAACAAGTGGTTGTTTGCTTATCGGTAAAACATCTAGCAGTGTTATGATGCTTAACAAATATTTTCAAGAAAAAAAAGTAGACAAAGTATATTACGCAATCACCATCGGAAAACAAAAAACTAAAGGAACAATAACAAGCACCTTAGATGGTAAAGAATCCATTTCTCATTTTGAAGTTATAGATACCGTTGCTTCTTTAAAATATGAAGCGTTAAACTTAGTGAAACTAATTCCTGAGACAGGAAGAAAACACCAACTAAGAAAACATGTAGCATCCACGGGAAACCCTATTATGGGTGATAACCAATATGGTACAGCTGGAAATAAAGGGATGGGTAATGGGCTATACCTGCACGCCTTCTCTATAGGCTTTATTCATCCTGCAACGGCAGGTAGAATTTTAGAACACATCAAATTACCTAAAAAATTTACACGTATTTTTAAAGATGTTTGTCTTTAAAACAAGCTATTAGTTGTTCTTTATTAATTGTATTTTTACTTTATTAATTTATAAAAAATCACCTATGCTTCCATGGCATCAATATCTATTAGGGCTTCTTTTTGTTATCGCTGGAGCCAACCATTTTAGGACTCCTAAAATATACGAGCGCATTATGCCTTCCTATATTCCATCACCAAGTTTTATGGTACTGGTGTCTGGTATTACAGAAATGGTAGCTGGTTTTCTATTGCTAAACCCACAAACACAAATGCTAGGTGGCTGGAGTATTATAGCACAGCTACTTATTTTTCTTGCAGTCCACATATATATGCTACAAAACAAAGAAGCTTCATTAAAGCTACCAAAGTGGGTGCTTATTATTAGAATTCCTTTACAGTTTGGTATGATGTATTGGGCATATCAATATGTTGTAGGATGAATTTATTTGAAGACAATTCAAGAATAGAAAAAATAATCTTGCCAATGCAAGATGCCGTTGTAAGCTATTACCCAAATTTTTACAGCAAGGCTAAAGCACTGCTATTTCAAGAAGAAATACAGCAACACACCCCCTGGCAAGAAGATGACATTAAACTCTTTGGAAAGGTTTACAAACAACCAAGACTAACGGCTTTGTATGGAGATAGCAATAAACCGTATCGATATTCAAACATACAAATGAGTCCAAACCAATGGAGTCCTACCCTATTGAAAATAAAAGAAGATATTGAGAGCATAAGCAATCAAAAATTCACCTCGGTACTGCTTAATTTATATCGTGATGGCAGCGATAGTAATGGATGGCATAGTGATGATGAAAAAGAGTTGGGAAAACACCCTTATATAGCATCCCTATCTTTTGGGGCTAAAAGAATATTTCATTTTAAACACAAAAAAGATCCTAGTTTGAAGTTTAAAATAGCATTAGAACACGGTAGTTTATTATTAATGGGAGGAGCCACTCAAGAGTATTGGAAACATCAAATTCCAAAATCAAAAAAAATGCTGAGCCCAAGAATTAATCTCACCTTTAGAGATATTAAAGAAGGTTAAGTCTTGGTGTTTCTAATGGTAATTAATCTTAAGAGAGGAAAGATTATCCATAAATTTCGTTTAAGATTTTTGCCAAACGAAGTCCTGCTTTATGGAGTTGAGTTCTAGACACATTTAAGTACCGATACATATATTTATAGCCTAAATATTCTCCCTCTTTGGTATTTGCATATACATCTTCACATAAGGCGCGACTTTCATACATCCAGTCTGTAACAGCACCTTGCTGCATTGTTTTAACTTCTTGTTTGCTAAGGTTGGTTACGTTATTAGTTAGCTCGGTATAACTCATACCATATCCTTCAATCATTTTGGTATCCCAAACAGAATGTAAATTTGTTTCTTTTCCAAACCATTTTACCTTAAAAGAGTTTCCTCCTTTGTCTTGTTTCAAGCCAACATGTAACGGCATATGTAAATCACCAATAAAATGAACCAACATCCTTAGGTAAAAGGCTTTGTCTTGTTCACTCGATGTTTGGTCTTTAAGAACCTCTATGCAGTTTTGTATGCCTATTATAATATCTCCTTTTTTGTTTTTAGGAGTGTTTTCATATCGAGCGCCAAAAGGAAAACTCACATAATGCCAAGGGGCATACTTTCTATATGCATCATCACTACGTATCTCATCTGCATAGGTAGAAACAAATGCCAAAGATTCTCCATTAAGCAGCGCAGAGATATTTTTGCGTGCTTTTTTAGTTAAATGCTTAGTGGCAATCTCACCCATGGTACGGTGACCTGTTTTTCCCCAATCATCAGAGGCATGAAGTGATGGTATTGAAAAAACAACAAATACTACTAATAAAAAAGATCTCATAAGACATATGTTTTACACAAATATACCAAGAGTATGCAGAAGGGGTTTACAAATTGATTTGAAAATTTCAGAAAAAAATAAAGCATCTTTTCTTGAGAGCTCACATAGCCTTATTATGCACACCTATAATTTAGTACAAATAACAGATATGCTATTTGAAAAAACACACATGTAAGGAGCGCTTATTTATTTGAAGACTTTACAAGGATTTTTAAGTGATTGGCCTTCTCTTTTATAAAGGTAAAGCTAGGAGTAATTACTTTTGTATAGTGAATAGAAATAAAGCTCACAAACACCAAAAAAATAATGGCACCAGAAAAAGCCTCTAGAAACGTAAGGTTTTTATTAAGAATTCTATTAAGCCCAAGACCAGTAAAACTGCCGTATAAGACTATAAAATGTACCACATAAATAGATAAGGTTTTTTGGCCAATTTTTAAAATAACGGGATATTTTAAATAGGATTCTAAACTGTAAAACAAGCCCAATAAGATTAAAACATTCCCTAATCTAATAAATAAATAATTATAATTGGCTACTTCAAAAAACAGTGTATAATCTGTAAGGGCAAAAAGCCACAATAATAAATCTGTAGACAAAAATATCAATACACATCCAAGAATAAAAA
This sequence comes from uncultured Flavobacteriaceae bacterium, assembly GCA_913048115.1. Lineage (GTDB taxonomy): Bacteria > Bacteroidota > Bacteroidia > Flavobacteriales > Flavobacteriaceae > Patiriisocius. The sequence continues at coordinate 22,275 of CAJWVI010000026.1, read as the reverse complement.
AACTTGCTATGATTGTGCTTTTAAACTTAGGTCGAGTACCTAAACTATAAAACAAGGTTGCAATAAAGCCCCCATAAGCCATATAACCAAACCAAGGAATTATAGTAAACACAGATCCATTTGCTTTTGTTAAATAGTTTGCAAAAAACAAAGCAATACCATCTGCTGCATACGCTCTATAAAAAGGCTCACAAATAAAGATTGCCGTTGCTATGCAAAACATACCTATTGAAAATACCAAGGTGTTTTTTTGAGCTAACAAATAAATGCAAACAATGAGTATTAAAGATAGCCCAATACATTGCAGCACATCAATTACCAAAAAATAAGTTCCAAAAGACCCTGTAAGCCACCTAAAAATTGGAATACGCAGGGAGTACCCAATTGCTATAAGCATAAAACCACGAATAAGCCCTTTACGAACTCTTAACTTCAGCGCCCCTTTATCTCTCGCTTTGAGTAATAAATAGGTAAAAATTAATCCAGAAATTGTAAAAAAGACAGGAGCCGTAATCCCTCTAAAATACTGCCAAGTTATATACACCATGTTGGCAGGATCTCTATACTCAATGGCCAAAAGTGTGTCTATAAAATGTCCTTGAAGCATCATTAATATAGCGAAGGCTCTAATGGTGTCAATAAAATATAGCCGTTTGGTTTCCACGATTGGTTGTTTGTCCTCAAAGTTATAACTTATTAAGTGCCAAAATCACTATGTTCATAAAAGAAAGTTTAAAAAAAAGTACACTCAAAATAAAAAATTCTCAATTCTTAATAAAAAAAACTATTTTGCATCAAAACAAGACCATGCAAGACTCAGCAACTCAAATTATAGAAGACACGACACCCCTATTTACTAATGATACTATTGTATTTGGTATATTAATGCTTGCCTTGGGATTCATTTTTTATACATCCTCCAAAAAAAAGGGACCCTGGAAGGCCTTCTACAGTGTTGTTCCTGCACTATTTATCGCCTATTTTATTCCAGCATTACTAACCACAGTTGGCGTTATTGCCCCAGAGTGGACTAGTATTTCACAAACAGGTGAGGCTGTTCCCGGGAAAACGAACTTGTATTATGTTGCCAGTAGGTATCTACTGCCCGCTGCACTAGTTTTAATGACTTTAAGTATTGATTTAAAGGCAGTTTTTAATTTAGGCCCAAAAGCCTTGATTATGTTCTTAACAGGAACCGCTGGGATTATTATAGGAGGCCCAGTTGCGGTGCTCTTAGTAGGTAGTTTTTGGCCAGAAGCAGTAGGTGGACAGGGAGCAGATGCTGTATGGAGAGGATTATCTACCCTTGCAGGAAGCTGGATTGGCGGTGGTGCTAATCAAACCGCGATGCTTGAAGTATATGGTTATAATCAAGCCTTGTATGGAGCAATGGTTTTTGTTGACATTGTAATAGCCAATGTGTGGATGGCTATAATATTAATAGGTATTGGTAAGTCTGAAAAAATAGATAAATGGTTGGGTGCAGACACCACAGCTATTGAAGCTTTAAAAGAAAAAGTATCCAACTACACACAAGAAGTAAGCAGAAACCCATCACTCACAGATTTAATGATTCTAGGAGCTATAGCTTTTGGAACTGTTGGTCTTGCTCATTTTGGGGCAGGATATATGAGCGCCTTTTTTACAGATATTGTAAATGGCTTAACACCAGGTATGACCCGAAACCTATTTACTTTTTTAAGCTCATCATTTTTCTGGATGATTTCAATTACCACCCTTATCGGGATTATATTATCCTACACCAATCTAAGAACCTATGAGGGTGCTGGCGCCAGTAAGTTTGGAAGTGTTTTTATCTATATCCTTGTGGCTACCATTGGTATGAAAATGGATTTAATGCTCATTTTCGACAATTGGCAACTCATCATTATAGGCGCAGTATGGATGCTTATCCACGCAGGACTTCTAATTTTAGTGGCTAAAGTTATTAAAGCACCTTATTTCTTTTTAGCAGTAGGATCTCAAGCAAATGTTGGTGGTGCTGCCTCTGCTCCTATTGTAGCTTCGGCATTTCATCCTTCTTTGGCAACCGTAGGTGTTTTGCTTGCTGTTTTTGGCTACGCGGTTGGTACTATTGGCGCAGTAGCCTGCACTTTTTTAATGCAATTAGCGGCTGCAGGTTAAGCGCTATCCTTTTTATAAATTAGAGAGATGCCCCCTTTTATTTTCTGAAATTTTAAGCCATCTTTACCGTGTTAAAATTCAATAAACTATGAAAAAAATTCTTCTGCATTTACTAAGTGGTATTGTTTTAATAAGCTGTACCCCTAAAGAAAATGAAATGCGCCTTAGTGGTTATGTAAAAGGCATGAAAGAAGGCACACTCTTACTTCAAAAAACCGAAAATTCTATATTTAAAACGGTTGATTCTATGGTGGTAAAGGGAGATGCTCATTTTTATTTTTCTGAAATCATTTCAAGCCCAGAGTTATATTTTTTAAGTTTAAAAATCCAAAACATTGATAAAGAAGTTGGGGCTATTCCATTCTTTGCAGAAGCAGGAGACATTTCAATAAATACCAAACTGGATAATTTTTTAGGAAATGCAGTGATTAAAGGCTCAAAAAATCAAAAAAAATACACCCAGTACAAAAAACTTATAAAACGGTATACAGATAAAAACAGAAGCCTCACAGGACAGCTCATAGAGGCTGCTAAAAAGAAAAACATGAGAGTTGTAGACTCTATTGACCAGCAGCAAAAAAGAGTCTTAACAAGCAGCTATTTAGCCACTGTTAACTATGCACTTAATAACAAAGAGTATGAAATAGCTCCTTTTTTAGCGCTTAGTGAAATTTATAATGCCAATACTAAATATCTCGACACCATATACAAATCACTATCCCCAAGAGTTAAAGAATCTACCTATGGTGTTGCTTTAAAAGATTTTATTAGCCAAACAAAAAGCGAGAACAATTTATAGACATTACACTTGCCTAATAGATGTAGTTTGAAATTGTATCTTAGCAAGGTCCTTTAAAAAACAATACTTTTGCAGAAACAACCTATCTAAAAAATATGTACGATTTCACTATTATAGTTCCTGTTTATAATGAAGAAGATAATCTAGACCGTGTTGAGAAAGAATTATTGGCCTATACTAAAATAGCTATAAAAAAAACAGCTATTGTTTTTATAAATGATGGATCTACAGACAATAGCCTGTCAATGATTGACAGTATATGCAATAGAAATGAAGCTTTTGGATTTATCTCATTCAAAGAAAACAAAGGCCTTAGTGCTGCTATCAAAGCTGGTTTTGACCATGTAACAACAGATCTTGTAGGATATATAGATAGTGATTTACAAACAGCACCAGAAGACTTTAATAAACTATTAGAACATACAGACACCTTTGACTTGGTAACAGGAGTTCGCGCAGATAGGAAGGATAGTTTTGTAAAAAACATGTCTTCCACCATTGCCAATAGTATTCGTCGTGGGTTTACCCATGATGGTATGGACGATACTGGATGCCCCCTAAAGGTAATTAAAACACAATATGCTAAACGCATACCAATGTTTAAAGGGTTACATCGTTTTCTACCTGCCATGATTTTATTACAAGAAGGTACTGTAGTTCAAATACCGGTTCGGCATTTCCCTAGAGTTGCAGGTACTGCAAAATTTGGTGTTTGGAATAGGCTTCTAGGACCTTTGATGGACTGTTTTGCCTACCTGTGGATGAAAAAAAAATACATTAACTATACCATTTCAAAAAAAGGATGAGTGACTGGATCATCTATACAATTGGTTTTGTGGCACAACTCCTATTTTCTGGACGTTTGCTGCTGCAATGGATACTCTCAGAGAAAAACAACAAAGTAGTTACCCCATCTTTATTCTGGAAATTAAGTTTGCTTGCTTCATTTTTATTATTTGTATACGGCTACCTTCGTGATGACTTTGCTATTATGTTGGGCCAGTCCCTCACCTACTATATCTATATTAGAAATCTTCAATTACAAGGCCAATGGCAAAAATCACCCAAGGCTTTACAGTGGTTGCTGCTTGTTTTTCCAATTATCATAGTAATTTATGGCTATAATAATGGAGAATATGACATCGTTACGCTTTTTGAAAATGAAGCCATACCAACTTGGTTATTAACCCTAGGTATTGTAGCACAGATACTTTTTACATTTAGATTTGTATACCAATGGATTACTTCAGAAAAAAAGAAAACTTCTCAATTACCCCTTGGTTTTTGGAGAATGAGTGTTGTAGGTGCTGCATTGATATTATGCTATGCTATTTTAAGAGAAGACCCCGTACTATTTGTTGGACATTGTGCAGGCCTAGTTATATACATTAGAAATATATTTATTTGGAAAAAAGAACATTATGAAGTATCTAAATAAAAACCCTTTACTTCTTCTGGCACTTATTTGTATTACAATATTTATGGTGCATCTAGATGCATTGTGGGTCAATATCATGGAGGCTAGAAACTTTGTTACTGCTCGTGAAATGTTACAAAAAGGAAATTGGGTACTCACTACTTTAAATGAAGAACCACGATATCAAAAGCCACCATTACCAACATGGCTTTCTGCAGGGTCTGCCTTCTTGTTTGGCATAAAAAGTGTATTTGCAATGCGTATACCAGCGGCACTTGTTTCTATAATGATGGTATTAACAACCTATATTTTTACAAGAAAACTAACAAATAATAACACATATGCTTTAGTAAGTAGTTTAATACTGGCCACCTCATTTTTTATTGTTTTTTCTGGAAGAAACGGCCAATGGGATATCTTCACCCATGGCTTTATGATGCTTAGCATTTACCAACTGTATTTACTTTTTAGTACTCAAGAAAAAAAATACAAACGTGCGCTTATTGCAGCTTTATTTTTTGGCTGTTCTTTTATGAGTAAAGGACCCGTTTCTCTGTATGTTTTACTTCTACCCTTTTTAATAGCATACGGCTTGGTCTTTACCTACAAGAAAAAAACAAAAACAATACTACCTCTACTTTTATTTTTAATGGTAGCGCTTCTATTATCTGCATGGTGGCATGTGTATACCTACCTATTAGATCCTGAAAAAGTAATTGCTACTACCACAAAAGAAACGTCAAATTGGACCAATTATAACGTGCGCCCTTTTTATTACTACTGGAGCTTTTTTACCCAAAGTGGAATTTGGTGTATTCCTGCATTTATAGGCTTATTGTACCCATACCTTAAAGATAGAGTGTTTTACAAAAAAGGATATCAATTTACCATTCTTTGGACATTTATCTCTGTGCTGCTCTTATCTATTATTCCAGAAAAAAAATCAAGATACTTGCTTCCGGTTCTAATTCCGATGGCCTTAAATACTGGGTTTTATATAGAATATTTATTTCGAAATTTTAAAGACTTAAAAGATAAAAGAGAAACAATTCCTGTTTATTTTAATTTTGGAATCATAGCCTTTATTGGGATTGCATCACCTGTAATTGGGTATCTATTTCTTAAAAACACACCAACAACTCCTTGGGGCTGGTACATTGCGTTAAGCATTGTATTGAGTGCTATAGGCGTGTTAATATTTCAGCAATTAAAGAAGAAAGAAATAAAAAGAGTTACATACCTTACAGTAGCTTTTATAGTGTCTGCCATTTGTTTTGGAATGCCACTAGCCACATCTACACTAGTAAACAAAAACTATAAACCCTTTACTGAACTAAAAAAATGGCAGGATAAGACCGCTGTTTCTGTCTATGAATTTACCTACTTCACCCCTGAAATTATCTGGGACTATGGCCACACAATCCCTGTATTGAAAAAAGAGGATAGCATCCATATCCCGAAAGCGAATACTTTTGGCGTTTTAGTAGGCAAAGAAGATGTTACACTTTTTGAAACAACCTTTAAAGACTATCAAAAACAAAAGGTAGCACGATACGATATTAACCCTTACCCTACAGATAGTAAAAAACACAAAACAAGGCTCTGGCGCGATTTTTATATCATTAAGAAATAAACCGTTGTTGCGCCCACCTGTTAAGCTTAAAAATAGCAAGTCCAATCCAGGCGCCAAAAAACATACCAGTAACAATATCAAGTGGATAATGTACCCCTAAATAAATTCTAGAATATGCCACAACACCTGCCCATAGTAGTAATATAAAAGGAAGTGTTTTGTAATACGGTTTTAAAAACAGCCCTATAAATACTGCTGCTGCCATGCTACTGGCTGCATGCGCAGAAAAGTAACCATATCTACCGCAGCCATCTGCCACAAAACGCATAAGTGCCTGAAGTTCTTCAACACGGCAAGGACGTGGTCTTTTAAATAATATATATTTAAATAAATTTGCTAGTTGGTCTGTTGCGGTTATCATGACCGCAGCACAAAGCATGACGATACATGTGGCTTTTATTCCAAAATTTTTAAAAACTAGAAATAGTAATAATACATACAAGGGTATAGAGGACCACTTTTCTGTAATGATACGCCAAAACTCATCCCAAGAGGGAGACCCTAAGTTATTTAGGTATAGAAATAATTGTTCGTCATAGTGTAATAACGTATCAATCATCTTCGTAGCGTTCTATTTCTCTATCATAAAACGCGCTGGCTTCACGAATAAAGTTTTCAGTCTCAGACTCAAGCTCCTCTTGATCTTGAGAGTCAAAATCTTCTAACCATTCTACCTCATCATTTTCAAGATTGATAATAAAGCGAGGAAAAACGGTATGAATGACAAAAACAGCAGATGGATAATCGCTGTTATCGCCTAAAAGGTATTTTGGAAATTCCATGAATGTTGGGTATAAGTTATAAGGCTAGCCTTTTTTTAATTATAATGAATAGCCCTGCAAAATTACAATAAAAATTCTCGAGTACATAGACTCAAAAGCGTACATCAAACAAAGAGCAGAAACTAAAATAGTGAGATGCTTTGCGTATTAAATTTAAGAGCGCTGGACTAATGTAAATACTTAAAGAACACCATGTGTTTGTGTTTGCAAAAAGACCTTTAAAATCTATTGTAATAGCCAAACAGAACCTTTCTTATAAACCTGAATTATTAGAAATCAATTTCTTAGAAAGCACATGAAATCTCCAGGATAACAAGATGCCAGAGACCGTTAAACCTGCCAATAAACCCATCCAGATGCCAGCACTACCATAGTCTGTAAACAAACCTAGATAATACATAACGGGAAAGCCTACAACCCAGTAGGCAATAAAAGTAATTAGGGTTGGTAATTTTACATCTTGCATGCCTCGTAAGGCTCCCAAAGTAACTACCTGCACGGTATCACTTATCTGGAAAACGGCAGCTATTAGCAACAATGTAGCTGCAGTGGTAGCAACCTCTGCATTATCCATAGCCTCTAAAGGGTTGTCATAATTAAGGTACAAGTTGGGCAAGGATTGATGAAATATGAAAAATAAAATAGCAAAAACCACAGCCAAAATGGTAGAGAGTAAAAATATTGAAAATGCTATACGGCGCAACTCATCAAAGCGTTTCAGCCCTTTTTGATTTCCTACCCGTATCATAGCAGCAACACCAAAGCCCATGGCCACCATAAAAGTCATAGAAGAAACATTTAAGGCAATTTGATTGGCAGCCTGAGGGTTTTTACCTAGAACACCAGACAACCAGATAGCTGCTGTAAAGATGGCCACCTCAAAAAACATTTGTAAAGCAGATGGAAAGCCAAGGTTAAATACCTTATATAACATCTTCTTGGAGAGTGTAAAGAGCTTGATATGCGTTACAAACGGCTTAGATTTCTCTTTACTGTATAACAAAAACCACAGATAAATAACCATAATAACTCTAGAGACTAAGGTTCCTACGGCAGCACCAACAACCCCCATAGCGGGAGCACCAAATTTTCCAAAAATAAACATGTAATTAAGCCCAACGTTAATAACATTTGCTAGAATTGTAGCATACATTGGATACCGCGTAAGAGAAAGTCCATCACTAAATTGTTTGAATGCTTGAAAAATAATTAAAGGCAATAGCGATACAGCGACTAAAGTAAGATAGGGCATTGCCAAGTCTACCACCTCAGCAGGTTGCTTCATTACATACAATAAGGGTCTTGCTAAAAAAACTGCAGCAACCAGCGCAATACCTAGTACGATACACAAAAACAAACCATGCTTAAAAGAAGATTTACCCTTCTCAAAATTATTTTCTCCATCTGCTTCTGCCACTAAAGGAGTAATTGCAGTAGAGAAACCAATACCCAAAGACATGGCTATAAACATAAAACTGTTTCCTAAAGAGACAGCAGCTAGCTCTGCAGTACCTAATTGCCCTACCATAATGTTATCTACAAAAGAAACAAGTGTATGTCCTAGCATACCCATGATCACAGGTGTAGCTAACTTTAAATTATATTTAAATTCTTTGGTATATTGTTGTAACAAACTATGCTTATTTTGCTGCAAAGATAAAAACCTATTGCAATAGATTAGCTGCTTTTCTAGAATTATGAGTTAAAAACGTACTAATTTTTAATTATAAAACTTTAGGTGCTGAAATTTTAGTTTCCAAACAACATAAGTACCTTTATACTTGATAAAAAAACCTTGCCATACTGTCTTAAAAAAATAATCTGATTAGCATCTCTTCATCCATACACGCTCATTTCAAAAAAATTCCAGTTATAGATTTATATGGTACTCAATTTCAATACAAGAGGTTTTATTTACCTGAACTGGTGTTGTCTACCTTTAAAATTCCCGACACAATGCTTGGAAGGCAAGCAGAAGCTATTTTTGAAAGTATCATCAAAGAAAGTGCATCTTATAGGTTAATCACTGCGAATATTCAAATACAAGGTGTTAACAAGACTCTAGGAGAGTTAGACTACTTGCTTGAAGAAAAGACAACAGGCATACAACTTCATGTTGAGTTATCTTGTAAGTTCTATTTGTTTGACACAAACAACCACAGTAGCTTTGAAGGAAAATGGATAGGACCTAACAGAAAGGACACCTTACTTGACAAGGTAACAAAACTTCGTGAAAAGCAATTTCCGTTATTATTTCATCCAAACACAAAAGCCTCTCTAAAGGCCTTAGCCTTTGACTCTAATAAGGCAAGACAAGAATGTTATATAGCAACATCGCTCTATATTCCTAAAGGATATGCTATAACTCATCTTCCAGAGGCCTATCAAAATTGTATTGTTGGCCACTATGTGTATTATAAACAACTAGTTCTTGATGGTGGATGTAGCTATGCGATTCCCGGCAAAAAAGAGTGGTTACTTCCTCCAAAAAATATTACAGCTTGGTTTTCAGCAGAAGAAATACACACTAAAATATTAGAAGCCATACAACAAAAAAAAGCACCACAAATCTATAAAAGAAGTGGCACTGATATTGAAAAATTCTTTGTGGTTTGGTGGGAGCAATCATAGGCAATACCGCTTTGCTAAGCACCAATTACAAAAAATATTACTTCTTAATTTTAGTTACCCTATTTTTTACTCCATAGGTATCCATCAAATAAATAAGACTCGTCATTGTGGCAGCTCCTAACTCTAGTTCTCTCTTATTTACAGCATCAAAGGTATCGTTCTCTGCATGGTGATAATCAAAATAGCGTTGGCTGTCTGGACGTAATCCAGCAAGTACCATTCCTTCTTTTTTAAGTGGTCCAATATCTGCCCCACTGCCTCCTTTTTCAAAATAATGAATTAAATAAGGCTTAAATAATGTTTCCCAGCTTTGTATTTGCGCAAAATTAGCAGCATCACAATCAAAGGAAAAACCTCTTGGAGTAAATCCTCCAGAATCACTCTCTAGGGCAAAGACATGGTTCTCTCCTTTTAGGTTTGCTTGCATGGCATACTCATTACCTCCACGCAAACCATTCTCCTCATTCATAAACAGGACTACACGAATGCTATGCTTTGGTGTGTATCCGGTTTTCTTTAATAACCGCAACACATCCATAGATTGCACAACTCCAGCTCCATCGTCATGAGAACCATCACCCAAATCCCAAGAGTCTAGATGACCACCCACAATCATGTATTGATCTGGATAGGTGCTTCCTGTAATTTCTCCAATGACATTAAAAGACTGTACATCTGGAAATATTTTACAATTTTGCTTGAAGTAGAAATTAAGATCTGGAATCAATTTTAATGTATTGCTTAGCTTATTTGCATCATTGGTACTAATGGCGCATGCAGGGATTCTTTTAGAAATAGCCAGATCTCCATAGCTCATAGCTCCTGTGTGTGGAAAATCATCGGCACGCAAATTCATAGAACGTACTACAATACCTACCGCTCCATATTTTGCAGCTTCTTTAGCTCCAGAATATCGTTGGTCTACACAGCCTCCATAGGCTTGAAAAGTCAAAATCAAATCTGCTTGCATTGGGCGGTTAAAGAACACTATTTTGCCTTCAATATTTTCTCTTCCCAGTACAGCCAATTCTTCCAGGGTAGTTACTTCTACAACATTTGCTTTAAGACCTGCATTAGATGTTGCTACAGAACCACCTAGAGCACATACATTCATGATACTTGTAATACCAGGACCAGTTTCCATGAAACTATACTCTTTGAGCCCACGAACCCACTTAGGGACCATAACGGGTTGTAACCAAACCTTATCTAAACCTAATTTATCAAGTTCTGCTTTTGTGTATTTTACTGCTTTTGCAGCGTTAGTAGACCCAGAAAGACGTCCTCCAATTTTATTAGAGAGATGGTCTAGCCAATCATAACTATTTCCATTAAGCAATGACTCTTTGTATATAGCCTCTAACATAGCTGCGTCTTTTGTATTGGCCTTTTGCGCAATTACACTTTGCCCTATACTCAATAAAATAAGTAATGAAAGTATTTTTCTCATAGTGTGTTTTGTCTTTATAATTTTTTCTTGAAACCTATTTACTTGCAAATAGTTGGACATCTTTTTCTGTAACCTGTTCGCTACCTAAAATAATAAGGCGCTCCACAACATTGCGCAATTCTCTAATATTCCCAGTCCAATCATGGGCCTGCAATAAGGTAATAGCAGTATCACTAAATAGCTTTTGAGCAGTACCATGTTCTGAGGCAATTTTTTTTCTAAAGTAATTGATGAGTAAGGGGATGTCTTCACGCCTGTTATTTAAAGCAGGAACGTCAATTAAGATAACAGCCAAACGATGGTATAAATCTTCTCTAAAATTTCCTTCCGAAATTTCCTTCCTCAAATCTTTGTTTGTTGCAGCAACAACTCTAACATCAACTTTAATGTCTTTATCACTACCAACACGTTGTACCTTATTTTCTTGCAAGGCGCGTAATACTTTGGCTTGAGCAGACAGACTCATATCTCCAATTTCATCAAGAAATATAGTCCCTCCATTGGCCGCTTCAAATTTACCTGCTCGGTCTTTATTGGCAGAGGTAAAAGCTCCTTTAACATGGCCAAATAATTCACTTTCTATAAGCTCACTAGGTATTGCTGCGCAATTAACCTCAATCATTGGGCCTTTGCTGCGTTGGCTTTTTTGATGTATCCAGTGCGCCACTAACTCTTTTCCTGTACCGTTGGGTCCAGTAATAAAAACACGTGCTTCTGTGGGAGCTACCTTTTCAATCATTTCTTTAATTTGAAATATTGCCGTGCTCTCCCCAATCATCTGGTAGTTCTTACTTACCTTCTTTTTAAGACGTTTATTTTCAACAACCAACTCTTTTCTATCTAAAGCAATACGAACTGTATTAAGCAATCTGTTTAAATCTGGTGGTTTTGAGATATAATCAAAAGCGCCTAAGCGCATTGTTTGTATTGCCGTGTCTAGATCTCCATGACCAGAAATCATGACCATTGGAGTCTCTGGTTTTATTTTTTTTACGGCTTCAAGTACCTCGACACCATCCATCTTTGGCATTTTGATATCACACAGCACCAAATCAAAGTCTTCATCCCTAATACGTTCTATACCCTCTAGGCCGTCTTCTGCCTGGGTAACTTGGTAGGTGTCATTTTCTTCAGAAAGAATTTTAACCAAAACCCTACGTATTGCAGCTTCGTCTTCAATAATTAATATTTTTGCCATGGGTATGTTTTCTAATAGTTCAGTAAGATACTAAGACCTACTTATATTTTAAACCTTGAAAATAAGATATCCTGCTTTAGATTCTAAAGAGATATCGTAAAATCATAAAAGGCCTAGAGTGTTTTATTAATAACGTGTATATCTCTTTGAGGAAACGGAATAGAAATATTATTTTCTCTAAATAATTGATCTATTCTATATCTTATTTCACTTTTTATTCTAGGATCAGAGAAACTATCTGTAATAAAAAACAACACACTGAACTGTAGGGCAGATTCTCCAAAATCTTCAAAAAGCACAAAAGGCTTTGGTGATTTTAAAACACCACGCTGTGCATTTACACTTTGTAACAAAAGCGTTTCTACTTTTTTAATATCACTTCCATAAGCAACCCCAATTTTAACAAATTCACGGGTTGTTTTATGGTTTTGAGTGTAGTTTATTATAATCTCTGAAATAAATTTATGGTTTGGAATCACCACAATTTTATCATCTCTTGTAATTGCTCGTGTTATTCTTAGTTTTACTTCTATAACTCTAGCTACTCTGCCATCAACCTCAACAATATCACCCACTAATAAAGATTTGTCAATAAAAATAAAAACACCGCCTATCACGTCTTGAAAAAGTTCTTGAAGTGCTAGCCCTAAACCAACTAAAAGCGCAGCAGAGGCTGCTAAAAAAGGTGTCACATTAATACCTGTGGCGCTTAAAACAGCAAAAGCTACAATAATATAAGTGATATACTGTATGAACTTGAAAAAGCTTATAAACTTGAGTTTATCTTGCTCTTCCATCTTGCGAGTAAGCAATACACTTATCCACTTTAAAAAAAAACGCGCACCAACAAAAGAGAGAATGACTAACAATAAGGTCCAAACTGCTATGCGAACTTCATGAGTTCCAGTGCCTAGAGTAAACCCTAAATCTAAAAAACTTTTAATAGCTCCCCAAATATTATCTGTTACCACTTCACCAATTGTCTCTGTTACATCTTCTTGCACGCCGTTTAGTATTTAATTGTTTATGAACTTGTTACCGTAAAATTAAAGAAATCTTTACCTGGTTGTGTATAAATAAGGTAAAATAAACATTTCAGAAAGAGAATACAAGATATCTTTAGTATTTAAGCCATTTTACAAGGTCTTTATACGTTGGTTTTTTACCATACATTAAAATACCAACACGATAAATCTTGGCTGCAAACACAACCATACCAATAAAAGTAACAAACAAAATAGCCACAGAAAGAAGCTGTTGCCAAATAGGCACCCCAAATGGAATACGCATCAACATAACTACAGGAGAGGTAAATGGAATATAACTAAAAACCTGTGATACCATTCCATGGGGGTTTTCAATAACCGTAAAAAACCCAACATAAACAGACAAAATCAAAGGCATTAAAACTGGCAGCATAAATTGTTGTGTGTCTGCTTCATTATCTACAGCTGCGCCAATAGCAGCGTATAAAGAGGCATACAATAGATAGCCTCCAATAAAAAAGAGCAAGAACATAATAATTAAATTGGTAAGTGGTAAGCTCTCATAAGCGCCATAGGCTTGTGCAATCAGATCTGCAGACCCTCCATTGGCTTGGACTATCATTTCTTGCTGTTGAGATTGTGCAGCACTAGGATCAATGCCAAACACTAAAGTTACAACCGTGGTTAAAACACTAATTAAAATAACCCAAGCAACAAACTGAGTTACCCCAGCAAGGGAGGTTCCTATAATTTTACCTAGTAAAAGTTTAATAGGTTTGACTGAAGAAATTATTACTTCAATAATCCTACTAGTTTTTTCTTCTATAACACTGCGCATGATCATATTTCCGTAGATAATAATAAACATAAACAAGAGGTACCCGGCAGCACCACCAAAAATTAATTTAGCAATAGAATCTGCCTTGGAGGTCTCTTTTCCTTCAAAAGACTCTTGCTTGGTATCAACTTTAATACGCAATGCCTTAATTTTATCTGCATCTATATTGGCCTGCTTAAGCCTAGCATTATTTACATGAGACTCAATGGTGTTTTCAATATCTCGAAGTATGGAGAGTGATGGTGAGTCCTTAGAGTAAAAAGTAGTCGCTGTTGCAAGGGCTGCAAGGTCATCTGTCTTAGGGATATATAAAACACCATATATAGCGCCTTGATTTCCTATGATTTTGGCTTGATCTAAAGTTACGTTTGTTAAAATGGTATAGGTCTCTGTTGCGGTATTCTCAAAGTTTTGAGCAATCATGCCACTTTCATCTAGTATAGAAATATCGCGTACTTTGGAGTTATTTAAGCTAGATAAATAGCCTACCAAAGCAAAAATACCTACAAAGATTAAAGGGCTCAAAAACGTCATTACAATGAAAGACTTATTACGCACCTTATTGAGGTATTCTCTCTTAATAATTAATGGAAGATGATTCATAATAGTTTAGTTTTTTTGTACCGTTTCTATAAAAATATCATTGGCAGAGGGTATCACTTCAACAAAGTGATTGAGCTGGCCTTTACTGGTTAGGTAACCCACCAATTCATTCGAAGAACTTGTTTGAGGTAATTTTATTTTATATTTCAATGCATCGTTAATGCTTTTAAAATGGGCTGGTTGCAAATCAAATTTCTCCTGTAGTTCTAGAATCACCTGTTGCTTATTTTCTGTAATAAGACCCACCTCAAAAGTGTTTGATTGGTATTGTTTTTTAATATCAATTAAACTACCATCAAGTATTTTATTAGACTTATGGATTAAAGCTATATGATCACACATCTCTTCTACAGATTCCATACGGTGTGTAGAAAAAATAACTGTGGCACCATTATCTCGAAGCCTCAAAATTTCATCTTTAATAAGGGATGCATTTATAGGGTCAAACCCACTAAATGGTTCATCAAAAATAAGGAGCTTTGGCTCGTGCAATACCGTAACAACAAACTGTATTTTTTGAGCCATACCTTTGCTTAGTTCTTGTATTTTTTTACCCCACCAATCTCCAATTTCAAGACGTTCAAACCAATACTTTAACCGTTTTTTTGCCTCACTAGCAGATAAGCCTTTTAACTGGGCTAAATAGACACACTGCTCTCCTACTCTCATTGATTTATAAAGGCCGCGCTCTTCTGGCAAATATCCAATATTTTGGATATGATCTGGACGAAGTAATTCCCCATCCAAAAAAACGGTTCCACTATCTGGCATCGTTATTTGGTTGATAATACGTATGAGTGTCGTTTTACCTGCTCCATTTGGTCCTAGTAAACCAAAAACAGAACCTTTTTCAACGGCTATACTTACATTATTTAAGGCTGTGTAATCACCGTACCTTTTTGAAATTGCATTTGCTTTTAATAGATATTCCATAGAGTATTGTAAGAAGTGTAAGGGTGTTAATTTATAAAGCTTGACATGTATTGACTCGCTACTGCCATACTGAGTTAGTATGTCTTTAATCGTGTTTGTTACACGAAACTAAAAGCAAAACCCTCTCACAGCAAAAGCGATGAGAGGGAAAAAAATTGCTATGAAAAAGAAAATTATCATCATTAAAAATGATGATACT
This sequence comes from uncultured Flavobacteriaceae bacterium, assembly GCA_913048115.1. Classification (GTDB taxonomy): domain Bacteria; phylum Bacteroidota; class Bacteroidia; order Flavobacteriales; family Flavobacteriaceae; genus Patiriisocius. The sequence goes on along the minus strand of CAJWVI010000026.1, from coordinate 6,661 downwards.
CAAATATAATAAAATTTCTTAATGAAACGTTAATTATGAGAACATATCTTTAACTTTTTCAAAAAAAGACTTGTCTTCCTTCTCTGGTTTTGGCTGAAAATGAGGGTCATCTGTCATTTTCTCAAAAAACTCTTTCTGTTCTTTCGATAATGTTTTTGGTGTCCAAACATTAACATGAACTAATAAATCACCAGTTCCATATCCATTAATTGATGGAATTCCTTTTTTTCTTAGACGTAAAATCTTACCACTCTGCACACCACTTTCAATAGGTATTCTAACCCTGCCTGTAACGGTGTCTATTTCTTTGGTAGTACCTAATGCTGCTTCAGAAAAACTAATATACATATCATGGTGTAAATTATCCCCTTCACGTTGTAAACTCTCATGAGGAATTTCTTCAATAGCAACTAATAAATCTCCAGAGATGCCATTTCCTGGAGCATCATTCCCTTTTCCAGACACTTTTAATTGCATCCCGTCTACAACACCTGCGGGTATTTTAATAGATACCGTTTCTTCTGTGGCCAGCATCCCTTGGGTATCTGCATTGGCAGGCTTTTTATCGACAGATTGTCCTGCACCTCCACAACTGCTACAAGTGGCAGATGTTTGCATACGACCCAAAATAGTATTTTGAATCTTCATTACTTGACCACTACCATTACATGTTCTACAGGTGTTGTAGGTCGTTCCAGCTGCTACTTTTTTACGTTTTACCTTTATTTTTTTCTCAACACCGTTTGCAATTTCTTCTAGGGTTAGTTTTACACGAATACGTAAATTACTTCCTTTTACGGTTCTACGACCGCCAAAACCACCACCACCAAAGCCGCCGCCACCGCCGCCGCCAAAAATGTCTCCAAATTGACTAAATATGTCATCCATATTCATGCCGCCGCCACCGCCACCGCCAAAGCCACCGCCTTCAAAGGCTTGATGACCATATTGGTCATACCGTGCTTTTTTGTCTGCATCACTTAAGACTTCATAGGCCTCTGCTGCTTTTTTAAACTTCTCCTCTGCAGAAGGATCGTCTGGGTTTTTATCTGGGTGAAAAGCAATTGCTTTTTTTCTGTATGCCTTTTTAATTTCAGCAGTTGTTGCGCCTTTATCTATCCCTAATATATTGTAAAAATCGTCTTTCATGGTGTGTTCTTTTTCTGAAATACCAACATCTTAGAGATATTAGCTACTTATATTATTGTCCTATTACAACTTTCGGGTACCGTATAATCTTACCACCAAGGGTATAACCTTTCTCTAAAACGTCTATGATTTTCCCTTTCATATCATCGGTAGTTGCAGGGATTTGGGTAACAGCTTCATGATTATCTGCATTAAAAACATCGCCAGGGATAGTCTGAGAAACTTCCAAACCTTTTTGTTTCATGGATTCTTTAAGCTTGTTACTGATAAGCCTCATACCTTGAACGTGCACATCATCTTGGTCTTCACTAAACTCTTTTAGCGCTCTATCAAAATCATCTAACACAGGTAAAATAGCCATAACTACTTCTTGACCTGCAGTTCTAAAAAGCTCTATGCGTTCTTTACCAGTTCTTTTTTTATAGTTTTCAAACTCTGCAAATAGACGCAGGTGTTTATCTTTTTCTGTTTGTAAATCTTCTGTTAGCTGTTCTTCTACTGTTTTTTCATCCTCTAGTACAACATCATGCGTTACTTGTTCTTCTCCAGGAGTTTCGTTGACAGGTATTTCTTCTAGTTCAGCTTCGTTGTTTTTTTCTTTTGTGCTCATACGGGCAGTATTTTCTGTTTTATTTGGGGGTGCAAAAGTACTGCCATTAATTAAAAATTGTCAAAATGTCACAACCAAAGTTTAGGAGTATTTTAAGAGAAACTAAACAATGCGTTATTAGCTTTGTATTTCGAACAAAAAAAATGTTTAAAAAATGAAAAAAACAAGCTTAAACATAGCCTTTATTGCGCTAGTAACACTAAGTATTACCTCATGTAAAGATGGTGCTAAAGAGAGTAACATCCCTGAAATAAAAGAAACACTAACAGCTACTGTAGCGGCAACACCGTATACCATTGATACCGAAAAAGCAACTGTTCGTTGGTTAGGAAGTAAACCAGTAGGTACTCATACAGGAACTATAAATATTCAAGAAGGTGCTTTTTACCTTAACGGAACAACTATCGAGAGTGGTAAATTCGTGATAGACATGAATAGCATTACCGTTACTGACCTGGATGAAAACAGTGGTAAAGCAAGTCTAGAGTCACACCTAAAGGGAACTATTAAAGGTAAAGAAGGTGACTTTTTTAACGTTACAAAATACCCCACAGCAACCTTTGAGCTTACTAATGTTTCAGCTACAGAAGGAAAAACCATAATGAGTGGTAACCTTACTATGTTAGAGATAACACAAAACATTTCTTTTCCTGCAGTAATTACCAATCAAAATAATATGATACAGGTAAAAAGCGAAACCTTTATTATTGATAGAACCAAATGGGGAATCAATTATGGGTCAAAATCTATTTTTGATAATCTAGGAGATAAGTTTATTGCCGATGATATGGAAATCACTATAGATGTGACTGCTATAATGTAGAATTTATATCAATATTAAAAAAAACGCTCAAGTAAATACTTGAGCGTTTTTTTTAATACCCAAATAATTGTTTATTTTTTTGTCAAATTAACTAATGCACTCTCTATGGTTGGATAACTAAAGTTAAACCCTTTTTTTTCAAATTTTGAGACACTTACCTTTTGCCCCTCTAAAACTAAGATAGCCATTTCTCCTAAAAGTAATTTCAGCACAAAAGCTGGAACATTTGGAGCCCACATTGGCACTTTATATGCGCCAGCAACCAAGGTCGTGAGCGCTATATTTTGAATAGGAGCAGGTGCTACAGCGTTATAGACACCCGTTAGCCCATTAATAGCTGCAAAAGCATAAATCGCTACAATATCGTCTCTATGAATCCAGGAAATCCATTGGGATCCGCTACCCACAGCAGAGGGAACACCCATTTTAATGGGCTGTGCTAATTTTGGAAACGCTCCTTCTTTAGCATCAAAAACTACCCCAGTACGTATCTTGACAACACTAATTCCTAGGGCTGTAAATTGATCTGCAGCTGCTTCCCAAGCTACAACAACCTGAGCTAAAAAATTACTAGCTACCTCTGTAGATGTCTCTGTGTATATCGTGTTAATAGCATTTGGATATATACTAATACCACTTGCACAAACAAAATGTTTTACCCTATGGTCTATCTTTTTTAAGCTAGCATGAATAAGAGCTGCAGTTTTAGTCCTACTCTCTAAAATAATTTTTTTATATGCAGGTGTCCAGCGTTTTGCTATGGTAGCCCCTACCAAATTAATGATACAGTCTACTGCTTCAAAGGCCAAGACATCTATCTCACCACTTGTTGGATTCCAGTAAAACCCTTTATGATCCTTTTCTTTTATTATTTTTTCTTTGCGGGTGGTTAGAAAATGAATAACATGGCCTTGGTCCAATAAATGCTTTGTGAGTGCTGTACCAATAAGCCCCGTTGCTCCAGTAATAAGTATTGTCATTTCCTTTTTTTAACGAAGATACTCATACAGATAAAAAGACCCATACCCTAACCCAAGATTATGAGACAATACAAGATACTGCCAAAATGCTTCCATTTATATTTTGTTAATTTGATGTTTTAGTGGCCCGTAACATGTACTGCGTGAATGCTACGAATATATTTTTATCAGTTTGCTGTTTTGGTGGCCCGTAGCATTTCTCTTTTTCCCGGGGGGCCGGGAAGCCTTTCTACTTTAAAACCAACAGCCTGCATGGCTCTACGTACACTTCCTTTGGCAGCATAGGTAACTAATACCCCGTCTTGTTTTAAGGCAGCGTACATGATCTTAAAAATCTCTTCAGTCCATAATTCTGGCTGTACCCTTGCGCCAAAAGCGTCAAAATAAATGAGATGATATGCATTTGTCTTGGTGATGTTTTTAAAGAACTTTTGTTTTTTATGGAGTATAAAACTAGGAGTGATTTCTTCAGAAACTTCCCAAGAGACCTCATGAAGTTTAAAAAAAGAAGTTTCAGCAATGCCTAACATTTCAGGATAATTAAGCGCTTGCACTTCTTCTAATGATATTGGATACGCTTCTATCCCATCATAGCAAATAGTGCGTTTCAAGGTTTCTGCCTCTAAGCTTGTTAGAAAAGCATTGAGTCCTGTACCAAAACCTATCTCCAAAATAGCAAGGTCTTGCGCATCATAAAGTTCACAATAATGGCGCAACCCTGTTTGTATAAAAACGTGCTTGGATTCTTGTATTGCTCCATGCTTAGAATGGTATTGCTCATCCCAATCTGGCATGTGAATGGTTACAGAACCATCTGCGGTTATTAGAATTTCTCTTTTCACTATTTGTTAGGTTGTGTAACAGGAACAAGAACTCCTGTAGATTCAAAAGAAAGTGTTTTCTCAACTTCAGTAATAGCAAGAACTTCCTCTTCACTTTTACCAGCATCTTCTGCATAATGCCGTTGTTCATCTACAGATACTTCTGCAACAAAAGCTTTCCCTTGGATTACAACCTCTTGACCTGCCAGGTCTTTTGGCATAAAAAAAGCATAATCCTTAAATTTAACCATGGCTTCTTGTTCGCCAATGGCTACACGCATCCAACATCCTTTTGATTGACAAACCGATGTTACTTTAGCTTTAAAAGTTACATCTAGGGAATCTCCAGAGTTCAAGTTCTGATAAGTATGTAGGATATCTTCTTGAAACAATATATTTTCAGAAGTAACACCATCACCAAAGGTTTTAAAGTTGACTGCAACTTCTTTTGTTGGTTGGGTAGTTTTATCTTTTTTGGTTTGGGTGCATGCAACAGCAATAAAAGCAAGTGCTGCAAAAAATAATAGCTTTTTCATGTATTTTTTTTTGTTTTTAGTCTTCTTTTAATATACTGCAATTTTAAACATTTTTAAGCATTTTAAATGGACAAAAAATATGGTATTTTTGCAGTCTAAACAAATAACCCTAAAATGAGTAAAATCAAAACCAAAGAACTTCATATTGAAAAAGTAGCTACCTCAAGAATTCATGACGTAGACTTTAACGATTTGGTGTTTGGAAAAACTTTTACCGACCACATGTTTGAATGCGATTACAAAGATGGGGCATGGCAAAATCCAACAATTAAACCCTATGGGCCAATGATGATGTCTCCAGCCGCCAAGGTATTTCATTACGGACAAGCTGTTTTTGAGGGCATGAAAGCTTATAAAGATGATACTGATAATGTGTTTTTATTTCGTCCAGATCAAAACATAGAACGCATAAACAAATCTTCAAAAAGAATGGCAATTCCTGAGTTTCCAGAAGATGTATTTCTTGATGCATTGCACACACTTGTAGCAATGGATAAAGACTGGATTCAAAAAGGAGAAGGAAATTCTTTGTACTTGCGCCCTTTTGCAATTGCTACCGAAGTTGGTGTTTCTGCATCTCCCTCTAATGAGTATAAGTTCATGATATTAATGGCACCTGTACAAGCCTACTATAAAGGAGCTGTAAAGGTTTTAATTGCCGAAAAATTTAGTCGATCTGCCGCTGGTGGTGTAGGTGCTGCAAAAGCTGCTGGTAACTACGGTGCGCAATTTTACCCAACAAGCTTAGCACAAGAAAAAGGGTTTCAACAAATTATCTGGACAGACTCCAACGAGCATAAATACCTAGAGGAGGCCGGAACAATGAATGTGTTCTTTAGGATTAATGATACACTCATCACTGCACCTGTAAGTGATAGAATTTTGGATGGAGTTACACGTAAGAGTATTCTAGAAATGGCAAAACACAATGGCATTGCAATAGAGATAAGAAAGCTAAGTGTGGATGAGCTTATTGCCGCAAAAAAGCAGGGCTCTTTAAAAGAAATATTTGGCGCAGGAACAGCAGCCGTAGTCAGTTTTATTAGCCACTTTGGATATAAAGACATTGTTTATGAGCTTCCAGAAATACAAAATAGTTACGCTGTTTCACTCAAAAAACAATTAATGGACCTACAATATAATAAAACTAAAGACCCTTTTGGTTGGCGCGTTGAGGTTAAATAATATACCAACAAATAGTTTAAAAAAGTGGTTGCTGTCTTTTATCAGTCAACCACTTTTTTTATTTTTCTAAAACGGCTTTAATATTTGGCTTAAAATAATTTGGGCCTTTGAGCACCTTGCCGTCTTCTCTGAAAATGGGTTTCCCGTCTGCCCCAAGTTTACTCATATTACTACGCTGTATCTCGTTAAAGACCTCTTCAATCTTACTTTGCATACCATGTTCTATGATGGTACCGCACAAAATATATAACATATCTCCAAGGGCATCTGCTACCTCTACCAAATCATTATTATTAGCAGCCTCGAGATATTCCTGATTTTCTTCTCTCATGAGTTCATGACGTAAGGCGTTTTTCTTGGCACCAAGATCTGCTGTTGGTGTATTTTTAATTCCTAATTTAAAAGCACTATGGAATTCATGTACAGCGGCAATTTTTTCTTTCATAGTTAAAGATTTTTGTTTTTACTGAAATTTTCTGTTGTATTTTTGTTTTCATAAAATTACACAAATATGTTTAGTACTGGACAGTTAGGGTTTGCCATTTTTTTTGTTATTG
>CAJWVI010000025.1 GCA_913048115.1 uncultured Flavobacteriaceae bacterium | reverse complement strand
AAAAAAAGCTTCCGTTTTCACGGAAGCTTTTTTATTTTATACTAGCAAAGAAACACTATGCGTTCTGCTCTTTAATTAAATTTAGTGCAGATCCCTTTCTGTACCACTCTATTTGAGCATCGTTATAGGTATGGTTTACCACAATGGTGTCTATGCTTCCATCTGCATGGGTTATAGCTATAGTTAATGGTGTTCCAGGTGTAAAGTTTGCTATATCTATAAAGTTAAAGGTGTCATCTTCTTGGATAAGGTCATAATCTGCTTCATTAGCAAATGTTAAGCCTAGCATTCCTTGTTTTTTTAAGTTGGTTTCATGAATACGAGCAAATGATTTAACAATCACTGCAGCAACTCCTAAATGTCGTGGCTCCATAGCCGCATGCTCTCTGGAAGAACCTTCACCGTAGTTATGGTCTCCTATAACAACAGTCATTACACCAGCTGCCTTATAAACTCTTGCTGTATCTGGAACTCCTCCAAACTCTCCATCCAATTGGTTTTTAACAAAGTTAGTTTTCTTTCCAAATGCGTTTACAGCACCAATTAAACAGTTGTTAGAAATATTATCTAAATGACCCCTATAACGCAACCAAGGTCCCGCCATAGAAATATGATCTGTTGTACATTTTCCAAAGGCTTTGATTAACAGTCTTGCATTAGATAAGTCTTTATCTACAATAGGTGTAAAAGGAGTGAGTAATTGTAAACGCTCACTTGTTGAGCTTACCGTTACCTGTACTGCACTTCCATCTGGTTGTGGTGCTACGTATCCATTTTCTTCTACTTCAAATCCTTTTGGTGGTAATTCCCACCCTGTTGGCTCAGAGAATTTTACCTGCTCTCCTTTATCATTAATCAAGGTATCTGTTAGCGGGTTAAAGTCTAAGCGACCTGCAAAAGCAATTGCCGCTGTTAATTCTGGTGATGCTACAAATGCATGTGTGTTTGGATTACCATCTGCACGCTTTGCAAAATTTCGGTTAAATGAATGTACAATACTGTTTTTTGGCGCGTTTTTTGGATCATCATAACGGGCCCATTGTCCAATACATGGCCCACAAGCATTGGTGAATATTTTTGCACCTAGATCCTCAAAAGTACTCAAAATACCATCTCGCTGTGTGGTATAACGTACCAACTCAGACCCTGGATTAATACCTAAGGCTGCTTTTATAGAAAGGCCCATATCAAGACCTTGTTGAGCAATAGAAGATGCTCTTGATAAATCCTCATAAGATGAATTGGTACAAGAACCTATTAAACTCCATTCTACTTTTAGTGGCCAATCATTCTTATTGGCCTTGTCGGTCATATCAAGGCCAACCTTAGTAGATAAATCTGGTGTAAAAGGACCATTTAAAAGTGGTCCAAGCTCAGATAAGTTAATTTCTATTACTTGATCAAAATAAAGTTCTGGATTTTCATATACCTCAGCATCTGCAGTTAAATGTTCTTTAACCCCATTGGCTGCATCTGCAACATCTGCCCTATCTGTGGCACGCAGGTAACGTTCCATGGAGGCATCATACCCAAAGGTAGAAGTGGTTGCACCAATTTCTGCACCCATATTACAGATGGTACCTTTTCCAGTACAAGACATAGAGGTAGCTCCAGGGCCAAAATATTCTACAATTGCTCCGGTTCCTCCCTTGGCTGTTAATATTTCTGCCACTTTTAAAATAACATCTTTTGGGGCAGTCCAGCCAGATAGCTTTCCTGTTAAACGAACCCCTATTAGTTTGGGGAATTTTAGCTCCCAAGCCATCCCTGCCATTACATCAACAGCATCTGCTCCTCCTACTCCAATAGCAACCATACCAAGCCCACCCGCGTTTACGGTATGACTATCGGTTCCAATCATCATTCCTCCAGGAAATGCATAGTTTTCTAGTACCACTTGGTGTATAATACCTGCTCCTGGTGCCCAGAAACCAATGCCGTATTTATTGGATACAGATCCTAAGAAATCAAACACTTCATTACTCACCTGGTTGGCGCGTTTTAAATCTTTCTTCGCTCCTTGTTTTGCTTGAATTAAATGATCACAATGCACCGTAGTAGGTACTGCTACTTTTTCTTTTCCAGCTTGCATAAATTGCAATAAAGCCATTTGTGCAGTAGCATCTTGACAAGCGATACGGTCTGGAGCAAAATCTACATAGTCTTTTCCTCTTGTAAAGGGTTTAGAAGCCGCTCCATCCCATAGGTGGTTGTATAATATTTTTTCTGAAAGTGTTAATGGGGTTCCAACAACTTCGCGCGCTTTATCTACACGTTCTGCCATTTGAGCATACACTTTTTTTATCATTTCTATATCGAATGCCATACTATCTGGTTTTAGGTTCTTTATACTCTAAGTACTCATAAACCCTTTATTTACAAGTGATGCGAATATACAAAAAATATGAATTATTTAAAAATATACAACGATCTTGGGCTTAAGCTGCATAATACTCAGTAATTCGTAAGAATAACTTTAAAAAAAAACAAAATCGATAATTTCAGGGTGTGAAAATTATCGATTTAAAAATTATATAACATATGTAAAAAGGCGTACTACGAGACCTATAGGAGTATTAAGCAATGAGATTGCTTAAAAAGAACATATTTAAAATAAGCTAGTAATGATCTCTTCAATAGAAAGTCCTTCGGCTTCAGCCTTGTAGTTTTTAATTAAACGATGGCGTAAAATACCTACAGCTACTTTTTGTACGTCTGCTATATCTGGTGAAAACTTGCCTTTTAGCACAGCATGAGTTTTGGCAGCCAAAATAAGATTTTGAGAGGCTCTTGGTCCCGCCCCCCAATCTATATATTTTTTTACCAGTTCTGGAGCACCTTGACTCTTTGGCCTTGTTTTACCCACCAATGTAACTGCATATTCTACAACATTATCTGCAACAGGTATGCGGCGTATTAGGTCTTGAAAATCGATGATTTCTTGCGCTGTAAATAATGGGTTTACTTTTTGGCTTACTCCAGATGTTGTTGCTTTAACAACTTCAACCTCTTCAGAGAAGCTTGGATAATCAAGGTTAATAGCAAACATAAAACGGTCTAATTGCGCTTCTGGCAAAGGATAGGTGCCTTCTTGCTCTATAGGGTTTTGTGTTGCTAGAACAAAATACGGCAAGGCTAACTTGTAATTGTGTCCCGCTACGGTAACACTACGCTCTTGCATAGCTTCTAATAATGCGGCTTGGGTCTTGGGAGGCGTACGGTTAATCTCATCTGCCAATACTATATTAGAAAAAATAGGGCCTTTAATGAACTTGAAATTTCGGGACTCATCTAATATTTCAGAACCTAGAATATCACTAGGCATTAAATCTGGTGTGAATTGAATGCGCTTAAAACCAAGTCCTAAGGCCTGAGAGACTGTATTTACTAATAAAGTTTTGGCAAGTCCTGGCACTCCTATCAATAAGGCATGCCCACCAGAGAAGATAGACAACAATACTTGCTCAACGACATCATCTTGACCTACTATTACTTTTTTTATTTCTTGGCGTAACGTTTCATACCTTGAAACGAGCTCTTTCACTAAGGCTACGTCTGACATATTTTATATGATGAATTTATCTTGATTAATGAGTTTAAAAAATAGTGCAGCTAAAGGTTTGTACTTTTTTTGATAAATATAATAATTAAATAAAGTAATAGCCAATAGTTTAGCCCTAGTTTAACGAAGTACTTGATGGAGCAAGTACTAAAAAATAAAGGGTTAAAAAATCATAGTCTTTGCTATAAACTTTTAACCCTTAAAAAGCTAACTAGAAGAAAAAACCTTCTAAATAGTAACTATAAAATGCTAGTTATTGCTTTACCCAGTTACTTGCAAAATCACACTCTTTATAGTCTTGATTTACATTTACATAGGTGTCTTTAATTTTTTTCTCTTGCCACTGCTCAATGGTTTTAATTTGTTTTTGGCGCAAAGCAAGTGATTTAATCTTCTCGTAATCTTTTACAAAATCTGCAGGATGCTCTTCATACCTGTTGGTGAGGGTTAAAAACTTAAATGTCTTTTTACCCGTTCTGTCTTGATCAACAAATATTTGCGACACCTCCCCTTGTGCAAGGTTATAAACTTGCGCACTCAATGTAGGATCCATTTTGGTGAGATCAAAACGTGTGTCTAAATTTGAGGGGTTTACTAGTTGGCCACCATCATTACGAGTTGTTGCATCATCAGAGTATAAACGAGCTGCCCTGTCAAAGGTGATGCTGTCATTAACAATGCTGCTTCTAATTTTTTTAATGCGATCATTTGCTTTTTCAATGGCTGCATTTGTTAACTCTGGAAACAAGATAATATGACGTACGTCTATTTCTTGACCCCGAATTTTATCTATTTTTAGAATATGAAAACCAAACTCTGTTGAAAAAGGTTCACTTACCTCGCCCTCTAACAAAGAAAATGCGACATCCTTAAACTCTTTTGCATATGGATCACCACGACGCATACTTGGTAGCAAACCACCTCTTGAGGCAGCACCATCTTTAGAATACAATACCGCCTTGGTGGCAAAACTAGAGCCTCCTTCAACGATGTCTTCTCTAAGTTCATTTAGTCTATCAATTACAGCTTGGGTTGCTTCTTTAGAAACTTTAGGTTCAACCACAATTTGAGCTACCTCAACTTCTGCACTAAAGACAGGACGCTCATCTTCTGGAATACTGTTAAAAAAGACACTTACCTCTTCTGGGGTAACCTCAATATTTTCAACAACTTTAGCCTGCATACGCTTTGCTAATTCTATTTCTCTCTTGGCTTTTAATAAATCATTTTTAAGCTGTAATAAATTGTCTTTACGGTAATAAGAAACTACTTTTTCTTCACTACCCAATTGGCCAACCATGTACTCAACAAGTTGATCTACTTGTGGATTAATTTCTGCATCAGAGATAATAATACTATCCTGCTCTGCTTGATGCAAGTATAATTTGTCTTCCATTAGCTTGCCTAAAAGCTCACAGCGGGTTACCTCTTCTACAGATACTCCATTTTGCTGAAATTCTAGATAACTCTTATCGATATCGCTATCTAAGACTACATAACCTCCAATAACAGCAGAAACTCCCTCTGCCTTAAAACGTTTAAAAGGAAGTATAGAATCAATTTCTTTTGCGACACCAGCAGTAACAACCAACGGGTTTTCTCTAGCAACTCCTGTACTATCTACAGCAATCACTTCTTGAGCAACCATAAAGGTTTGAGCAAACAATAATATTAGTATTGCAATATTATTTTGGGGTATAAACTTCAAAATTCTTGTTTTTAACGGCATCTTTTGTGATATCTTTTTCTAGTTCTTTAATAAGCCCTAGCGTTCTTTTATTTAATATAATCTCTCTAATTATAGGCTTAATATATTGTAAAGGTGCTATGTCATTGGGAGATAGCACATCCTCAATTTTGAGCAAATATACTCCTAATGAATCTTCTAATTGGGAGAATGTAGCTTTTTTTAAAACCCTCGACCCCTTCGTTCTTATTACAGGTAATTGTTTTAATAGTGTTTCTTTTTTAACCCAAATAGAATCATTAAAATTGGCGCCTTTAAATTCTAAACTACTCGCCTGTAAGGAAGCAACATCTTCATTATTAAAACGACGTAATTTTTGCTTCGTTTCAGAAATATTTGGAAAACTAGCATCTAAGAATATATAACGAAGCTTATAAACTTCTTCCTTGAGGGTGAAATTTACTTTATTAGACTCATAAAACAAGGTGTAAGCTTCTTGTGTTATAGAGGTATCTAAAAGCTTAGAAACAATGGCACCTTTATAGGCTTCTGCAAACAAATCGTTTCTATAGTCCTCAACCATCCTCTGGTAGTCTTCTATTTGCTCTTGAGCTAAATTAATATTTGCTTGATCTATAAGTAATTGTTGGGTGGCCCACCTTTGTATATAATTTGCAACAATGCTTACACTATCTTCCTTGGTGGTGTTTTCAGCAATTAACTCCTGGATGTCCTCTACATATAAATATGTCTGGTTTACTCTAGCCACTGGTTCTTTAATGCTTTTTGGCTTCAAAAAATCACAGCCAACTAGCGCAAGTAGTAACAATAATAAAAAAGCGAGGTTTTTCATTATTTCTTAAGTTCTTTTTTAATTTTCTTAAGTGTTTTTTTATTAATCTCGACACTATAGGTATCACGAAGACTCTGCACCCATGTGGCTTCCAGTTGTTGTTGATAGGCGCTCATTACACTTCCTCTTACCTGATCGAAGGACTTGTTACTTGACAATAATAATTCATCTACTTGAAGCAAGGTAAACCCTGTGTTACTTTTATATATTTCAGAAACACCAAGAACAAACTCACTGTTATCTGGCAATTGTTTTGCTCCTTTTTCAAACATTCCTTTTGAAAATAATACACGAAGATTACCTTCTTTATTTAGAAGTTCTTTTACCTCTTCCGGTGTTTTTCCTTGCTCTAATAATATTTTAGACTCTTCAAGGGCTGCTCTTTCATTACTAGTAAGTACACTACCGCGTATTCTATCTTTCCAAGAATACATTGCTATGTTTGTATTATAGTATTGTTGTAGAGCGATGGTATCTGTTTTTGCCTTATTCCATATGTTTTGCTCCATAACTTCAAAAATGAGCAAGCCATCTCTATACTCGCTAATTACAGCGGCATAATCAGGGTTTTCACCCTCTAGCTTATCTCTAAAATAATCTTGAAGAATCACTGTTTCAAAATCATCATAAATATACCTAACGCTACTCTCTATGGTTTTAATATTTCCTGGTAGCGGTCTCTTTTGCCTAACAGCTATATGTGCAGCAAAATCGCGATAGTAAAAATCACTATTCCCAATAGTGAAAATCACTTTATCGAGATTTACATTAGTTGTGTCATAGTCCCACCTTCTGCTAAAAATTTCTTTGTCAACAAATTCATTAAAAAAAACAGGATAAGAGGGGTCGCTTTTATACCCATACTTCTCTTTTATTTTACTTCTTATTTCTGAAGTTACCGCCATTAAGCGCTCTCCTCTATTTCCTTTAGCCAACAATCGTTCTCTTGACTCTGCATATGATTTGTTTTTACTCACTTGCTCCAAACGTATGATATGCCATCCAAAAGAAGACTGAACAGGACTTGAAATATCTCCAGGGCTTTGAAGTGTGAAAGCTGCATCTTCAAACCTAGGAGCTCTTAAATTACCTCTTGTGAAGGGTTTTAATTTGCCTCCAGAAACACCAGAGTTTTTATCCTCAGAAAATTGCATAGCAATATCTTCAAACTTTTCTCCTTGAGAAATTAATTGGTACAGTTCATTGATTCTCACTTCTGGATTAAAATCAGGGTCCTCTTTTTTGAGTGATACCATAATATGTGATACCGTAATTTCATTTCCAGTGGGTCTTCTATCTAGTACCTTAACAACATGATAACCATAACTAGTTCTTGTGATATCTGAAATCTCACCTACTTTTGTATTATACGCTGCATTTTCAAAAGGATATAGCATAGAGAACGCAGAAAAATAATCTAAAATACCTTTACTTTCTTTGACCTTTGGTTCTTCAGAGTATTTGAGAACCAATCCAGTAAAATCGTCTCCGTTATTTGCTTTTTGAGAAACCTCTCTTGCGGTGTTATATGCCTGTAAGGTGTCTTGAGGTAGTGCGTCATACCCAACTAGAATCAAAACATGTTGCGCTTTTATTTGTTCTTTTGAGCGCTCATAAGCCTCAAGGGCCATCTCTTCCTCAATTTTTTCTTCAAACAAATAGTTTCTAGATAATTGGGCTCGATACTTTTCAAACTCTTTCTTATAGGCACTTTTTTGGTGCAAGCCTTGAGTGTAAGCTTCCTGTACCTTTAGTTTGTAATCTATAAACAAGGCTAAATAACCATCCACAGACTTTTGAGAAGCGTCCTTTACTAAATCTAAGTTTTTCTTATATACTCTTAAAAACTCTTGTTTGTAAACAGGAGCATCTTCGATGGTAAGAATAATATCTTTTTTAGTTTGTGAGTGAGCCGAAAGCACAAAAAATAATAATGTGCATGCAATGAGTATTTTTTTCATAAAAACAAGTAATATTTTAAGATGTAATTTTCTAATTTTAAATAAATAAACTGAGCCAACAAAAATAACAATTTGCTCATAGTAAACAAATCAAATTAATAACGCAATATTAGGTATTAAAGTACATCTAGTATGGCTTAAAAAAAGGAGTAACTTTGTAGGGTATTTTTAATCTCATTTAAAAAACACACATAAAGAAACATTACAACAAATATGAGTCAACGTATTAAATTAATTTGGGACTTCAGGGGGCCAAATGCCTCTCAAACAGCCGCACACCATGTCATTCATTTAAAAGAGTTTACACGTGCCGAAAGACTAGAAAACACCTTGTGTGATGTAGAAAATGTGCATGAAATGCACCATGTTGCCTTTTTAGTAGTAGATAAAACACATATGGATGATTTAAGGGAACGCCTTAAACCTAATAGAGGTCAGTTATATGTTGAAAAATAAACTACGGAATATTTAAATACTTGTGTGTCTGTAGAGATACCATCCATTTTGGATGCGCCATAACATAATCTACAATTTGAGGAATCATAGTGTCTCGCTTACTCCACTCTGGTTGCAGGTATAAAATACAATCCTTATTGACTTTTGCTGCCTGCTCTTCAGCAAACTTGAAATCATTTTTATTATAAATAATCACCTTTAATTCATGGGCTGCTTCATGCACTTGTTGGGTAGGTAACTTCATTTTCTTAGGAGACAGACAAATCCAGTCCCAGGTGCCAGATAAGGCATATGCTCCAGAAGTTTCTATATGCGTACTCATCCCCTTTTGTTTTAAAAGAGACGTTAAAGGACCCATGTCCCAAGTAAGGGGTTCGCCTCCTGTAATTACAATAGTCTTTGAATGTTTGTTTGCGTTTTCAGCTATCGCTTCAATGGCAGTTGGAGGATGACTGTTAGGATTCCAACTCTCCTTTACATCACACCAATGACAGCCTACATCACAACCACCAACTCTAATAAAATAAGCTGCAGTTCCTTTATGAAAACCCTCTCCTTGAATGGTATAAAATTCTTCCATAAGTGGAAGCATTACACCATTATTTACTTGCTCTTTAATCTCTTTTTGCATACGCCAGCAAAGATAGTATAATTATCAACGATGCAGTCACAATTCTATAAAGACCAAATACAATTCATTAACTAAAAACACGCAGGGTATTAGCAGCCACTAGCCGTTTTTATAATACCTACAAGTAGCATTGTAGCGACTCTTTTTATCGCTCTATAAAACAAAAGACCATATTATGTTACAAGACACCCAACAATTGGTATTTTTATAAAAAATTTGATACATCATTAAGATAATCAACAATTTTTTAAACACATTACACAATAATTTAAAACCAAAGAAGTTTCAAATACATAGAACAATCTATGCACATAGTTTAACCTTTGGAGTCTCTATCATAAAAAATAAACATCCAAACCACAATAATGAAAAACACAATTTTTATAGCAGTTTTAGCTTCTTTACTCTTTGCGCAATGCACCAACAAAAAAGATTCTTTTACAATACAAAATGGAAGAATAGGTCCAGTTACCAGCCAGACATCCATACAACAATTAGATTCTATTTTCACAAATGATAGTATTGTACCTTTAGGAAATAGACCTGGCACGCAAGGTTTACAAGGAGAAGTAGAAGTATTTTCAAAGGATGGCACTAAATTATTGCGTTTATCACCAGATAATGAAAATAATCCTGGCGCGACAATTAATACCGTACGCATCTATGATGCAAGATATAAAACAGTCAAAGGACTTAGTATAAAAAGCACTTTCAAAGACCTTAAGGATAATTATGAAATTACAGGCATACAAACAAGTATAGATGCCGTTGTATTGTTTTTAAAAGACAGTGATATCTTTATCACCATAGACAAAAAACAATTGCCAGAAAACCTTAGGTACAACCCCAGCCTAACAATAGAAACATCACAAATTCCAGACAATGCTAGGTTTAAGTATTTTATGTTAGCCTGGTAAAGCTAGTAATCTAGAACAAAGACTTACTTTACTTAAAATGCGCTCTTTTATGTGAGCGCTTTAACTGTTTATAATTGATACATTTTACACAAACTAATGCAAGAACTCTCTCCTTTTCACCTAGCAATACCAGTTTATAACTTAGAGACTTGCAGGGTGTTTTATCGAGACATTCTAGGGTGTGAACAAGGAAGAAGCAGTGATCATTGGGTTGACTTTAATTTTTTCGGGCATCAACTTGTCATTCATGTAAGTGATGCAAAACAAACAGATGATCCAACAAATGCTGTTGATGGCAAAGAAGTACCTATTCCTCATTTTGGGCTTGTATTAGACATGGATGCGTTCAATAATCTAGCAAAAGCACTCAAAGCGCATAATGTAATATTTATCATCGAACCTTATGTGCGTTTTAAAGGATTGGTAGGAGAACAAGCAACTATGTTCTTTAAAGACCCTAGCGGAAACGCGTTAGAGTTTAAAGCATTTGCAGACAAACGGCAATTATTTGCCAATTAATTTTATCTATTTATAGATAAAGACGAACCTAAAGAGCATAAAAAAATCCCTCTAAATATTTTAGATGGATTTTTAGTTTTTTACTTAAGCAAGTATAATGCTTGTTACAAGAAGTACAAAGGGGTTTATCGTTGCCCTATTTTAGAACCTGACCGTTGTTCTCTAGCAAGCAATGTGTTTTTTAGCAACATGGCAATAGTCATTGGTCCTACACCACCTGGCACTGGAGTAATAAAACTTGCCTTTTTACTTACTTCATCAAAATCTACATCACCTACAATTCTATATCCTTTTGGCCTAGAGGCATCTTCTACTCGAGTAATACCCACATCAATGACAACGGCATCATCTTTTACCATCTCGGCTTTCAGAAAATTAGGAACTCCTAGGGCTGATATTACTATATCTGCTTGACTAATAATTTGTGTAATATTTTTTGTGTTACTATGTGTTAGTGTAACAGTACTGTTTCCTGGCCATCCTTTACGGCTCATTAAAATACTCATAGGTCTTCCCACAATATGGCTTCTACCAATAACTACTGTATGCTTCCCTTTTGTATCTACTTTATAACGCTCTAATAACTCTAAAATACCAAAAGGAGTTGCTGGAATAAATGTTGACATATCTAGGGCCATTCGCCCAAAATTTTCTGGATGAAAACCATCCACATCCTTACTAGGATCAACAGCCATTAAAACGCGTTGTGTATTAATTTGAGGAGGCAATGGTAATTGAATTATAAAACCGTCAATATCATCATTTTGGTTTAATTCTTTAATCTTGTCTAACAACTCCAGCTCACTGGTAGTGTGAGACATACGCACCATTGTAGATTCAAACCCAACACGCTCACAAGAGCGCACCTTGCTTCCAACATAGGTCAAACTCGCACCATCATCACCTACAATTACAGCAGCTAAATGTGGTACTTTCTCGCCTGCATCCTTCATCTTTTGAACCTCTGCAGCAATTTCAGTTTTAATGTCGTTTGACACTTTTTTACCATCTAAGATTGTCATACACTTTTGTTTAATAAATTTACTTTATGAGCACTCCTGTTTAACGCATTTTATCCATCATTTGCATCATCTTCTTACCGCCTCCACCTTGCATCATTTTCATCATTTTACTCATTTGCTGAAACTGTTTTAATAGCTGGTTAATTTGCTGTACAGAAGTACCACTCCCTTTTGCAATACGATTTTTACGGCTTGTATTAATAGTACCAGGAACACTTCGTTCTACAGGAGTCATAGATTGAATAATAGCCTCTATATGCTTAAAGGCATCATCATCAATATCTACATCTTTTAATGATTTTCCAGCACCTGGTATCATCCCTACCAAGTCTTTCATGCTTCCCATTTTCTTTACTTGATTGATTTGCTTTAAAAAATCATCAAAACCAAATTGATTTTTGGCTATTTTCTTTTGAAGTTTCCTTGCCTCTTCTTCATCAAATTGCTCTTGAGCTCTTTCTACTAAGGAAGTAACATCTCCCATCCCCAAGATTCTATCAGCCATACGATCTGGATAGAATATATCAATAGCATCCATCTTCTCGCCTGTACCAATAAACTTGATGGGCTTGTTTACAACACTCTTAATAGATATTGCTGCTCCACCTCGCGTGTCACCATCTAATTTGGTAAGTATAACTCCATCAAAATTTAATATATCATTAAAGGCTTTTGCAGTATTTACTGCATCCTGACCTGTCATAGCATCTACAACAAACAACGTTTCATCTGGAGAAAGTGCTTTGTGAACATTCTCTATTTCCTGCATCATCACTTGGTCAACGGCCAAACGTCCTGCGGTATCTACAATAACAACATTATGACCGTTTGCTTTAGCGTGTGCAACAGCCTTGGTAGCAATAATAACAGGATCCATGTTCCCTTCATCACTAAATACCTCAACCCCAATTTGATCACCAACAATACGCAATTGATTGATAGCTGCTGGACGATATACATCACAAGCAACTAATAAAGGGTTCTTGTTTTTTTTGGTTTTTAAATAATTAGCTAGTTTTCCAGAGAAAGTTGTTTTACCACTACCCTGTAAACCAGACATTAAAATAATACTTGGTGACCCTTTTAAGTTAATGCCCGCAGCTTCACCGCCCATTAAGGCCGTAAGCTCATCTTTTACTAACTTCACCATTAACTGGCTAGGCTGTAATGAGGTTAACACGTTTTGACCTAATGCCTTTTCTTTTACGGTATTGGTAAACTCTTTGGCAATTTTAAAGTTAACATCGGCATCTAGTAAGGCACGGCGTACTTCTTTTAAAGTTTCGGCAACATTAACCTCTGTAATGCTTCCGTGTCCTTTGAGCACGTGAAGGGCTTTATCTAACTTATCACTTAAATTATCAAACATAGGGAATTCATTTTATGCAAAATCTTTATCGAAAACCGTAAAAGATTTGACCACAAATATACTAATTGATTAGGGAGTTGCAAAGTAGCAAAGCCATTAAAAAAGAGGGTTTTTTTCTTCTAAAATTTCAGAATAAATCACTCTTGAAACAAGAATAAAATCAAACTTATAAACCAAAAAACAACCTATATAATTGTATCTTGTCACTACTTAAACCTACCCAATATGAAGTACCTTATTACACTACTAACACTTTCTTTTTTTATTTCTGCTGGATTTTTGCATGCACAAACTAAAGTTATTTATGCAGGCACATTACTTGCTGTTCCTGGAACCAGTCCAAAAACAGAACAAACAATTGTTATTCAAGACAGACTAATAAAAGAAGTTCATGATGGATATTTAGACATGGCGCAGCTAGCCTTGAAGAAATCAGAAGTAAGCGTTATTGATTTAAAAGACAAGTTTGTGATGCCCGGTTTCATAGATATGCACACTCATATTACTGCAGAGCGTGACCCTAACGCTATTACACACCAATGGACAACCCTTGAGGAAGCAGATGCTGCTTATAATGCGATTCCATACGCTGAGCGAACGCTTATGGCAGGTTTTACCACCGTGCGCAACCTTGGCGGTGACCCACACGTTATGAATGCCTTAAAAAGAGCCATTGGTAAAAACATTATTAAAGGACCAACCATTATTGCATCTAACGGCGCGGTATCGGCTACAGGAGGACATGGAGATTTTCACGGATACAATGACGCTATTTTAGAAATGGCTGGACAAGATGTAAGTATTTGTGATGGTAGCGATGATTGCACAAGAGCGGTGAGAGCATTGGTTAAATCTGGTGCAGATGTTATTAAAATAACAGCCACAGGGGGTGTATTAAGTAATACAGCTGCTGGAGTTGGTCAACAATTAACCAATAATGAAATGATCTCTATCGTAGCAGCTGCAGCTAGCTTAGGTAGAAAAGTTGCAGCCCATGCACATGAGGCAGAAGGAGTTAATGCCGCCCTTCGTGCGGGTGTAAGTTCTATTGAACATGGTTCTTATTTAAATGATGAATCTATTAGGCTTTTTAAAGAAACTGGCGCTTATTTGGTTCCTACCTTATTAGCAGGTGTTTCTGTGTATGAAGAGTTGTCTGTAAACCCAAACATCCCTCCAGCTATTATTGACAAAATAAAACAAGTAGCACCCGTAGTTGAGGCCTCCTTTAAAAAGGCATTAAAAGCAAATATTAATATCGCCTTTGGAACAGACAGTGGTGTAAGTATTCATGGAACCAATGCGCGTGAATTTGAATTGATGGTACAGTATGGAATGAACGAAAACCAAGCCATTAAAACCGCCACAATTAATGCAGCTACATTGCTAGGTAAAGAAAAAATACTTGGCACATTAACACCAGGAATGCAGGCAGACATTGTTGCCACAAACAAAAATCCTTTGGAGGATATTTCGGTATTAAAAAATATTTCATTTGTCATGAAACTTGGAAGCATTTACAAAAATCTGTAAAACACAATTCCTGAAAAATAAAAGCCGTTTTGACAAACATCAAAACGGCTTTTTTATAATATCATTATAGAGTAGATAGCTTTTGTGATTATATATAACAAGATAACATCAAAAATACCACAGCAATAAAACTAATTTATTTTACATAGTTTTGCATCTATAAGATGATAGAAAAAGAAACAAACATTTGCGAAGACGCAACCTTTAATAGGGTCTACAAAGAGCACGCGCAATCATTACGCAACTTTATGTTTTTTAAAACAAAAGATAAAGACGCATCTTATGATTTGGTACAAGAAGCATTCTTAAAGCTATGGCAAAACTGTAGCAAGGTAGCTCCAGAAAAAGCCAAGAGCTATATTTTTACTATTGCAAACAATCTTTTTTTAAATACCGTAGCGCATAAAAAAGTACAATTTAAATACATAGAAGGTGTAAAAAGAACGTCAGAGAATAACACTCCAGAATTTATATTGGAAGAAAAAGAATTTGGAGAAAAACTAAAAAAGGCGCTAAATAGCTTAACCGAACTTCAACGCACTGCGTTTTTAATGAATCGAGTTGAAGGTAAAAAATACAGAGAAATTGCTGCCATTTATAATATTTCAGAAAAGGCAGCAGGCAAGAGAGTCTTGGATGCTTTAGAAAAACTTAGAGAGACCATTGAAAACTTATAAGCCACTGAGGTGGTAAATTAAAGACCTAACTGTTATATAGTAAGAAACCACAATATGAACACGCAAGAATCATTAGAGAAATGGCTAAACAATCAAGCAAGTCCTGCAGATATGGATGTGCTTAATGCATGGCCAGACTTTAAGATCTATAAAAAAATAGATCTACATACTAAGGCTATTGCTGTTCCTGTGCATGACATACCTTTTGCAATACAGGAGTTGAAACAACGTCGTTCTTTTGCTAAGAATAAGGCAAAAAAGAACTCCAAGATAATCACCATGTCTCATGTACTGAAAATAGCTGCTGCTTTTATACTTCTAGCAGTTTCTTCTGTTTATATAGCGTCTATACCTACAAAAATAGAAGCCTCTATGGCCCAAATAGAAAGGGTAGACTTGCCAGATACTTCAAAAATAACTTTACAAAAAAACGCAAGGGTAGGCTATAAAAAATATGGTTGGCTATTTAATAGAGAGGTAACACTCGAAGGAGAAGCCTTTTTTGAAGTTGCTAAAGGAAAAACATTTACAGTAATAACACCACATGGTGTCGTACAAGTGCTAGGAACTTCTTTTAATGTGAGTACAACAAATGAAATCCTTGTTGTTTCTTGTTATGAAGGCCTGGTAAGTGTTAGCGCTAATGGCCTAAACACATTTGTTAGCCCTGGAGACTCATTTACTTTTGGAGACCAAACAGTTAACAACAAAGTATACACTACAAAACCTAATTGGATTTTTAATGAAAGTAGTTTTGTAGATGTACCTTTAGATATTGTTTTGGCAGAAATTGAAAATCAATACAGAGTTACCATCACAACAAAAAATATTGATGTAACTTTACGTTATACTGGTAGCTTCACACACGCTAATGTATTGGAAGCATTACGCACTGTAACACTACCGCTTAACCTTTCTTTTAGCAAAGACGCTCAAAATAATGTACAAATTTACAACCCTAAAAAGCAATAAGTATACCGTTTTATACCTCTGTTTTTTATTGTTTTTTGGAATCAATTTTTCTTTTGCTCAAGACAACACTCCAAGCCTTCCATTTATAGAGGCTATCTCTGAATTAGAAAATAGATTTGATGTTAAATTTTCTTACAACAGTAAAACAGCAAAAAGAATCACTGTATCCAAGCCTCTAGAAAACAGTACATTTGCTGAAATATTAAACGCCTTTACAGCACAAGAGAATATTACATTCACCATTATTAATGAGCGGTATCTAACCGTTCAATTTCCTAAAAGGCTTGTCCCCTTTTGCGCTACATTTATCAATACACAAACAGGAAAACCAATAAACGTTATTGCAATAGCAAATAACAAGACCTACATTACAAATAAAGGAGGAGTTTTAAATATTGATGCCATTGCAGATGACCAAGTTCTTCAAGTATATCTTAACGATCTATTTATTAAAGAGATTGTCATACACAGCGCAGTAGAAAACACGAAAGGCACATGTCCTTTTATTTTTATCAATACACGGTATATAAACAAACTGCCCACTGTCACCCTTTCAAACTATATTGCTAAAGGAATTGAAAAAACAAACAAAGGCGCTGTTACTATAAAAAAGGACGACTTTGAAATTTTACCCAATCTAATAGAGCCTGATGTTTTACAAATTGCACAAGTACTCCCGGGCATAGAAAGCTTCAATGAAACCGCCTCAAATATAAACATACGAGGAGGTGCTAGTGATGAAGTAAATATTCTCTGGAACGATATTCGTATGTACCAATCTGGCCATTTTTTTGGGCTCATATCTGCCCTAAACCCCAACTTAATAGATACTGTAATTATTTATAAAAACGGAACTCACCCCAGATATAGTGAAGGAGTTTCTGGGGTTTTACACATGTATCCAACCAGCACAATTGATCCAGAAATAGATGGAGGTGTAGGTGTAAATTTAAGCAGTGCTAATGCTTTTATCAAGATACCTATTTCAAATACTTTTGCCATACACGCTTCTGGAAGAACAGCCATAAACAATGGCATCGGAAATCCTATTTATAAATCTTTCTTTAAGCGCACCTTCCAAAACACAGAAATAACAAACCTAAATACTGCCTCAACAGAGGCTTTAAGAACTACAGATGAAAATTTTAATTTTTATGACATCAGTATTTCTGCCCTTTGGGATATCACACCAAAAGATAAATTAAATTATCACTTCATGACCATTAACAATAGTCTTGAATTTACCGAGCGCCTATTTATGGACGAGGTCTCAACAGCTACTTTTAATAAACTAAAACAAAACACCCTTTTAGGTGGTTTTAATTATAGGCGAGACTGGACATCAAATATTAGTACTATGTTTCATTACAGCAACAGCACCTATAAAGCAGATGCGCAAAACAAACAGATAGAATTATTGAGCCAAGGATCACAACGCAATCAAGTAAAAGAACAAACGCTAAAGTTTGATGCTAGCTATAGAGTAAACGACCAATTTTCAATAGAAGTAGGATTCCAACATACAGACACCTCTATCGATGACACGAGGGTATTAGAGAGTAGCCCAATACCTGAGGTGAGCAAAACTAGAGGTATAAGTAATGGGTTTTATGCACAAGGCCTTGGGTATCTTTTTGATAACAAAACTACTGTTACATTTGGAGCAAGGGCAACTAACTTGTCTAATTTTGAGACGCAACTAGAGCCAAGACTCAACATCTCTCACAGCATAAAAAAACACTGGAATGCCTTTATTGCCGCCGAAAAGAAACACCAAAGTGTTTTACAGTTTACGGCTAGAGAAAATCAATTATTAGCAATAGAAAACAAACAATGGTTTGTGGCAAACACAGCCCAAAACCCATTAATAAAAAGCTCCCAGGTTTCTTTTGGAACAGATTACGCCAGCAAAGGATGGACACTAAGTGCAGAGGCCTTTTTGAAGAAAGTAGATGGAATTAATACTCGCAACTTGGGTTTTAGAAATCAATTACAAAACACACAAGCCATTGGAAACTACACAGCAAAAGGGGTTGAACTCTCCATGGGTAAAAAAATTAAAAACCTATCAACATGGTTAAGTTACACAAACATCAATAGTAGTTATGAGTTTGAAACACTAGCACCCCAAGAATTTCCGGCCAACTTTAACGTAAATCATGTACTTAAAGCCATTGCTACATACACTATTAATGCCTTTACTATTTCTGCAGGAGCTAACTATCATTCTGGACTACCCTATACTACGCCTGTTAATAATGCGGCTATTACAGATACAAACAACAACACTCAAATACAGTATAACAGCCCAAACAACGATATTTTAAAACCTTATTTTAGAACAAACATATCGGCTATTTACAAAGCGCGTCTAGATGACACTTTTAACACTAGAATAAACCTATCCCTACTCAATATATTTGACACAAAAAATGAGTTAAGTAGCTATTACCGGATAGAAACAGATAATGACGGGGCAGAATATATCAATAGAATTACTCAATTCTCATTGGGCTTTACTCCTAATATTTCTGTTCAGTTATTGTTTTGAAGAAAACTACATTCTAGCAGGCACCTGTATGCCTAGCAAAGAAAATGCTGTTTTAATAACAGCCCCAACAGCACTACACAATGCAATTCTAAATGCTTTCTCTGCTGGATTCTCTGCGGCAAAAATAGGCACGTTTTGATAAAAAGAATTAAACTCCTTTACCAAATCATAGGTGTAGTTTGCAATCAATGCTGGGCTGTAATTTAAAGCAGCCAACTGTATGGTTTCCGGAAATAGTTGCAAAGTCTTTAAGACCTCTTTTTCTTTAGGATGTAACACCAAAATATGAGAATTTGATGCTCCTTTAGGAGTTTCTGCTTTTCTTAAAATAGATTGAATACGCGCATAGGTATATTGAATAAACGGTCCTGTATTTCCTTGAAAGTCTACACTTTCTTCTGGGTTAAATAAAATGCGTTTTTTTGGATCGACCTTAAGAATATAATATTTTAAAGCTCCAAGGCCAATAGTCTTGTACAGGGTTTCTTTTTCTTGTTTGGTAAAGTCATCAATCTTGCCTAGTGCCTCTGAAATAGAACATGCGGTTGCAGTCATGTCTTTAATTAAATCATCTGCGTCTACAACGGTGCCCTCTCTAGATTTCATTTTACCTCCAGGTAAATCGACCATTCCATAGCTTAAATGAAATAAGTTTTTTGCCCACTCAAAGCCTAGCTTTTTTAAGATCAAAAACAATACTTGGAAATGATAGTCTTGCTCATTTCCAACCGTATAAATCATCCCGCTAATATCTGGATAATCTTTCACTCGCTGTATTGCAGTACCTATGTCTTGTGTCATGTAAACGGCCGTTCCATCTGCACGTAATACAATTTTACGATCCAATCCTTCATCTGTAAGATCACACCAAAGAGAACCATCTGGGTCTTTTACAAAAACTCCAGCAGCCAAGCCTTCTGCTATAAATTCCTTCCCTAGCAAATAGGTGTTACTTTCATAATAATTTTTATCAAAATCTACTCCAATATCTGCATAGGTTTTATCAAACCCTTGATACACCCAACCATTCATAGTCTCCCACAAGGTCACAACGTCTTGGTCACCAGCTTCCCATTTAAGTAACATCTCGTGCGCTTGCATCAAAATAGGAGCTTCTTTCTTGGCGTTTTCTTCTGGAACTCCTTGTGCAACAAGGTCTGCTACTTCTTTTTTGTATACTACATCAAAACGCACATAATAGTCACCCACTAACTTATCTCCTTTTTTACCTGAAGATTCAGGGGTTTCTCCCCCACCATATCGTTGCCAAGCAAGCATGCTTTTACAAATATGAATACCGCGATCATTTATGATTTGCGTTTTGTATACTTTCTTACCGCTCGCCTTTACAATTTGAGCCACGCTATACCCCAACAAAACATTACGCACATGCCCTAAATGCAATGGTTTGTTTGTATTTGGAGATGCATATTCTACCATCATGGCATCATTACCACTTGGAAGAGTACCAAAGGTGTTCCAGTTATTTGTAGTTCCAAAAAAATCTAAATAATACCCATCACTTAGAACAATGTTTAAGAAGCCCTTCACTACATTAAAATTGATAACAGGTGTAACGTGTTTAACCAAATAGGCCCCAATGGCCTCACCGATAGCTACGGGGTTGCCTTTGACTACACGCAACATAGGAAACACCACTACCGTAATATCACCCTCAAAATCCTTACGAGTTGCTTGAAACTCTACAGTTTCAAGAGTTGCTTGATATAGATCACTAATGGCTTCTTTGACTTTTTGGCTTAGGGTTTCTTGTAAGGTCATGTATTTATTTTAAAGCTGTAAAGATAGTTTTTTTAAGGCTTTTTTGGAACAGTTATTTGTATCTTTAAGTATATAGCAATCCTACCACAAGAAATCAAAAAAAGGGAAGGCTTTTTTTATGTATTTAACAACAAAAGGCATTCATGCCTCCAAAGGCTTTTTTTAATCTTTATGGTTTATTAATTTTGCTGAAAATAAAATAATGCTGAATTTTTAAAAATAACAGAAAACTGCCGCCCTAGATTAACAATAATACCAAAAACAAATGCTCGTAAACGTCTCTTACAACAACAAACAAATAGACAATAAAATTGATCAAGAAATTGGCAAACCCTTTTCTTTGATAGAACGTTTTAAGTTAAAAGGAATAGGCTCGCCTAAATTAATTATTACCCAAACAAGTATTCAAATTCACAACCTACTTATCCTAGACAACAACAGGAATCAATGCAATATAGAGATGCGCCCTCAAGGAATCATTGTTGGCTTTAGATCTTTACTAGAGAGTTATGCTTTAGTGATACCCTACTATAAATTGGTATTGTATAAAGGAAAGGCAGAAGAATATTCCATCTACAAAGACAACTATTTTATTAAAATACAAGCGCGAGGTAAAGACAAAGAAATTCATAGGTTTATACAAAAGGTGCTAAAGGCAAAGGTAATTGCAAGCCCTGAGAGAATAGATGATCTTTAAATTCTAGGATCTATTCTTAATAGCAATACCAGCCGTAATGGTAAGAATGGCAATACCTATCATAGCTGCAATTTGGTTTACTGGAGCTTCTTGTTTTTCAAAAGCAGTAAAAACACCCAAGCAAAAAACAACAACTCCCCCCAAAATTAACACCCATTTTAACACTTTCATATGCTCCTTTTTTAAAGGTTCAAGATACTGTTTTTAAAAACATTCTTAAATATTAGCCTGTCCAATACTTCATAAAAAGAAACACATAAAATCAAGTTAATACCAGCCTAAGGCTTTACCGTTAGAGAAGTCCTGTGTATCTTTAGAAAAACAACCGTATTGAAAATTCTACTTACAGGGGCAAATGGATATATTGGCATGCGCTTGCTTCCTCTATTAATAGCACAAGGACATCAAGTGGTGTGCTCTGTGAGAGACGCCAATAGACTTTCTATTTCAGAAGACCTAAAAAAACAAATTGACATTGTAGTTATAGACTTTCTGCAAGAGGTAAGACCCAATGCAATTCCAAAAGATATAGATGCAGCCTATTATTTGATTCACTCCATGAGCTCATCTACTAGTGATTTTGATGAAAAAGAAGAGCGTTCTGTAAAAAACTTTAACGCATACATTGCTCCTACCAATTGTAAACAGGTAATCTACGTTGGAGGTATTGCTAATGAAGAGAACTTGTCTAAGCATCTTTGGTCTCGTAAAAATGTAGAAAATATATTGTACCAAGGCACAGCAGCAGTTACTGTATTACGTGCCGCTATAATAGTGGGAAGCGGAAGTGCTTCTTTCGAGATCATACGCGATCTCTGTGAAAAACTACCTTTAATGGTAACCCCGCGTTGGGTTAAGACCAAATGTCAACCCATTGCAATAAGAGACGTACT
Organism: uncultured Flavobacteriaceae bacterium; assembly: GCA_913048115.1. Lineage (GTDB taxonomy): Bacteria > Bacteroidota > Bacteroidia > Flavobacteriales > Flavobacteriaceae > Patiriisocius. The sequence continues at coordinate 6,312 of CAJWVI010000025.1, read as the reverse complement.
CAACTATTTGACTGGGGTATTAGGCAATGAAAAATGTTATAATGAAAGTTTTGATATTGGTGGCCCTGATGTTTTAAGTTACAGGGAAATGATGGAAGGATACGCTCGTTTTAGAAAATTAAACCTAACTATTATTACCCTTCCATTTTTGTCTCCAAAAATATCGAGTTATTGGCTTTATTTTGTAACCTCAACTTCATACAAACTTGCTCTTAATCTAGTAGACAGTATGCGTACCGAAGTTATTACAAGCGATACAAGATTAAAAGATATTTTAAAAATTGAGTCTATTTCATACCTTAAGGCCATAGAGTTGGCATTTAAAAAAATAAAACAAAACCAAGTAGTTTCTAGCTGGAAAGACTCTATGATTAGTGGCCGTTTTAGAAAAGATCTTAAAAGATATGTAGAAGTGCCAGAAAATGGCTGCGTTAAAGACAAACAAACCATTGCACTAATCAATCCAGAAAAAGCGCTTGAGAATATTTGGTCTATAGGTGGAGAACGCGGCTGGTATTATGCAAACTGGCTTTGGCGTCTTAGGGGCGCTGTAGATAAAATTTTCGGAGGTGTTGGCCTAAGAAGAGGCCGAACGCACCCTAATAAAATTTATGAAGGAGATGCTCTTGATTTTTGGCGTGTTATCCTAGCAGATAAAAAGGAAAAGAGGCTGTTGCTCTTTGCTGAAATGAGAGTACCGGGAGAAGCCTGGTTAGAATTTAAAATAGATGAAAACGATGTATTACACCAGACTGCCACACTAAGACCCAAAGGGCTATTAGGGAGAGCCTACTGGTATATCATGTTACCTTTTCATTATTTTATTTTTGGAGGCATGATTAAAGGTATTGCCTCTCAATAAAATTACAAAAAATAGCGCCTTATGCTTTTTTTAGTTTTTTAGGTAAGAATATCTCTGCCATCATACAGCGTGCACTTCCACCACCACAAGTTTCTATGGTAGTTAAATCACTACTCAAAATCTTGCAGTGTTTTTGGATTGCTTTTACTTGATCACTTCGCAAGCTTGAACGAGCTACCTCACTCATAACCATGTATTTTTGATTATCTGTACCCAAAACTTGTAACATATTACCTGCAAATCGGTTCATTTGCTCTTCTGTAATTTGTATGATTTCTTTTTTGGTTTCTTTAAGGTGCTTAAGCACATGTTTCTTTTCATGTTTGTCATCAATAGCATCCAGGCAAATCACTACAAAATTTTCTGCCAACGCCATCATTACATTGGTGTGATAAATTGGCTTACGTTGATCATAAACCGTTTGGTTGGCGGTAAAAATAATAGGGTCCATTTCAAAATCTTCACAAAACTCTACTATTAACTCTTCATGAGCTCTATCAGAAATAGCACAATACGCTTTACCATTAACACGATCTAATAGTAAACTTCCGGTTCCTTCTAGAAAGTATCCTTCTTCTTCAGCCTCTGTATAATCCATGAAGCCATCTACTAGAAATCCTTCTTTTTCTAATCTTGTAATAACTTCTTCACGTCTTTCTCTGCGTCTGTTCTCTGCAAACATTGGATACAATGCTACAGTACCATTTTGGTGAAAACTCACCCAATTGTTTGGGAAAATAGAATCTGGAGTATCTTGCCCCAGTATGTCATCTTCAACAATAACATCAACACCTACACCACGAAGTTTAACAACAAAAGCATCAAATTCTACTTGTGCCTGGGCATTAATTTCTGAATATTTTAAGTCAAGGTCTTCTTGAAAATAATTATTTACCTTGGTCTCTTCATTCATTCTGAAGGTCACTGGGCGTATCATTAATATGGTGTTGGTAACCTGTTTCATTCTACTGCTATTAAACTGTGTACTAAATTAAATTATAAAGCGCAAAAGTACTCTTTTTTACATAGCACAGTTACTCCTAGTATAATCTTTAAAAGAATTATATAATATTACATACAAAAAGCTAAAACAAGCTAATAACACAATGAAAAAAACAAGAAATAGCATGAATACTAGGGTTGTTTAAACTAAAAAGTAAAACATAAAATAAAAACACCCATCATTAAAATAGTGTGACATTGTAAAATATTATGCATAAATTGAAATCTATTATTTTAATTAATTACGGGATTACAGGCGCCTTTTAAAATCTATATTATGAAAAAAAATATTTTCCTTTTCATCTTATGCTTTACAACCCTTTCGCAGGTTCAAGCTCAAGAGTGGTTCACAAATATGGAGGATGCAAAAACACGCGCCACACTAGAAGAAAAAATAATTGTACTTGTTTTTCAAGGGAGTGATTGGTGCGCACCTTGCATTAAATTAAACAAAGAAATTTTTGAATCTAAAACATTCCGGTTATATGCTGAAAATCATTTTATTATGGTTCAAGCAGATTTTCCAAAACGTAAAAAAAATGCTTTAACCCCTGAGCTACAGAGCCACAACAATGCCTTAGCAGAGCGATATAACAAACGAGGGATTTTTCCACTTGTTGTTGTTTTAAATGAAGGTGGGGCTGTATTAGGAGAAACCGGTTACTTGAAAACAACACCAGAAAAGTATATTTTAGAATTAGAAAATCTTACCAAATAACCAGCTATTCGCACTATTTACCATGCTTAAAACTTTAGGTTTCATATTCATTTTTTTTGTTGCCACTTCGGTAATAAGTCAAGAAATTTATAAGCAAAAAGCATCCCTCATGGGAAGTGATTTTGAAATCACTGTGGTTGCAAACTCAAAACTAGAAGCAGAACAAAACATACAGATAGCTATTAATGAAATAAGTCGAATTGAAGCGCTTATCTCTTCTTGGGATCCAAACTCTGAAACATCTAGAATAAATCAAAATGCAGGTATTGCACCTGTTAAAATTTCTGAAGAGCTTTTTATGCTTATCAAACGAGCACTTCAAATAAGCAGCCTTACTGACGGGGCTTTTGATATATCATATGCCTCCATGGATAAGATTTGGAAATATGATGGCAGTATGAAAAAAATGCCCACTAAAGAGGCTATAAAAAACTCAGTAGCCAAGGTAGGATATGGCTCTGTTATCCTTGACCAAATTAATACCACTGTTTTCTTGAAAAATAAAGCAATGAAAATTGGTTTTGGTGCTATTGGCAAAGGATACGCTGCAGACCAGGCAAAAAAGTTACTTATTTCAAAAGGAATTTCTGGAGGAATTATTAATGCCTCTGGAGACATGAATACATGGGGTACACAACCCAAAGCAAAAGCATGGCAGGTAGCAATTACAAATCCACTCAATAAAAATAAAGCATTTGCTGTCTTACCAATTAAAGGAGCAGTTGTTACTAGTGGTAATTATGAAAAATTTGTTACTTTTAATAATGTAAGATTTTCGCACATCATTGATCCTAGAAGTGGATATCCTGCCTTTGGTATTATAAGCGTTACCGTTTTTGCTGCGCAGGCAGAGTTAGCAGATGCTTTAGCTACTTCTGTATTTGTAATGGGAGTGCAGGCCGGATTAGACAGGATTAACCAATTAAATGGAGTTGAATGTATCATCATTACAGACACTGGTAGTATTAAAACCTCAAAGAACATTACCTTAAACACACAACAATGAAAAAAATATTGATACTCGCTATAGCCCTTGGGTTTTTATCTTCTTGCGCAGTTGTGAAAGAATATGAAAAAGTAAACATCAATGACCCAGACATGGCTTTGGGTGATAAAGCCATTAAACGTTTTGAAACTAATGCACAAGCATACAGAGAAGCAGCCTCTGGTGCTAATGGCGGTAAAACTGGCGGTGGTTGCGGATGCAACTAAAAACAGCTATTGTAAATAATAAAATAACTAAATCCTTGAAAAAGACACTTACTTTTATACTATGCGCTACGGCACTACTAGCTTATGGACAAGACACAATTCCTAGTTATAAAAAAAGGGTGTTAGAAACGGTAGAAATAGATTTTCTTGCTAGCTATTATAGCCAAGATGGAAATAACGCAGCGGTAACCGGCGGGATTGGAACAGAAGAACTAACAGACAGAGTCTCTAGCATTGTTGTTTCCATACCTTTAAATGATGATGATATTTTAAAAATAGACGCTAATGTAAGCGCCTACACCTCTGCTTCTTCGAGTAATGTAGATGCTTTTGACAGTGTAGGTCAAGCAGCAGATCCTTTTGTAGCCTCTTCTGGAGCCTCTGGGAGCGATGAATGGGTAAACGGTGTGATAGCATACAGCCACAGTAGTGATGATAGAAATAACATTTGGGGCGCTAACATCTCTGTATCAAAAGAGTATGATTATTTCTCAATTGGTCTTGCTGGAAATTATACGCATCTTTTCAATAAAAAAAACACTGAAGTATCTATTAGCGGGAATGTATATTTTGACCAATGGAAGTTAATCTACCCTGAAGAAATACGTGATTATTTCGATGAAGATGTACCTGAAGTATTTGCACTGAACGGACTGCCTACTGATAAAAGAAACTCTTACGCTCTTGGGTTTGGGGTTTCTCAAATTCTATCAAAAAGAGCGCAAGGGTCACTCTCCTTAGACTTGGTGCAACAAGAAGGCTTATTATCTACACCTTTTCAAAGAGTTTATTTTGCAGATAAGGATGATATTATAGTAGGTAATGGATTTCAATTTGCAGATGACATAGAACGCCTACCAAGCACTAGGTTTAAAATTGCTGTTGGTGGGAGGCTAAACTATTACCTTAATGAAGTCTTTGTGTTGAGATCTTACCTGAGGTACTACACAGATAATTGGGGCATCACATCATACACAGCAAGTCTAGAAGCGCCTATTAAAATAGGTGATATGTTTACACTATATCCTTCTTATAGATACTATAATCAAACCAAAGCAGATTATTTCTACAAAGCCAACCAAGCACTTTCTACAGATGAGTTTTACACAAGCGATTATGACTTATCGAGATTTAGCGCCAACCAATTTGGTTTTGGAGTTTCATACACAGACATTCTTACCAAAGTAAACTTACTTGGATTTGGCATAAAAAGCATAAACATAAAGGGAAGTTATTATGAAAGAAGCAGTTCTCTGTCTTACTTTATGGTCTCTGGAGGTATTAAATTTGTGCAAGACTAATTAGTCACGTATTAATGGCATTGTAGAGCAGCGCAACAAGCCTTCTTGCTTTGCGATTTCTCCGTACCCAAGCTCTTCTACCGTATACCCTTTTAATCGAAGCCAAGAGTTAAGGCGGCTAAAGTTTTTTTCTGAAACAATCACATCTTCACTAATACTAAAGATATTGCTATTCATGTGATACATTTCTTTCTTGTCTATATGGAAGCAATTCTCTGGGCCAAAAAAAGCGACCAACCACTGGTATTCTTCTTGTAGCAAAAAGCCCTCTTTATGAATAATACACCTGCCATGACCAAGAGGCTGGAAGCAACAATCTAAATGAAGCGCATTATCCTGTGCTACTGTATTTGATTTTTTAAGATTGAAAGGTTTTACTGTCTTTTTAGGAAATAGTTTTTGCAATGCTACTACAGCTTTCATGTTGGTGCGTGCTGTAATAAAGTTTGAATAATCATCTCCATAATACGTGCCTACAAATATATAATCGCCATAAGGCATTACATCGCCACCCTCTACATGAGTGTCTTCAGGGAATTGTACAATATTATTTGGTTCTACCTGATCCATAACATACTGTATGGCATCTATCTCACGAGCTCTGTTTGGTAAGATATTAGCTTTAATGAATTTGTTTTCGATCACGAAAGCAATATCACGAGAAAATATTTGGTTATATTCCTTAATCTGGCTAGGTCGATACACGGTTACATCATGTTTTTCTAGAACAGCAGCAAAAGCTTCCATTTCAGTAATCATATCCTCATTTTTAGGATAGGTCCCTGCTTTGATATGCGCTACAGATTTTGGGTCATATGCTTCTTCTAAAGTAGGAGCTGGTCCATTACTCTTTGCAGTTCCTAAAACAACAGCCCGAAGCCTTGAAAATTCATTAGTAACGTTTAAGTGTATCATAGCAACAAATATAATTTTAAAGTATGAATGGCAAAATATGAAACCTTGTTTTTTAAAAGAAAAAGCCCAAACACAAGTATCTTGATTTTGGGCTTTTATATAAGGTGTAAGTTATGTTTATTAACGCTTCGATAGTTCTTTAAATTCTCTATGATTTTCACCAGTGTAAATTTGTCTTGGACGACCAATAGGCTCCTTACGCATACGCATTTCTTTCCATTGAGAAATCCATCCTGGCAATCTACCTAAGGCAAACATCACGGTAAACATTTCAACAGGAATACCCATCGCTCTGTAAATAA
>CAJWVI010000024.1 GCA_913048115.1 uncultured Flavobacteriaceae bacterium | reverse complement strand
TTTTTTCATATTATTCTCTTAGTATTTTGAATGTGGAAATTTGTTTTTTAGAATTTTGTAGATTCAGCAGATAAACACCTGAAGGTAAGTTTTCAAAATTTAACTCAGCGGCGTTGGTTTCTAGTATTTTTTGGCCTGTAATGCTAAACAATGTAGCATGTTGTGGCTCTGAAGAAACAATATGTAAGAGCCCAGATGTTGGGTTTGGATACACCCCTACATTTTGTATTTGTTGTAAGGGTATAACAGTAAGGGTTGCAGATACATCGCTGGCTGTAATTGCACTAAATTCTGTAAGATTATAGGTTAGGGTGTTGTTAATATCATCTATAATAGGCACAACATTTGTCCAAACACCATCTGCACCTAAAAACTCTAACACCAAATTAGACTCTTGTATATCATTAAGCTCACTATCTTTATAAAGAAAGGTTACAACTCCTTGGTAGCTGCCAATGGTATTTGATATTTCATATACCCTACTAATACTTGCATTATCACCCACCACCAAAGGTACCGAAGAGCGGTCTATGATGTTTGGCCCTGCAATAAGATGAGCACTGTTTGGAGCAAGCTCCAGCCCATCAAAAGAAACCGAGCTGTTAGGTTCTATAAATAGTGAACTCTCTGGACCCAAAGAAAATGTTTGTCCATAACTCAGTAAAGAAAAAAAGAAAAAAGAGATTATAATTTTTAGCATCTATCAAATATAAAAATCATTTTGATATAATCACAAAAATAATAGGTGTAAACACCAAAAAACACGTAAGCGAGGCTTCTTTATAATACACCAGAGAGGATTAGCTGCGCTGACCCTCAAAAGCTCCGCTTTGAAAATCAACAAAAGAAACATCAGCAACACCCAAAATAAAAAAGCAAGCTCTTTTATTTTGAGCTTGCTTTGTTTCAACTTTTTGTTGATTTATTCGTGACCTAGAGAGGATTCGAACCTCCAACCGTCAGAGCCGAAATCTGATATTCTATCCAGTTGAACTACTAGGCCATTAATGCCTGCTTGAACAGGTATTTATTTTAGTGTATTTTAACTAGACAATCTAGCTTTTATGAGGGTGCTTATAGTCTTTCCATCGGCTCTTCCTGCCACCTTAGCATTTACCATACCCATTACCTTGCCCATATCTGCCATAGAGCTTGCACCTGTAGCCTCAATGGCCGCATCTACCATAACAGCCACATCATCCTGGCTTAATTGCTGGGGTAAAAATGCTTCAATCACTGCAGCTTCAGCAATCTCTGGATCTGCCAAGTCTGCTCTTCCTTGTTTTGAATATATAGCGGCACTATCCTTGCGTTGCTTCACTAATTTTTGTAATAGTTTTAATTCAGCTTCTTCCGTTAATTCTTCTTTTGCTCCACTTTGTGTTTGGGCCAATAAAATTGCACTTTTCACAGAACGTAATGCCTGTAACCCTAATGCATCCTTATTCTTCATTGCCACTTTCATGGCTTCCATAATCTTTGCTGATAAACTCATTAAATAGGTATAAAATTAGACTGCGAATATAGCAAATTAATCCAATAGGTGTGGGTACAAAAAACCCATTAACAAGAGTCAATGGGTTTTAAATAGTAGTCATATTATAGTCTTTACAATAAAGTACAGCTACAAAAAGTTAGTCTACATTATCATGTAAGAAACTATTGTTACTTCTAAGCTCTATTTCATCATCATCGTCACTTACAGATGTTCTAGAGATGTTTATATCGTTAGAGACATCGTCTAGCTGTATCCCTGCTCTTTTGTATGCGGGCTGCTTCTCTATATCATCAATCTTTGATGCGCTATTTCTAAACTTATAATTATAATCTTTCATTTTACGTTTGCGCTCCTCTGTACGGTCCCGTAATAACTTAGAAATAGGTGTATTCATAGGATCTAGTGGCGCATCATCTTCTAGCTTCTCAACCTGTGTTTCCACAATTTTTGTTTCAAAAATAAGCTCTTCTTCCGACGCCTCAGTAATAACCTCTGGCTTTGCTAATAATAACTCTTCTTCTTTTACAGAATAATCATCAAGACTGTATCGTTTAACACCCTCTTTTGAAACCTCACTAATTGGTACTACCTCTAAATGATCATTTACTTCTATATCTTCAATATTAGCCGTAATAATCTGGTCCTGTAAACCTTCTGATTCTTCCATTTGTAAATCAAAATGCTTTACCTGTGTTACTTCCTCTTGTGGATGAATAGGCATATCAAACATTAACATAGCTTCTTTCTGTGTTTCAACCTCTGGAGTAAGATCCTCTAGAATATCATTGATTACAAATTCAGCATTTTCTTCAAACTCTGGAGTTTTTACCTCAACAACCTGCTCATTGACTATTGGTTCATGAGGAATCACATTTGAAGGTATAACTTCAAAATTATTTACATTAATTTCATTAATTACCAACTGCTCAAACTCTGCTAGATGATGTATATCAACTAAACTAGCGTCTACATCAATATTTTTAAGAAACTCAGAGGTAGGAATGTACCCCTCAAATGGAAGTGTATCTGGTTCTTGTACCGCTATTTGCTCAAAACCCTTTTCTAGCTCCTCTTCTTCCTCAAAAAGAGTATGCATAATTACAGGAGCTTCTACAGAAAGACTAGCAGTAGTAGATTGCTGCGTTTGTTTTGGCAAAACTACGTGTGTTGCCGTTATGTTGGGTGTTAAGTCTAGTTGCGCCTTAGCCTCATCGCCAAGGGTATGGATGATTTTTTTAGTTTCAGTGTTGGTGATTTCATTTTGTTGTTCTGCATCAAACCCTGTTGCTATCACAGTAATAGAAACAGCACCATCTAGGGTTTCATCATCACCAACCCCCATAATAATATTGGCACCATGTCCAGCCTGTGTTTGGATATGATCACTTATTTCTCCAATTTCATCAATGGTTATTTCTTCAGTTCCAGAAACGATAAGTAGCAATACGTTTTTAGCTCCTGCAATCTTATTATCATTTAATAGTGGAGAATCTAATGCCTTGTTAATCGCTACTTGTGCACGATTAGCACCACTTGCAGTTGCACTTCCCATAATAGCAGTTCCGCTATTAGAAAGCACTGTTTTAGCGTCACGTAAATCAATATTTTGCGTGTAGTGATGTGTAATTACCTCGGCAATACCTCGAGCCGCAGTAGCTAGTACCTCATCTGCTTTAGAGAATCCTGCTTTAAAACCAAGATTACCATACACCTCACGTAATTTATTATTGTTAATAACAACCAAACTATCTACATTTTGACGCAAGTTTTCTACACCAATATGTGCCTGTTCGTTACGTATTTTTCCTTCAAAATTGAAAGGAATAGTAACAATACCAACCGTTAAGATATCTAGATCCTTTGCCATTCTCGCTATTATTGGCGCAGCTCCTGTACCGGTACCTCCTCCCATACCAGCGGTGATAAAAATCATCTTTGTATTGGTGGTTAACATATTTTTAATCTCTGCCATACTCTCTACAGCAGATTGCTCACCAATTTTAGGATTGGCTCCAGCACCAAGACCTTCGGTAAGGTCAATACCTAATTGAATCTTGTTTGGTACAGCACTATTTTCTAGAGCCTGTGCATCTGTGTTGCAAATCACAAAATCTACACCCTTAATCCCTTGATTAAACATGTGATTTATGGCATTACTACCACCACCACCAACGCCAATTACTTTAATGACATTTGATTGGTTTTTAGGCAGATCAAACGAAATGTTGTCAAATTCTGTGTTACTGCTCATATACTTTTTTTTGCGAGGTTTATTATATATTTTTTATTGCTACTGTATCTGTTACTCTGCATTATCAAGAAACTCTTTAAACTTTTCTGCCCATTTATCAAAAATACCTGTGCGTTGTTTACCCCCTGTTGGAGGAACCTCAATTGGAGGTTGCTCATCAGAAACTGGAGGTTCTCCATCCTTTTGCATCCCTACAGGTGTCTGGTCAAACTTAGAAACATTATTTGCGCGTGCTTTACTCTCTAAGCTATTCATCACCAACCCCACTGCAGTTGCATATAGCGGGCTTGTGGTTTCACTATCGCTATCTCCAGCCAAGTGTTCATTAGGATATCCAATTCTAGTATCCATTCCTGTAATATACTCTACCAATTGCTTTAAATGTTGTAATTGGGCACCACCTCCTGTTAATACAATTCCAGCAATCAATTTCTTTTTTTGCTCTTCGTGACCGTAATTTTTTATTTCTAAGTATACCTGTTCAACAATCTCAACCACTCTAGCGTGTATGATTTTAGACAAGTTTTTTAATGTTATCTCTTTAGGATCTCTCCCTCTTAATCCAGGAATAGAAACAATTTCATTGTCCTTATTCTCTCCAGGCCACGCAGAACCAAATTTTATTTTCAACAATTCTGCTTGCTTTTCAATAATACTACATCCCTCTTTGATGTCTTCGGTAATTACATTTCCGCCAAAAGGAATTACTGCCGTGTGGCGTATAATACCATCTTTAAAAATAGCCAAATCAGTGGTTCCACCTCCTATATCAATTAGAGCAACACCTGCTTCTTTTTCTTCTTGACTCAACACTGCATTTGCAGAAGCCAGAGGTTCTAAGGTAATACCACTCAATTCTAGACCTGCACTTTTTACGCAACGACCAATATTTTTTATGGAAGCAACCTGCCCCACAACAACGTGAAAATTTGCTTCCAAACGCCCACCATACATACCAATAGGTTCTTTAATCTCTGCCTGCCCATCAACTTTAAAATCTTGCGGCAAAACATGAATAATTTCTTCTCCTGGCAACATTACCAGTTTATGGACTTGATCGCATAAACTATCAATATCTTCTTCATCAATCACTTCATCACTATCAGATCTTGTAATATAATCACTGTGCTGAAGGCTTCGTATGTGCTGTCCAGCAATACCCACTACTACATCCTCTATCTTAATTCCAGAAGAGGTCTCTGCATCAGTAATGGCTTGTTGGATGGATTGTATTGTTTGTGTAATGTTATTTACAACCCCACGGTGAACACCCAAACTTTTGGATTTTCCTATCCCCAAAATTTCCATCTTCCCATATTCATTCTCCCTGCCTACCATAGCAACAATCTTTGTTGTTCCTATATCCAATCCTACAGCAATGTTTGTTTGCTCCATAGCCTTTATTTTTTTGTTGCCACTACTTGACTGCCAAATCTTAAATCAACTGTTTTATAATCTAGCAACATACTGTCTTGTTTTATTTTTTGATAAAATGCTTTATAATTCTGAAATTTTCTCTCGGCATTTTCTGGACTTCCAAATAGCACTATAAAATTATGTTTCCTAATTCGCATCTGGAAGGTTCCATCTTCTGAGACATCTAGGCCAATCACGCTGCTTTTCATCATTTGATCTTGATTTATCTGTAACAACAAATCAGTGAGCGCTACACTATGGATATCTGCTGCTCCAGTAACAATTGGAACTCTTGCAGTATACACAGATGACAAAGGCATCTTTTCTCCCTGGTCATCAAGGTAATAATCTGTTAGTGCACTCACGCGAGCGATTGGATTTCTTTGCTTTATTTTAGCTCCCAAAATTCCATGAACCGTAATATAAACTTCTGCATCTCGAATCATCTCATTTTTCAACAAACGATCCTCCACTTCTCTCAAAATTAAGGCTTCTTTTGGGATGCTCACAACAGTGTCAAAATTTTGTATTAACAATTTATTAACCGAATTTAAAGTGATAAAAGGAGGAGTTTCATCTACAAAATCAATCACAGTTTTTGATAAATTTCTTGCACTATTTCGTTGTTTAGTAAAACCAAAAAGAAACACCACCAGAGCCGAAAGCACTATAAACCAAACAATTGTCCAATTAATTTTCATACTCAAGTGCTTTTGTAATGGCTAATACTTCAGCGCCAATATCGCCGGCACCAACCAATAATTTTATTCTACAGGAAGATGCCCGCACTTTGTCCAATAGCGATTCCTTAGAAATCAATGCAATTTTGTCAACATCTTTTGCAATACACTTTATTTTATCCAACAACCACAGCGAAGAAACTCCTTGAATAGGCTCCTCACGTGCTGGATAAATATCCAACAAAAGGATGTGATTAAATTGGGCTAAACTTTCAGCAAAACCGTCAATAAAATCTTTTGTTCTACTAAATAAATGAGGTTGAAAAACAATTAGTTTTTCATCATCAGGATACATTTCTGTTACCGCTTGATACAGGGCATCAATCTCTGTTGGGTGGTGTGCATAATCGTCAATAAGCACCAAGTCATCTCTTTTAATTTTATAGGTAAACCTTCGCTCTACGCCTTTGAAAGTCAATAACGCTTTAGGCAAAGATTTAATTGGAGCTCCTGCTAAAATTGCCATGCCTAAAGCTGTAATAGCATTATGTAAATTATGATGCCCAGGTAGTGAAAACTCTAAATTAAAAAGAGTGAGCTGTGGTGTTTTAAAATCAAAAACATAAGCACCATTGTTAACTCGAATATTTTGGGCTTGGTAATCTGCAGTTTCAGCTATGGCTACAGATTTACCTTTTAAAGGCAGGCCTTTTTTATATAATAATTGACTCTTATTGGCCACTAAGTTTGCGAATTCTAAAAACGATTCTTCAATAGCCTTTGCATCTCCATAGATATCTAGATGATCTGCATCCATAGAGGTAATACATGCAATATCTGGCTTTAAGGTTAAAAATGAACGATCAAACTCATCTGCCTCAACCACTGTTATCTGGGTACCGTTACTAATAAAATTAGATTTGTAATTCTCTGTAATTCCTCCTAAAAAAGCAGTGACTGGCATATTACAATAAGCCAACACATGCCCCAAAATAGCAGAGGTAGTTGTTTTACCATGAGTTCCTGCCACAGCCAAACAAAGTGTATCTTGGGTGATCTCCCCTAAAAACTCAGACCGCTTCATAACACGATAGTCATTCTCAATAAACCATCGCAATATTTCATTGCCTAAAGAAATAGCAGGTGTAAAGACCACTAAGGTAGTTTCTTGGTTCTTGATCTGCTGCGGGAGTGTTGAAATATTGTCCACAAATGAGATACAAGCGCCTTCTTTTTCTAAGGTTTGGGTTAGGGTAGTTTTTGTCTTGTCATAGCCAAAAACTGCTAATTCTTTTCTAATAGCAAAACGAGCCAAAGCACTCATCCCTATGCCGCCAATGCCAACAAAATATATAGTATGTATGTTTTCAAGCGCCTTCATTTATACCTTGGCTTTGATTAGTTTTTCAATTTCATCTACAATTTCTTTTGTGGCGTTTGGTTTTGCTAGCGCCAAAATAGCTTCACCCAACTCCTTTTGTCTTTTCTGGTCATCCAGCAAGGCATCCAAAACACCTTCAAACTGCGTAGGAGCATCTTTCTCTTTCAATAAAATAGCTGCATTTTTTTGAGAGATTGACAGGGCATTTTTTGTTTGATGATCTTCGGCAACATTTGGACTTGGAATAAAAATTACTGGCTTGCCCACCAAACATAGTTCAGAAACAGACAAAGCTCCTGCTCTACTAATTATAATATCTGCTGCCGCATAGGCTAATTCCATTCTATTTAAAAAAGGATACACTTGGACATCTGTCTGTGCTTTGTTTGCATATTTTTGTGCATATATTTTACCACATTGCCATAATACTTGGATGCCCTTTTTTTTAAAATACGGTAGCTGCGCATCTATTAATTCATTTATACTTCTAGCTCCTAAACTTCCCCCTAGCACTAAAACTGTTTTAGTCTTTGGTCTTAAGTTAAAAAACGCTGTGGCTTCTGTTTTATTGAGATGTACATTTAGTAAATCTTGGCGCACAGGGTTCCCCGTTAGTTTAATTTTACTAGCTGGAAAGAAATGCTCCAAGCCGTCATAGGCAGTACAAATTATTTGCACATGACCACTGAGCCATTTATTAGTAATTCCAGCATGACTATTTTGTTCTTGAATAAGGCAAGGAATTCCTTCAACAGAAGCCATTTTTAATAAAGGTGCGCTTGCATACCCTCCAGTACCAATTACAGCATCAGGTTTAAAGTTTTTTATAATTTTTCTTGACACCAGTAAACTTGAGATTAATTTTAACGGAAATAATAAATTCTTCAATGTTAGTGTACGTTGCAAACCAGCGATCCAAAGCCCTTTAATAACATATCCTGCCTCTGGAACTTTCTCCATTTCCATTCTATCTTTAGCTCCTACAAAAAGAAAAACTGCCTGAGGAAATCTAATTTTTAATTCATTGGCAATAGCAATGGCAGGATAAATATGACCTCCAGTGCCACCCCCTGATATAATAAACTTGTATGTTTTTTGTGCTTTAATAATATTTTGTTTTATAAGGTCTGACTTAATATATCCAAAGGATTTTCTGTATCTTCTTCATTCTTCTTTTTCAACTCTCTTTTGGCACTCACACTCAAAACCATACCCAGTGCCAAACAGGTCATCCAGATGCTAGACCCACCACTGCTTATAAGGGGCAATGTTTGACCAGTTACTGGAAATAACTCAACAGCAACAGCCATGTTAATAAGCGCCTGGAAAACTATAGGAAGTCCAACACCAATTACCAATAATTTTGAAAACATATCACTAGACTTGTGAGCCACAATTACCAACCTAAATAACAACATTAAATAAACTACCATGATCCCTAAGGCTCCTACAATTCCAAATTCCTCAACAATAATGGCATAAATAAAATCTGAAGAAGATTGTGGTAAGAAATTCTTTTGAACACTTTTTCCAGGACCTAAACCAGTAATACCGCCAGAGGCAATAGCAATTTTAGCCTGATCTATTTGATAATTTGCCTCTGTATCTGTTTTATCTGCAAAACTTTCTACTCTACTTATCCAAGTATCTACCCTATTTGGAAATACCCCGGGAAATGCTTTAGCAGTCAATACAAACAAGCTAAGCATAAGAAGACCAGCTGCTAATACAATTGTTAAATATTTTAATGGGTACCCTCCAATAAAAACCAATAAACTAACCATTGAAAAAATGATAGCTGCAGTAGAGAAGTTTGCAGGCAAGATTAAGGCTAGCACAACAAAAACAGGGACCCACAAAGGCAGTAAAGTTTCTTTAAAAGTAACTATCCTCCCCTCTATAGTAGAGAGATATCTAGCAACATAGCTCATTAACACAACGGCTGCCAAGGTAGAGGTCTGAAATGTAACACCCACTAATGGCACGCGTATCCACCTACTTGCATTAGCACCTGCAATAGTGGTTCCTTGTGCTATGGTAAGTAACAACAACACAATAACCACTGGCAATGCAATAATAGAGAGCCCTCTAAAATAATGATACGGTATTTTATGTACTCCATACAAAATACCAAACCCAAGCATTAGATGAGCAAAATGTTTCGCTAAAAACTTAAAGGTATTTCCATCACCATACAAATAAGCCAAATTACTACTAGCGCTATACACCGGTAAAAACGAAAATATAGCCAATACGCCAATAATGGCCCAAATAACGTTATCTCCTTGTATGTTTTTGAAAATTGATTTCACTTTATATATAAAATTTAAGCATACTAATTTTTAATACTGAAAATATTAAAGGTGTCTTACAGCTTCCTTAAACTGCCTCCCTCTATCTTCATAGTTTTCAAACAAATCAAAACTAGCGCATGCTGGACTCAACAGAACAGTTTCGTTTCTATCTGCTAATTTGTAAGCTACTTTTACAGCCTCTTGCATGCCTGCGGTTTCTACTAGTAAGTCTACTACATTACTAAACTGGGCTTTGATTTTTTCATTATCAAGACCCAAACAAATAATAGCTTTTACCTTTTCATTTACCAAAGGCAACAGCTCACTATAATCATTACCCTTATCAACACCACCAACAATCCAAACTGTTGGAGTTTGCACGCTATCTAATGCGTAAAATGTTGCATTTACATTGGTAGCCTTGCTATCATTGATATACATGACATTATTAATTTTTAAAACTTTCTCAAGGCGATGTTCTACTCCTTGAAAACTCTCTAAAGACTCCCTAATGGTTGCCTTTCTAATTTTTAAAAGAGTAGCCACTGTGCTTGCAGCCATGGCGTTTTTAACATTGTGTTTACCTTGGAGTCCTAACGTTGCTATTGGCATAGTAAATTGGTTATTTTGTATGGTTATTATTATTTTATTTTCTTTAATATAAGCCCCTTGTTCAACTTCTTTTGTGAGAGAAAAGGGTAATTTTATTGCTTTAATTTCATGGTTTGCTACCCACCTATTTATATCAATATCATCGGCATCATAGATAAAATAATCTGATGCTTTTTGATTCATCGTGATTCTAAATTTTGCAGCAATATAGTTTTCATAGCTATTATCATAACGATCTAAATGATCTGGACTTAGATTTGTTAACACCGCAATGTGCGGCGCAAAATCCTCGATACCATCTAGCTGAAAACTACTCAGCTCTAAGACAAAATTTTTATAGCCTCCTGTTGCAACCTGTGCTGCAAAACTATCTCCTATATTTCCTCCAAGGGCAACATTTAATTCACCCTTAAGCAGTGAATATGTTAAACTTGCTGTAGAAGTTTTTCCATTACTCCCTGTGACACCAACAATAGTTGCCTGTGTAAATGTAGCGGCAAATTCAATTTCTGAAATCACGCTTACATTAGCCTCTTTCAACTTCATTACAATAGGAGCTGTCTCTGGAATACCCGGGCTTTTAACAACCACATCTGCTGTTAAAATCTTAGCATCTGTATGCCCCTTATCTTCCCAATCAATTTCATTACTTGATAACACCAATGCATAGCCTTGTTTAATCTTCCCAAAGTCACTCACAAAAACATCATATCCTTTTTGCAAACCCAAAAGCGCTGCTCCAACACCACTTTCTCCTGCACCTAATATGACCAAGCGTTTTGCCATCTATCTTATTTTAAGTGTTACGATGGTTAATACCGCTAGAAAAATTCCAACAATCCAGAAACGAGTTACGATTTTACTTTCATGAAATCCACCTTTTTGATAATGATGATGCAAAGGAGACATCTTAAATATGCGCCTTCCTGCTCCAAACTTTTTCTTGGTATACTTAAACCATCCCACTTGCATTACTACCGATAGATTTTCCATCAAAAATATGCCGCACAGAATTGGGATCAACCACTCTTTACGAATCGCGATAGCAATTACAGCAATAATCCCTCCTATGGTCAAGCTTCCCGTATCACCCATAAATACTTGAGCTGGATACGCATTGTACCACAAAAAACCAATGAGCGCTCCCACAAACGACATAATGAAAATCGTAAGTTCTCCCGTATTAGGGATATACATGATATTGAGATAATCTGAAAAAATAACATTACCACTCACCCAAGCAAACAGTGCAAGGGTAACGGCTATAATAGCAGAAGTTCCAGCCGCGAGCCCATCTATACCATCGGTGAGATTAGCACCATTTGAAACTGCTGTTATAATAAAAATAACGATTGGTATAAAGATTAGCCAAGCATAAGAGGCGTACTCATCTCCTGCCCACGTAACTAGTTTTTCATAATTAATTTCATTTCCACTCACAAAAGGCATCGTAGTTAGTAACGTTTTTTCTGCATCGTTAAATGTTTTTACGCCAGTTGTACTTACCATTTCTTGTCCTGTAACAGGGTTTAGTTTTTCTGTTTTAACAGTAATGTCACTATGAAAAAACATCGTTGCCCCTACCAGTATACCCAGACCCACTTGGCCAATTACTTTAAATTTTCCTGGCAGGCCATCCTTGTCGTTTTTAAACTTTTTTAGATAATCATCCAAAAACCCTATTGCACCCATCCATAGGGTTGTCACTATTAAGAGAATGACATAAATATTTTCAAGTTTTGCAAACAACAATACAGGAACTAGTGTGGCTAAAATAATTATCAATCCACCCATGGTTGGTGTTCCCGCCTTTTCTGACTGTCCCGCTAGACCAAGATCCCTAATGGTCTCGCCCATTTGTTTTTCTTGTAAAATCTTGATGATTTTCTTTCCCCAAACTGTTGCAATCAACAAAGAAGTAATAACAGCTAATGCTGCCCTAAAAGTGATGAATTGAAACAATCCCGCTCCAGGCAAATCATAGGTTTTATCTAAAAAATCAAACAAATAGTATACCATAGCTTTATTTTTGTAGGGCGATTAATAACTGTGTTATTGTTTGTAAATCGTCAAAATCTTTACGCACTCCTTGTATCTCTTGATAGGTCTCGTGTCCTTTACCCGCTACCAAAATGATATCGTTTTCTTTTGCCATTTGGCAGGCGGTCTTGATGGCCTGTTTTCTATCAGTAATGGCTATTGTTTTTTTATAATGCTCTGCAGGAACACCTGCTTCAATTTGTGCAATAATTACCTCTGGATCTTCTGTACGTGGATTATCACTTGTAAAAATCACTTTAGTACTTAGTTGCGATGCGATGTTTCCCATTTTTGGTCGCTTGGCAACATCACGATCTCCACCACATCCAACTACGGTAATAAGTTCTTCATTTCCTGTACGTATGGTGTTAATTGTCTCTAACACGTTTTTCAATGCATCTGGTGTATGGGCATAATCTATAATAGCTGTTACTTTTCCTTCTGAAATAAGATATTGAAATCTTCCATCTACACTCTCTAGGGTACTTAACAACTGTAAAATCTCAAGATTTTCTAGGCCTAATTGGTCTGCAGCAGCATAAATAGCTAAGAGGTTATATGCATTAAAGTTACCGATAAGCTTCACCCATAATTCTTGATTATTTATTTTAAGCAATAAGCCTTGTAATTGGTTTTCTAAAATCTGGGCTTTATAATCTGCAATAGTTTTTAGTGCATAGGTGCACTTCCTAGCTGCTGTATTTTGTAACATGACAGGTCCATTTTTGTCATCTACATTAGTCAAAGCAAAGGCGGTTTTTGGCAATTGATCAAAAAACAACTTCTTTACATCGCGGTATTCTTTAAAATCTTTGTGATAGTCTAAGTGATCATGAGAAAGGTTAGTAAAAATACCACCTGCAAAATGTAAGCCTTCTGTTCTTTTTTGATGAATCCCGTGAGAACTCACTTCCATAAAACAAAATTCAACTCCAGCATCGACCATCTCACGTAAATACTTATTGATTTTCAAACTATCTGGGGTAGTATGGGTTGCTGCGTGTTGTATTTTTCCGATCATTATTTTTATGGTAGACAACAAGCCTACTTCATAACCCGCAGAGGTAAAAAGGGTATATAATAATGTTGCGATCGTGGTTTTACCATTGGTGCCTGTTACCCCTACCAATTGTAATTGCTGTGAGGGGTTACCGTAAAAATTAGAAGCCATTATAGCCAATGCTTGTTGACTATCTGAAACTTGAATATAGGTAATACCATTAACAATAGTTGTTGGCATTTGCTCACAAATTATAGCTAAAGCACCTTGGTTTACAGCTTTTTTGATATATCCATGGCCGTCACTTTGTGTTCCATTGATTGCAATAAAAACATCATCTAGACCTACTTCGCGACTATCAAAATGAAGCTCGCGAAATGCCATAGCTGTATTTCCAACTACTTTTTCTAGAGAAACCTTGTATAATATGTCTTTTAATAAAATCACGATAAATGGAGTATAATTTCTTGTCCTTCTTTAATTTTTTCACCCGTATTAAGTGACTGGTGCCTCACGGTGCCATTTCCTTTTAAATGCACTCGAAGCCCTAAGTTTTCAAGTAATGCAACAGCATCCATGCCTGCCATGCCTTTTACATCAGGTATTTTAACAGAGCGTTGTTGTGCTTTTTTATAGTATGATTCAAAATCATTTTTAGTGGCCTGATCTATCAAATCAACAGCAGCAACCTCAGCCCTTAAAGGACTGTCTGTATATATTTTTTGAGCAATACGTTTAAAAACAGGACCTGTAACATCTGCACCATAATACCCTTTGGTTGCACTTGGCTTATGTATTACAACAATGCAAGAGTATTTTGGGTTTTCTGCAGGAAAATACCCCGCAAATGAGGACACATACTTCTTGTCTTTTAACCATAGCTCAAGGTTTCCATACTCAATTCTTGCTGTACCCGTTTTTCCTGCCATTGAGAAGTTTTCAGAATACAAGCTCTTACCAGTTCCTCGCAAAACTATATTTTTCAATACCTCCTGTATTTTATTTATGGTGGTTTGAGAAGCTATTTTAGGTATTAAGACTTCTGGCTTAAAAACCTCTACTTGTTTATTCCAAGAACGAATCTCTTTAATAAAATGAGGCTTTACCATGGTGCCGTTATTAGCAATCGCGTTGTAAAACGTTAATATTTGTAAAGGCGTCATTTGCAGATTATACCCGTAAGAGATAGAAGGCAATGCATTTTTACTCCACAAGGCGTCTCCCTCTTCTGGAATAACAGGCTCCCCTTCACCCATAATAGGAATTCCAATTTTTTGATGTAGGTTCCATTTTTTTATTTGATCTGTGAACTTTTTTGGATCGTCTTTATACGCTCCATCAATCATTCTCGCAAAACCAATATTAGAAGAAACTTCTAGGGCTTTTGCAGCAGATATTTCTCCATAGCCACCTCTTTTAGAATCTGAAATAGAACGCCCATACATGCGCACACTTCCCTTTTCTGTGTCTACAACCGTTGCGGTATCCAACACCTTGTGCTCTAAAGCAACTGTCAATGCAATAGTTTTAAAAGTTGAGCCTGGTTCACTAGACTCTCCTACTGCATAATTAAGGCGCTCATAATAACCGCCATTTCTGCTTTTACCTAAATTAGCAACTGCCTTGATTTCCCCGGTAGCCACCTCCATGACAATCACACTCCCGTGATCTGCCTGGTATTCTTCTAGCTGTTTTAATAAAGCATGGTGTGCAATATCTTGCATATTTACATTAATGGTAGAAATAACATCATGTCCATCTTGCGGCTCTACTTGATTTTCATCATAAACCGGCTTCCATCTCCCCTTTGATATTTTTTGCTTAAGACGCCTTCCTTCTTTACCACTAAGCTGCTCATGATACGCACCTTCCAAACCAACTGAATAGTGGCCAGGTGTATTTCTATCTTCATTTCCAACCAAACGTTCAGCGATCTTACCCATTGGGTGTTCACGAACAGTACTAGACTCTGCAATAAAACCACCACGATTAGGGCCTTTTCTAAACAAAGGCATTTTTTTAACACGTATATAGTCTGAGTACCCAAGTCTTTTTGCAATTAACAGGTATCTGTTCTTATTTGATCTTGCCTTTCTTAGAATATTTTGATAATACGATGCGGGCTTCCCAAACATCTTGCTCATCTCTTTAGAGAGCGGAACTAAGTTTTCATCAAAATCTTTTTTATTTACTGTAACAGCATCAAACCTGATTTCATATTTAGGAACAGAGCTCGCTAAAAGGCTTCCGTCATCTGCATACACATTGCCTCGATTGGCAGGGATAACAACATTTTTTGTAGTGTTTTTTGCTGCAAGTGCACGATAGGCATCGCCCTCTATAAACTGAATATCAATTAATTTCACAGCAATAAGCAGCGCAAAGAGAAACATACCTCCAGCGACAAAATATAAGCGGTTTAATATGTTCTTTTCGTTGTTGGGCACCGCGCTACTGTTTTTTAGTGATGATTATTTTTTTTGGTGGCGTTTCACTGGTTTGCAATCCAGTTTTAGCCATTACCAATGTTATCTTACTTTCCATTTTAGTTTGAGTGAGCTGTTTGCGAACATCTAAATACTCACTCTTTAATTCTTTTGTCTGGTTGCTTAGTTGTGCAATTCGGTGCACTTTTTTGTCTGCTGTATGACTACTCCCTATCATTACCAAAGCCAGTATGCTTAAAAAAACAACCAACCTCCAGTTCTTGAACGCGTCGTCACTAACCAGAAACCTGCCTTTTATAATGTTGTAGAGATTTTGTTTCATTTATTAAATGCGAGCTAGGCCTGTTGGCCAATAAACCAGCTAATTTTTATAGTTTTTGAGCAATTCTAAGTTTTGCACTTCTAGCTCTATTATTTATTTTTATTTCTTCCTCTGTAGGAATAATAAATTTTCCGACAGGCTTCAATGGAACTTCCACTCTCCCAAAAACATCCTTCTCTGGCTCTCCTTCAAACATTCCATTACGCATAAATCTCTTTACCAATCTATCTTCCAAACTATGGTAACTAATTAAGCTAAGTCTGCCATTTGGCTTTAACACCTCCAGGGTTTGAACCAAAAACTCTTTTAAAACCTCTAGCTCTTGATTTACCTCAATTCTAATGGCTTGATAAATCTGGGCGAGTATTTTATTTTCTCGGTGTTTTGGCAAAAACCTTCCTAATGCCGTTTTTAATTGGTCACTTGTCTTTATCTGCTCTTCTCTTCTTACCTCACAAATTATTTTTGCCATTCCCGCTGCAGCGCGTAGCTCACCATACTGAAACAATACATTTCTTAAATGAGCTTCTTCATAATTATTTATGACATCAAAGGCAGAAAATGCAGCACCTTGATTCATGCGCATGTCTAAATCTGCTTCAAATCTTGTCGAGAAACCACGCTCTGCAACATCAAACTGATGAGAAGAAACACCAAAATCACCCAAAATACCATCAACTTCTTTTACACCGTGAAAGCGCAGAAAACGTTTTAAAAATCTAAAATTTTCGTTTACCAATATAAATCTAGGGTCATCAATAGCATTTGCCAATGCATCTGTGTCTTGATCAAAAGCAATAAGCTTCCCATGAGCTCCTAACCTGCTTAATATCTCTCTAGCATGACCACCACCACCAAAGGTTACGTCTACATAGACGCCATTTGGCTTAATATCTAGACCATCAACGGTTGGGTGTAATAAAACTGGATTATGATACTCCATCTGTTATCGTAGTATCGCCCATAACATCCTCTGCTAGATCAGCAAAATCATTAGCAGCGTCATTAATAGCTTGTTCGTATGATTTTTTATCCCAAAGTTCTACAATGTTAATTGCAGAAGAAAGCACCACATCTTTAGTAATACCGGCAAAAGAGGCTAAATCTTTAGGGATGTTTAATCTTCCAGCTGTATCCATCTCTACTGTCTTTACACCTGCTGTAAAACGACGAATAAAATCAACGTTTTTCCGGTTAAAACGATTGAGTTTACTCATTTTATCCATCAAAGCATTCCATTGATCCATAGGATATATCTCCAAGCAAGGCTGAAAAACAGCACGTTTAATCACAAAGCCATTAGACATAACAGGCATTAACTGACGCTTTAAAGGAGCTGGCACCATGAGCCTTCCTTTTACATCTGCCTTACATTCATATGTTCCTATTAAGTTGAGCATTTGCTTGATTTGTTGTGAGATAGTATGTTCTTAATTTAACTGGATATGAGTCAAATATAAAGAGTATTTCCCACTTTTTCCCACTATTTACCACATTGTTAATAAGTTTTAAAAAAACCGAATGAATTACAATTGTATTATGCTTAAAATCAATGCATTGTATAAATATGTAGAACGCATTCTCAACAATTTAAATATTAAAATATCCAGTTTTTTTTACTTCAAAAAATGGGAGCCATCGTTGAATAAAAAAAGCGTATTTTTGTTTTTATAACCCACACATTTAATGGCGCATCAACTTAAAAAAGAAGGAAAATTTAGATATCTAGAAATTGGTGAAGGAGCCCCTATGATAATCCTACATGGATTAATGGGAGGCCTTAGTAATTTTGACGGTGTCGCTAATTTTTTTCCAGGAAAAGGATACAAGGTTATCATTCCTGAGTTGCCGCTGTACGAGCTTCCATTATTAAAAACAAACGTAAATTACTTTGCTAAATTTTTAAAAGAGTTTATCACTCATAAAGAATTAAAAGATGTTATTCTCATTGGAAATTCTCTTGGAGGACACATTGGCCTGTTATACACAAAACAATATCCAGAGCACGTAAAGGCTCTCGTTATTACTGGTAGTAGCGGCTTGTACGAAAGTGCGATGGGAGAAAGCTATCCAAAGCGTGGCGATAAAGGGTATATTAGAGCAAAAACTGAAAATGTTTTTTACGATCCTGCTATTGCAACACAAGAATTAGTTGACGAGGTATTTGACACCGTAAATGACAGGGTAAAATTAATACGCACCCTCTCAATTGCTAAAAGTGCGATACGTCACAACATGGGCAAAGATCTTCCAGAGATGAACACACCAACGTGTATCATTTGGGGTAAAAACGACAGTGTAACACCTCCAGAGGTGGCACATGAATTTCATGAAAAACTTCCAGATAGTGATTTATTTTGGGTTGAAAAATGCGGGCATGCTTCTATGATGGAGCATCCTTCTCAATTCAATGAAATTTTAATAGCTTGGTTAGAAAAACGTTCGTTTTAACACCTTCAAAGAAATAAACACCCAATAAACATTTCCGAATAAACCGGTAATACATCTACTATGAAAATAAAATCTGCCGAGTTTGTAATGAGTAACAGTGATGTAGAAAAATGTCCAAAAGAACGCTTGCCTGAGTATGCATTTATAGGGCGAAGTAATGTTGGTAAATCATCATTAATCAACATGTTGGTAGATAGAAAAAATCTAGCCAAAACCTCTGGAAGACCAGGAAAGACTCAATTAATTAATCACTTTTTAATCAACAAAAATTGGTATTTAGTAGATTTACCTGGATATGGATATGCACGTGTTTCTAAAAGAGCTAAAAAGACATTTCAAAAATTTATCACAGATTATTTTGAACAACGAAAACAATTAGTACTCGCGTTTGTGTTAATTGATTGTAGGCACGAACCCCAGCCTGTTGATATAGATTTTATGCATTACTTAGGAGAAAGCAATATTCCATTTCAAATTATTTTCACCAAAGCAGATAAATTAAAGCCCAACGCACTTACAAGAAATATTGACGCATATATCGCGAAGATGTTAGAAAACTGGGAAGAAATGCCCGAGTACTTTATTACCTCTGCAAGCAATAGAGAAGGAAAAGAAGCCGTAGTTAAAAACATTCATACCATAAATGAAGAAGTAAAAGGATCCCTCTAAGGGCGCCACAATACCATCATACTCTAGACTCAATTGCAGACACCAGAGCCTCTACCGTATCAATTGATGCAATATCGGTATTGGCCATAAAAATGTGCAGCGCTTGGTCTTCTTGTGAGAGAATTAAAGGGAAATCATATTTGGGCAGCCACTTGGACTTATATTGTTTTAGAAATTCGTCTTTATGAAGAAAAACCATCTCTATACCTGAGGTTTTTCTAAAGGACTTCCAATATCTCTTCTCAGAAAAAACACCAAATGTTAAGCTACACAAGGCACATTCATGCACTTTTGGCTTCCATAATTTGCGAACACTATCTAGTATGGAATTTACGCCCCCAGAAGTGGCATTATATACAAATATAAGTTTCATAAAGAACAGGTATGTATTGTTAATCCTTCTTTTTTAAGTCTAGTTTTTCAGCAAAGTAATCACAGAAATCTTTCATGGTTGCAGTCATTTTTTCATCATTTGTAGCGCGACCAAAAGTATCTGCCATCGCGCTTAATGTTTGGTGAAAAAATATTTTCATCTCATCAAGCGGCATGTCTTTAGTCCACAAATCGATGCGCATTGACTCTTTAGCTTTAGGATCCCAAACAGAGAGCAACATTGCTTTTGCTTCCTGATTGGATACATCACCGTCTTTTGCTGTCCAGTGTATTTTTTCTGGAACTTTGTTTTCATCTAATGAAATGTCAATGATGATTTTTGATTTGTTTGGAGCTGCCATTATTTCTTGGGTTTGTAATTAGATTTTTTAAAAAGCGCCTCTGCATCAAAGACTAATAACTGTTGTGGTGTAATCGTATTGTTTTCAATAAAGGAACGCACAATCTGCCATCCTATATATCGACCAGCCATGCCTGGAGATTCGTTATCTAATTCTAGATAAAACTTTGAAAAAGGTGCATTTGAAATAAACCTTGGTGTTAAGCCTGGGTCTGTGCTAAACAGAAGTTCTTTTTCAACAAAATAACGCCACATATCTAGTTCATTATCTTGCATCCATTGCCACTCTAGATTTGTGTACCCCATTTTGGAAGCATCGCTAAGGTTTGGCAACCAGACATCTTGCAAATAAAGCTGTTTTCCGAAGTAAATTATTTGCTCCAAAAAAGTATTTTTAACAGGTGGAGAGATATATTGCTGTGCATAAGCTTTTGCAATATCATTCTCTAACATATCGGCCTTTAGGTTTTTAACAATGTATTTTTTAGTCTCTGTATAATAGCGGTGATTTGCACCTAAGTAATTATCTAAAGACAGGATTAAAAGGGTGTCTGACGCAACTATTACTCTATTTTTATAATCAACATCATTAATAAGGGTTACCGTGGTGGGCACTTTAAATCTAGGGAAATAATATTTTATGTGCTGAAACAGCGGCCCTAATTTATCTACAAGCAGGGTTTCATCTGGAAATATTTTTAAAATCTCAACAGCCATTTCTTGCTGCAATGGATCCTGCATACGTTGCACCCAAACGCTATCTGGAATTCGCCTTGAAAAAAACATTGGAAACTCTTCTTTTAAAGACGGAAGCTCTTCAACTGTGGCGCCTGCAAAAGCCTTATCGAAGCGAATTACAGAAACAGACACAGGTACTTTTGAAATATCAGCCTCAATAAGGCTTCCATTATCACATCCTGATAATACTAAAGAGCATAAAAATAAAATAAACTTTTGCATATAATTACTGGCGCTAAGCTATTAAACGAAAATCCTTTTTATTAATTTTACAAATAAGGTATCATATTTGTACTTTAAAAGTGTAAAAATACAATTTTAACAATGATTGCATTACCTTAATGACTTTAGAAATTTTAAATTTATAAAGGTCTTTTAAAATAATCCATCCCTTAAAAAGCAATAGTATGCAAGTAGAAAAAGTAACAGATTATATTGTAAAGTGGCTAAAGCAGTATGCATTAAATGCTGGAATGGACGGCTTTGTAGTTGGTGTTAGCGGTGGAATAGACAGCGGTGTTACCTCAACACTTTGCGCTATGACTGGCTTAAAGACTTTATGCGTGGCAATGCCAATCCACCAAACTAAAAGCCATGTAAATAGAGCGCAAGAGCACATTACTCAACTTCAAGAACGCTTCTCTAATGTAACAAATACACAAGTGGATCTTACCCCTGTTTTTGAAACGCTAAAAACACAGCTACCACAAAGTAATCAAACAGACATACTCCAAGTATCACTGGCCAACACAAGGGCGAGGCTTCGCATGAGTACGCTGTATTATTTTGCAGGTTTACACAGGTTTTTGGTAGTAGGAACCGGAAACAAAGTAGAAGATTTTGGAGTTGGTTTTTATACAAAATATGGAGACGGAGGCGTAGACCTTAGCCCTATTGCAGATCTAGTTAAAAGCGAGGTGTTCACCCTAGGTAAACATATTAAAGTTCCTACTGCTATTCTAGAGGCAGAACCTACAGATGGCCTTTTTGGAGATAGCAGAACAGATGAAGATCAAATTGGGGCTAGCTATGATGAATTAGAATGGGCCATGAAAGCACAAGACCTTGGAAAAAGCATTAATGATTTTACTGGAAGAAAGAGAGAGGTTTTTAATTTATACACGAAGCTAAATAAAGCGAATCAACACAAAATGAACCCAATACCAATTTGTAAAATACCTATGAACTTTAGTTAATTTAAAGTTCATTCTTGAATACATTTAAAAATAAAGTGATGATGAAAAAGTTTTAGCAGTTTTGTATACTGTAGTAAAAGTATTACAAATTTACACTTGCTAATCCATATTGCATTGTTACATTTGCCTCTAAAGATTGTATTTAATATGAAATTAATTTACAAAAATGAAGACAGTATTCATAGCAGATAACCATCCAGTTACCAGAAAAGGTATTACCTGTATGCTTAAAAACAATGATAATTTTTCAATTATCGGGAAAGCTGGAAATGCTGAAGACTTATACAAAAGCCTTAGAGATAATACTCCAGACATTCTTGTTATGGAGATTGATATTCCTCAAATAAATGGTATTAATGCCCTACGCAGTATAAAGACCGAATTTCCAAAAATGCGTGTTTTAATATTCTCAACACATCCAGAAGAGATTTATGCCCTGCGCTCTATTAAATCTGGTGCTGCTGGATACGTTCCAAAAACAGCTTCAACTAAGACCTTCTTAAAGGCGATGAGGCTTATTTCAAAAGGAGGTATTTTCTTGAATGAAGAATTAACCTCAACATTTACAAGTAGAAATGTAGGTGAGAGTAACGCAATAAGCCGTTACAAAAAATTGTCTTCTAGAGAAATCGAGGTGCTTAACTTATTATCAAGTGGCAAAAGAAATAAAGATATTGCCAACGCGCTTGATATTAATGAAAAAACGGTAAGCACTTACAAAACAAGGCTTTTAAAGAAACTAAAAGTAGACAACCTAGCAGATCTAATACATCAGTCTAGAATGTTCCAATTTGGATAGTCTATACAACCCTTCTTAACTTTTCTGACAAGATACTGTGCAGTGTATTATAATCCTTTACGGTTTCTAATACGCTTCTGTCATTGTACGCTCCATTTTCAACCGGTGAATTAATGAGATCTTTAATTTTTAGACTTATTAAAAACCTGCGAAGATTTAATATGGTTTCACTAACAATTTGCGCAACTCCACTATTTTTATCTTTAACATAAATTTCCATGCGCTCCCAATCATGAAGTGCATGCTTTTCATCATCCATTAAAATATCTGACACTAAATTGGCTTGTTCTGCCTCCAACTCATTAATAAAGATGTCTACTTGAAAATCTTTACCTTGATTAAACTGCGTAATTATTTCTGTGTAGATTGCTTTAAACGTGGTGTTTGTAAATTCTATTTCATCATCCTGCAAGTCAAGATAAATTTTCTCAAATACTTTATTTCTGCTAATTTCTGGTTTAAATGAAATTTCTCCTTGCTCATTAGCCTCAAGAATAAGGTCTTCAAAATCTTCTTCTAAAGCACCGTACAACAAAAGAATCTCAATAATTTTACGCTCCAGCTCAAAAAGCTCATCTGTCTTTTTTACAGCTTGCTTCTCTGTTGTAATAACATCAAAGGCTTTCTGTGGCGCGAGGTTTTTCTTAGAAGCCTGTGTTGCGTCTTTTTGAAGCAGTTGCGCCAAGGTATTAAACAACACCTCTTCACTAATATCCATAATACGCGCACACTCTTTAATGTAAACTTCGCGCTTTATATGATCTGGTATTTTAGAGATACTCACGACCATGTCTCTAATGGTGTCTGCTTTTTTAATAGGATCATTATCTGCTTCTTTAGTCAGTAATGAGGCCTTAAATGATATAAAGTCTTTTGCATTTTCAGCCAAATAGGTCTGCAACACATCTAGTGTATTGTTCTTAGCAAAACTATCTGGATCCTCGCCCTGTGGGAAGGTGCAAATCTTAACGTTCATGCCCTGCTCGAGGATAAGATCAACCCCACGAATAGAAGCCCTTAAACCTGCTGCATCTCCATCAAATAATACTGTAATATTTTGTGTAAGTCTATTAACCAGGCGTATCTGCTCTGGCGTTAAAGCAGTACCAGATGAAGAAACTACATTTGATATACCACGCTGTGCAAATTGAATAACATCTGTGTATCCTTCTACCAAAAAACAATTGTCCTCCTTAGCAATACTTTGCTTGGCATTATAAATACCATACAATACTTTACTTTTATGATACACATCACTCTCTGGAGAGTTTAGGTACTTGGCTGCTTTTTTATCGTTGGTTAAAATCCTACCTCCAAAGCCTAAGGTACGGCCACTCATACTAAGAATAGGAAACATAACACGCCCTTTAAAACGGTCAAATTGTTTTTCTTGCTTAACGATGCTCAACCCTGTTTGTTCAAGAAACTCTAGCTTGTATCCTTTCTTTACAGCTTGGTCTGTAAAAGCAGACCAGCTATCTATAGAATACCCAAGTTGAAACTTCTCTATGGTCTCTTGCGTAAAGCCACGCTCTTTGAAATAAGAAAGCCCAATAGCCTTACCTGAATCTGTTTTTAATAAGTTATTATGAAAATATTGTGTGGCATATTCATTTACCAAATATAAGCTCTCTCTTGCATTGGCCTGGTCTTTTTGCTCATCTGTTTGCTCAATCTCTTCTATTTCAATACCATATTTTTTTGCTAAGTATTTAATGGCCTCTGGATAGGTGAAGTGTTCGTGTTCCATTAAGAAGGTAATAGCATTTCCTCCCTTTCCACTTGAAAAATCTTTCCAGATTTGCTTTACGGGAGACACCATAAAACTAGGGCTCCTCTCATCTGTGAAGGGGCTTAAGCCTTTAAAATTACTTCCTGATTTTTTGAGTTGTACAAAATCACCGATCACCTCCTCAACACGAGCGGTTTCAAATACAGTATCTATGGTGGAACGACTTATCATGAGTTTTGGTACAGAGTTGTAAAGCTACGTAAATGATATGCCAATATATAAATTGTGCTTCACATTTCTGTATAAAAAAACTACTGTTTCAATTACCCCGCTATGTAATAGTTTTATATTAAAAAAATGAGAGATCACTTTTTTCTATCTATAACATACTTAACCATAAGCTCTAATGAATCTTTATAGGGAGAACTAGGATAGCTTTGAAGTATACCTAAGGCTTTTTGTTGGTAGTCTTTCATTTGTTGAACAGCATATTCAAGCCCGCCATGCGCTTTTACATAATCAATCACTTGCATGACTCTTTTTTTGTCTTTGTTGTGGTTTTTTACTGAATTAATTAGCCAGCTTTTATCTTTTGAGGTAGCATTGTTAATGGCATAAATTAAAGGGAGTGTCATTTTTTGTTCTTTAATATCGATCCCTGTAGGCTTACCAATAGCCGTGGTTCCATAATCAAATAAATCATCTTTTATTTGAAAAGCAATGCCTATTAGCTCCCCAAAACTACGCATATCCTCTACTTTTTGTGAGTCTGCATGTACAGATTTTGCACCCATGGCACAACATGCTGCAATGAGTGTAGCAGTTTTTTGACGTATAATCTCAAAGTAAATACCCTCTGTAATATCTAAGTTTCTTGCTTTTTCAATTTGAAGCAGCTCCCCCTCACTCATTTCTCGCACAGCTACAGAGATGATTTTTAATAAATCAAAATCATCGTTATCAATAGAAAGCAATAAGCCTTTAGACAATAAAAAATCGCCAACTAGTACGGCAATTTTATTTTTCCAGAGCGCATTAATGGAGAAAAAACCTCTTCTTCTATCACTATCATCCACCACATCATCGTGCACTAGGGTTGCCGTGTGTATAAGCTCAATAACAGAAGCACCTCTGTAGGTACGCTCATTTACAGCACCATCATTATTCATCTTGGCAATAAGAAACACAAACATAGGGCGCATTTGTTTTCCTTTTCTGTTGACAACGTAATGTGTAATTTTATTGAGCAGTGAAACTTTTGAGCTCATGGAGCTTGAAAATTTCTTTTCAAAGAGTTCCATCTCTTTTTCAATAGGGAGTTTTATTTGCGCGACTACTTTCATTGGCATATCAAAAGTACGTTAAATAGTAAGAGCTTAATTATTGTAGATAAAAAACCGCAGAAGAAAAAAAACACTCATCTATTTTCATGTTAAAGACTGCTATTTATTTTTAGCTCTATTTCTGTATAAAGAAATGTCTACGCAATTGCCCATCTCTTGTTTATTGACAGGAACACCCAAAAACTTTTCGATACGGTCAAGCTCTGACACTGGATTTTCTAACATATCCTTATAGTTTACAAATAGAATCTCTACTCCCGGCTCACTTTTTTCCCAAACAGATACATTTGATAATAGTTTTTGGTATTTATTATACAAGGAAACAGGAAACTCTTCTTCACTTTTACCAATCATCTTTTGTTGCGACTGGATGATTTCATTTAAGTCTCTGCGCATGAATATAATTTTATACCTAAGGGTTGAGTCAAGGTATTTAAGCAGTGGAGCAACAACTTTAACTGCTTTATCTTGCCCTTGTGGCAACCAACTATTATCATTGTACAATGACATAACTGGCTTATACTCATAATACCCTTTTGGGTTTGAGATATCTGCCTCACGGAGTTGATCCTGAAGGATAGGCATCCCTCCTTTGTCAAGCATTTGCATCATAAGTGAGGTTCCAGATCTAGGCAAACCAGAAACTATTGTTACTTGATTTTCTTGATACACATTAGTAACCTCTGCCGTGTAGTCGATATCTAATTCTACTTTTTTAATGATGTTCTCCAGCGATTGCTTTGCCTTGTGAAACTCTTTTGGCTTTAATGAATTTGCCATTTCATAGGCAATCTTAGCATTTTCAAAATCACCTAACTTCTCTAGGGCCTGCCCTAGCAACAAATGAGCCTTAGGAAAATACTTCACTATTTCTATACTGGTAAGCGCATACTCTGCTGCCTCCTCATACTCTTGCTTGTGCAACAGCATTTCTGCCATTAGAGAGTAATATCTTGGTTTTTCGGGTTCTTTTTCTATGGCCTTCTCTAATTGCTTTGTTGCAATATCAAGATTACCTAACACAAAATTAAGAGTTGCTTTTTTATAGAGTATTTGCCCAGAAACAACATCAATTTTATCTAAAATAGCAAGGGCTTCTTTAGGCCTACCTATTTCTGATAAAATATAAGACTCTGTTAAATCTAAATTATAATTTACCTCTGTTTTTGAGTCTTTAACTTTTTGAAGATACTCTTTAGCCAACACAAATTCTTTTTCTAAAACAGCTATGCTTATCAAATTCATGTAAAAGGGAGCCAAATCTGTAGGAGGTGTTTCTTCTAAAAGTTCTAACAGTAATTTTTTGGATGAAGAGAAATCTTTTTTACCCAAATAAACTCTAGCCAAGTTGTGTTTTAAATCTATTCTGGTCTTTTTTATAGCTACTTCAAATTTCTCGTCTAATTTATCTACATATCCTAGCTCTACAAGTTGCTCCATTGTCTCGGCGTCAGACAAAGCATCTGTTTGATCTTTCACTTTAAGATCACCAAAGTCTCCTGGTTCTTTATCCCAGCTTTCAATATAGGTTGGTTCTTGGGTCTTTTTAAAAATATCTAGTATCACCTTACCATCCATGTCTTTACCAATTGGCATTCCATAATGATGTAAAATAGTTGGCGCCACATCAATTAAGCCCATACCAAATACCTTTGTATTTTCTTTTATATTAGGCCCTGCCGCAACAAACATACCAAACTGCCTGTGTTCTAATGACGGTGCAGCCTGTACTTTAGGCATTTCTAGTAATCTTTTTTCTCCAGACTCAAAACCATGATCAGACATTACAATGACTGTGGTGTCCTTATCAATAAGTTTTAATTTACGCTCTAGCATCATATCTTGAAAAACATACGATCCAGTTACCGCGTCTTTGAAAATATCATAATTTTCTTTTTCTACGCCTGCTAATCTAGGTGGGTGATACTTCATGAAAGAGTGACAAAAATGGTCAATCATATCATAATACACAGCCATGAAATCCCACTGTGTTGTTCTTAAAAGTTTTGTCGCTGCATTGTGTACAGATGTATTTTGAGAGACAACACTAGCAATTGCGGCGAGCCCCCTATGCAAATCTTGATCAACATCATGAGCTCTTGGAACAAATGGATAGAGATGCGCCTGAGTTATTTCAAATGGAAACATGCGCAAGTCTTTAAATTCATCCTTTTTATCCCAGGGGTGAATTACAAACTCACTCATTGGAGTTTGCTTTTTTGGGTTTCTAGATGTTTTTTGAAAACGATCTGAAATTATGGTACCATTTATAGGCTCTACAGGAAAACTAGGCCACCACCCCACCAGGTTTGATTTTAGACCTTTGTTGTGGAAAATATTCCAGAGTGCTCTTGTTTTTCTTGAGGTTGTTGTAACTGGGCGCACCGATTTTGCATCGGGGGTTACTTCTATAAAACCTAAAACACCGTGTTTGTCTGGTGTTTTACCGGTAGCAACCGAGGTCCATAGCATAGGAGAATATGGAGGATTCATAGTGCTCATGTTTCCGTAAACACCTCTTTCAATTAGACTCTTTAATGCAGGCATTTTACCCTGGGCAATTAAAGGCCAAATGATATCCCAATCTGCAGCATCCCAACCTATTAATAGTACTTTACTCTTCTTCATCACTGCGAAATTTATTGTGTGCTGTCTTTACTTTTCTCCAGGCATCAAACCCAATATCGCCCAAGGCTAAAATAGCTAATGAACCTTCAACGGTAACTTTTTTTGGATCGAACACTACTTTTTTAGGTTTTTCTATCATTAAATTGGGTAATATTTAGAGTTTCTAAGCAAACTTATATATATTTACAAGTATCTAATATGGTAAAACTCCGAAAGTTTTACTTAAAATCCTATTTATTATGAAAAAAAATACTTCAAAAAAATTAACAAAAAGATTAGCGCAATACGGTGCTTTATCTGCTGCTGTATTAGGAGTAGCTGACGCTTCTGGACAAGTAACTTACACAGATATAAATCCAGACATCGTTCTTGACCTGGGCGATACCTTTGAGGTTGATTTTACTGGAGCGGTTCCTGAAGGAAACGTTCAGATTTCTAATCCTGCAGATCTTGCAGGTGGTACTGCTGCTTTAGCATTCCCAAGTTCTGGTGGTGCCTTGGTTGGCTTTACTGCAGGTGGATATGAGTATCCTAATGTATTGGTTGATGGAGACGTAATTGATGGCGATTCTGGATATACTGCTGTTGGTGTTCGTGGTGATTTAAATTACTACGGTTGTGCATATTCAAACAGCCAGTGGTGTGATTTCGTTGAAGACGGAATCTTAGGTGTGTCTTTTGTATTTAACGGTAACACTCACTATGGTTGGGTACGTATGGATACAGATGTAGGTGCAGATGATGTAATTACTGTTAAAGGATTTGCTTTTGAAGCTACACCAGATACTGCAATAATTGCAGGAGATGAAGGTGTTTTAGGAAACAATGACAACAACCTTAATGGTTTTGCTCAGTTTGTTGTAGATGGTCAATTAAACTTAAAAGCGAATACTGCAATGAGTAGTGTTACTGTTTTTGATGTCTCAGGAAAGCAAGTAATTGCTCAAAACTTAACAAGCACAAACGCACAAGTAAATTTATCTGGTCTTAACACCGGAGTTTATATTGCTAAAGTGAGTATTGGAAGCTCTGAAGAGTCTTTCAAATTTGTAAAGTAATCTAAGCAATTAGAAACTATATAAAAAGAGCGCTAGAAATAGCGCTCTTTTTTATTGCTTATTAGCCAACTGCCCACAGGCAGCATATTCATAGGATATTTGCTTGTCTGTATTTTCATACCAATACTCTAAAGACTCCTTCAGGTCTGGTAGAGTTAAAGATTTTACTTACGCTTTAATCTAGAAGTAGTACAAACCCTACAATCTAAACTACACCCTACTTGAGAAGATACACATGCCGTCTTTCTATTGCCTGTTGGTATTAGAGCAAATTCTACAACAAGACCGTCATGAAGCTTTATACCTTTTTTAATGGCACTATCGTTCTTTCTTTGTATGCCATCTACCTTTATATGATTTATAACAAAATGAGCCTGCAGATTACCTCTCGTCTCTTTAGAGATACTTTTCACCTCATCAAAGCTATGTGCAGCTTTACTCCAAAGCCACTCACACACTTGATAGCCTCGAAATGCCTTATCACCTAATTTTTTAAAATGAAGGTAGTCTAAAAAAAATCATTTACTCGATGTATATTAATTGCAATTTGCAATTAATAGTGTATATTTGCGAATAAACTTAATTAAAAAATTTTATCATGAGAAAAATTACACTTTTAGCAGCATT
>CAJWVI010000023.1 GCA_913048115.1 uncultured Flavobacteriaceae bacterium | reverse complement strand
CTGACGGATCTGTACAAGAAACTGGATGGTCTGCAGATGTTACTTGTTTTGTACCTCCTATAGGTTGTGGTGACATCTATTATGACGAAGGTGGTGTAGATGGAGATTACTTGGCTAGTGAAACAACAGTAACTACTGTTTCTCCAGATGTTGCTGGTGATGTTGTAACGGTAACCTTTACCTATGTTGATATTGAATCTTCTGCAGGAACAGGTAATCAAGATGGATGTTGGGATTTCCTAACGGTTTATGATGGACCTGATACTACATTCCCTGTACTTGCACAAACACTTTGTGGTGAAGAGAGTGGAGATGGTGGAGTACCTAGTAACCCTGATAGTTTACTTTCTATTGGTGATACATTTACATCAACAGATGCAAGTGGTTCATTAACGTTTGTATTTACATCAGACACTAGCGTACAAGAAACCGGATGGGCTGCAGATGTTACATGTGCACCTATTGTTATACCATGTCCAGAGGTAGAAAACTTTGCTGTAGTAAATATTACAGAAACTACTGCAGATCTTACATGGGATGCAGCGCTTGGTGCAATTTCTTATGAGTGGGCAGTATTTTTAACTGGAGCTGATATAGAAGTAGATTTTCCTGTGGCTTTTGATACCACAACAACTACAACGGGTACAGCATTAGGATTAATTCCAGACACGACCTATGATGCTTATATCCAAACAGATTGTGGTGGCAACGAAAACATAAGTGATGTTGTAGGCCCAGTTACATTTACAACTACCGCTCTTGGTATAGGTGATATCGATGCCAATGCATTTGTATTTGCTCCTAACCCAACAAATGGAATTATTACGGTACAATCAAGAACAGTTGTAAGTTCTGTACATGTAGTAAATATGTTAGGTCAAAAAGTACTTTCTATTACTCCAAATAGTAATGAATTTACACTAGACATTACAGGGTTATCAAGTGGAGCATACTTTATGAATGCTATCATTGATGGTGCAACTATTACTAAAAAGCTTATTAGAAAATAATATTCTTTTTAAATACTTTAATAAAAAGCCGCTTAGAAATAAGCGGCTTTTTTATGTTAAATATTTTTTGACTTTAAAAGACAGCCACAAATAGCGTTATGTTATTTAAAATATTAATAATAAAACGATTAAATACTTAAAGCATACCAAGATCAAACAATGGCAAACTAACACATCGATAAAGGCTTAGCTAGCTATATATTGAAATGATTTTTTTTTACATTTACATAAAACATACATATGGTTTCTTTCAAAAAAATTAAAACCTCAATTTTAATTATCTTAACAACTATACTACTAATATCTTGCAATGAAAAAGTAGAAAAGAAGAGTACTCCTATAGAAAACACGAGTACTTTTTATTTGATTAGGCACGCCGAAAAAGACAGAACAGACCTCACTAACAAAAATCCTTCTTTAACAGCACAAGGGCTGGAGAGAGCAAACAAATGGGCTGTTTTTTTTAAAAACAAAAAAATAGATGCAGTTTATAGCACAAATTACAAAAGAACACGGCAAACTGCCCTACCAATTGCTAAGCAGCAAAACTTAGGGATTATTCTATACACACCAAAAGAACTTATTTCTAAGAAATTTACAGAAAGCAACAAAGGAAAGAATGTTGTTATTGTAGGCCACAGTGATACAACTCCTAAGCTCGTAAACACATTACTTGGACTACGTAAATACCAAAATATTGCAGACAAAGAGAACAATGATCTATTTATAGTCACACAGAAAAACAATAAGACAACTGCAAAAAGAGAAAAGGTTAACTAAATTTGATATAAAATCCCCATTATAAGTTCTATTTTTACAACATGGCAATTCAAAAAAACATACAAATAAAAAACCGTAAAGCTAGATTTGAGTATGAGATCTTAGATAAGTATACAGCTGGTATTGTACTTGTAGGCACAGAAATAAAAGCAATTAGAGAAGGTCAAGCCTCCATTGCGGAGAGTTTTTGTGAGTTTAATGAAAAAGGAGAATTATTTGTAATTAATATGACTGTGCAAGAATATAGCCATGCAACACATTTTAATCACAACCCAAAGAGTGAACGTAAACTGCTGCTAAATAAAACAGAGTTAAAAAAGCTGTATAAAAATGTAAAAACATCTGGGCTCACCATTATTCCATTAGTCTTGTTTACCAATGATAAAGGCCTTGCTAAAATAACAGTAGCGTTATGCCGCGGAAAACGAGAGTTTGACAAAAGAGATGACATTAAAGACCGTGACAATAAAAGAGACCTAAGTAGGCTTAAAAAAAGTTTCAATAACTAGGTTCTTACCAGCACCTTAACCAAAGTAAATTTCAACAAAAAGAGTAACAATACTAAGAGTAATTCGTCAGTATAATAAAAGACTATGAAACAGTTAATGACCCTGCTTTTATTAAACATCATTACTCTTGGACAAGCCCAAATTGTTGGAAAAATAACAGACACCAATTCTAAGGCAATACCCTACGTAAATATCTATCTAGAAAATACCTACACAGGAACCACTTCAAATGATGATGGCAATTATAAGCTTGCTCTAGACTATACAGGAAATCACACTATTGTTTATCAGTTTTTGGGTTACAAAACAGTTACTAAAAAAATAACTATTGAAAGCTTCCCGTATATACTTAACATCACTTTAGAGCCAGAGACCACCTCTTTACAAGAAGTTGTAATAAACAATAGTGAAGATCCAGCAAATCGCATCATAAGGGCGACCATAGCCCAACGAAAAGAAAATTTAGCTAGTATTAGCAAATACACTGCAGATTTTTATTCTCGAGGAGTATGGAACGTGAAAAATGCGCCAAAAAAAATACTAGGAGCTACCATAAGAGGTATTGAAGGGTCTCTAGACTCTACAAGAAGTGGTATTATATATCTATCTGAAACTATTTCAAAAATATCATACCAACAGCCTAATGATTTTAATGAGCGTATTATAGCAAGTAAAGTTAGTGGTAATGACAATGGGTTTAGCTTTAACAGCGCCCAGGATGCAACATTTTCTTTTTATGAAAATACTATTGAACTAAACACCGCAATAGTATCTCCAATTGCTAGCAATGCGTTTAATTATTATAATTATAAACTTGATGGTATATTCTATGAGGGAAACAAACTCATAAATAAAATTAAAGTAATTCCAAAAAGACCCAATGATCGCGTTTTTAAAGGAGTTATTTATATTGTAGAAGACCATTGGCAATTATATGGTATAGATCTAGCTACAACAGGAACTGCCCTGCAAATTCCTTTTATTAAAGAGTTGGTCTTTAAACAAAATTTCAAATATGATACCACTCAAAAGTTTTGGGTAAAATTATCTCAAACTCTTGATTTTGACTTTGGTTTTATGGGGCTAAATGGATATGGCCGCTATACATGTGTGTACAGTAATTATGACTTTGAACCTAATTTCAAAAAACGTTCTTTTAGCAACCAAGTGGTGTCTTTTGAACCAAAAGCCAATAAAAAAGATAGTCTTTTTTGGAAAAAAATACGCCCAGTACCACTCACTAATGAAGAACTTAATGATTACATAAAAAAGGACAGTCTTCAAGAATTAAAAGGATCCAAACCATACCTTGACTCGCTAGATCGCATATCAAATAAGTTTAGTGTTACAGATCCATTATTTGGGTATACCTACAGAAATACCTCCAATAAATGGAGGCTAAATTATAAGGGTCCTGGCACAGGGATTTCTTTTAACACAATACAAGGCTATACTAGCAAAGCAGGGGTGACTTTTTACAAATGGTATACAGAAAACAAAACAAAGTGGCTGTCAATAAATTTAAATGCAAGCTATGGCATCGCCCAGGACAGACTTCGTCTTACAGCAGGTATTACCAAAAACTTTAACAAAAAAAATAATTTAAGAATTACACTTTCCGGAGGAAGCAAGCTAACACAGTTTAATGACAGCGAGCCTATTTCACCCCTAATAAATAGCATATCTACACTATTTTTTGAAAGCAACTACCTTAAAGGCTATAACCTTGATTTTGCACAAATAAAATACCGTCAAGAACTTTTTAATGGCCTAGAGACATT
This sequence comes from uncultured Flavobacteriaceae bacterium, assembly GCA_913048115.1. Lineage (GTDB taxonomy): Bacteria > Bacteroidota > Bacteroidia > Flavobacteriales > Flavobacteriaceae > Patiriisocius. The sequence goes on along the minus strand of CAJWVI010000023.1, from coordinate 29,820 downwards.
TGCTAAATTTGGCTATGAAAAAAGAAGTGCTTTGTTTAATAACTCTGGCCATTACTATATCAATAATAAAGAGCAAGAGTACAGCTCAAACAACCCACTAGCCCCAGAAGATTTTACCACAAAATCTATGGAACAGCACCAGGTGTTTAAATCACAAATTACGGCACGCATTGTTTTTGGACAAAAGTATGTCTCAATTCCAGACATGAAAATTAACATTGGTAATGGACGGTATCCAAGAATTGATGTTACCCTTGAAAATGGACTTGGAGCCTCTAAAAGTAACTTTAATTACTCCCAACTAAGAACAGAGATTTATCAAAATTTTAGTGTTGCAAACAAAGGTGATTTTTATTACAGGTTAAAAGCTGGAACATTTTTTAATGCAGATAACATATCATTTGTAGACTACCAACATTTTAATGGTAACCAAACACAAGTAGGCACAAGCCCAAACTACACAAATGTTTTTAACAACCTACCCTACTATGATTTTAGTACAAATAAAAGTTATTTGGAAGGGCATATAGAACATGATTTTAAAGGTTGGATTCTGGGTAAAATTCCAGGTATAAATACCTTAAACTTCAATCTAGTGGTTGGGGCACACCTATTGGCATCACAAGAGAGAAAACCCTATTCAGAATTCTCGGTGGGGATAGACAACCTTGGGTTTGGTAAGTATCGATTGTTGCGTGTTGATTATGTACACTCTAATTTTAATGGAGCCCAAAATGGAACTTTTGTATTTGGCTTGAAATTTTTAGGACTAGTAGGCTTATAAAATATACTTAGAAAAAAACCCGTATTAATTCTTATTTTCAAGTAAGGGTACAAATCTAAATTCACCAAATGTTTCTTTGTTAAAAGCTGTTTCTGACGTTCTGGTAAATACCGTCATTATTTGAGATGTTTCCCCTACTGGAATCACCAACTTCCCTCCTATTTTTAATTGAGCTAATAATGGTTTTGGAACAAAAGGAGCACCCGCAGTTACAACAATACCATCAAAAGGAGCCTCTTCCTGAAGACCAATATAACCATCACCAAATATGAGTTTTTTGGGGTAATAGCCTTGCTTATCTAAGAATAATTTGGTTTTTTTGAAGAGTTTATTTTGACGCTCTATACTGTATACTAAAGCGCCAATCTCAAGTAATACTGCAGTTTGGTAGCCGCTTCCAGTACCTATCTCTAACACTTTAGCCCCTTTAACAATATCAAGTAATTCTGTTTGTCTGGCAACGGTATAGGGTTGAGAAATTGTTTGATCTGCAGCAATCGGGAATGCTTTATCTACATAGGCATGATCTATAAAACCACTATCCATAAACAAATGCCTAGGGATGGTATTTATGGCCTGCAAAACAGCCGGGTTAGAGATCCCTTTTTTCTCAAGGTTCTCGACCAGTTTTTTTCGCATGCCTTTATGGGTAAATGTATCTTTCAATAGAGAGAATTTAACACCTGCAAAATACTAAAAAGTGGATGATATTTTTAAAATTTAAGAAGATATCGTGCTCAAAAAATATAGGTCTATTTACCACCAGTATGCCTATCTTTGCCCTATGGCAAATCATCCAGATTCTATTAGGCTTAACAAAGCAATTAGCGACAGCGGGTACTGCTCTAGACGCCAAGCAGACACCCTTATCGAGCAAGGTCGTGTTACTTTAAATGGCACCAGTGTAAGTCTTGGAGATCGCGCAATGCCTGGTGATGTAATTCACGTGGATAACCATTTAATTACAAAAAACGACACCTTAGTTTATATTGCTTTAAACAAACCCATAGATATTACCTGCACGACAGACCAACGAGTTGAAGGAAATGTGGTAGACTTTATTGGCCACAAAGAGCGTATTTTTCATGTAGGGCGTCTTGATAAACCAAGTGAAGGATTACTACTTATGACCAACGATGGTGATATTGTAAATAAAATATTAAGAGCTGGGAACAAGCACGAAAAAGAATATATAGTTAGTACAGATAGACCTGTTACAGATGACTTTATACGCAGAATGAGCAGTGGAATACCATTGGCTGAACTAGAAACCACGACCAAGAATTGTCATGTCGAGCGCGTGAGTAGATTTGTCTTTAAAATTATATTAATTCAAGGACTTAATCGTCAAATACGTAGAATGTGTGAGTACCTTGAGTATGAGGTACTTTCATTAAAACGTACTAGAATTATGAACATAGAACTAGCAAACCTACCTCTTGGAACCTGGCGTGATTTAACACCACAAGAAGTAGGTGTATTACAAGAAGCCGTCTCAAATTCAGATAATAGTTCATTTGCAGCTCAAGCGCCAAAAGAGGCTACCATAACACCAAAAAAAACTACTCCAACACATAAATCTAGTTACACAGAAAAAGAAATTGGAACTAACGGTAGGCGTCGTAGAGGAAGAAATACATAAAAAATTAAGCGTGTATACTAAATAAAATATAGCACACCAATCTAACCGCTCAATGTAATTATAGTACAAAAAAAGCCTTGAATAAATTCAAGGCTTTTTTATATTTTAATAGTGTATTATGCTAATACAGCTTGCACTTTATCTGCAGCCTCTTGAAATTCAATGGCGCTTTGAACATCCAAACCACTATTATCAATCAACTCTTTAGCGATATCTGCATTGGTTCCTTGCAAGCGCACAATAATAGGCACATTAATGGTACCCATATTCTTGTAAGCATCAACAATTCCTTGTGCAACACGATCACAACGTACAATACCTCCAAAAATATTTACTAAAATTGCTTTTACTGCTGGATCTTTTAAAATAAGCTTAAATGCAGCTTCAACACGTTCTGCATCTGCAGTACCTCCAACATCTAGAAAGTTAGCTGGCTCACCACCTGCTTGCTTTATTAAATCCATGGTAGCCATTGCTAGTCCTGCGCCATTTACCATGCAACCAACGTTTCCGTCAAGATCAACATAGTTTAACCCTACCGCTCTTGCTTCAACCTCTACAGGGTTTTCTTCACGTAAATCACGCATTGCTTCATAGTCTTTATGACGATACAATGCATTATCATCAATACTTACTTTAGCATCCACAGCAATAATTTTATCATCGCTAGTTTTTAATACTGGATTTATTTCAAACATTGAAGAATCACTAGACTCATAAGCTCTTACAAGCGCAGTAACAAACTTTGTCATTTGCTTGAAAGCCATACCGCTTAATCCAAGATTGAAAGCAATTTTTCTTGCTTGGAAAGGAAGTAATCCTGAAGCAGGATCAATTTCTTCGTTAAAAATTAAATGTGGTGTTTCTTCTGCAACAGTTTCAATATCCATTCCACCTTCTGTAGAATACATAACCATATTTTTACCAGTTACACGGTTTAATAAAACACTTATATAATATTCTTCTGGTTCACTATCACCAGGGTAGTATACATCTTCAGCAACAAGTATTTGGTGTACTTTTTTACCTTCTGCACTTGTTTGAGGTGTAATAAGATTCATACCAATAATATCATTGGCAATACTTCTTACCTCATCAAGGTTTTTTGCTAATTTCACACCACCACCTTTACCGCGTCCACCAGCGTGAACTTGAGCCTTAATAACGTGCCAGTCTGTTCCAGTATCTTCTGTTAATTTTTTAGCTGCAGCTACCGCTTCTTCTGGAGTGTGAGCTACGATACCACGTTGAATGGTAACACCAAAACTACTTAACACTTCTTTTCCTTGATATTCGTGTAAATTCATATTTATGCCCGTGAAGACGGGTAACTATTTAATTACTAAAAATTATGACAAACAAACATTGCCTCAAAAGTGCTGCAAAAATAATAAATGTTATGAGAATGTACTAATTTTTTAAAATGAGCTTGCCTAATAAATGAGCATCCAAATTTATGGGCTAAGCTCTTCTATTTTTGCACACTAGGCTTCACCGTTTTCTTTGGCATAGGCCCACGAAGATGTACAATTAGTCCATTTAAAAAATTACGAAGGATCTGGTCACCACATTCAACATATTTTGGGTGGTTTTCATTTCTAAACAAAGCACCTAATTCACTCTTGGTTACATTGAAGTCAACCAACTCCAATATTTTTACAATATCATCATCGCGAAGTTTATGGGCAACGCGTAATTTTTTAAAAATATCATTATTATTTAATGGCATCTGTTCTCTTTTTTACAAAGATACTAGTATCCTTTGAGTTTACTTAATCTAGAAGGTCTTAAACAAGCAGCTGTTAAATAATAACTTTTTTGTTATTGAGTATATTAAACTCTTCTATAATTTCACTAACGATATCTGCAGCAGGCTTAATCTCGTGAATTAAACCCGCTACTTGTCCTATTTCAAGTTCACCATCTTCTAAATCACCTTCAAACATGCCACGCTTTGCTCTAGCTCTTCCCAATAACTTAATGAGTTGTTCTTTACTTGGGTTGGTCTTATAAAGTTCCACGATCTCATTGAAAAACTTATTTTTAAGCAAACGTACAGGAGCTAGTTCTTTTAACGTTAATTGGGTGTCCCCTTCTTTTGTTTTAATTACTTCTTGTTTAAAGGCTTGATGCGCACTACTCTCTTGGCTTGCAACAAACCTACTGCCTATTTGCACAGCATCTGCACCTAAAATCATTGCAGCCATCATACCGCGACCATTAGCTATACCCCCTGCAGCAATTAAAGGAATACTAATGTGTTCTTTAACCATTGGCAATAAGGTAAAGGTTGTGGTTTCGTCTCGGCCATTATGCCCTCCTGCTTCAAACCCTTCAGCAACAACAGCATCTACTCCTGCATCTTGTGCTTTTAATGCAAACTTTACACTACTCACAACATGAACTACTATGATACCTTGTTGTTTTAAATGTGCAGTATGGGTTTTAGGGTTCCCTGCCGAGGTGAAAACAATAGGAACTTTTTCTTTAATAATAATTTCAATAATCTCTTCTATGTTTGGGTACAACATAGGAACATTCACGGCAAAAGGCATTGTAGTAGCTGCTTTACATTTAGCAATATGCTCTTTTAACACCTCTGGATACATAGACCCTGCGCCAATAATACCAAGCCCGCCTGCATTGCTCACTGCGCTTGCCAGTTTCCAACCGCTATTCCAAATCATTCCAGCTTGTATAAGCGGGAATTGTATTTTAAAAAGTTTTGTGATTCTATTTTCCACTATTTTTTTATCAGTTTAAAAGAGTTTTTAGTCGCTCCAGAGGCAATTGTTGCAATATAAAGTCCCGAGGCTACTTCTGAAATATTTAAGGTGTTTTGTTGCTGTGTGATTTCAGAAGAAAACACTAAAAGGCCGTTGATTGTAAATACGTTAACCTCTGCTTTATCTATAAAAGAAGGCATCTTAAAAGAAACAACATCTTGGGATGGATTTGGGTACAACGCAAACTGAGTTTCTAAAAATTGATCTTCAATAGCAAGCATTTGTAATGCAGTATAAGCAGTCTCAAAATTTGGAATCCCATACCCCATTAGATCTGTTGGGTTTTCAAATAAATGAGCAGATTCCCTTACTATCTGCATTAATTGCGCATTGGTTGTTTGGGGTCTTGATTGCCACAAACAAGCAATTGCACCCGCCATAATGGGAGAGCTAAAAGAAGTACCACTATTAAAATCTACAGCTCCATTTTGATCTACCACAGCAGCAGAAACACCTTGCGCCATTACATCTGGCTTTCTGAGTCCTGCAGCATTAGGCCCATATGAACTAAACGGGGCGTAAAGCTCCTCAGAATCTACAGCACCTACACTAAAGCATCCTGCAGCATCTGCGGGAGTTGCTACAAAACCAAATGACGATCCATCATTGCCGGCTGAAGTTAACAAAAACATTCCTTTATCAAAGGCATGGTTTGCACCCCGAGCAGCAATGGTGGTAAAGCCGTCTAGATCTTCATATACATGGCTATAGGCAGGGTTATCATAGTCTTGATATCCTAATGATGTGTTTACAACACGAACGCCCAAACTATCTGCGCGCTCTAGAGCTTCTACCCACCAAGCTTCCTCTACTGGATTTTCTTGCCCTACATCTTCTGTTACATACAAATAGAAAGAAGCACCTGGAGCCGTACCAACAAACTCATCTTCTAAAAAACCTCCTATATCACTAAAGGTCTTTGCGCCGTGAGAGCTTGGAGCGTCTGCTGTTTCTTCTCTAGTTATAAAATTATAGGTTCCTAAAAGCCTTCCCTGATCTCTCAAGGTTTCAAAAGCTGGATTTGTTAATACTCCTGGAAACCCACTATCCAATACAGCTATATCAATACCTGTACCTGTAAAATCTTGCTCATGCAAAAAATTTGCTGCAATCATTTCTACTTGATTTGTTGCAGCACCATAATTATAAACAATGCTAGATTTTTGGTTTTCTATCTCAAATTTATCTGTGAGTACACCACCAGTAATAGGTCCTAAATTTAAACTTTTATCTGCAAATTCAACATGGTTTACAAAATCCAGATTTTCTAAACTTTCAATAGCTTCAAAAGAACCTCTAATATAGACGCAGTTCATCCACTTTGATTTTGCAAAGACACTTATGCCGGAAATATTTTTAATCCAGGTAATGTAGGCTTCATTAACAGGTACATCACGCGCATCAATAGGTGTATTATGTAATTGCTTTCTATCTAATGCTTTTTGAGTAAGAATAGAGATGGGGTTTGCTAAGGCCTGATCTACGTTTTCTTTGTTTTCAAAAAAAACTAAGGCATCTTCTTCTATCTGCGCTGAAACGGGCAACAAATAAAACAATGCAAGCAGAAGTACTATTTTTTTCATAGTAATAAATTATATTTTAAAAGTGGGCATCTCATAGCAAAACACTCCTTTTAAAGGTACTATATATTTGTTTTAAGAAATAACACCACTTCCCAAACATTCATCTTGATGATACCAGGCAACAAATTGACCTGCAGTGATGGCAGATTGTGGGTTTTCAAAAATAACATATACCCCTAGTGTAGTTTGATGTAAGACTGCTTTCTCTAGTTTTTGTCTATAGCGTATACGAGCCATTACGGCTAAGGTTTCACCATCTGCAATGCAAAGGTCTTCTCGTATCCAGTGAGTTTCATCTTGTTTTACAAATAAGCCGCGGCGGTATAAACCTGGATGATTTTTACCTTGCCCGGTATAAATAACATTCTCATGGACATCGGTTGCTATCACAAATAATGGCTCTTTGGTTCCACCAACTGCAAGGCCTTTGCGTTGGCCATTTGTAAAATAATGAGCACCTTCATGTTCTCCTACTTTTTTTCCATCAGAGATAGTATAGAGTATCTTCTTTGAAATATGCTGTAACTCGGCTAGTTTTGTAGTAAATACATCAACGGTATTAATAAATGCATCAAAGGTTGGAGGCACTTCAATAATAGTTCCTTTTTTAGGAGCTAATTGTTGTTGCAGAAACTCAGGCAAACGCACTTTACCAATAAAACAAAGCCCTTGAGAATCTCTTTTGTCTGCAGTGATTAAACCTTGCTGGGCTGCAATTTTACGAACATCTGGTTTTAGTATTTCACCAACAGGAAATAAGGTTTTTGCTAATTGCTTTTGTGATAGTTGGCATAAAAAATAACTCTGGTCTTTGTTAGAATCTTTACCAGATTGCAAGCTATATACCTGTGTTTTGTTAATAGTTTGGATGCCTTTTCTACAGTAATGACCAGTTGCCACATAATCTGCACCCAAATCCAGAGCGATTTTCATAAAAACATCAAACTTAATCTCACGATTACAAAGCACATCTGGATTTGGTGTTCTACCCATTTTATACTCTCTAAACATGTAGTCAACAATACGTTCTTGGTATTGTTGACTAAGGTCTACAGTTTGAAAAGGAATGTTTAATTTTTGAGCGACCAACATCGCATCATTGCTATCTTCAAGCCAAGGGCATTCTTCACTAATGGTTACAGAATCATCATGCCAGTTCTTCATAAATAGACCAATGACCTCATAGCCCTGCTGTTTTAAAAGATAAGCAGCAACACTAGAATCTACACCCCCACTAAGCCCAACAACAACGCGTTTCATTTTTTAAAATTAAAGATGTAAAGACATAAATAACTTAAAGTATCTATGCCTAATTTTTATCTTCTGGTCTTGGAAATGTTTCATCAAAAAGAAACCTTCCTTCTTTATAGTAATTCCAGACACCATAATTTACTCCATTTCTATAATCTCCTTTCATGGTCAGCAAACCCTTAGTAGAATAATATACTGCTGGTCCATGCAACAAATCATTTTTATAAGAAAGCTCTTTCAAGGTTATACCCTCTGGAGAATAATAAAAACTAAGCCCCTCTTTAAGACCATTCAAATAATGTGTTGTTTCAATTATTTTTCCAGTTAAATAATAGGTCGTGATTTCTCCCTGTAACTTTCCTGCTACATAAAACTCCCGTGTCATAATATTTGTAGAGTTTTCATGAAAGGTAAGCCATTGATTTATGCGCTGCTTTCCCTGCATCATTCCTGTACTTACTAGATCTCCACTACTTGAATAATACCTAACATCTACAAGAGCGTCGTTTTTAAATTCTTTGACACAGTAAGGCTGTATCCCACAGGTCTCGCAGTAAAAATTAAAAGTTCCAACTTCTTTATTGTCTTTAAAGTAACCCTCATACCTAAGCTGTTGTGTTCCTGGGTATTTCTTTATCCAGGAACCTTGACGCAACCCATTTACATCTTTTTGGTTGATTTCTTGAGCAAAAAGATTGCCCGAAAAAAACCAAATTAGAAAAACAAGTACAATACTACTTCTCATAGGCCTTAGCGCTTTGTGTTATAATTTAAATACTATCTCACTATTAAAGAGGCTAGCTAATTTCAAAAAAATCGCTTATTTATAAAAACAGAAACAAATGTGGTAGCGTAAAAACTACCTATTTTTTCTTTTTCTGAATTTTTTTCTGTTCCTCTGCTTGCTCCATCATCGTTGCCATTTTCTTTTGAAACTTATTTTGTTTCTTTTTTGGCTTGGCTTTATTGACTTGTATTTGCGCTTTTATTTTATCTTCATCGATGATCATATTTTTAATCACCAACATAATACCAATGGTAATTAAGTTAGAGATGAAATAGTACAATGATAATCCACTGGCATAGTTATTAAAGAACACCAACATGAACAAGGGTGATAAATACATTAATATTTTCATGTTTGGCATACCAGGTTGCTGTTGTGCTTGCATGTTTTGCCCCATAGTCATGGTCATGTACCAAAAGATAGCAAGTGACGCTAGAATAGGGAATAAACTTACGTGGTCTCCATAAAAAGGGATAGAGAATCCACCAGGGAACTGGTAGATCGTATCATAACTTGACAGATCATCTGCCCACAAGAAACTTTTTTGACGTAAATCAAATGCTGTAGGGAAAAAAGTGAACAAAGCATAAAACACAGGGATCTGCAAAATGGCGGGCAAGCATCCCTTGAGAGGACTGGCACCTGCAATATTTTGCAACTTCATTGTTTCTTGTTGTATTTTCATTTTATTATCACCCAAACGCTCTTTAATAGCATCAATCTCTGGCTTTAATACTTTCATCTTTGCTTGTGCAAGGTATTGCTTGTATTGCACTGGAGACAAGGCTAGCTTTAATAAGATAGTCAACATAATAATCGCAATTCCTGCAGGTAAGAAACCACTTAAGAAACCAAACAAAGGAATAATTAAAAACTTATTAATCATTCCAAAAATACCCCAACCCAGTGGCATTGCCTCATCAAGATCACGATCGTATTTTTTAAATATTTTATAGTCTGTTGGGCCATAATAAAGGTTCATATTTTGAGCGATAGCCCCTCCCTTTGGTTCAATTAATATCTTAGCACCGTATTGTTTGGTGTAAATTGTATCTGTTGTTTCATCTTCAACAAGATCTCTAGAGCTAAAATCAACCTCTTTAAAAGAAGTGTCTGTAAGTAGCATAGAGCTAAAGAAATGTTGACGGAAATTTAACCAATTAACTGCTACCTCAAGTTCTTGATCATCTCCCGTTGGAGAGAGCTTAGAGTGTTTATCTCCTTCATACTCATAGGTTAGTCTAGAGTATCGGTTTTCATAACTAATACTCTTAGCATGTCTGTATCCTTTTAGTTTCCAATCTAGATACATAGGTTGGCTAGTGTTTAAAACATCTTCAAGGCCTTGAGATTTAATGCTAAAGTTAGTCATGTACTCTCCAGGAATAAGCTCATAGCGATACTCTAAGTATGCATTATCTGCAGTTTTAAGACGCATGGTTAACACTTGGTTGTTTCCATTTAGAGAAAGAGAAGGTTCAAAGTATAAATCTTGGGTATTTAATAACCTGTTTTCTGCAGAGAATTGAAAATTTAAAGTTGAATTTCCATTCTTCACTAAGTAAACTGGAATAGAATCATAGGTAGTGTGCTGCTTTAAACGAGCCTCAGTTACATACCCTCCTTTATTGCTTATGGTTAAAGACAATACGTCATTTTCTATCACAGTAGTAGCATTACTTGCGGAAGCCAAGGTACTAGAGTATGCAAAAGAACCTAATCTACTTTGCAGTTTTAATAGGCCCATAGAGTCTTTGGCAGTAACAGCAGTCATAGCTGTTGTTGCATCATTAAGTGTGATATCACTTTGGGATTGCCTAGAGGCTTCTTCTGCAGCTTTTTGCTCTGCTTCTATTTTCGCTGCCTCTACAGCAATTTCTTCTTCGGTTGGTTGCTGTAAATAAAGCATCCAAATAAAGATGGCTCCAATTAGTACAAATCCTATAATCGAATTGAGATCAAATTTCTTTTCTTCCATAATGATGCGCCGCTTTTAATTGTTCTGCGGAAAATAATAAAACCACCTTTAATGGTTTTGTTTGTTTAATATCTGTGGGCTTACCCAAAGCTTTTGTTTGTTTCAATAATCTAGCCCAAACTAGGTTTGCGCCATATTGTCTTATTTATTCTTAGAATAGGTGTGAGCAGCACCCACCAAACTCACAAATAATGGATGTGGATTGGCAACTGTACTCTTATATTCTGGGTGATATTGCACCCCTACAAACCAAGGATGATCTTCAATCTCTACGATCTCCACCAAATTAGTTTGAGGATTAACACCTGTTGTTTTTAATCCTGCAGCTTCTAATTGAGTTCTGTAGGTATTGTTATATTCAAAACGATGACGGTGTCTTTCTTCTATGTTTGAAACACCATACACTTCTTTTACAATGCTATCATCCATAAGCTCACAAGCCCAAGCACCTAGACGCATCGTTCCGCCTTTTTCGGTGATGGTCTTTTGGGCTTCCATTAAATCAATAACAGGGTTGGTCGTGTTTTGGTTCATTTCTGTAGAGTTAGCATCTGCTAAACCAAGAACATTTCGGCTATATTCTATCACGGCCATTTGCATTCCTAAACAAATTCCTAAAAATGGTAATTTATTTTCTCTTGCATACCTAACAGCTTCCACCTTACCTTCTATTCCTCGCTCTCCAAAACCTGGGGCTACAAGCACAGCGTCCAGGGCTTTCATTTTAGATGCCACATTTGAGGCATCTAAAAACTCTGAGTGGATAGACTGCACTTTTACTTTTACCTCATTGGCAGCTCCAGCATGGATAAAAGATTCTAAAATAGATTTATAGCTATCCTGAAGCTCAACATACTTCCCTATTAAGCCAATAGTTACATTTGCTTTGGGGTTTTTATGTCGTTTCACAAATTCGTTCCAAGCAGTAAGGCTTGGTTTTCCCTGGTCTTTTAAACCTAATTTTTGCAATGCTACAGTATCTAATCCCTCCTCTAACATCAAGTTTGGAACATCATATATTGTAGAGGCATCAATAGATTCTATCACGGCGTCCTTATGAACATTACAAAACAAGGCTAGCTTATGACGCAACTCATCATTTAATTTATGCTCGGTACGACACACCAAAATATCTGCTTGAATACCACTTTCCATTAATGTTTTTACAGAGTGTTGTGTAGGCTTAGTTTTTAATTCACCTGCTGCAGATAAATAAGGAATCAGGGTTAAGTGAATAACCAAACAGTTTTGATTTCCTAACTCCCATTTTAATTGACGTACAGATTCTATATACGGCAATGATTCAATATCACCCACAGTACCACCTATTTCTGTAATAACGATATCAAAGTCACCACTTTTTCCTAAAATTTGAATGCGCTCTTTTATTTCGTTCGTAATGTGAGGTATTACTTGAACCGTTTTACCTAAAAACTCACCACGACGCTCTTTTTGAATAACGCTTTGGTAAATTTTACCCGTGGTAACATTGTTTGCCTGAGAGGTAGGTACATTTAAGAAACGTTCATAATGACCTAGGTCTAAATCTGTTTCTGCTCCATCATCTGTAACATAACATTCACCATGTTCATAAGGGTTTAGTGTACCGGGATCTACATTAATGTATGGATCTAATTTTTGAATGGTAACCCTATATCCTCTTGCTTGAAGTAATTTAGCGAGAGATGCTGCAATGATTCCTTTCCCTAGGGATGAAGAAACCCCGCCCGTAACGAAGATGTATTTAGTAGTACTCATGAATGGCCTTAACTTAGTTTGTATACGGGATGTAAAGTTACGTATTTTAACCCATACCTACATCGTATTTTTTAAAGAAAGGAGCTGTATATTTTAGTCTTGAAAAAACGCAGGCTAAAAACAAAGGAAACAAAATTGTTAATCATGACCTATTGGCAAACGATCACTCACCCTGCTATTGTTTTTCCTGAGTAAAGTAAATGCAAAATAAGCAGTAGTTCCAAAGTAAAGAACCCCAAAAGCCATCATCAATAAACCCCGAGGATAAAACACATCAAGATCTATGATGTCTGAAAAAACAGCCAACACCATATACACACAAAGTAGCATAAAGACCAGAGAAAGAATAATACCAAAGGTTTTATTTTTAAAACGAAGTTGAGAAACCAATAATGCTAACAATGAAATAGCTGCAGGATTAACGAGGGTTGCAGATAACACCCAATAGATAAGTACAGAAAAAATCAAGAAGATTTCTGGATACCATTTTGAGATTGATTTTGCTATTAAATACATATTTGATTTACAACTTACAACAGTAAGATGAGAACTTTAAAAAAAGGTTGCTTGTAAATTAGAATAAATATTAAATTATTTTCTAATCAATGGGCGTATTAAATCTTCTAGGCCGTTGAGCTTGATTTCATACATTTCCTGCAATAGATTCCCAAGAGTACCTTGAGGAAATCCTTTCTGCTTAAACCACACATAATAGGGTTCTGGAATATTAACTAAGTATCGATCTTTATACTTACCAAAAGGCATTTTGTAATTTGCCAATCGCACCAAATGATCTTTCGGAGAGAGCGGGCTTTTTTTTCCAGACACCATAGGTTTTACATTGTTATTTAACAATACCGTTTATTAAAATTCTTTAAAATGTTATCTGTCTCTTATCAAACAAAACTCTTTATCAAACAACAACAAACAAGAGCTTTTTAGCATTACTAGTCTTAAGAGTTTCTTACATAGATAAGCTAAACTCTATTTAAAGTTGAGACACTACCTATCCCCAATTAAAGGTGATTTTTTTTACAATATCTGGATGTAAACTATGATGAACAGGGCAGGTATTTCCTGTGTTTTCTAATATTTTACGTGTCTTAGCATCTAGCTTTGATGGAAATTCTAGTAGTACCTCAATTTTTGAAATTCTTCTTGGATTACTCTCCATGGTTTTAGTAACTATTGCAGTTGCTCCATCGATATTAACTCCAATCATAGTGCCTGCTTTTATACCCATAACAGTAAGCATACAACTCGCCAATCCAGCAGCAATAGTATCTGTAGGAGAAAAGGCCTCACCTTTTCCATTATTGTCTGTAGGGGCATCTGTGATAAAAGTGTTTCCAGATGAAAGGTGTTCGCAGGATGTTCTTAAGTTTCCTTGGTATGTGATTTTGGCTGTGCTCATTATTCTAAAACTTGAAATTGAAGGTCCTCTTGATATTTAATAATATAAAAAGCGTTGTTTTGATATCCAGAAAAAAGGGTTTTTGAATACCTAAATTTATTCTCTATGTACTCTGTCTCAAAATCTTCTTCAGAGGCTTTATACATATCGTCTGCACTAGCAAGCCTTAATAAAACATCATATGTTAAATCAAAACCACGAACGGCAAAACGGTTTGGAAGCACACCATAGGTGTTTTTATAACTAATCAAAAATGCATTTTCATCTTTATAATTATAGCTTTTATTAACAGATGGAAACGTAAAATTCAATTTTGCCAAATGTAAATTAGACACGTCATGGTAATCAAAGGCAATGTTTTTATCTAAACTAAACAAGCGTATCTCGTAATCTAAAGGCTCTTGATCCTCTTCTAAATCTGGATCTATAAAAGGCAAACCATTTAAAACTCCCACGACGTTGCTTATTATAATAGGATCTGTAGACTCAAGAATAACCCAGTTTTCTTTTGTTTCATCTATTTGGGCTTGAACATCTTCTACCACTAAAAATCCTTCTTCACGCAAAGAAACTGTTCTTGCCTGCGGAATGGCTGCCATAATTTTATCATGTTGCGCTTCCTTATTGCTGTCTGTGATGATAATAACATTTTTTCCAGATACTTTAGAAACTATATAATCAAGCATTCCATCTTCTAGCATTGCATCACTAGGCAAGCTTTGAAAAATATTGCTAGAAACCTTAATCTCTTTGTTACTCAAAGGAGAAAAAATTGGCACATTATTATGCTTCATAATCGCAGCTGCCACTTCAATGTTTTTTTGACCAAGTGGACCTATAACCGCATCAAAGACATCAAAATCGTTCGTGTTAACAATATAATCCACCTTGCTGTTACTATACTCTGTATCAAACACCTCTAGCCTTAGATCGATTCCTTTATCTTTAGCAAATTCTGTAGCCATTAAAATGCCACTATAAAAATCTAGCGACAATGACATCAATCTATTTTTCTTTATTTCATTAATCTTTACCTCTAAAGAATCTGAGGTTATTTTATTTAATCGAAAGGGCAATAGCACAGCAACACGTTTCAATGATGTATTAATGATTGCATTTTCCAAATCCCTCTTTGTTGCGCCTTCTTCCATAACTCCAAAATCAAGCTTTGGAATCTGTAAAATCATACCCTCTTTTAAACCATCTTTAGCATATGGGTTTAAAGCAATGATTTGTTCTTTATCTATAGTGGTTTTTACTTTTAATCTAAAAAACCCTTCTTTTGGTTGTACCTCATAAAACATAAATCCTGCTTGTGGAACCGCAGTTTCTGTAAATGATTTTATTGGCACATTAATGATAGCTCCTTGTGGAAAGCCACCCCCTAATTGTGGATTAATTTGCTGTAACTGTTGTAGGGTAATTCCATACATTCTAGCAATACCATATCTTGTTTCTTTTGGGTTTATGGTATGTTTTGCAAGTTTTGAAACATCTCCCATAATATACTTAGGGTCTATAGAAACTATAGCTAGAGGTTCTGTAATTTTTAAATGCAAAGGGATCTGTAGTTTTTCACCTTTCTTTAATTGACGTACATATAATTGTTTATTGAAGCGCTTAATATTCTCAATAGAGACTGTGTGTTTTTGAGAAATACTAAATAACGTTTCTTTGCGTCTTACTTTGTGTTTTAAAAAAATAGGATGTTTTTCAGTGTTTATAGTAGCCTTCCTGTTTGGAATCACTAAAACCGTATACCGTTGTAGCGTTTTTTGTATGGTCGGGTTTAATTCTTTTATAGCCGTCTCAGAGACCCCATATATAATGGCTATTTGAGATAAGGTTTCCTTGTTTTGAACCGTATGAGTTTTATAATCTTTTTGCGCCACAGCCAAAGAGCTAACAAAAAAAATACACACCATACAAAAAGACATTAGGTACTTCATATTTGTGTTTTTATGAATTCTGCTGAAATTTTAAAAACATAAAACCGCAGCAAAAACCCAATATAAATATAATTAAAATAACGTAAAAACGTTCTATACCGTGTTATTACAAAACCAATGCCAAGTATATAACATCTTAAAGGAAATAAATATCTACTAAGTTTTTAAAAAAAGATTACTCCCATTCAATAGTTGCTGGTGGTTTACTGCTTATATCATAGACCACTCTATTAACACCTTTTACTCTGTTTATAATATTGTTACTCGTTTCTTGCAAGAACTTATATGGTAAATCTACCCAGTCTGCAGTCATACCATCTGTGCTCTCTACGGCACGAAGGGCAACCACTTTCTCATAGGTTCTCTCATCTCCCATAACTCCTACACTATTTACTGGCAATAACATAGCTCCTGCTTGCCATACTTTATCATACAAGTCCCATTTTCGTAGACCGTCTATAAAAATATGATCTACTTCTTGTAAAACACGCACTTTTTCTGGAGTAACATCTCCTAAAATACGAATAGCCAAACCAGGACCAGGAAATGGGTGTCGTCCTAATAGTTTTGGATCAATACCCATTTGAGCACCTATACGACGTACCTCATCTTTAAATAACATGCGAAGTGGTTCTACAATCTTTAGTTTCATATAATCTGGCAAACCACCTACGTTATGATGTGACTTAATAGTTACAGAAGGCCCATTAACAGAAACACTTTCTATAACATCAGGATAAATAGTTCCTTGAGCCAGATACACTACATCTTTAATTGCAGTTGCCTGGTCATCAAATACATCAATAAAAGTTCCGCCAATGGCTTTACGTTTTTCTTCTGGATCAGACTTGTCTTTTAAAGCCTTCATAAATCGATCTGCAGAATCTACTCCTTTCACATTAAGACCCATGCCTTTGTATTGTTCAAGAACACTAGAAAACTCATCTTTACGCAACAAGCCGTTATTCACAAAAATACAATACAGATTTTCCCCAATTGCTTTGTGTAGTAAAATTGCTGCCACGGTAGAATCTACACCTCCACTTAAGCCTAGTACAACTTTGTCATTTCCAATTTTATCTTTTAGTTCTGCAACTTTAGTATCTACAAAAGCAGCAGGTGTCCAGCTAGGATCTACCCCCGCAATTTCAATTAAAAAATTATCTAATATTTGTTTTCCTTGCTGGGTATGATATACCTCTGGATGAAATTGAATAGCAAAAGTATCTTCACCTTCAATTCTATAGGCTGCGTTTGCAACATCATTTGTGCTGGCTAAACGCACTCCATTCTCCGGTAACTCGCTAATGGTATCACTATGGCTCATCCAAACCTGTGTGTTTTCTTTAACACCTGCAAACAAACAAGCTTGATCGTGTATGGTGGTTAAATTAGCGCGCCCATACTCCCGTATGTTTGATGGAGATACTTTACCTCCAAAAAAATGTGCTAAATATTGAGCTCCATAACAAACCCCTAACAAGGGTAAGATTCCTTTTATCTTTGAAAGATCTGGCTTAGGGGCCTGATCTGACCGAACCGATGAAGGGCTTCCAGATAAAATAACAGCTTTAAAAGTAGATAAATCTTGTGGTACTTTGTTATAAGGATGTATTTCGCAGTAGATGTTTAATTCTCTTACACGTCTAGCAATTAGCTGCGTGTATTGAGATCCAAAATCAAGAATGAGGACGTTGTTTTGCATAAACAAAAATACCTCAAAAAAGTAATTTTGCTAGGACTAGCCAATAAAATTTCTTGTAAATTTTAACAAAGATGTAAACAAGTCTTTTTATGGTAGAGATATTACTGTAAAATCGGTGCCTAAGGGCTGTAACTTATCTTTAATTGTTGAAATCAAAGCAGGACCATATTCTAGATAAAATTCAGAAAAATTAGCATTACGCTCTTGTAAATTTCCGTTCGGAAAAATCATGGCGCGTAGAGCAATCAATCTATCTATTTGATTATTGTGCTTTCTTTTTTGAGCCTTTAGCAATCTTTTCTCAAGATTGTTCAAGCCGTTGAGTTGTTTTTTTTCTTGAGCTGCTACAGCTCCCAAAAAAGAGGCATCTGTTTGTTTTGCTTGGATATACAATGATTTAAACTGTTTTTTTAAATAGATGCGTTGTGATGAAAAATCAATAGTTATTTCTGAAATCTTATGGGTAAACCAAACGCTAAGATCATCTTCATTTTTAAAGATATCCTCCAATGAAACATCAAGCTTTTTTAATTTTTCTTCTACTTTTTTAGACACCAAAACAGCACTGTTTCTCAACAACAAAACAGGAAATGGAACAGACACTGCACTAAAAAAGGCTTTTAATTGAAACCAATACGCTATTTCACCACCACCACCAACATAACACAGGTTGGGCAATATTACTTCTTGGTATAAAGGGCGCAGCAATGCATTAGGAGAAAACTGCTCGGGATGGTTTTCTAATGCTTGTTTTATTTTAGTTTCTGTAAATACTATCTCCGTATTGTTTACAAAAAATTGACCGTCTTTTTCAATAATTCGTTCCCGCAAACCATCTTTGATATAAAACACATTTATCTCCCGAGGATTTACTTGCTGGGCATATCCAGCAGCTACCAACTTTTGGCTAGACTTAGTAATTTCTTGAAAGCCTGTTTTATGAAACAACTCTTGCTCCACATAGGGAGCAAACTGCTTTTTTAACACATAATCATCTCCATCTATAACTACGACACCATAAGAACTAAAAAGTTCATTGGTAATAAACCGTGTAGCTTGGGCTAAATTATCATGCTGGGTATAAGCTTTTTTAAATAGGTCTATTAAATAAAGACCATCTGTTGTTTGTCCAAATTCTTTTTCAAGAACCGCAACCAGCTCTTGTGTTGATTGAGTAGAAATTCTACCAACAGGACCTCCCTTTGGACCATCCCAATGTATTTTTTTATCCTTAAAATTAAAGAAATTAATTTCTTCCAAATCATGATCCTCTGTCGCCATCCAAAAAACAGGCACAAAAGTATATTCTGGGGAAGCTAAGGCTAGTTCTTCGGTCAAGTTAATGATCGATAATATCTTATACACATAATATAGGGGGCCAGAAAATAAATTGAGCTGATGCCCTGTTGTAATGGTAAATGCAGTGTCTTTTGCTAATGCTGTAATATTTTTTTGAGTCGCTTCAGAGACAGCAATATCTTTATATTGTTGCTTTAATTGTGTTACCAGGGTGTTTCTTGACACCTGGCTGAAACTCTTTTGTTTTTCAACTACTTGTTGTTTGAGTGACTCAATAGATGGAAATCTTCCGTAGAAAGGATGCAGTGATGGATTTTCCTCGAGATAATCACACATTGTGTTTGAGAAATAACCTGTCTTTGAATACGGAATCTTTATTGTTGACATAAACATTAACTCTTAATCTTTCAAAAATACCCTTTAATTAGCAACAAACATTTCTGAAAGGATATTTTTAAAATAATTAACAAACAAACCAACACCGTAAAGCTCCTAAACTTTTTGATTAGCCACGTGTTTTATGAAAATTCAAAGTATATTAGCGTTTGAAATTTTAGAATTATATTGACTATGAAAAACTTGATAATCACTCTTTTACTTTTGGTTAGTATCACTGCAGAAGCACAACTACAATCTCCAAGTGAATTTTTAGGCTATACTATTGGAACCCAATTTACACGTCATGCAGATGTAGTAGACTATTTTGAACATGTAGCCTCAAACAGCAACATGGTTACTTATGATGCTTATGGTAAAACCAATGAGGGACGCACACTAACCTATGCCGTTGTCTCTAGCGCGGCAAATATTGTTAATGTTGCCCAAATACGGGAAGATAACCTAAAAAACACGGGGATCATACCAGGTACTGTAAACCCAAAAAAAGCGATTGTTTGGCTTAGTTATAATGTACACGGTAATGAGGCCTCTAGCACTGAGGCAGCAATGACAACAGTCTATGATTTAGTTACTAAAAGACAAGAATGGCTTGAAAATACGGTAGTTATTATAGATCCTTGTGTAAATCCAGATGGTCGTGATCGGTATGCAAATTGGTACAATCAAGTAAAATCTACACCTTATAATCCAGCACAAGATGCTGCTGAACACAATGAACCTTGGCCAGGAGGAAGACCAAACCATTATTTGTTTGATTTAAACCGAGATTGGGCATGGGCAACACAAGTAGAAACCCAAGAACGCTTAAAAATTTACAATAAGTGGATGCCTCACATTCATGTAGACTTTCATGAACAGGGTATTAATGAACCGTATTACTTTGCACCAGCTGCAGAACCTTTTCATGAAATTATAAGTGATTTTCAACGTGATTTCCAAACACAAATTGGTAAAAATCACGCCAAGTATTTTGACCAACAAGGGTGGTTGTTTTTTACACGTGAGCGGTTTGATTTATTATACCCAAGTTATGGAGACACCTATCCAACATTCATGGGTGCAATTGGTATGACCTATGAGCAGGCCGGCCACGGTCGGGCAGGACTAGGAATAAATACAGATGAAGGCTATGAACTTACCCTTGTAGACCGTGTGGCGCACCATACCACAACAGGACTTTCTACAGTTGAAATGGGAAGTAAAAATGCGGCACAATTAAATACTGAGTTTAAAAAATTCTTCAATAACAATGATTTAAAATACAAAAGCTATGTCATGCAGGGGCACCCAGATAAAATAGCTTTATTAACTCAATTACTCGACAAACATGAAATTGATTATGGATACGGCACAAATGGCGGTGTATCTGGCTATAACTATACCACCGCAAGTAACGGCTCTATAAATACTGATGGCGCCTTAGTTGTTAGCACAAACCAACCTAAAGGAAAAATGATTAAAGTATTGTTTGAGCCTAAAGCAAGCTTGAGCGATCCACTTACTTATGACATCACTGCCTGGAGTATTCCGTATGCATATGGTCTAGAAACTATAGCTTCAAAGCGCATAGTTGCAGTAAGCAAGACAAAAACAAGCACAAACTTCTTAAACAAAAATACAGATGCTGCAGGTTTTATAGCCTCTTGGAATAGCATGAAAGATGCTAGTTTTTTAGCAGATTTATTACAAAATAACATTAATGTACGCTTTACAGAGAAAAAACTACGTTTTGCAGCACAAGACTTTGACAGAGGTAGTTTAGTTATTACTAAAAGTGATAATAAAAGTAACCAAAAATTTTACCAGACATTAAACATGCTTGCAAACAAACACAAGCGTACTTTATTTGCTTCAAACACCACTTTTGGAGACACCAGGACCGATATGGGATCGCCAGACATTAAGATGATTACCGCTCCTAAAATAGCACTGTTAAAAGGAGAGGGTGTTTCTTCTTTAAGTTATGGAGCTGCTTGGCACTTCTTTGAGACACAATTACAATACCCTGTAACACATATAAACCTTAGAAACATATCCATGTCTAAACTAGCCAAGTATAATGTTTTAGTGTTACCAGAAGGAAGTTACGGCAAATTATTAAGCGAAGAGAATATCAAAGAGATGAAAAAATGGATACACAAGGGTGGAAAAATAATTGCCGTTGGAAATGCGGGAAGAAGCTTTTTAGACAAAAAAGGGTTTGGCTTAAAAGACAATAAAGATGATGAGGATGAAAAAGAAGATATAGAAAAAGGAAACCTTACACCTTATGATCAACGTGAAAGAGAAAGTGTAACCAATTTTATCACTGGAAGTATTTACAAACTAACAATAGACGCTTCGCATCCTCTAGCATATGGATATACTAATACCTATTTTTCTCTAAAGCAAGGAAGTACCTCTTATCAATTAATGGAAGATGGCTACAACGTGGGGTATATTAATGGAGATGCAGAAAGTGTATCAGGCTTCTCTGGAGAAAAAGCAAAGGCAAAACTAAAAAACTCAATGGTATTTGGAGAAGCGACAATGGGCTCTGGAAGCATTGTATACCTTGTTGACGACGTACTCTTTAGATCTTTCTGGGAAAATGGAAAACTGTTTTTTGCCAATGCAATTTTCTTTGTAAACAACAATAGCTTCACGCTCTAAGGGTATTGAAAGTTCCAATTTTATAAAAAATTAGAATAAAAAAAAGGGGCTCTTATATAGCACTTTTTTTGTTGGTCAAGTTTCAATTTTTATTTTTCTCTTCAATCCACTTACTAAGGTATTTTGTAGCCTGTAAACTTTGGTGTTGAAGAATTTGCCCTATAAAATGTTCTTGTCGATGACGTGTTAAATTTGTTTTTAAAACAAGTAAGCGACTCATAAACTCTTTAGAAATAGGGATGCCATTATAACGCTCTTTAATAATAGAAAAACCTCTTTGAGTGCTTTGCTGCCACTTTATTTTATCTGTATATAATGCTACAGAAAGCTTTGTGATTTTTTCCGGAGAATCTGCAATTCCTCCAGCATCATAAAATCTACCATACATAGCCTCTGCTCCTAAGGAGGTTGTTACAGCGGGTATTCCATATGCCATAGCATCTAATAACTTCCCTTTTAAACCAGCACCAAACCGAATTGGCGCCAAGCAAACTCTTGCAGTGCTCATAGCATCTTTTACAGAGAGCGCCCAACCCTTTATAAAAAAACCCTCCTTTTCATTATGTAATTCTTTAATATGCTGGGGCGCATAGTTTCCGTAGACATACATCTTTGCATCGGGCAACTGTTTTTTAATGAGTGGCCAAATTTCTTTTTTTATATACAAAACACTATCTACATTAGGCCCGTGAAGTAAATTTCCAATAGTCATGAAATTAGCGCGATCTTCAAACAAAGGGAATAGATCGGGTTGTGGCATTTCAGTAATCATGAAAGGAAGATAACATATAATTCCTTGAGGAATATTAAAGGTATTTTTTAATAGCTCCATTTCAAATTCAGAAATAATTAAAGAAATATCGCACCTTAAAATACTTGCTATTTCTCTTTTTGAAGTATCCGTAAATAAATTTACATTCTTAGTATCTCCTGTATCTTTATACGCTTGCTGCCTTGCTCTCCTTAAAAAATGAAGATCTTCTGTGTCTAATACTCTCAATGCGGCAGGACAAAACTCAGCAACGCGCCAACCAAACTGTTCTTCTGTGATAAAGCGATCAAACAACACTATGCTTGGCCGTAAATCACTCACAAAAACATCAAAAGAAGGGTCGTTGAGCGTTAAATTTTCTGTGGGAATCGCTAGAGCAGTAAAATCAAGGCTTTTTTCTGAAATACTCGCGGTACTAGCAAAGGTGACAGCATACCCGTTTTTTTGAAACATCTCTATAAGCTGTAACATACGAGCTCCAGCCGCTGTAGTAGTAGGCTCTGGAAATGTATGACCAATAATTAATAGCGTATTCAAAACCTCTATTTATTTTATTTATGAGAACAGGGTTGGGCAGACACAAAAAGAGAGTTAAAATGTAGCATCCCTTTTTAAAGCTCAGACAGCTTCACTACAACTGTTTTAATTTCTGGTATATTATCATCTCCCAATAGTGTCATAGCAGCATATACAGAACCGTTTAAAAATTCTATTTGAGGAAATCCAGTAGCGCGTCCTCCCTTAGTTTTGGTAAGGGTTACGGTAGGACCTTTTTTTCCTGAACTTGATATTTTGGCTAATTGAACATAAGCCATATCTGCTTGATCCCGCTCCATCCAACAAACTATAGCTTCGGTACCATTAAGGACAATAACATCTAATCTACCTAATGTTTCTTGGGTATTTACCTGTATAGGCTCCCCAAATGACGCTCCATTATCATTAGAGAATATAAGCTGCACTTTGGGCGTTTGATTGGCAGCTGTAAACCAAGCAACAGCAACATTTTTTCCAAAAGCATCAACGGCAGGACCGTTAACTGGACATCCAGCTATTTTCCATCCATCTTGATAGACTGTTTTGGGAGCCGTCCAAGTATCATTATCTTGCCAGCGTACAATAGAAATATCTCTAATTTCTTCTTCAGTTCTGTCTCTATAGACCACTACAGGACCTTTAAGTGTCATAGCAGCACTTGTTTGGCAGCAATCACAAATACTATGATCTAGCTCGGTTGAGTTAACTACATTGCCTTGCAAATTAATCCTCGCGCCTCGAAGTGTCATAGCACCACGGCTAGAATGACTTCCGTTTTCATGATTAGTAAGTTCGCTCTCTAGTGTATTTCGCCCATCAAGCCAGGTAACAAAAAACTCATCTGTGTCATAGGCAGGAATCATAGAAACAAAACCATGCTCTGTTTTAGTACCATCTGTATGCAAAATAAGATTCTTTTTCCAAGTTGTGCTATCTCTATTTTTATAGTTCAACTTTACATCATAGGTGTAGGTGCCTTGGTCAGACTTTTGCAAATAACTCGTCAGTAAACTTCCATTGTTTTCGGCAATGGCAGGAAAGTCTGCCCAATTTGTAAACCAATCACCACCAGAGGTGATGCCTTGAGAAACAGACCATGTGTCATTAGAATAGCTAGCATAATTTAAATAATCTATATCATCCTTGAAAGTTACCCAAGACATGTATAAAGTGTTATTATTACTAAAAAGTCTTGGAGTTTGGCTATCTAAAGCTGCTGGATTTTCAAACAAAGACACCGAGCTGTTTTGTCTAGCAACTGTTTCTGAAAATTTTTTTTGCGCATCTTTACAAGAAAGAAAAACAAAACAAATAAACGCAATAATATACACCTGTTTTTTCATACATCGAAAGTACAAAATTGATTTGAATAGACTTTTAAAAAATAAAGAATACTACTTAACGAGCTCTGCATACAAATCGAAATCTTCTGCCACGGTAAATTTACTATTATAAACCGGAGTGTTTTATTTAAAAAATGAATCAACAAACTCTAGTTTGTTGAAAACCTGTAGGTCGTCAATGCCCTCTCCTACTCCAATATACTTTACTGGAATTTGAAATTGATCACTAATACCAATAACTACACCACCTTTTGCAGTACCATCAAGTTTAGTAACGGCAAGAGAGGTTACTTCTGTAGCTGCAGTAAATTGTTTGGCTTGTTCAAAAGCATTTTGACCAGTAGAGCCGTCCAAAACAAGAAGCACATCATGTGGAGCATCTAGGATTACTTTTTGCATTACGCGTTTTATTTTAGTGAGCTCATTCATTAAATTCACCTTATTGTGTAATCTTCCTGCTGTGTCTATAATGATGACATCTGCATCTTGATTTAACCCACTTTGTAAGGTGTCAAAAGCAACACTTGCAGGATCACTACCCATATCTTGTTTTACAAGAGGTACACCCGTGCGATCTGCCCAAACTTGTAATTGATCTATCGCTGCAGCTCTAAAAGTATCTGCAGCTCCTAGAACTACACTTAATCCTTGATTTTTAAATTGATGAGCAAGCTTACCTATGGTAGTGGTTTTACCAACACCATTAACCCCTACAACCATAATTACATGAGGACCCGCTTTGTGCTTAGGTACTACAAAGTCTGTAGCATCTCCTCCATCTATCTCACTTAAAAGCCCTGCAATTTCCTCACGAAGAATAACATTAAGCTCACTTGTACCAACATACTTATCCTTGGCTACACGCGCTTGTATTCTTTCAATAACTTTGAGAGTTGTAGATACACCAACATCGCTTGAAACCAAAACTTCTTCTAGTGTATCTAGAACGTCCTCATCTACTTTGCTTTTACCAGCAACTGCTTTGTTTAATTTCTCAAAAAAAGAGGCCTTAGACTTTTCAAGTCCTTTGTCTAAAGTTTCCTTTTTTTCTTTGCTAAATATTTTTTTAAAAAAACTCATTTTTTGTTATTGCGTTGACTCTTATAAGGATACATCAAAAATAGCGCTACTTTGTTTGATATACAAGATGTTTGTAACAGAAAGATACTAGACACACAAAAAGCCACTTAACAAAGTGGCTTCTGTATTTACTATAATAGTAATTTTTTATTTTTTAGTCAACCAACTACTTACTTGGTCTGGAGCCATAATAGCCTCCGTAAAGATATATGCTCCAGTCTTTTCAGACTTTACCATCTTGATAGCTTTGGTTAAACGCTTTGATCCTGTTTGTAACGATGCAACTGATTTCTTTGCCATAACGTATAGTTTTGTTCTTTTTAAAGTATAAAAAGAATAATTATTTAATTTCTTTGTGAACAGTCATTTTCTTCAAGACTGAGTTGAATTTTTTCAACTCCATTCTATCTGGTGTGTTCTTCTTGTTTTTTGTAGTAATGTAACGAGAAGTTCCAGGTTTTCCTGATTCTTTATGCTCTGTACATTCTAGTATTACCTGTACTCTATTTCCTTTTCTAGCCATTGTAATTAACGTTAATCGTTATGCAATTATTTGTTCAGAAAGCCTTTTTCACGAGCTTCTTTTACAACTGCAGAGATTCCTCTCTTGTTGATATTTTTTAAAGCTGAAGTAGATACTTTAAGTGTAATCCACTGATCTTCTTCAGGTATGTAAAAACGCTTTTTCTTTAAGTTTACATTAAACTTGCGTTTTGTTTTATTCATCGCGTGAGAAACGTTGTTCCCAACCATTGCTCTCTTTCCGGTAAGCTCACAAACTCTAGACATTTGTATAATATTTAGTTATTTTTAAACAGGCTGCAAATTTAATTAATATTATTGGTTTGCACAACAAAAGGATTTCAGATTTTTGAAATTTCTTTTAAAAGCATCTCAAAAGCTTTATTTGTTGCCTTTTTAATAACACGTTCTCTAGAGTTTCCGAAGTTAAATTCTTCAGAAACCACACCATTAGGACCAGCAATAGCGATACATACGGCACCAACATCTGCAAGTGCATCTCCTTTTGAAGGACCCGCCACCCCTGTAGTGGCAATAGCATAGTCACTGTCAAAAATTAACGCACTCTGGGTTGCCATTGCCTCTACCACAGGTAGGCTAACTACAGAATACTGCTTTATAAGCCCGGCATCCACCCCTAAAACATCAATTTTTAGTTGTGTTGCATAAGGTATCATACCACCTTTATAATATGCAGACGCGCCCTCTAATGCTGTAATTTCTTTTGCAATTGCTCCACCAGTACAACTTTCTACAACACTTAAAAAAGCAAATTGCTTTTGAAGTTTTGCACCAATCTGTTGTTGGATGTTTGTTTGGTCCTCATACCCTATGGCAATATCTTGTAATAAGCCATGTAAAAGAGTCATCTGGGCATCAACATCCTTTTTTAAAGTTACTTCATCTCTACTGGTCGAAGATAGACGTAACCGCACCCTACCCAGAGATGGCAAATAAGCCAATTTAATGGTAGTTGGCAATGCGTCCTCCCAATGTTCTATAATTGCCTGTATCTCACTCTCTCCTTTGCCGTATGTAAGTAGCGTTTTATGGTAAATAAAAGGTCTATTAAATTTTGTTTTCACCCTAGGAAGCACCTCATTGGTGATAAGTTGTTTCATTTCAATGGGTACACCGGGCATTGAAACAAAAACAGTAGCATCTTTTTCCATCCACATACCAGGGGCAGTACCTATAGGGTTTTCAAGCACGGTAGCTTTTGAGGGAACCATAGCTTGTTCTAAATTTAAGGGCAGTGGCGCTCTTTGTAAATATTTTGAAAATATATCTTTTATATTTTGCAAAACTCTTGGATTTTCAACCAAGGTATCCTCAAAGTATTCTAAAAATGTTTTCTTAGTAATATCGTCTTTGGTTGGACCTAAGCCTCCAGTAACAAGGACAAGATCTACTCTATTTCTTGCGTTTTCAAGGGCACTTAAGATATGTTGGCGCTCATCTTGAACCGAAGTTATCTGGTATACTTGAACTCCAATTTTATTTAGTTCTTTAGCAATAAACACAGAATTGGTATCTACAATTTGACCAATTAATATCTCATCACCAATGGTTATAATTTCTGCTAGCATTAGATAGGGAAGTCGATTTTTAGCTCATCAAAAACGTGACAAAGCACGGTATTTAATGTCTCTATGTTTTCTTTAATTAAATGTTCACTTTTTGCTGATCTTGTCCAAGCCTGGATGCTTTTAATATCTTTTTGCACCGCTATCCCAAACATTTCTAGATTAGGCTTCATTTTATGAGCAAATTGATACGCCAGTTCTTTGTTGTTATTTTTAATTGCCTTAGTAAGAGCCTCTAGATCTGGAGGGATTTCCTCCAGAAAAGTTTGTACAACAATAGCCATAAATTCTTCATCTCCATCAGCAATTTGACTTAAGCTAGCTATAGAATAATGTGTATTCATGAATTAAATTATTTGATTCTTATCTTAAAAAATTCTTCTTCTTCAATATACCCGGTCAAAACATCATTAGGAGCCACTTTAGCCACTCCACTTGGTGTTCCTGTAAATATAATATCTCCTATCTTTAAAGTGAAATATTTTGAAACATATTCTATTAATTCATCAAATTGCCATAACATGAGTGATGAATTACCCTTTTGAACAATTGTTTCATTATTTTTTAATGAAAATGAAATATTATCAATGGCAGAAAATTTAGATTTAGAAACAAATTTACCAATCACGGCAGCACCATCAAATGCCTTCGCTTTCTCCCAAGGCAAGCCTTTTTGTTTTAATTGTTGTTGTAAATCCCGTGCTGTAAAATCTATACCTAAGCCTATTTCATCATAGTACTTATGGGCAAATTTTTTGTCAATATGCTTACCAACCTTAGTGATTTTAACCAGAAGCTCTACTTCGTGTTGTACCTGATCACTAAACTCTGGAATAAAGAAAGGTTGTTTCTTAAGCAAAATTGAAGTGTCTGGCTTTAAAAAAACGATAGGCTCTGTAGGCCGCTCATTTTCAAGCTCTGCTATGTGATCTGTATAATTACGACCAATACAAATAATCTTCATAATTGCTATAATTTGGTAGTAAGAGACAAAAATATTAAAACTTTGTGTTTAGCTTACTTAGTTTGATTTTGGTTAAAACTTTCTTTGTGTACAAAGGAAAGTCTGCGTTAAGCAACCATCCAAAGTACCCAGGTTCCTTTTCTAATACCGTGGCAACTAAAGTGCCTTTGTGTTTTCCGAAGCTAAAAACTTCTCTATCTTCTTTATCATAGCCTATATAGCCTGCAAAATCTGCAAATTTCCTGTGAGCACTAAACTCAGCCAAGCTCGTCATGTTGTTCTCTAAATCCTCATACCTGCTCAATTGCGCTTTTAACACCTCATAGGTTGCATTGGTATCTGCAGCTGCGCTATGCGCATCTACCAGGGTCTTATCGCAATAAAACTTATAGGCCGCCTCTAGGGTTCTTTTTTCTTTTTTATGAAAAATAGTCTGCACATCTATGGCTAGGTTTTTCTTCATATCAAAGTCGACCTCTGCTCTTAATAACTCTTCTGCTAATAATGGAATATCAAAGCGATTGCTATTAAAACCTCCTAAATCACTATCTTTTATTAAATCATACACTTTTTTAGACAGCGCTTTAAAGACAGGCTCATTTGCTACCATCTGGTCTGTAATACCATGCACTGCAGTAGTCTCTGCCGGAATAGGTATGGTTGGGTTGACCCTCCATGTATGGCTCTCTTTATTTCCATTAGGAAATACTTTTAAAATAGATATCTCTACAATTCTATCTACAGCAATATTAATTCCTGTGGTTTCTAAATCAAAAAAACAAATAGGTTTGGTAAGTTGTAATTCCATGATATAAGTTATATCACAAAGGTAAAATAAATTCAATCATTAAATTTATTATATTTAGTTATAAATCCTTCATGCAGTTTTACAATTAGAACAAGAACAATACGCTATAATTTTAAAAACAGGCCATATTTAATACTACAACATTCTGCTACGAAATAAAACCATCAAAAAAAATCCAATGCCATACTTTGAGTATGGCATTGGATTTTGTGTGTAGTATG
>CAJWVI010000022.1 GCA_913048115.1 uncultured Flavobacteriaceae bacterium | reverse complement strand
AGTGACCTTCGGGTTATGAGCCCGACGAGCTACCTGCTGCTCTATCCCGCGATATAAAACAAAATAAATTACTTAGCTTTTAACTCTCGGCTCATAATACCGATAAACTTATTTTGGACTGCAAATATACAATGCTTTTTGATTCTAGCAAGTACTTATAATGTAAAAAAATAAATTATTTAACCCCTTATTCTTCGATAGGTGCTGCCAAAAAACCCGCTAACTCCATATCCTCAAAGTGTGTAGTAACTTGGATAGGATTACAACAAACCTCACAATCCTCTACGTAACTAGAACTAACAGAGGGGTCTAAAAGCATAGAAATTTCTTCCCAGCAATACGGGCATTGAAAATGATGTTCATTCATCATAAAGGTTTAGGGTAAAAAAGGTTTTATTTTTATAAAGGCGCTTATTGAAGTTGCTCTAATTCCTCAGAAACAAGCTCCCACTGTTTCATAAACTCTTCAAGACTCTTCTTTTTTCCGTCATAAGCGCTAAAGAAATTTTCTTGAGCAATTGTGGCCTGGTAATTAATAGCCAACTCGACATCTATTTCTTTAACCTCACGCTCCAATTTATTGATGTTAGACTCAATTTTACTAAGTCTATTGGTTAGTGATTTTTCTTTTTTCTGGTCTTTATAAGATTGCTTGCCAGAACTAGCTTTCTTACTGTCTGCGCCTGCAACTATGGTACGCTTTTCTGCTTCTCGTAAGTTTTGAAGATTACGCTGCTCTAAGAAATACTCTATATCTCCCAGATACTCTTTAATTTTATAATCCTTGAACTCATATACCTTGTCGGTGAGGCCTTGCAAGAAATCTCTATCATGGCTCACTAGAAGTAAGGTACCTTCAAACTTCATCAAGGCGTCTTTTAATACGTTTTTAGATTTAATATCTAAGTGATTGGTAGGCTCATCCATTACCAACACATTAAAAGGCTGCAGTAATAATTTAGCCAAGGCCAAACGGTTACGCTCTCCTCCACTTAAAACACGTACATACTTTTCTGCCTCATCACCTCTAAACAAGAAAGAACCAAGTATGTTTCTCACCAGAGGTCTTGTACGCTCATCTGCAGCGTCCAACATTGTTTGCTCTACCGTCTTGGTGCCGTCCAGATAATCTGCTTGATTTTGTGCGAAATATCCAATCTGGACATTATGCCCTAAATTCATGGCGCCCGAGTATTTGATTTCATCTACAATGATCTTGGCCAAGGTAGACTTTCCTTGCCCGTTCTGTCCTACAAAGGCTATTTTGGTATCTCGCTCTACACGTAAATCAATACCACGTAACACCTCTGTATCTCCATAGCTTTTTGATATTTTTTCTGCCTCTATAACCACCTTTCCAGGCACCACACTTACCGGAAATGTTAAAGACATTACACTGTTATCATCCTCATCAACCTCTATTCTATCAATCTTATCTAGTTTTTTAATGAGAGATTGGGCCATGGTCGCCTTACTGGCTTTTGCCCTAAACTTTTCAATTAACTTTTCTGTTTGTTCAATTTGTTTTTGTTGGTTTTTTTGAGAAGCCAATTGCTGTTCTCTTAGCTCTTGGCGTTGCACCAAGTATTTGGTGTATGGCTTATTGTAATCATAGATTTTCCCTAAGGAAATCTCAATGGTTCTGTTGGTTACATTATCCAAGAACATTTTATCGTGACTTACTACCACAACAGCTCCTGCATAGTTTTTCAAAAACTCCTCCAACCACAAAATAGACTCAATGTCTAAGTGATTGGTTGGCTCATCCAGTAGCAATATATCATTGTTTTGAAGTAATAATTTTGCAAGCTCAATACGCATACGCCATCCTCCAGAAAAAGTTTCGGTAACCTTTGTGAAATCTACGCGTTGAAACCCTAGACCCAGTAAGATGCGCTCTGTCTCTCCTTGGTAATTATAACCACCTAAGATCTCATATTGATGCTGTACATCATTTAAATCTATCATGAGTTGGTTGTAGCTATTGCTCTCATAATCTGTGCGTGTCGCTAGCTGAGTGTTAATTTCATCTAGTTGCCCCTCTAGTTTTTTTATTTCAGTGAAGGCCTCATAAGATTCCTCAAGTACAGTACGGCCTTTGGTAAAATCAATGTCTTGTTTTAAAAACCCAATAGAGACCTCTTTATCCATGGCAATAGCACCCTGATCATACTCTTGCTCGCCAGAGATTATTTTAAGTAAGGTAGATTTTCCAGCACCATTTTTACCTACCAGTCCCACACGGGTTCCTGCGGCAAGTTGAAAGGTTATTTTTTCAAACAAATAAGTTCCTTGAAACGAAACAGATAGATTGTGTATATTAAGCATAGTTTGTTTTGATAACATCTTACTAGAAATCCTCTAGTTGAGTTTGCAAAGATGCTTATTTTTGTAGCGGTAAAAAAACAAAAAGGAGTTCTATGAAAGGGAATAAAATCTACAGTATTTTTACAGGAAATTGCCCTGTTTGTCATACTAAAAAAATGTACAAAAATAACAATGCATATGTTCTCTCTCAAACCTTAGAGATGCATGAGCGCTGTCTACACTGTGATACCAAATTTAAAATAGAACCTTCTTTTTTCTATGGTGCGATGTACGTGAGTTATGGCGTAGGTATTGCCGTTGCCGTTGCTGCCTTTACCATTGCCTACGGCATGATTGGTCTTGGACTTAAAGCCTCTTTTGCAGCTATTGTTTTTGGACTTATTGCTTTGGTACCCATTATTGTAAGGATTTCAAGAAATATTTGGATCAACTTCTTCTTTTCCTTTGATAAGAATAAAGTGTAAATACGCTGCTTTTTAAAACACAAAGAACTCTAGTGTACAAACCTTTTAATATCCATAATCTCAGGAATTGGAATATCCTCTTCTAGATAATTAAAAAGATGTGCCGCTAGTTGGGGCGCCATTGTTAAGCCTCGAGTACCCAAACCGTTTAGAAAAGAAAAAGTTTTTTCTTTTTGTATGCAGCCAATAAGTGGCTTTCTGTCTTTTACCGTAGGGCGTATTGCCGCAACTTGATCTACAAGCTCAAAATCACAAGAAATCATTTTCTTTAATTTATCTGAGATGCTCTTACATGCTTCTTGTGTAGTATGCAAAGAAAAATCATCTCGCCCATAACTAGCCCCTACTTTGTATAAATCATCTCCTAAAGGAATAATCATAACCGGCCCCTTAATAATAGCCTCACTTTGTAATGCAGGAGCCTTAACAATAATATATTCTCCTTTATTACCAACAAATACATTCTTCCCCTTTGGTGAAACATCTATGGTAAAATATGGATTATGAGCAACGCCTGCGCCCTCTGCAAAAACAATTTTTGTTGCTACTATATCTTTGTATTGTACACCCTCTGCAGTTAGCTCTAACAACTCATGCTCAAAGGTTTCTTGCACAAATTGATGCTGCTGTTTTAAAAATGCTTGATACCGCTGTAGCAGAGCAAAAGGCTTCATGGTTTTGGCCTCTTGAACCGCACCCAAACCAAAAGGAGCATCTATGGCCGTGTTGTTGTTTTTTAAAATTTCGGGAGATAGAAACCTAGACAATACTTCTTTATCGCTGGCTACCATCCAATTGTTTTGCTCCTCTACACTAGAGAGAATTCTGTGTATCGCTGTTGGACGCAACACATCTTGACCTAAATCTTTTGCTAATGAGCTATAAAAAGGAACTGCTTTTGAAATAAACTCCACACTGTTCCAAGCGGCAGTAAAACGTTTTAACACCGTTGGGTTTAATACCCCGCCAGAGGCCTTTGTAGCTCCTTGAACTGCGCCATCAAAAAGCAGAAAGGTTTTGCCCTTATCACGTAATGTTTTAGAAAACACGAGTCCTCCAATGCCCAGACCTACGATAATATAATCTACTTTCTTCACACAACAAAGATACTAGTATACCGCATAAAAAAAACCGAAAACAAGAGTTTCGGTTTTTTTTATAAAAGTGTTGGTACGATCTCTTTTACTGGTAAGGTATCTCCATGTTAATTGGCCCTACTTGTGCGTTATAAGCAAGGTTGTCTTGAGAGACATACATGGCAATTAATGTTAAATTCTCCTTCACATAATTTGCAGGAATTGTGTTGTTATATGTTATGCTATACTCTTCAAGCGCGCCAGCGCCTGAGATATCATCTCCAAGCTCTGCAGAGAAAGACATGCGCAAAGTGTGGTTATGCTCAAAGTTTGGAATTGGGTTTCCTAGACCAAAATAAGGGCTTGTGGCATCCTCATTGTAGTAATTTTCTTGATCATACAAAATACCGTCTTCAAGTAAATACAACACTAGTTTGTCTCCACTGTTAATTCCCGTTTCTGAAACCACACCTACCTGTGTGATTAATTGATCCCCGTCTAAGGTTGAGTTTATAGATATAGAAGATGTTGTATTAACACCAGCATTTTCTAAAGCATCCTCAACAAAATATGGAGCAAACCAAAATTCAGATCTATCGATACGTGCCTGCGGCAGGCCATCTATTTCAAAAACATCTCTTAGAATGTCTACAGTGTCAAAATGCATTGGGTCTGGATTAGAGTTGGCTGTTATATGTATAGCAACAATCGCTAAATCATCGCTTTCTAAAGACGCCTCTTCAATAGCTGCGGCAACACTAGGGCAAAACCCACACCATGTACCAGTATAATCTTCAAGCACCACTTTTCTTTTTGGTATAATAACCTTGAAAGGTACTGCCGTTGTGGTAATTAAATCACCATTTATCTCATAGGTAGCATAGGCTTCAAAATCACCTATTTCACTAGAGCTAAAGACCGCACCGTCGATGGCCACACCGTTTACAAAAATTTGAGATGCTGCAGTAACATCAGCTCCATTTTCAGCAAGCACGGTAAAGGGTATTTCTTGGTTTCTTAATGATGCAGGTCTCACAAAGTTTTGAAATGCAATCTCAACAGTTTCTTGTTCCAAAGGTGTGTTCTCCTCTGTTTTACTACACGAAACAAAAAATAGCGCGGCAATAAATGCCGAAGTAATTAAAAATAAATTTCTTTTTTTCATAATTTTTAAATTTTCTTAGCATTACAAATATACTTGATTTAATGTTTATCCTTGAATCTGTATCTCATCAAATTATCACATATGTCTTAGAATTTTGCAAAATATTACTTAACATTGTAATAAAAATTAAAACTACGAAAATGAAAAAAATTGTATTATTGCTGACCTTATTTTTCTCTTTAGCCACAATGGCACAAAAAGAACTCCCTACCGTTGATTTAATGACAC
Source organism: uncultured Flavobacteriaceae bacterium (assembly GCA_913048115.1). Taxonomy (GTDB): domain Bacteria; phylum Bacteroidota; class Bacteroidia; order Flavobacteriales; family Flavobacteriaceae; genus Patiriisocius. The sequence goes on along the minus strand of CAJWVI010000022.1, from coordinate 30,989 downwards.
TTGATGGAGCCACAACCACCATCCAAGAAGCTATTAATAAAGACGGCGTAACCATTGTTTCGCTTTGGGCAACTTGGTGCGTGCCTTGCATTAAAGAATTAGACGCCATTAGTGATATCTATGATGAATGGGTAGAAGAAACTGGAGTCTCGCTAATTGCCGTATCTGTAGATGATAGCAGAACAGTAAAAAGAGTAAAGCCATTAATAAATGGTAAAGGATGGGAATATGAAATCCTACTAGACACCAACAATGATTTAAAAAGAGCCCTTGGAGCATCATCGGTTCCATTAACTATTGTAATAAAAGATAATAAAATTGTGTACAGACACTCTGGGTATAATCCAGGCGCTGAATACGAGCTGTATGAAAAAGTGAAAGAATATTCTTCAAAATAATTTCTTTAAGCGTTTTTATCAATCCACACAAAATTACATGTACTATGAAATATTTACTTTTAGGAATTGCTATTTTACATAGCACGCTTTCATTTTCTCAAAACACAGACGAGGGTTATTTTTTTGGAGGTTTTGAGTCAAACTCTCAATGGCTTCTTTACGACCAAGGAATTAATTTTGATCAACCAGATGATGCCTTTAGAGCAAATAATTATTTGCAACTTTCTTATGCTTATAAAAATTTTACCGTTGGAGTTCAGTATGAATCATACCTTCCAGACGCTCTTCTAGGATATTCTAATGCATTCGCTAATGGTAATGATGTAGCAACGTATTATGTAAATTACAAAAATGAAAAGGTAGATGTTACCGGTGGTTATTTTTATGATCAATTTGGAAGCGGTCTTGTATTTCGTTCTTGGGAAGAAAGACAGCTAGGAATTAATAATGCAATGAGAGGTGTTCGAGTTAAATACAACCCTACAAACTACCTAGACTTTACAGCTCTTTATGGCCAACAAAGAATTGGTTTTGAATTATCTAGCGGTACCCTTCAAGGATTTGACGCTAATGTAGATATAAGCCAAGCACTTAGTATTGAAAGTATCGATTTAAAAATGGGTGCTAGTTATGTTGGAAGACACCAAGCAGTAGGAACCCAATTAGACTTACCAAGTAATGTAAATGTTGTAGGTGGAAGACTTGACGTTGTAAAAGGTAATTTTTATGGAGGATTGGAAGTTGCTTCAAAATCAAAAGACGCACTGTTTTTTGAAGGTCAACTAGTTTCTCCAAAACTTTATGATGGTACCGCATTACAATTAAATCTAGGCTATGCTCAAAAAGGCCTAGGAATCAACGGTACCTTTAGAAGACTAGAGAATTTTAATTTCTTTGCAGATAGAGAAGCTGCAGGAAACCAATTTAATGATCAAGTTGTAAACTATCTTCCGGGACTCACAAAACAACAAGACTATTTATTAACCAATATCTATGTATATAATCCACAACCAGCTCTTGTTATAGAAAATGCTGAACAAAGAGCTGGAGAACTAGGAGGACAAATAGACCTATACTACTCTATGAAGAAGGGTTCTTTTCTAGGAGGTAAATACGGTACAAAAATTGCTGCAAACTTTGCATATTTTGGAGGCTTAGACGCAGAGTATACCGTAGAAAATAGATTCTACAAAGCCAAATTTTTAGGTTCTGGGGCGAGATATTATAGAGATTTCAACATGGAAATAAAGAAAAAATGGTCTAAAACCTTTAGTTCTGTATTTACATATCAAAACATGTACATTGACAAATCTATTGCTTTAGGCGGCTTTCTAGGAACGCAAGGAGAAATTAGATCTAACGTAGGTGTTGTTGAAGGAACCTATAAGCTTGATGCTGGAAAATCTGTTAGAGCAGTTGCACAACATTTATGGACCAAACAAGATCAAAAAAACTGGATGGCTTTTGTGCTTGAGTACAACTTCAATTCAAACTGGGCAGTATACGCCTATGACAACTGGAACTATAGAGAATTTGGATATAGCCAAGAGGCATCACAAACACACTATTACAGCCTTGGAGGTAGTTATACAAAAGGAAACTCTAGACTTTCAATGAATTATGGAAGACAACGTGGAGGACTAATATGCGTTGGTGGTGTTTGTAGATTTGTTCCAGAAAGTAATGGGGTGAGTGCTACAATAAATATTGCATTTTAAGAAACCATATTTTTGTAAAAAAGTACGCCACACATATACAAAACAGCTACTATAATAAAAAAAAGGGCCAATGATAAAATCATTGGCCCTTTTTTTTATTATGGTAATTTTTACTACTTCTTAACTATTTTAATTGTTTTTGAAATTTGCATGTCATTAGTAATTGACAAAAAGTAGATTCCAGAAGGTAGATCGTCAATAGGCATTCTATTGGTATCTGGGTTAATTTTATGTTTTTTTAATCTTCTCCCTCTTTTATCATAAAGCTCTAACATCAAGTATTCAGAACTATTAAAATTAATCGCGTCATCCACTAGGGTAGCAGTAATATTAAAATCTATTAAAATGTTATTATCAACACCCAGTGTAGGGTCATAGCTGTAGGTTATAAAGAAATCATTACCTAGCTCTGTAGTACCCGCTTGATCTGTTTGGTAATATCTAAATGTGAAAGTCCTAGGCACATCGTCGGCTAAGGTATTTCCTAAATGGTTTCCAGGAAGCGTCTGCCCACCTTGGTCTATGAAAACTGCACCATTATTTGGAAACTTTTGTCCTATTGTTATTTCATCATAACAAAGTCCAAAACAAATTTCAAAAAAAGAACCGTCCGTGTTTTCTGCACTAAATAATTCAGCCTTCATAAAAATAGCTTCTGACGCGTCATTCGCAACAAAATAACTGTAAAAACCATCTGGATCTCCTACTTGACCTTGACCAAATGTTACAGTAGCGCCACTTTCTACAGGGTTATTATCAATATCCAAAAACGTAAATTGTGCACTAGCGATACTCGCTGTCAAACAAAACAACAAAAATAAAAGGTTAGATTTCATAATATTTTTTTTATAAAAATACGCAGGAAAAACATATAAATGGGTGAAAGCAACTAATTTTAGATTAAGTGCATAGATAAAAAAGCATAAGTAGCTTAAAACAAGGTGATTATGTATAATAGTCATTGTGATTAATGCTCCCTTAAAAAATTAAGTTCTCAAAAGATATTAAAAAAAGGGGGAGGAGCTTAAATGTTAAATTTTTATTTTTTCATCCGGATTTATAACACATTAAAAAAACTAATTGTTTAAATTAGCAAAAAAAATAAAATCATGATAAAAAATCTAACTCTTAGCATCTCACTTTCCTTGTTTGGATTGTGTGCTTTTGCTCAAACTATTGTAACAACCACACCAGAAAACAGAAAAGTTATTCTAGAAGAATTTACTGGAGTAAATTGCACATTCTGTCCTCAAGGACATGCTATTGCTCAAACACTACAAGACAACAACCCTGGCGAAGTGTTTTTAGTAAACATACACTCTGGTGGTTATGCCACTCCAAATGGAAATCAACCAGATTTCAGAACACAATGGGGAGAAGCTATAGATAATCAAAGTGGTTTGGCTGGATATCCTGCTGGAACTATAAACCGTCAAAATTTTCCTGGACAAGAACAAGGAAACTCTGGAACAACAGCACTTGGAAGAGGGCAATGGGTAGGCGCAGCAAGTTCGGTTCTAACACAAGGGTCATATGTAAACGTGGGTGTTGAAGCATCTTTAAACGTTCAAACTAGCATCATGACAATCGACGTTGAAGCATACTATACTGGAAATAGCCCAGAGGCTACCAACAAGTTTAATGTTGCGATACTTCAAAACAATACTTTAGGACCACAAGTAGGTGGAAACATGGGCAACAACTATATGCACCAACACAGACTAATTAGTATGGTAACAGGTCAATGGGGTGTAGACATCAATAACACAACAACAGGTTCTCTTTACAGCAACCAATTTAATTTTGAAGTTCCTTCAGATGTAAATGGCATTCCTGTAGAACTAGGAAATCTTGAAGTGGTTGTATTTGTTACAGAAACAACACAGTTAATACCAAGTGGAAGCGGTACATACCCTGCAATTACTGGTCTTAATGACGCTAATGACGTAAATCTAAGATCTGTTGCTGATATTGAAGCTACATGTTCAACCTCAGTAGCGCCAGTAATTAATATACAAAACACAGGACAAAATGAATTAACTAGTGTTGTTGTTTCTTATGACGTTAACAGTGGAGCTACAGAAAGCTACACATGGACTGGGAGTTTATTGTCTCTAGAGAGTACAGACATTGAATTACCTGAGGTTTCTTTTACAAGTCAATCAACAAACACGATTACTGCTTCAGTACCAAACGATGATTTCAATGGCAACAATGAAAGTTCAACTAGTTTTGATGGTGCCGTTGAAACAGCAGGAACAATGGATTTAAGTATCACAACAGATGACTGGGCTGAAGAATTAACTTGGAATTTCAAAAACTCTTCGGGAGCAATTCTTGAATCTGGAAGTTATAGTGCAAACTCAGATGATCAAACAACCTTTGAGTATAGATTCAACTTTGATGATGACTGTATGACATTCTCTGCGTTTGATAGCTATGGAGATGGTCTTACTGCTGGAGGAAATGGTGGTATTGAGCTTAAAGATGCTAATGGGGTAATGGTATATAGTTTTAATGGAAACTATGGTTCTGGATTCTCTGTTGAGTTTGATTCAGACGGTCAACTTGGTCTTGGAAACAATGACTTTGCAACCATACAAGTATTTCCTAACCCAACGAGCGATATATTAAATATCGCAAACGTTGAAAATGCAAACATTGAAGTTTACAACCTTTTAGGACAGGTAATGACTGTTAAGACAAACATTAGCAATACAGAAACTGTTGATGTTTCTGGGTATGCAACAGGTGCTTACTTCGTTAAAATTTCTAACGGAACATTAACAACTACTAAGAAATTTGTAGTCGTTAAGTAATCAACTGGATTATATTATATAAAAAGCCCTAACAAATTGTTAGGGCTTTTTTTGGCTTTATAGTTTCATGAAAATAGAGTGATTTCTTATCTTCCTTTAAATTTTATTGGCAAATGAACAACACTTTTTGTTTCAAAAAATTCTTCCTTGTAAAATCTAGGTAGTCTATGCACAGTAGCTTTTGGAAAGGAGGCCAACTCTTGTGTTAAATCTCCGCCCTTGAGGTACAAAATTCCATTTTTTAATTCGTGGTTTGACTTTTTAGCAACACGGTTTTTAACCCATCTTACAAAGGTTTCCATTTCTGCCACAGCCCTACTTACAATAAAGTCATACTGACCTGTAATGGTCTCTGCACGTGCATTTGTTACTTTTACATTTTGCAGCTCTAAACCATCACGCACCTCTTCTACTACTTTAATTTTTTTACCAATACTATCTACTAGGTGAAACTGCACTTCAGGAAACAATATGGCAAGTGGTATTCCAGGAAAACCACCACCAGTACCTACGTCCAAAATAGAACTGCCCGCCATAAAAGGTTGCACCTTTGCAATACCCAAAGAATGGAGCACATGGCGCAAGTATATCTCATCAATATCCTTCCTAGAAACAACATTAATTTTTAAATTCCAATCCTTATACAGGGTTGAAAGCAACTCAAATTGCGCTATTTGATGCGCTGTTAAGTTCGGAAAATAGTGAAGTAGTTCTTGCATTGTTATGTTTAGACAGCAAAAATAGGCTTTCTTTTATAATTTTATGATTTTGATTAGAACTTTTAGACTATAGATGTTTATTTTTGTATATAATTCAGATTATAAATTAATACAATCGCAATGTTGACAAATAATCAATTAAAGTTTTCAAGACTAGATTCTGGAAAGTTTTTTAGAACACTAAACAAGCGTGTAAACGCATACTTTAAAGAAAATGAGATCCAGAGAACAGGAAACTGGAAATTACACTTAAAAACTGTAATTATGTTTTGTACATACCTGGTACCATATTTCTTGTTCTTAACGTTGAGTTTCCCAACTTGGGCTCAACTAGCACTAACTGTAGTGATGGGAATTGGCATGGCAGGTATTGGCATGAACGTAATGCATGACGCCAATCACGGTGCTTATTCTTCAAAAAAATGGATTAATAAAGTTCTAGGAAGCAGTATTTATATTCTAGCAGGTAACGCCTATAACTGGAAAGTACAGCACAATGTATTGCACCACACCTATACTAACATACACGGTCATGATGAAGACCTAGAGGCTGGAAGAATACTTCGGTTTTCAAAACATGCAAAATGGCATAAACTTCATAGATTCCAGCACTATTACAGTGTGTTATTATATGGTTTGCTAACTTTTAATTGGGCGCTAACCACAGATTTTCAGCAAACCTATCGTTATTTAAAACGTAAATTGTCTTTTGGAAAATTCCCTAAACCCTCTACTCAATGGAGTATATTGATTTTCACTAAAATTTTATACTGGTCATTATGGATTGTAATTCCAATTATATTTTTCAACATTGTTTGGTGGAAAATACTAATAGGGTTTTTCATTATGCATTATGTAGCCGGAGTGATTCTTGGTCTTGTATTTCAGCTTGCTCATGTTATAGAAGATGCAGATGTTTTTCTTCCACATGACTCTGGTACGATGAAAAATACTTGGGCAATACATCAGTTATTTACAACGGTAAATTTCTCTACAAAAAACAAAATAATGAACTGGTTTACGGGTGGATTAAACCATCAAGTAGAACATCATATTTTTCCAAATATTAGCCATGTGCACTACACTAAAATTTCAAAAATAGTACGTGAAACAGCGCTCGAATTCAACTTACCCTACAATGAGTACAAGACCACTAGAAAAGCGCTATTAGCTCATTTCAAACATCTTAAACACATGGGGCAAAAACCTGTTTTGACTGCCTAGAATAATGAATAATAAACTTTCTAACCGAATCAACAACATGGCTACATCGGCAACATTAGCCATGGCAGCCAAAGCAAGAGAACTAAGACAAGCTGGAGAAAACATCATCGGGCTAAGTCTGGGAGAACCAGACTTTACAGTACCAGATTTTGTAAAACAAGCAGCAATTAAAGCTGTAGAAGACAACTATCATTCTTATACTCCTGTAGACGGATATGCAGATCTTAAAGAAGCTATTATTACAAAATTTAAGAGAGACAATGACCTCACCTATGGTCCCTCTCAAATAGTAGTCTCCACTGGAGCAAAACAATCACTTTACAACCTAGCGCAGGTATTGTTAAATCCTGGTGATGAAGTTTTATTACCTGCCCCTTATTGGGTGAGTTATAGTGATATTTCAGAAATAGCTGGTGGGGTTCCTGTTGAGATAAAAACATCTATCGATACAGATTTTAAAGTAACACCTCAAGATTTAGAAGACGCAATTACCCCAAAAACTAAAATGATGATTTACAGTAGCCCTTGTAACCCAAGTGGCTCTGTTTACAGCAAAGAAGAATTGAGAGCCTTGGCAGACGTCTTGGTTAAATACCCAAAGATTATTGTAATTAGTGACGAGATATATGAGCACATTAACTTCACTAACCAACATACTTCTATGGCGCAATTTGAAGACATGTATGACCGCACCGTAACGGTAAACGGTGTCTCAAAAGCATTTTCAATGACGGGTTGGAGAATTGGTTTTATTGGAGCTCCAGAATATATTGCACGTGCTTGTAATAAAATGCAAGGCCAAGTAACTAGTGGTGCAAATTGTATTGGACAAAAAGCGGCAGTAATAGCCTTAAAGAATTCTCCAAGCAAGATTAAGTACATGATAGACGCCTTTGAAGAAAGACGTGGCTTAATTTTAGGACTATTAGCACAGATTGATGGTATTAAAATTAACAAGCCTCAAGGAGCGTTTTATGTGTTCCCAGACATTTCTTTTTACTTCGGAAAAACCCTGCGCGGTACTACAATTAATAACGCCACAGACTTCTCGCTTTATCTATTAGAAAATGCAAAGGTAGCAACGGTAACCGGTGAGGCTTTTGGAGATCCTAACTGTATCCGCATCTCGTATGCAGCATCTAACGATGATATTACCAAAGCGATGCAGCAAATAAAAGAAGTCTTAACGTCATAAATTTAAATTTTCACAACAAAAAAAGCACTGATATATCAGTGCTTTTTTTGTTGTGAAAAATCTGGCATCTACATCTTATCTTACGATAATACTTTTATTTGCAGTTCCTGATTCTGTGGTGATGCTTATAATAAAGCTACCACTAGATAGATTGGCATTGATAGTGAATGTGTTTTGAGAGAACGTATTTGTGTAAACAACGTTTCCTAACACATTATATATAACAACCTCAGAACGTGTAGCGCTGTTCCCTAGAGCTATGTGTATTTGATTTCCAGTACTTGGGTTTGGATATACATTAAAACCTACTAATAAGGCTTGATTATCCCCTAATGAACATTGCATTGGAACAGCATTAGAATTGGCAGGTATTGTATTAACAAAGGTGCCAAGATCATTAATTGGCCAGATATCATTAACTAATAATGTATTGTCTGCACCAATCAAGCAATATGTAGGATATGCAGTAATACCCAGGTTAGTATCTACGGCGCCTGCACCACCATCTGCACTTACAGCAGGAGCATGAGTGAAACTTCCTCCAAAAGCATTTTCAAAAGCAATTACTTCTGCGTCGCTGTCGGTACCATTGTTAATAGAAATCATAAATAAATCACCTTGATTACAACCATAAGTGTCGTGAAACTCATTAAAAATAGGTGTTGTAGTCTGGCATGGACCACAGGTGTCAAAGAAAAAATCTAAATACACATACTTTCCTTGAGAAGTTAAATCATATAAGTTCCAAACATTTCCATTTGTGTCGGTAACAGTAAAATCATCAACAACATCTCCAACACTATAATTTTGAACTTGAGCAAAAAGGCCTGTTGTTATTAGGACTAAAACAATACTTAAAATAATTTTTTTCATAATGTTGAATTTTATTCTTTTTAAGGTAAATATATGATTAATATCTATCATTTTAATTGCTTTAAAAAAATGAGAACATCAACACAAACACAACTTTAGAAAAATGATTATTTAATAGTAAATTGCAATCGAACTATTAAAATTTCAGAAAATGGCAAAAATCCTACTATTAGGAGCAGGAGAGTTAGGCAAAGAATTTGTAATTGCAGCGCAACGATTAGGTCAATATGTAATTGCTGTAGATAGCTACAAAAATGCCCCAGCCATGCAAGTTGCCCAAGACTTTGAAGTAATCAATATGCTAGATGGCGATGCGCTTGATCGTATTGTTTTAAAGCATACACCAGATTATATCATCCCAGAAATAGAGGCCATACGCACAGAGCGCCTTTATGCCTATCAAGAGCAGGGATATACTGTAGTTCCATCTGCAAAGGCGACCAATTACACCATGAACAGGAAAGCCATTAGAGATCTGGCCGCCAAAGATTTAGGACTCTTAACAGCAACATACACCTATGCCAGTTCTGCCGATATGCTAAAAGCTGCTGTTGCTCAGGTTGGAATGCCTTGTGTAGTAAAACCACTAATGTCTTCCAGCGGTAAAGGACAAAGCACAATTAAAAGTGAGGCAGACATAGATAAAGCATGGATGTATTCTCAAGAAGGCTCCAGAGGTGATGTAGCGGAAGTGATCGTAGAGGCCTTTGTAGATTTTGATTATGAAATAACACTCCTCACGGTAACGCAAGAAAATGGCAATACTCTGTTTTGTCCTCCTATAGGACACAGACAAGAACGAGGAGACTATCAAGAAAGTTGGCAACCTGCCTTAATGCTAGAACATCATTTAAAAACGGCGCAAGAAATGGCTAAAAAAGTTACTGCCGCCTTAACTGGAAATGGCCTTTGGGGTGTAGAATTTTTTATCTCTACAAAAGAGGGAGTTTATTTCTCTGAACTATCACCAAGACCTCATGACACAGGAATGGTAACCTTGGCAAATACACAAAACTTTAATGAGTTTGAATTGCATTTGCGCGCTATCATTGGTTTGCCTATTCCAGAAATAACTCTAGAGAGAAATGGCGCCAGCGCAGTACTTCTTGCATCCTCTGATTCTGAAAATCCATATTTTGAAAACCTAGATGTTTTAGCAAACAGTCCTAAAACAGATTTCAGACTTTTTGGAAAACCTAGCTCAAGACCTTATAGAAGAATGGGAGTTGTCGTTTGTTATGATGATATAAACACTGACATTGCTTCCATTACTGAAAAAGCAAAAGATTTGGCGTCAAAAGTAAGGGTGCTTCCTTAGGCTTATTATTTCTTAAGCTCAGCAAGTGTTTTGTGAAAATCTTCTTGCACAGGTCTGTTTTTTGGAATTTCCCTGAGCGGCGCCACTTGTTGAAGTGTTTCGTGGCAATCTGCAGGAAGTTGTTGGTATAATTTTGTGCCAGCTGTTTTCCAGGCTATCATCTGTTGAGAAACTTCTTTTATCACCTTTGCTGGGTTCCCAACGATTAACTGTCTTGACTCAAATACACATTCGGCTTTAACAAAAGCCATGGCGCCTACAATACATTCATCACCAATTAGAGCACCGTCCATAATAACGCTATTCATGCCAATCATGCAATTGCGCCCTAGGTTGGCTCCGTGAATAATTGCTCCATGACCAACATGAGCCCCTTGTTTTAAAACAATAGACTTTCCAGGGAACATATGTACTGTGCAGTTTTCTTGAACATTTACACCATCTTCCAAAATAATTTCACCCCAATCTCCTCTTATGGCGGCTCCAGGACCTACATAGCAGTTTTTACCTATTATTACATTACCTGTAACAGCTGCTAGGGGATGAATAAAACTAGACTCATGAACTACTGGTATGTGACCCTTGAAGGAATATATCATTTAAATCTTTTTAAGGTTTCCTTTGTAAAATCACTCAAGACCAATCTTCCAGAAATAGCTGCACGTTCTGCCAATAGGGTGTCCCAATTTTCTGTACCTGTCCACATTACTTTTTTCATTTCACGCATGGCCTCAGGGTTATAGGTACATAGGTTTTCTGCAAAAGACTGCACTGCAATATCTAAAGCCGCGGTAGACTCATGCACACTTGCATACAATCCTTTTTGTCGTGCCCACTGGGCATCATAAAATGAATTGGCATCAATGGCTATTTGAGACATTCCTGTCAAGCCTAGTTTACGCTCAACAGCAGGACCAACAACAAAAGGACCTATGCCTACATTTAACTCACTTAATTTAATAGCAGCAAACTTACTAGCCATACAATAATCTGTTGCACTGGCCACTCCTACACCGCCTCCTACAGTTTTACCTTGTATACGGCCAATAATAAATTTAGGGCATGAGCGCATCGCATTAATAACGTTAGCAAAACCACTAAAAAAAATACGCCCTGCCTCAGCATCATTGATGCTTATAAGTTCTTTAAAGCTAGCGCCGGCGCAAAAGGTTCTATCACCCCCACTTTTTAAGATAATTACCTTTACCTTATCATTTTCTCCTGCCTTTACTATGGTATCTGTTAGCTTGGCCAATAAGTCTCCTGGCAAACTATTGTGAGCAGGGTGAAAAAACTCAATGGTAGAAATTCCATTTTGTATGTCTTGTTTTACGTAGGGTGCTGTCATATTGTTGATTCAAAAAACCGGAAACAGAACATTTTGCTCATGCTTCTTGTCTTACTAATTAGTCTAATAAATTAAATTGTTCAAAGTGATGGTTTAGGTGCTTTCTCTCCAGTAAATACCACTCATACTTATTTAGCTCTCCAAAAACAAGGTTCTTTAATACCGCATCAGGATTTTCTTTAAAGAAGTCTAGATATCTATACCTTGCCGCCAAAAGGTTATCTTTTGCCGTTTTTAAATCTGGATGTGCTAATGGTGCTAATGTATCTTTTTCAAGGTGAGGAAAATTTGAATTGATTGGAAATTTTTCAAAATCATACAAACTATCGTGTGTTTTTTCTAAGTACTTCTCTGGCGTAGCAATGTCAAAATCTTGAAGCTCCCCGGCCGCTATTTTATAGGTATACTCTAAATGCTCTACCATATGCTGTGCAGTCATAATCCCCCAAGTTGGTTTGCTCTCTTCAGAAATTTTAGCCAAGCAGGATTCTATCACACTGGTGGTCGTTTCAACAAATACTTCTTGTTTCTTTTCAACCATCGTTAGTATTGTGGCGATACACACCAAAGGGTCTTCTTTTTCTGCTGTTTTTGGCAATAATGTATTGGCAGCATCTACATTGGTGTCAAATACCTCAACATACCACTTTACAATACCACTTGGGTGTTCTTTACCTCTAGCATCTCTGTCTACTTTTTGCTTGCAAGTTAATCTCACATACAGAGTGTCATTATTATAAATAGGTCGTAAAAACCGAATTTCTTCGAGCCCATAATTTGCTGCTACAGGCCCTTTGTTAGGGTACACAAATAGGCCTGCTGCCATGGAGATAATAAAATAGCCATGCGCAGTACGTTTTTCGAAAATACTTCCATCAAGACTTGTAATATCTGTGTGAGCGTAAAAATGGTCCCAGGTAATATTTCCGAAGTTTATAATGTCTGTATCTGTAATTGTTCTATTATGTGTTTTTAAAGACATTCCTGGTTGAATGTCTTCCCAATGATAGGTAAATGGATGTGCTGGCGCTTCTGTATAGGCTCCTTTGGGCTGGTAAATCCCTGTAACAGCTGTTAAGGTTGTTGGGCTTCCTTGAATAGCACATCGTTGCAGGTAATGTTTAATACCACGTAGGCCTCCCATTTCTTCTCCACCCCCAGCGCGCCCTGGTCCACCATGCACTAAAGAGGGCAATGGTGATCCATGCCCCGTGCTTTGTTTTGCCATTTCACGATTTAACACCAATATACGTCCATGATGTGATGCAGCTCCTACCACATATTCTCTTGCCAAAGCATCATTATTGGTTGCAATAGAAGACACTAAAGATCCTTTACCCATTTGAGCTAATGCTATGGCTTCATCCATGTTTTTATATGGCATGATCGTACTTACAGGACCAAAGGCCTCTACATCGTGACAGGCTTCATTTTTAAATGGATGGTCTTCTCGCAACAAAATAGGCTTCAAAAATGCACCTTTTTGAGCATCTGCACCAATAATTTCTGGTTCGTCTGTATTTCCATAAACTATAGAAGCTGTTTTAGCAATCTTAGCTACTTGTTCTTTAACACTTTGACGTTGTGCCATACTTACCAAAGCGCCCATACGCACTTGTTTTAAACGAGGATCGCCAATGGTTACTTTATCTAGTTGTTTAGACAAAGCAGTCTGCACCTGTTCTACTAAGGATTCTGGCACAATAACACGGCGTATAGCAGTACATTTTTGTCCAGACTTAACGGTCATTTCTTTACGTACTTCTTTTATAAACAAGTCAAATTCTGGCGTTCCTGGCAGGGCATCTTGACCCAAAATAGAGGCATTTAAAGAATCTGCCTCCATAGTAAATGGCACAGACTCTTCAATCAATCTTGGATGATTTTTCAATATTCGTCCTGTAGTTGCAGAACCCGTAAAGGTCACTACATCTTGAGACCCTACCGTATCTAATATACCTCTAGCAGTACCACTTATAAGCTGCAAAGCCCCTTGTGGTAGGATACCTGAAGCAATAATCTCACGCACTACTGCTGCTGTTAAATAACTTGTTTGTGGCGCAGGCAAAACAACCGCTGGCATTCCCGCCATCCAGTTTACGGCACATTTCTCGAGCATTCCCCACACAGGGAAGTTAAATGCATTTATATGCACAGCTACCCCGCGGCGTGGCACCATAATATGATGTGCCATAAAACGTCCTCCTCGTGATAAATCTATTGGATCTCCTTCTACATGATAGCTTTGATTAGGAAATAGTTTTCGTAACGAAGCGTTGGCAAATAAATTACCAAATCCTCCTTCTATATCTATCCAACTATCAACACGTGTGGCACCAGAGCGGTAGCTTAATTCGTAAAAGGCTTCTTTTCGTTTTGTGAGATACATGGCTAATTTCTTAAGCATCATACCTCTTTCTTGAAATGTCATTTTTCTAAGTACATCTCCTTTTTCTCTCCCATATTGCAGGGCCCCAGCAACGTCTAAGCCTCCCATAGCAATGCTTGTAAAAGCTTCGCCAGTTACAGCATCATGTATTAAAACTCCATCTCCTTCACCATCATGCCATTGTCCTTGTAAGTAGTGTTGTGTTTTGTTCATCTTAGCGTTATTAAACCTTAGGAGAACATCCCCTAACCCCTTTAAAGGGTGTTATTTCTTGTAATTTACAATATTTTATTATTGCGTTTTGTGCTAGTTTACATTTTCTATAATAGCAGCATAACCCTGACCAACTCCTATACACATAGTAATTAGGGCGTATCTCTTATTTGTCTCTTGTAACTCAAGGGCTGCTGAGTATGTAATTCTAGCTCCTGTAACCCCTAATGGGTGCCCAATAGCAATAGAGCCTCCGTTAGGGTTAATTCTTGGATCATCATCTGCTAAGCCCCAAGCGCGAATACATGCTAAGGCCTGAGACGCAAAAGCTTCATTAAGCTCAATAACATCCATATCCTCCATGGTTAATCCTGCTTTTTCTAAAGCCTTAAGAGATGCTTTTACAGGTCCAATACCCATGATTTTTGGTTCCACACCTACTACGGCAGAAGAAACTATTCTAGCCATAGGTTTTAAATTGTATTTTTTTACAGCATCTTGAGAAGCAATAATTGTTGCTGCAGCTCCGTCATTTAAACCAGAAGCGTTTCCTGGGGTAACACTACCGCCCTCTTTTTTGAAAGCTGGTCGTAATTTTGCTAATACCTCTATAGAAGAGTTTGGCTTGATAAACTCATCATTAGCAAAAATGATAGGATCTTTTTTTCTTTGTGGAATTTCTACTGGAATGATTTCTTTAGCCAATCTCCCATTTTTTTGAGCAGCGGTGGCTTTCATTTGGCTTTTAAAAGCAAAGGCATCTTGATCTTCGCGAGAAATATTATATTTTGCAACTAGATTTTCTGCAGTAACGCCCATACCATCAACACCATACAATGAAGCCATTTTTGGATTAACAAAACGCCATCCAAAGGTAGAGTCATACATCTTACTATCTCCACCATAGGCGCTTGAAGGTTTTGCCATTACGTAGGGTCCTCTTGTCATGTTTTCAACACCGCCAGCAATAAATAAATCACCATCACCGGCCTTGATGGCTCTATTGGCATGTATAATAGCCGACAAGCCACTACTGCATAATCTATTTACGGTTTCTCCTGGAACACTAAAAGGCAGGCCTGCTAGTAGCAAACTCATACGAGCTACATTACGGTTGTCTTCACCTGCTTGATTGGCACAACCCATGATCACATCATCAAAAGCTTCCTTAGGGATGTTTGGGTTTTTTGCCACCACAGCTTTTATTACATGTGCTCCCAAATCATCGGTGCGAATAGCGCTCAATGTTCCTTTGTAATTTCCAATAGGTGTTCTTACACCATCAATTATATATGCTTCTTTCATAATGTTATTTTAAAAAGCCAAAAAATAAACCAGCAACTGGATTTTTGTATTGTTAGGCTTCCCAATTCTTATTAGTTCTATACACAACTCCTTTAAAAAGAGCTACTAAATCATCGCCTCGTTTTACCTCAACAATTGTAAAGCCAACTTTTGTTCTCTGAGCATCTAAGGTGGCTTCGGCGGTTATATAATCCCCCTGGTTTAATGCTTCTATATGATTGATACTAGTCTCTATAGATACTGCGTATTTACCATGGGTATTGGCTGTAAAACCAAAAGCAGTGTCTGCCAATGAATAACTTATTCCTCCATGGGCTTTATCCATGCTGTTAAGCATTTCTTTACGTATGGTCATACCTACTTTTACTCGTCCTATTTCACAGGCAAGAATCTCTATGCCTAGCCACGTGCTGTAAGCATCTTGAGAAAGCATTTTATAGGGTATTTGTGTTCCTTCCATTAAAAAAAAGTTTTATTCTTTGCATTCATTCTTCTCAATAATGGAGAACAACGATATCTAGCTTCATGGTATTCGTTATATAACCTATCTAGCACTTCAATACACCAATCTATTCCTTTTTCATCTGCCCAGGCCAATAACCCTTTTGGATAATTAACACCTTTGGTCATTGCCGAGTCAATGTCATTAGCGCTTGCAATATTTAAAAATAGCGCATCTGCTGCCTCGTTGATCAACATTACTAGAATTCTATCAAATATGGTATTTAAAAGTGCTGGATTGTCTTGTGGCAGTGGTTTAACCGCTGCTTGTGAATAGTCATAAAATCCTTTACCAGATTTCCTGCCTAAATATCCTGCTTCTGCAAAACGTTTTTGTGTAAAAGATGGCGTATATCTTGGATCATGATAGAAGGCGGTAAACACTGTTTGTGTTACAGTATAATTTACATCATTTCCAATAAAGTCCATGAGTTCAAAAGGTCCCATTTTAAATCCACCCACACTTTTCATGGCATGGTCAATGGTTGCAAAGTCTGCAACACCCTCTTCATACATTCTAAGAGCCTCTCCATAAAAAGGCCTAGCGACTCTGTTTACAATAAAACCAGGGGTGTCTTTGGCTACAGCAACTACTTTTTTCCAACTTTTAATGGTTTCCTGTGAAGCGGCAAGCACCTCACTGCTGGTTTGTATGGCAGGAATCACCTCCACTAGCTTCATCAAGGGTGCAGGGTTAAAAAAATGAAGACCTATACAGCGTTCTGGGTTTTTTAAAGAGGATGCAATAGAGGCAATAGACAAAGAAGAGGTGTTGGATGCTATGATACAGCGATCACTAACATAGCTCTCCAGTTCTTGAAATACCTTCTTTTTTATATCTAGGTTCTCAACAATAGCTTCAATAGTTAAATCACTAGTTGCTAATTCTTTTAAGGAGCTTACATATGAAATGTTTTGTTGGATGGTGTTTTTCTCTTCGATAGTGATACGACCCTTCTCCACCAAACGGGTTGTTATTTTTTCTAAAGCCGTCTGTGCTTTATCTAGTGCTTCTTGATTTAAATCAAACAACTTAACCAGACATCCAGCAGTGGAAGCTACTTGAGCAATTCCAGAACCCATGGTTCCAGCACCAATAATACCTATATTTTTAATCATCTAGTTTCCTTTGAAGTTTGGTTTTCTTTTTTCTACAAAAGCAGCAACGCCCTCTTTATAATCTGCACTGTTGGCCGCTTGTATTTGCAGTTTACTTTCTAAGTTTAATTGTTGGTCTAAGGTATTACTTAAAGACGCATTTAACAATGTTTTTGTCAAACCCAGTGCCTTGGTTGGCATTTGAGCCATGTGTGTTGCCAAGGCAAGCACTTCACTATCAAATTTTTCTAAAGAAAATACCTTATAAATCATTCCTAGGGTGTTGGCTTGTTCTGCAGTCACTTTATCACCTAGCATCATCAATGCACTGGCCTTTTGAAAACCAATCAATCTCGGTAAAAAGAAGGATCCAGCGCTGTCTGGTACTAGGCCAATTTTACTAAACGCTTGTATAAAACTTGCGCGCTCACTGGCAACTACAATATCACAAGCTAAAGCAATATTTGCGCCCGCTCCTGCTGCCACGCCATTAACGGCGGCAATAATTGGCTTCTCAATAGCTCTAATTCTTGCAATGATAGGGTTATAATGTTCTTCTATAATTTTTTTAAACCCAGGATTTAATGCTGGAGTAGTTACTTCTTTTAAATCTTGACCAGCACAAAAAGCTTTACCGGCACCGGTGATAACAATGGCGCGTATTTCTGGAGCTGCCTCACAGACATCTAGCTCACTTTGAAACAAAAGTGCCATCTCACGGTTAAAACTATTAAATACCCTAGGACGGTTTAATGTTAATGTTGCTACACCGCTTTCTATATTGGTTATAATACTTTTCATAGCTATATATAATTAAAAATATTTGCTCCCTAAATTACTTCAAAGAGGAAATTAAATTATTATTACTTCAAACATTTAAAATAATCAAAAGGCTCTAAACAAGCGTTACATTTAAATAATGCTTTGCAAGCGGTAGATCCAAATTGGCTCACCAAATGGGTATTTGTGCTTTTACATTGAGGGCATAGTACCTTTTTTGCATCTGCCAGCAACACTTCTTTGTCTGCAGATTCAGACAGAGGTCTGGCAATACCATAAGCTTCCATTTTTTGTAAACCAGGCTCACTGATCCAGTCGGTGCTCCAGGCTGGAGCTAATACTAACTCAACCTGCACTTTTTTTCCTAAAGGCTCAAACGCTGCTTTTAAATCATCTCCTATCACGTCCATAGCTGGACAACCAGAATAGGTGGGAGTAAGTTTTACACTAACAACACCTGCAACTTCAATAGCTTCTCTAATTACCCCTAGGTCTAAAACAGTCAATACTGGAATCTCAGGATCACTTACCTGCTCCAAAATTGGAATAAGATGCGCATCGATGTTGGCCTGTGTTATCGTCATTATAAATTATAAATTGATTACCACTCCATGTTTGGATAGGTGCGTTGCATGTATTGCATATCTGCCAATAAATAGCCCATATGCTCACTGTGAACTCCCTTTTTTCCTCCTCTAGAAAAGTACATGCCTTCTGGAGCAGTAAGGGTTGCTTCTTCTAAAAGCGCTGTTACTTCTTTATAATACCCTTCTTTTAATTTTGAAACATCCACGCCTTTACCTTCTAAGGCCATAGCAGTATCTGCATCTGTCATGTCAAAAAGTTCGGCAGTAAAGCGCCATAAATCATTAATTGCTTCTTGCATTTTAGCAGTGCTTTCTGCAGTACCATCGCCTAATCTCTTGACCCAGTCTCCAGAAAACCGTTTGTGGTAACTCACCTCTTTAATCCCTTTTTTTGCAATAGCAGCAAGAGTTTCATCTTTGCTGAATTGTAATTGTTGTAGCATCATTAAGTGATAGACATCAAACAAATATTGTCGCCCCATCACATACCCGAAATGAGTATTAGGTTGTTCTACCAGCAACACATTTTTGTATTCTCTTTCTATGCGCAAAAATGCAATATCATCTTCGGTTTTCTCTTGTTCAGAAATTTTTGTGGCATATTGATAATAACTTCTTGTTTGACCTATAAGGTCTAAAGAAATATTTGTGCCTGCAATATCTGTTTCTAGACTAGGCCCATGACCACATAACTCTCCTAGGCGTTGGCCTAAAATGAGACTGTTATCTGCAATGCCGAGAATATAATTATATAAATTTTCGTTCTTCATATTACATGTGCTTTACCTCATCAGGTACATTATAAAATGTTGGATGACGATACACTTTGTCTTGAGCTGGCTCAAAGAGCTCTCCATTATGTGCTGGATTACTGGCTTTGATGTTACTACTTTTTACCACCCAAATACTTACACCTTCATTTCTTCTTGTGTAGACATCTCGTGCATTTTCTAGTGCCATATCTTCGTCTGCTGCGTGAAGACTTCCAAAGTGACGATGTTCTAATCCGTTTTTACTTCTTACGAAGACTTCCCATAAGGGCCAATTATTATCCATATCTATTATATTTGATACTAGATTGCTATTTTAATTTTTAATGCTTCTTTTTTAGCGGCATGAGCCATGGCTGCATCTCGCACCCAAGAACCATTGTCCCAGGCAGCTACTCTTGCACTAATACGTTGTTTATTACAAGGTCCATGTCCTTTCACAACTTGCCAGAACTCATCCCAATCTATAGTTCCAAAATCATAACTACCTGTTTGTTCATTAAACTTTAAATCTGGATCTGGTATGGTTAGGCCTAATAAATCTGCTTGTGGAACCGTTTGATCAATAAATTGCTGGCGTAAATCATCATTAGATTTGCGTTTTAACTTCCACTTCATAGATTGTTCTGTATGAACAGACTCAGCATCTGTGGGCCCCAACATCATCAAACTTGGCCACCACCACCTGTTTAAGGCATCTTGCGCCATGTCTTTTTGCTGCTTAGAACCATTACAAAGTTTTAGCATAATTTCAAACCCTTGTCTTTGGTGAAAACTCTCTTCTTTACATACGCGCACCATCGCTCTTGCATAAGGTCCAAAAGAGGTATTACACAAAGGCACTTGATTTATAATAGCTGCGCCGTCTACAAGCCAACCAACAGCTCCCATGTCTGCCCAGGTTAATGTTGGATAATTGAAAATAGAAGAATACTTTGCTTTACCACTATGTAATTGGTCGTACAATTCAATACGGGAAATACCTAATGTCTCACAGGCTGAATACAAATAAAGGCCGTGTCCTGCCTCATCTTGAACTTTTGCTAGCAGTGCAGCCTTTCTCCTTAGAGATGGCGCTCTGCTTATCCAGTTCCCTTCTGGCAGCATTCCAACAATTTCTGAATGGGCATGCTGAGAGATTTGACGTATGTGCGTCTTTCTATATTTCTCTGGCATCCAATCTTTAGGTTCTATTTTTTCATCACGTGCAATACGTGCTTCAAAAATTTCTTCTAGACTTTTAATTTGTTCGTTGCTCATAGTGTTATACTTTTATACGTCAAAATCTACTTTTACTTTATCTGTGGTTGGAACGGCTTGACAGCTTAGCACAAGGTTTTGTGAAACTTCTTTCTCGTCCAAGGCATAATTTATTCTCATTTCTACATGCCCCTCCAGCACTCTACACTTACAGGTACTACATACCCCTCCTTTACAAGCATAAGGCAAGTCTGCTCCTGCCCCTAGCGCTGCATCTAGAATATTATCATAGGTGTCTGTCATGGTAAAATGAAACTCTTTACCTCCATCTACGATGGTTACTCCTACTCCATCTATACTTTGCTCGGATAGACGTTCAGCACGTTTTTTATCTTCTTCACTTAGCCCAGAGACAAATAACTCGTAGTGTATGTTGGCCTCTGGCATTCCTGCAGTCATTAATGCTTTTTGTACTAAAAAAATCATTTCTTCAGGACCACATAAAAACGCTTCATCTAATGCTGGAACATGTACTAACTTCTGAAAAATTTCTTTTAGCTTTTCTTCAGTAAAGCGCCCATTAAACAACTCTGCATCTCTATGCTCTTTGGTTAAAAAATAAAAGATTTCTAACCTTCCAAAATACTGATTTCTAAGCTGTTCTATTTGTTCTTTAAAGATAATAGATTTTACAGTACGATTCAAATACAATAGTTTGAACTTCGCAGTGGGCTCTTTTGCTAAATGAGTTTTTATCATAGACAAGACTGGTGTAATGCCACTGCCTGCTACAAAAGCAATATATGTCTTTTCTTCTTCTGAGATAGCTACACCAAATTTACCACTAGGAGGCATTACCTCTAGGGTATCACCTGTTTTCAATACTTCATTTACATGGGTAGAAAACAAACCCCCTGGTATTTTCTTTACTGCCACCTGCCATTGATTGTCCACAATACTAGAACAAAGACTATAAGAGCGTCGTGTATCCTCGCCGTTAATGATCGCCTTTAAGGTAAGGTGTTGCCCTGGTGCGTACTGAAATATTTCAGATAAGCCTACAGGAACATCAAAGGTAATCACAGAGCAGTCGGTGGTTTCCTTATAAATATCCTTTATTTTTAATGCGTGAAATGTAGCCATGTAAACTTGTTATTATTATACAAAACTAACGATTGTTAGTTAGAATAGCAAATTTGAACAACTATTCTCAACACAGAGTGAAAGAAGAGGTTACACAATACCGGAAATTAGCACAGATACCAGCTCCTTTTTTAACACATTTACATCTAATTTTCCTCGCCTTTCATTCCAGAGATATAGGGTTCTTAGGGTAGACAGGATTGAAAATAAAATAACCTCAGGATGCTTGGGTTTAATTACTCCTTGTTGGATTCCTTGTTTTATGATGCCCCTAAAATATTCTTCGTATTGATCCCGCATCGCTATAAAATCTAATAGATCTTTTCCATCTAGATGCATCCAATCATTATTTAAGGCAGCAATGGCCTCGCCATGATGCAAAGTAATATCGATATGAAGTTCTATGATTTTACTTAGGCGCTCAATTGGGCTGGCTTTTTCAGAAGTAATAGTTTGGGTGCTGTTGGTGAATTTTCTAGCTACATGAAGCACCAGTGTAGATAAAATTTCTTGCTTCCCCTTTATATGATTATATAAACTTGCAGCTTTTATATCCATTTCTTGAGCAATGTCTCTCATAGAGACAGCACTATATCCCTTTTCTTTGAATAAAGTCGCGGCAATGGATACGATTTCTTTTTTGCGGGTAGATTTCATTGCGGTAAATATAATAAAACAATATGCATCTAGACTAGAATCATTTTAAGTCCTAAATATTTATAAAGATAAGTGCTTCTAAAAAAAGCGCATAAAAAAAGCCTCACACATGTGAAGCTTTTTGGTATTTAAAAATTTTTTAATAGTTCCAAAGATCTATTTCAATATTTCTAATTTGTTCTTTAATCCTATCAGACTCTAGAAGTTGCATAAAAGCATTTTCATTTATATACTCATTAACAGATCTATCCCCTTGAACATTTTCTTCTCGATAGATAAGACTGTTAAATCTTCTTGAATTTAGTAAGTGATCATAGGTTATTGGCCTAGATGTGTTTTTTCTATTAAATGCTTTGGCCTCATGCAAAACCTCTCTTGCTGCAGGAAAATAAACCCAAAACAATTCAACCCTACTGTCTGACCCACCATCATTTGCAAATGCTTTAGAACGCGCTTCTGGCGCCACTGGGCAAAGTCCAAGAATACGATATCTTAATTCACCAAGACGTTTATCTAAATACCATAGACCACGAATTCTCCACTCTTCAACATCTGCTGCCTCTAGGGTGAATTCCCTAATATACTCGGCATCTACAATACCTTCTGCATTGAATTGATCAATTCCATAATCTGTAGTATCTCTATACACTAAAGAAGCATCTAGATCTTGAAGAGTTCTCTTTTCAGTAAAATAAGAATCTGAATACACCTCTTTAATGACTCCATTCTTCATGTTTGTAACTAAAACATCATACAAAGAACGTCTGTCTGAACCAATGTTATTAGTGTCTATAGGGTAGTACAAAGGAAAGTTTACGCGTTCATCAAGATCGATAATTTCCCAAGTTGCTTTTGACCAAAGGATATCACGCTCATCAATAAAGCCGTAAGGCAATGGCTCATCATTATCATAGGCTATTTGTGCATCTGTCTTTACTCCTATACCAGAAGGTGATGAAGCGTTTAAGATATTAAGCTGTGCATTTGCACTTGTTATACTTAAAGCTACTACAAAAGCACCTAATATTACGTTTCTTAATTTCATTTGTTCCTTTTTTATTTAAAAAAGTGATGGTAATAAACACACTTAATAGGGTTATAGATAACGCCAATGAAGTGTGTTTATTGTGTTTCTTAGTTTGTTAACTCTATACAGATTGGAGAAATTTTCTTCAATTTGTACCCACTGTTTCCAGCTATATTTGCTGTAATATCAAAAATCTGTAATGTCTCACCACGCTTTGCTCTTTTAAGAGCTCCAGAGGCTTGACTGTTTAATTTTTTACCGTTTACTTTAATTGTTGGCTGACCGTTTACTTTGAAACTAAACCCAGTTACATTCAATTTAAGATCAAAATCAAAATCTTGCAATGCTGCACCTATAGTTGATCTCTCAAGACCTTGACGTTGCATACGCACACAACCTCCATCTCCATCTTCACCACGAATGGTTCCAGTTGGACGCGGAATATCTTTAATACGGAAAGTTGCATTATCTCTTACTGGATCTCCATCAGGAAGTGTACCAGAAACAGTAATGGTTACCTCTCTTCCAGTTCCAGGGTTCATAGCGTATGAACTTCCTTTAACCTTACTTAAACCTGGAGCATTTGCTCTTATCTTGCTGTCTTGAATTCCTGCAAAAGTAATAGTCATAGGGTTTGATACACCACGATATACAACATTCATCTTGTCTGCAGCAATGGTAGCGGCATTTGGTTTATTTATAGTAGTAAACTTTTTATCTACGGCCACTTCAACCTCTTTACCATCTTGCATATAAATAAGCATACCCGTTACCTTATGATCACCAACACTACCCGTTCCTACTTTAAGAACGACTCTCCCGCCATCTAAATCATATTCAGTTTTCTTGATTGGTTTCCCATCTATTTTTAACTCAATTCTTTCTGGTGCTGTAGAGGCATCGACACGACCCAATGAAAGCATTCCATCAAAAGTAGTTCCTGTATAGTATGCACCTTTAGAGGTAGTCATTACCGTTTCATAATTATCTAGTTTTGCTAGTTGCTTTAAATTCCCAGAAAGCAACTTAGATAATAACTCGTTCTCTACAGATTTAACATCGTTTTGAATTTGGGTCATTTTAGTTAAGGATGAAACCGTAGGAAACGCAACATAGTTATAGCTTATGTAGTCTTGAGTTACCGCTGAAGGTCCTTTACCAACTGTTACATCAGCAGTATTAAAGTCAATATTTATTTGACTTGTTAAAGTTGGGTTTGTATCCCCAATCAATGCAACCATTCCATTTCTGTAGGTATCCATTTGAGTAAGAAATTCTTGCCCAGCTTCTGTTAACTTACCACCTTCATGATACAAGGCATCTAAAAAACCAGACGTATCCATTGTTTCATAATCGGTTTTGTCTTCAACCTCAGATAATAGCAATACTTTTTGAGCAGCTATATAATCGTTGTAGGTCTTTGAAAGCTGGCTTGCAGCATTAGCTAATTCAGCAGCCGCTTTAAATTCATCATTTTCACTAGCTTTTTTTGATAAATCAGCCAATGCCAATGTGTTTTTAGACTCATAGCTTGTATTTGCACGATCTAACTTAGCGTTAATAGATCCAAATGCAGATAATACTTCTTTAGACATGTTTAATGCTAACATAGCGATGAAAACCAAATACATTAGGTTAATCATCTTCTGTCTTGGGGATTGTCCTCCTGCCATAATTTTTTAATTTAAAAATTTATATTTAGTGAAAACTATTTTTAGTTTCTGCTCATTGCAGATAACATTCCACCGTATACTCCATTTAATGAAGAAAGACTTGTTGTTAAGTGTTCCATTTGGGCCTTTAACTGCTCTGCATTTTCTGCAACTCGCTCGTTAACTTCAGTTTGGCGAGATGTAGATTCTACCTGTACTTTATATAGACTATTTAGCGATTCCATTTGTGCCGCAGCCATTGCCATTTCCTCACTATATTTCTTAGTAGAGTTCATTGCATCTGCAGATGGCGTCATCCCTTTAGCAGCATCTTGTAAAGAAGAAATACTTGTGGAAAGACTATTAATTAGTTCTCCATCAATGCGAGCCTCTTTTAACATCTCGTCTAGTTTAAGAGATAAAAGTCCTTGAACATCTTCAGAGTTATCTCCTTTAGCGTTTGTTGAAGAACCACCGGCTAATTCTGGATACACTAAAGACCAATCTAAATCATCATCAACTGGTTCAAATGCAGAAATTGCAAAAATAATTGCTTCAGTAACAAGACCAACTGTCAATAAAGTATTTCCATCAAATGGAAAACCAAAATCCCAGTGAAGAATTTTAAATAGTGCTCCAATAATTACAATTGATGCCCCAAGCCCATAGGCCATGTTAAACAGTTTTTTTGTTGACTTTGACTGTGCCATAATAATTAAGTTTTAAGTTTAAGTTTAAGTTTTTAAGTTTTAAGTTTTTAACGTTTTATCTCGCGTCACCGAGGTTTTTGTTTAGGATAATATCTGTACCCATATAATCTTGTACGGTTCTAAAACCAATATAACTTCTTGCAGAATCTGCATACTCATAGTTACGTGAACTTACTTCCAAAAAGTATGCTATATCCTTCCATGAACCACCACGAGTTACCTTACGCATATTTGTTTTGTCATTTACCATCGGGTTCATTGTTGAAATATAATCATACGATGAAGCTTCATAAGAACTATCAACCCACTCAGCAACATTACCTGCCATGTTAAAAAGGTTGTAATCATTAGGCTCGTATGCGTTAGCCTCTACCGTGTAAAGAGCTTGATCTGCTGCGTAGTCTCCACGAAGTGGCTTAAAGTTTGCTAAGAAACAACCTCTGTCATTTTTAGTGTATGGCCCACCCCACGGAAAATCTCCACCTTGTATTCCACCTCTGGCTGCGTATTCCCACTCTGCTTCTCCAGGAAGACGGAATGAATTTACAAAGTTCCGATTTCTTTTTTTCTGGTTTGAGTTTTTGTATAAAGTCCTCCAAGCACAAAATGCCTTAGACTGTTTCCAACTCACACCTACTACAGGATACTCCCCATAGGCCTGGTGCCAGAAATAATCATTATGCATTGGCTCGTTGTAAGAATAATTGAAATCTCTAATCCAAACCGTTGTGTCTGGGTATATGTTTAGAGATTCTTTTTTAATAAAGTTTTTTCTTTGTTCTTCTTTATTTTTTGCTGCATCTTGAATGTCCATATAAGAATATTGGAAATTCAATTTAGAAACATCCATGGTGCGTTGCCCATTGTAAGATTCTTCAGCAGGAAGGTACATACTATCCATAACCTCAACATAATACTCGTCAGGATACTCAGCGGTGTCCCAAATTAGATCTATATTATTGTTGATTTTTCTACCCTCGTAGAAATTGTCACCCATACCGTAGTAATTGTCCTCCATGTATTGATCATAGGGGGTCTTTTCTTCGTCTTGGTTATCTATAAAAGCAAAATCACCGATACCTGCTTCACCATCACCAGGTGTCTCGCCAAGTTCATCGGCCAATATAGCCAATTTTAAACGTACTGTAGAGTCACGAACCCACTCCACAAATTGGCGGTATTCTGAGTTAGTAATTTCTGTTTCATCCATGTAAAAGGAACGAACGGTTACCGTTTTGGTTGGGGCATCATTTACAGAAACAAAATCGTCTCCAGATTTACCCATAACAAATGCTCCACCTGGAATAAGGCTCATCCCAAAAGGCTTTTCTGGATACCATTTTTTACCTTTTGCTCCAACAAGTTCTCCCCTGTCTCCAGAGTTACAACTGGACATTAAGGCCACAATGGCAGCTAATGCAATAAACTTTTTCATAGGTATTAGGTTAAATTCTAGTTTCAAAGGTGTAAACCTATCGATATATTTTAAAAAAAACAACAATTTTCTTAAAAAACACTTGAAGCTAAATTATTCAATTTTAATTGGTCAAACTTCGTTCTTTCGGCTGGCTTTGAACCACCTTTCAGGAATTTCCTGATTTGTTGCACCCAAATATTCGCCATAGGTGCATGGTAATAACGTAGCCGATTTCAATTTATTATCAATATTCGAAATAAAAGGCAACTCTATCCACCAACGCCCTGTTTTACTGCTTTTCTTAAATGTTAAAACCTCGTCATCTATGGGTACCTTATATGTTGTATAGTGCTTTTCGTTAGTGAAATCATCATCAGAAACCCTAAAGTTTACACCCTCAATAAAGTACCATAACACCTGTGCTATTAACATTGCACCAGAACTAGAGTTACTAAAATCTGTGAGTTCAAATAGTGAAAAAGAGCTTACTTTACTGCTAATCCCAGCATATCTGGCAATAGCGCAAATCTCTCTACCATCAAACCCATTTGGGTTTTGGGTATTAAAACATCCTAATTCTGCACTCTTGATTGAAGAAATATCCATAGAAACTAAATCTGCATTTCTAAAAATAGGCTCTACATCTTTAATATCTGCAGTAACAGCTCCCAACCTGTAAGCATCAAAATAAAGTGTATCCATCAAAGCAATCTCTTGGGGAGGGTTAAAAAATGATTGATACCCTAGCACGCTATAATTAAACAAATTGTAAGGCTTTTCTACTATAATTTTACCAACGTAAGATTTATTAGAGATAGCTGCTTCTGCATCTCCTAAATCAAAACGAGCATCAATATTTACCATGTTAATCATCGAGGCCACGCCGTCATAAGCACGATATTGAGGGTATACGCTGTCCTGGCTTCCTCCTAGGATAATAGGAATGATGTTTTTTTTAAGCAGTGCGGCAGTTACACTTCTAATAGCAAAATAAGAATCTTCGACACTAGCCCCTTTCTCAATATCACCTAAATCTGCAATTGTATGTTTCCAATTGCCTGGATATAAAGAATACAATGCCATTCTACATAGGTCAAAATCAATATCGAAACCCATAAAATCTACATCACGTCTGTTTTCTTTAGCTCCAAAAATAGCAAACTTGACCTCTTTTAAGTCTGGTAATTGATCTTTAACCGTATGTAATAAAACTTGTTTCCCGATAGTGCCCATAGGCAACACCTCACGGTGAGCTATAACAGTATTTGAAACTGGAGAGAGAAATTCAATCACGAGATGAATCTATGTGTTATTAGTTATTTTTTCTTTACTGGGGTCTTCTTTTTGACAGCGGCCTTCTTTTTTGCAGGTGCTTTCTTTTTGACAGCGGCTTTTTTCTTTTTCTTCGGCGCATTTTTCTCGAAGATAGCCTGGGCATCTTCCAAGGTCATTTTTTCTGCTTTTGTTGTTTTTGGCAACTCAAGTTTTGTTTTCCCTTTGATTAAGTTAAAACGCCCCCATCTAGCTTTCTCTAGACGAATCCCTTCTTCTTCCCAGTTATGGATAAGCTTATCGATTTCTTTTTGTTTTTTGGCCTCTATCAATTCAATTATATCTGCATCGCTCAAGGTGTCAAAGTCATACTTTTTATTGACATTTATAAACATATTGTTCCACTTAATAAAGGGGCCAAAACGTCCTGTCCCTTTCTGTACAGGTAAATCTTCATAGGTGTAAATTGGTGCGTCTGCTTTTTTCTTTTCTTCAATAAGCTCTTTTGCATAGGCCATATCTACATCTAGAGGGTCGATGCCTTTTGGCAGTGAAACAAACATTTTACCAAATCTAACATAGGGACCAAAACGACCATTGTTTACATCTATTTCTTCCCCTTCATAAATTCCTAAGGTCTTTGGAAGCTTAAACAAATCCATCACTTCCTCAAAAGTAACCAAGTGTAATTGTTGGTCTGGGCGCAAGCTTGCAAACTTTTTCTCTTCATCATCTGGAGCGCCAATTTGTGCCATAGGCCCAAACTTTCCAAGACGTACCAAAACAGTTCTCCCGCTCTCGGGATCTTCTCCTAAAATACGTTCTCCGCTTTCTCTTTCTGCATTCTCTTTAACATCTTCTACCGTTGGGTGAAACTTTCCGTAAAACTCTTTTAGCATATGCTTCCAGTCTTCCTTACCGGCCGCTATATCGTCAAAATCTTGTTCTACTTTGGCAGTAAAATTAAAGTCTAATACCGAAGAAAAATGTGCTACTAAGAAATCATTTACAATCAATCCTATATCTGTAGGTACTAATTTTCCTTTATCACTTCCTATAGTCTCAACAAGCATTTTATCCTTTAGTGACTGCTCTGCTAAAGTGAGTTGTAAGTAGCTTCTTTCTAATCCTTCTATAGTTCCCTTCTCTACATAATTTCTACTAATAATTGTAGAAATTGTTGGCGCATAGGTAGATGGTCTACCAATACCCAACTCTTCTAATTGTTTTACCAAAGAAGCTTCTGTAAATCGATACGGTGGCCTTGTAAAACGTTCGGTAGCGGTAATATAATTTATTCCTAAGACATCTGCTTTAACCAATTTAGGCAACATTCCATCTTGCTCTTGATCATCGTTATCAATTCCTTCAAGATATACTTTTAGAAACCCATCAAATTTAATCATCTCACCATTGGCAGTAAATTGTTCTTTTACTGGATGGTTGGCATTAATTGCTATTTTTACATTGGTACGCTCTAATTGCGCATCACTCATTTGTGATGCTAAAGTGCGTTTCCATATTAGGTCATACAATCGCGTTTGATCATAATCACCCTCAATACTATTGCGAGACATCTCTGTAGGCCTAATAGCCTCATGGGCTTCTTGTGCGCCTTTAGATTTTCCTTTATATTTTCTTGGATGGCTGTAGGCCTGCCCAAAACTTTTTGAGATCTCTTTTGCTGCAGCCTGTTGCGCATCATTTGATAGATTTACACTATCGGTTCTCATGTAAGTAATTAAACCCGCCTCGTATAGTCGTTGAGCAATAGTCATCGTTTTTCCTACCGAAAAATATAATTTTCTTGCGGCTTCTTGCTGCAGGGTAGAGGTTGTAAAAGGTGCTGCTGGAGATTTTTTTGCAGGTTTTTTAACCAAATCTGCAACATCATAGCTAGCACCAATATTTTTCTCTAAAAAAGCACGAGCATCTTCTTGTGTTTCAAAATTCTTTGGAAGCTTGGCCTTAAACTTGCTGCCTTGCGCTGTAGTAAACTCTGCATCTATTCTATAACTTGCAACAGCATTAAAGGCTTCTATTTCTCGTTCACGCTCTACAATAAGACGCACTGCAACACTTTGCACACGTCCTGCAGACAAACCACCTTTTACCTTACGCCATAAAACAGGAGACAACTCATACCCTACCAATCTATCTAAAATTCTTCTTGCTTGCTGGGCATTCACCAAATTATAATCAATCTTTCTAGGATTCTCTATGGCTTTTAAAATGGCTGTCTTGGTAATTTCATGAAAGACAATACGCTTGGTGTTTTCTTCTTTTAAATCCAACTCTTCAGCAAGATGCCAAGCAATTGCCTCTCCCTCTCGATCCTCATCACTTGCAAGCCAAACCATTTCTGCTTTCTTAGCCTCTTTCTTTAAATCTGCTACTAGTTTTTTCTTATCAGTAGAGACAATATATTTTGGTGAAAAATCACCATCGACATCGACGCCTAATTCCTTGGAAGGCAAATCTGCTATATGTCCAAAACTAGATTGCACTTTGAAGTCTTTTCCTAAAAATTTTTCAATAGTTTTTGCCTTTGCAGGAGACTCTACGATCACTAAATTTTTTGCCATTGTCTAATTATATTTGGGATACAAAAGTATATGAATTTTTTTTAAACAAAATTTTCGAAGCACATTTTTAA